>NZ_CP180230.1:0-600000 GCF_047555085.1 Candidatus Nanosalina sp. VS9-1 | reverse complement strand
GCCTACACTGCTGTAGCAGTTCCTGTTTCAGTTTCTGCAGTACTTATCTCAGGTATTTTCTACTCCGGGCATCTACTGCTAGGCGTGTTTACAACAGCGTCCATGACAGTATACAACATGGCTGTTGCATCACATATTACAGGCCTGAAGCCCAATGAAAAACTTTTCCACGCTGATGCATTCATCAAGTACATGCTGGGAATCGGTGTAATCCTGATACCGCAGCTTTATCTTTCAGTAGCTTACACTCCAGAACTACTTCCACACATACTCATAATAAACACAGCAGGCCTATTGATAGGGCTTTACAGTTACAGCCGGTAAAATAGATCTGAAGCCGCAAGAAGTCAGAAGCTGGAAAAATTAATCTATATGGTGTCTATGTGTATGGACTCTTCGGGATTTGAACCCGAGGCCTCTTCCCTGCCAAGGAAGCGTTCCGCCAAGCTGAACTAAGAGCCCTCTGTGTATACAGAGATAGACACACAAATTTTTAATTGATGTAGTTTAAGGCCTCTACCGGTATTCGTCTTTGAGTTCACTTACACGTTTATCCGCAAGTCTGGTAGGTTCAGGAAGTTTGTAGTTCTGGCAGAACTCTTCCACAATCTTCACTGATGAGCCAGCGCTGATTCTGTGGCCGGGACTTACGTAAAGCGGATTGATTTTTCTGTCGCCGGTGTACTGCTTTGACTGGAATGTGTACCCGATTATTTCCCCGTTCTCTGTGTTTTCAACTTTTTCACTGGCTGTGACCGGTATTTTACGACCCTGCTCAAGTTTTCCGCCGTTCCAGCTGGTTTCACCGCAGAGAAGATTCTTTGCGATCCCTATAGAAGGTTCATCAAATATCACTCCTATGTGCGTGGCAATACCGGCCTCTCGGAAGTGTATACGCCCGCTTCCATCCAGAAAAAGAATATCAGGTTCCGCATCAAGATTTCCCAGGGCCTTGACTATCGACTCGCCTTCCCTGAATGCCAGAAGTCCGGGGATGTACGGTATATCGAGTTCAGCGGCTGCGGAGGCCTCTTCGATTACTTCGCCGTCCTCCATGACAACGGCTGCGCTGACGGATTTATCGTCGGTAAAGGCCTGATCTACTCCGGCCACTGTCAGCTCTTCAGGCCTTTCTGCACTGAACTTGAATCTGTCCTGGAATACTGCTTTCTCCGCTATATTTCTCTGTAGATTCTTCATCTCCTCTTTCTTGAGGCCTTTCCGTGGCACTAGTTCAGGATTTACAGGTTCCATATCTTCTTCTGCAGTTTCTTTCTGTTTTATTTGCTAAAAAGATTTGTCCGGCTCCAAAGTGTTTTTCAACTTCTTTCACGTTAAACTGTTGCATGAGTGAGAGATCTGTCTCCGCAGTCATACTTGGACTTGTGTTTGTAACCGCGCCAGTCACTTTCGGAATGCTTCCCATCGATATAACTTTCCCTATGATGGATCAGCTTATAACCGTTCTCTACGGCGTGCTTATGATCTCTGCAGGCCTGTTTGTCGGCGGAGCAAAAAGATACAAATCACTCCTTGATCTATACGGTGTGGTAGGAGTTGCACTGGTTGTAGCCGGGCCTCTGACATCGTACCCGCTTGGAGAAGAGTTCTGGACTACCATAACGTTTGTAACAGCAATTTTCCTGGGACTCCCGACAGCTCTATTACTAAGATTAAGCAAGAAACAGGCCTGAAATTTTACAGGCCTCTAAATAATTTTTCTAGTTAGAAGACACAATCTCGATGACATCAGTATGCTCAAGCTCGTGATCGGCGCCTATCTGACGATTCTCACGGCAATCAATAGCATGAATGAATCCTTCCCCAAGATCACTGTGGATAGTATACGCGAAGTCTTCAGCAGTCGCACCTTCTGGAACAAGGAAGCAGTCTGGCAAGATATTGCCGTGTTCGTCGCCCAGTCCGTCAGCACCTCCAGGGAAGACAGCCATAACTCCTAATTCCTCGAACAGTGCGTCTTCCAAGGCCTTTTGTACGCCTGTACCGCCGTACTTATCCATAAACTCTCTGATCTGTTCAAGGCCTTTACTTTTCTCCTCAGGCAAGTCATCCGTTAAAATTTCGAAATCTTCATCTCCCGGATAGTAATCAACGACGTCCTGTTCTGCAGCATTCTTCAGGGCCTTCTCAGCGTGAGCAGAGGCCGGTACAAAGTCAAGATGCTCGTACTCCGGATCAGAAGTGATCTCCTCAAAGTTTTCCTGGGCCTTTTCTGTATCCATTTTATTCGCTGCGACGATCATCGGCTTGGTCTCTTTACGGATCGTCCGTGCAAGCTGTTTTCTGTCTTCCTCATCCCAGGTATCAGGATCAAGTTCAAGGCCTTCCTGTAAAATTAACTGTTTGATCTCGTTCTTGTTAGTCTTGAAGGCAGACATCTGCTCCGCTAACTCTTCCTCAAGCTTCACGTCCTGCTGATTCATCTTTGACTCGTATCTCTCGATCCCTTTCTCCAGGATCTCCAGGTACCACATGTCAAGCTCCTCTTCCAGGAAATCGATATCTTCCCGTGGATCGTGACCTTCCGTCGGCTCTCCCTCGATATCTGTCTCACCGGAAAAATCCACGATGTGAATCAGTACATCGGCCTCGTTAAGATCTGTCAGGAACTTGTTGCCAAGGCCTTTACCTTCGTGAGCTCCTGGAATCAATCCTGCTACATCGACAAGTTTGACGGGGACATGCCTGATGCCGTCGTGGCAGAATCCTACTCGTGGATCGCATTCTTCGTCGAAGTCCGGTGCTGCACAGTCTACACGTACGTAGGCCTCTCCCACACTTGGATCGATAGTTGTGAAGGGATAGTTTCCTTCATCGACAGAGTTCATCGTCGCTGCATTGAAGAATGTGGATTTTCCTACAGAAGGCTTTCCTACTAATCCGATTTTGTAAGGCATGGAGAAAATTGATGCAAGAAGATTTTTAATCCAAATTGTATTTATCGTGTCGGGTGTAAAAGTTTGTTACACGTGAAAATAGTATCGATTAACGCAAGAAAAAACTTGATATGGCCTTCAGCTCTCCAGGACTTGATGTAGAAGTTACACGGCTTGAAGAGACTTTTTCAGATCACAGGCCTATCAGGATAGAAGTCTGCGAATGACAGCTTTTTTCACGCAGATTTGATAAACCAAGAGCACTAATTTCTGTGTATGAGTATACTGAATCCTTTCAGCAGTGGTGAAGATGATGGTCCTGATTCTCCGGAAGAGGAAATCGAGTTTGAGGAGTCGCAGATAATCTCTGATCTGGAGTCGCTTCAGAACGCTATTGAAGATGCTCTTGAAGCTGAGATGAATCTTTTCAGGGCCTTGAAGCAGGGCCTGTCTGAAAATGTTGTGGAGGACAGGGTCGGAAGTATAGAGATATACATCGAGGACGATGTTGAACCACGGGAGAAAAGTATCCGTTCTGAACTGGAGAAACTCAGGGATCATGAAGGAAAGCTACAGGCCTCGAAGCCGCTCGTAGAGGAGCATCAGAGGCTTCTGGAGGTTATACAGGATGCCGTCTCAAAGACTGATGAGGAGATTCAGAGACTGGAGCAGATTGTAGAGGCCGCAGAGAAAGTTCTCAAAGGCGAGAATTTCTCTCATGATGAGATGATGTCGAAGATCGAGAACAAGATTACGACGGATGCTGAGGAGGCAGAGGTGCTTGAAGACGAGTTAGAGACTGCTGAGGATATTGAAACTGATATAAGACAGTCCTGAAGGCCTCATATTTCCTGAAATTTTTCTATTTATTAAAGAATTGAAAAGTCATAGTTCTTCATGAGAAAGCTCAAACTCCCGGGACGTACAAAGGAGATGCCCAGGCTGAACGATACAGATTACAGGCTTGTACAGGAACAGGGCATCCAGGAGATAAAGGATCAGGCCCGGAAAATAGTCAGGAACAAGCTGGAGGAACAGCCGGATAATGATGGCGTTCAGACGCCGAAGGCCGGTAATCCTATATACAAGGCGATGCATGCCTGCCGCTGTTCTTCACGCAGAGAGCTCTCCCGAGCGCATAGAATTCCTGCGGGAAGAAAGCTTTCCGAGAGTGAGATAGAGGCCGTTGTAAATCTTCTGACTCGCTGGATAGCAAGAGAGTACAACTTTTTCACGGAAGAGGAACAGATGCAGAAAAGTCTCGGAGAATTCTCCAGAAAGTAAATGTAAAGAAGAATTTTTCCTGGAAAGAGTTCTTCAGATAAATTCTTCTGATTTCAGATGCTCTATTACTTCATCTCTATCCAGTGTCTCCTCTTCGCCAGAATCCATGTGCTTCATCGTGACTTCATCGTTTTCCAGATCTCTCTCACCGATGATCAGCACCCTTTCCGCGTTCATGTCGTCAGCGTATCCCAGCTGTGTTCCGAATCCTCTTCCGGCAAGATCTGTTTCCACGGATAGGCCTTCACTCCTTAATTTTGTTGCATAATCAAGAGCGATGTCTCTCACGCTGTCGCTGACTGAGAGAACGTAGACATCCGTCTCGATCTCCTTCAGAGGCCACTCGTCTTCCTTCTTCAGGAGTTCGATAGTCGTGGAGTATCCGAATGCGAACCCTACAGCAGGAACATCCTGATCTCCGAACTCGCCCACAAGCTCGTCGTATCTTCCACCTCCGAATAAAGCACGAAGCTCGCCTTCAGAGTCAAAGGCCTCGAACACAAGGCCTGTGTAGTATGCCAGGCCTCTGACGATAGATAGGTCGATTTCTATCATGTCTGAGACTCCGTAGGCATCCAGGGCTTCTACAAGGGAACGCATCCTGTCTATACGGCCCTGTAGCTGTTCTGGAGCGATTTTTTCCAGTTCCTCCAGCTGCTGCTCGTTATCAGCACCGGAGACATTCATAAGATCGTCTACTTTCCTGATTTCCTCCTGTTTCAGGCCCAGTTCTTCAAGTTCCTCGATGAACTCTTCTCTTTTCATCTTCTCCTCATCATCAATGACTTTCATGACTTCCTCAACTTCAGGGATGTCGTTTAGTTCGAGGAATCCTTCAACTATCTGCCTGTCACTGATCTTGAATACGATGCGATCAGTAAGATCTGTTTCAGTCTCCTTGCTCAGTTTTCTGTAGATGATGGCTGCTGCTGTGATTATCTCGGCATCGGCCTCGACTGACTGTATTCCGAAGATATCGAAGTCTCCCTGCAAAAATTCTCTGTCTCTTCCGCGTGTGACGTCTTCGTAACGCCATCTCTTGGAGGTGTCGTACCATTTCACAGGCTTTTTCAGATCTTTTCTCTTCTGAATCAATCTAGCTCTTGTAGGAGTCTGCTCAGGAATAAGTGTTATCTCGTTACCGCCTTTATCCGTGAAGGCATACATCTCGTCTGTAACAGAGTCCTCCTCTTTTTCCGTCCATAACTCCTGTCTCTCGATCGTCGGAGGATTCAACTGCCGGAATCCGAACTCTCCAGCTGTTTCATCAACAACATCTATCAGTTTCCTCCAAGACGCCCATTCACCAGGATACCTGTCGTACGTCCCTTTCAGACTTTCAAGATTCACGCTCATCTGATTTCACCATTTCTCATGAAGATAGGAGAGGCCTCCAATACTAAATAAGTAAAGAAAAAAGAGAGAAAACTTCCAGAAAGCTTCATACAGGCCTCCAGAAGTAGCCACGGAGATCACTTCCTTCAACTCCCACGGATTCAACCTCCTCTGTTACAGGTTCTCCATCAGGCTCCAAGGCCTCGAATCCCAGATCGCTGTCAAGACCCAGCTTCTTATCGTTCTCCTCCACAGATGTCCGCATCAGGCCTTTATCGATATCTTCACGGTTTTTAACTTTCTCCAGCTCCCGCCTCTTTAGCTCTTTACCGAGGCCCTGATCACGGTAATCCGGTAGTACACCGAGCTCAGCGAAGTAGTAACTACTTCCATCGAAGAATTCTCCAGGGATTTCATCCGGAAAAATTTCCCTATCCCCCGGCTCCAGAACTTCTCCCCATGCAAATCCGACAGGCATACCGTCCTGAACAGCAAGAAGGCCTTCCGTATCCTTTCCCCGGATTCCCTGGACAATATCTTCAGCCAGTTCGTAGTCAAAGTTCTCCCCGTAAGGAGAGTTATTGAACACTCTCTGGTACATACCTATCACAGCTGATTCCATCTTTTCGTCGCTTAGAGAGTACTCACCGGGTTCGTAACTTAGATCCGTGAACTCGAGGCTATCCACTTAGAACCACCTCAACTCTTTCCCCGTTGAAGGAGAAAGTTTCCACGGAATCAAATTCCTGCAGAAAGCTCAGAGCCTCCTCAATACATGAGGCCTCTCTACTCCGGATGCGGGGATTTTTTGCGGAGATCTTCACTTTGTCTCCTTTCTCGAGGCCTAGCTTCCTTCTGACACTGGCAGGTAAAGTTACACGGCCTTTTGAGTCAAGAGTTGTTGAGAAGCTTTCCGTGAACGCCTTCACCTTTGATTGGTGAAGAGCTGCAGGAATCGCTTGAACTATCTAGAAGATTTTGAGAACTATTCTGTAACTTTTCTTCCGCTTTCTCTCCTTCTGGAGAGATGATCGTATTCACCTTTCATTTGTGAACCACAGACAGAAATTGTAGCTGCCATATTTTTAAACTGTGCGTGGGCTGAACGTGGGAGATGAATTTTTGAGGTGTTCTTCCATCTTTATATTTTGTAAAAGACAAATTAGGCCTTATGAAGAGGCTTTCCCAGCTAGTACTTGTGTTTTCGCTTCTTTTGTCTGAGGCCTCTGCGCAGATAACCGGAGGAGGCTTCGGAAGCACAGCGTCTATACCTGCTCTTCTATCAGAACTACTGGGGATCAACATCGGAAATCCTACAGAACTGATAGGACTGCTTGCTACTTTCGGCCTGATGTGGCTGTCCGCGTATTTAATCTTCAAGATAGCTATAGGGAAGCTGGATGAAGGCCTTGACGGACGCAACGGATTTGCTGACGCATTTGGAATTGCCAGGAGCGAGGACAGGAATATTCTGGCGGTACTCACTCTACTTGTAACTCTCAGCGTCATCGGCACAGGAGCGTTTTACGGCCTGATAAGAGGCTGGCAGTCAATGATCCTTCTCGCATTCACGTTCATGATTATAGCAGGCCTGATGTTCGTACTTATAGGAGGCACAGGCTTTATACTGGGAGGCGGCGGATATCTACTCGGTAAATCCGCTAAATCAGTTGCCAGAGGAGTGAAAGAGGCCTCAGAAGAGGTTGAGAAGATAAGAGGGGAAGAGGATGAAGTCGAGGAACTTGAGGAAAGCATCGACAGGGAAGAGGATGATGCACGAAGAAAAGAGGAAGGCGATACTGACAGTTCAACAGATACAGGCAGTCGTGGAGCGAGTGAAGTAGAAAGAGAGTTAGAGGATATAGCTAACAGGCTTGAAAGAGTCATACAGTTGATCGAGGATATAGAGAACAGGATAGAGGGAAGTATCAGCACAGAGCTTGAAAATCTGAAAAATGATTTGCAGGCCTTGAAAGAGTTACTGAGAGCTCTTGGAGTACAGGAGGGACATGAAGGATTCGAAAATCTCAGGAATGTAGTAGAGAGACTTGAAATAAGTAGGGATGAACTGGAAGAGCTTCTTTCACTTAACGAGGCCTCAGGTGAAGCTGAAGCACGTTTCAGAGATATAATAAATTCTGCAGGAGCTTTGCCGGTCACGGAAGAGGAACTGGACTTGCTGGAGCAGTACCTGAATGAACTTGAAAGATTGAAAAATCAGGTATCTGACTTGGAGGCCAACAACAGGATTTACAGCGAGTTACAGGATTTAATCGAAGGCCTTGAGGCCGAGATAGGCCATGCTGTGGATGAGGAAAAAGATCTTCAAGAGCTAATAGATCATCTGGAGTCATCCAGAAACAGGAGAAAAATTGCAGAAGAATACGAGTACGAGATAAATCAACTGAAGGAGCTGAAGAAAGAACTTGAGCGCATAAGAGATATGGACGAAAGACTGAAAGATTTAGAGGAGCACATCAAGGAGCTTGAATCCCATATAGGAGGCCTTGACGCCCTAAGAAACGCAATAGATGTAAGAAAAATACTGACAGAACAGATCATCGACTCAAGCAGTACTGGCATCAGTACAGCCAAATTTGTAAGTTTTGACAGCGAAGCAGAAGCTGAAGCTTCGATAAGGCCTGGACTAACTATTTTTCCTTCCGGAAAAAGCAATACAACTTTGAAAGTAGATATCGGTATGTCGGCAGGAAGCCATACTGGCAAAAAAGCTTTTGAATTTGATAAGAAATCCAGAGGCCTTATCAAAAGATTTGAAGGAGACATAAGGAATTTTATCAAGTCCAGAGACATAAGCAGGAAAAGCAAGGTTGGTGAAGAGCTTGTTAATGTCTTCGAGTCCATAAATAGCGATATAAATTCTTCAAAAATTCCTGATAGGGACAGGAAGAATATTTTGCTGTCCGAAGCGTTTGATTCTCTGCGTTTTGATTCTGATCTTGTGAATGCGGTTTATCTTGGATTCCTTATCCATAACTTCAGGCCTATATATGATCACAGGCTTGTAGATGAGCTTAACAGCTCCAAAGTTGGTGCATGGAGGCCTGTCAGGGATTTCATTGATGATGCGTTTGTCAGCCTCGGTTTTTATCGTGTAGGCGGCGGTGTTTTTCCTTGTGTGTTCGTTGACACGGAGAGTATTGGCGTGTGCTTCTGCCCGGCAACAGGAGACGTTTTCAGGAATATTGAAAGAGAGAGAATTGAAGAAGTTTTTTACACGTTTGAGAGTTAATGAAGACGTCCTAGCAGCGATCATAATTTTTCTCAGTGGTCTTAAATGATTCTGTTCAAATCTAAGGCCAGGATTAAGTATATAATTCTCACGTGCTTTACTATACCCTGGTGATTACAATATGGATGATAATGGAGAGGAGACTGTAGAGGAAGAATTTGGTTTTGAACTTGAAGGGAGAGAGGCTGAGGTTAATGGAAATCCTGCGAACAGACGTGCTGGAACTCATGCTAATGCAAATGTTCTTGATGAAGATGAACTTGCTAGAGAGGCCCAGAGTGCTGAGTCGGAGTACGGCAATGCGCTTGGGAAACAGAGACAGAGAGAAATACAGTTCCGTGATCTGAAGAGCAGGCTTGAAAGCAGAGCTGGTGATGAGAATCAGCCTGTTAACAGGTTCCTTGCGGATGCCCGTGAGACAGGTCTTGCAGAAGTAGATGATGAGTGGGAGCTGGTTGATTTAAAGTATCTTGAGGAGGATGGAGAGCGCATCGAGTTTGCTGATGAGGATCAGAGCTTGATGGAATATCTCCAGTCCAACTCTGCTGCTGTTGATACTCTCTCATCACAGGTCCAGCAGTTTACAGGCCTGATAAGCAATGTTTCCGACAGGGAGCGGGAGCGTGTTGATGAGATTGAGCAGGAGATTGAGCAGGCTGAGGAAAGAAGAGATGAGCGTATTGAGCAGGCTGAACGGGAGAAGGAGGAAGAAGTTGGAGATCTGAAGTCTCAGGTTTCTGGCATGTCCACTTCTGATCTTGATGAGTCGTCCTACGATGAGACGAATGATATGTGGCAGCAGGAATGGGATGATATCTCGGGAAGCTTCAGAACTACTGTGGAAGAGGCTGAATCCGAGTATGAGGAGCGCCGTGAAGAGCTTGAAGAGGAGAAACAGGAAGTTAGATCTGATGCTCAGGAACAGCGTTCTACACTCAAGGATGAGAAACAGGATCTTGTCTCAGAGAGAACGGACAGGATGGATGAACTTGAAGAGGTTCATGTTGAGTTCTCTACCGATGTGATAGAGTATGTTGAGGATCAGGCAGAGAGCATAGAGGATCTTTTCATCACACTATCCAGCCTTGGGAACATGCGCGACGTTTATGAAGCTAAATCTGTTCCAGAAACACTTCCAGGCTCACCGGAGCTTTCACAGGACCAGCAGGGCGTAGTACAGGATATCAGCAGAGCAGCCAATGCAGTTGCAAAGCGTGCTTTGACAAGAATCGACTACCTGGAGGATGCAGTAACGGATTACGCACAGGCAGCTGAAGCAATAACAGACAGGCTTGATGAGGAAGATGTACGTGTTGGTACACGTCTTGATGAAGTTGTAGGTCTGTACGATCACCTTGGCCTTGATGATATCACTGCAGAGGACGATTATGGCATCCATTCGCTGACGGAGAGAGTCCAGTCTCACGTAGAAGATGCTACTGGCGAAGAATACGATGCTGTCGAGGAGTTCAGGGAAGAGATAGAAAGCATGGCCAGGATGCCCTGAGCCATCCTGACTTCTCCCTTCTTATTCTTCTTTTTTGATTGAAAACGCCGTTTTCTTGTAAACTCTTATAACCACGAACCGATAATTTTACGGCATGGGGCGCTGGAGAAAACTGGTTTTACTGTTTACAGCCTTCATACCATCCACATCTGCACAGATAACTAACGGAGGATACTACGGGTATGGATCTGCATCTCTTCCAGAACTTCTATCACAGGTATTCGGAATAAGAGTCTCGGAACCATACCACGTGCTTGGCATACTCGCAACATTCTCCGTTATGTGGGTATCCGCATACGTAATCTTCAAGATAGCGCTCCAGTACCTCGATAAGAACCTCGAAGACAGCAACATGGACACGCCGTTCCAGGATGCTGTAGGCCTTACAGACGATGATAGCAGAAACGTACTTGCGGTACTTACACTACTGATAACGCTTACCGTAGTTGGATCAGCAGGATTCACAGGCCTGATAAGAGGCTGGCAGTCAATGATTCTTCTCGCATTCACATTCATGATCCTTGCAGGAACACTGTTCATACTTATCGGAGGAGTCGGAGGAACTATAGCAGGATCAGCTTACATTACCGGAGCATCAGTTAAGGCCACTTCAAGCGGTGTCGGACAGATGGTGGAAGGTATAGAGGCCACTAAAGAAGCACTGGACAGGGCAGAAACCGAAGAAGAGCAGATCGAGGAAGAAGAGGCCCGTGAAGAAGATGAAATAGATGAAGGCGAGGAAGAAGAGGCCGATGAAGAAGCCGAGACAACTGCCAGAGAACTTGAACAAGTTATAAGAATTCTATCAGATGCTGAAGACGAGATCAATGAGCTGATGGACGAGGAAATAGATGAACTGGAAGAAGACATAGACAGGATAAGACGTATAATCAATCTACTGGGGGAGAGTGATGAGTGAGAACTACTACAGCCAGTTCAAAGCCGTACTGAGTGAACGCCTGGAAGTCCCCGACGGAAGAGACAGAGAAGAAGCTCTAGGCCTTCTGCTTTCAAATAACTCCGATATCGATGAAGTGGAAAATATCTGCGAGGCCTGCACGATACATCTGAGCGACGACGGGAGAACTCTTCTGCAGCAGTACAGTCAGGCCATAGACGAGAATCTGGAATGGGCGAAAAAACTGGATTCAACGCATACATCACCAAACAAGAAAAACGAGTACAGCATGCTTTTCTCACTTTCTGATCAGCTTGTATCAGAGCTTGAGAAAGCTGTAGGAGAAGGAAAAGAACTTGAAAATATCGCAAGGCGATTAAAAGATGCACATCTTCTTGCAGAAGTCGATTATGAGGGAGAGCAGATGCAGGAGATGGGGAACAGGCTTTCAGGCCTTATGGAAAGGCAGGAAAAACTTGAGACATTGCTCAGCGAATACGAAAATCTTGAAAGCTACGCTGAAAGCCACAGAATAGTGGAATCACTGAAGCATCGAAAGAACGTCATAGGCGTTGTACTTGAAAATGCAGGAGAGGCCTCTGAAAGAAAAAGCGGAAACACAAAGATATTCATCGATAAAGAGTTCCTCCAGAATCTGCGTCACGCAGCTAATACATACAATGAGGAGATCACAGGCCTCCTTATATGCAGGAAAGAAGGGAAAGACTGGACAGTACTGAAAACTCTGAAGACCGGTGTAGGGGATGAGCAGTCAGTTTCCCCGGATGAGGCCCGACTGAGAGCAGCCAACCAACTGATAGAAAATTATGCCAAGTACAGACTTGTAGAATTCCATACGCACTCGGTTGGCACAATACATCGTTACGGTCCAAAATACGCTGAAAGCTGGTCGGAAGGCGATATAGAAAATTTCAAGGAACAGGGAGAAGGATACATAGGAATGCTTGTAACTCCGAAAAAAGTACTGCTTAAAGGCAACTCCAGAGATCCGGAACTGAACACTTTCGACAGAAAAAGTTCCGGAGAGTTCAGCGAATGGCGTGAAGAACTTGACGAGGAATGGAGCAACATAGCATCAGGATACAGCTTCGAAAAACTTCCAGAACCAACAGAGTTCAGTGGTGGAGGATAAATGACTTCTTACAGCGATGCAGTGGAGGCCCTGGCAAGCGATATAACTTCGACTAAACGTGATTTAGAGGCCTCTGAAAGATTCTCACTTGCAAGAGTAATAATCAGTAAGCAAGGCCTTGAAGTAGATCCAGACTCAGTGGATTTCGGTATAGACGGTCTTAAAATCTCTTTAACTGATAGCTCTGCCGATGTCCTGAAAGATTATCTCACCGAGATACAGAACGCCAGAAAGCAGGAGATAGGGAAACAGCTGGAGGCCTCCATCCGGAATGCCAGAAGACTATCAGATCTGAGAAATAAACTTGAGCGGGATGTATCCAAGGCCTCCGAAGAGGACAGAGAGCTGGAAAGTATCGCCTCACGCCTTCAGGACTCAGGCCTCGGAAAAATCGCAGGAAAGGAGGAGAAACAGATTAACGAGCTCGGGAGGAAGATAGAAGAGCTTGACAGGAAAGGGAAGAAAGTTCAGCAGCTTGAATCCATTTTAACTGATATTTTGGATGAGCACGGTCTGGAAAAAGATGAAATTGAAACAGAACTCCATAAACGTGCGGAGAGAGTCAGCAACATTCTGAGTAAAAAATACGCTCCGGAGGCCTCTGATGATTCTTCAGATGGTTCAGATGATACAGGTTCAAGTCTTTCAGAGCCATGGCAGTTAGTGGCTAAAGATCCTACTACTGAGCCTGACTGGAGTAAAAACAGTGCAGACATCTGGAAGGGGCGCTGGGCCTGGGTCCACAAAAGCGGCGGTAAAAGGTTCAACTGGATGGTGCACAGCGGGAAAACAGCTTCACAGGGATGGAAGATTCACGTAGCTGTCAATCCAGAAAACGAGGACGAAGTTCTGCGTGTGGCAGAAGCAGTTATGCCTGTTCTTAAGGGTATGGAAAGTGAAAACAAGTTTGGAAGAAACGCTGAAAGCCTGAAGAACAAGGGAAAGGAGACAGCTGTAAAACTTGCCACCATATATCCAAAACAAGATGACTCGCCAAGCGATAATGTAAATCAAAATAGGAAAACTACAGAAAAAATCGTTGGAGAGCTATGTAACGCTCTTGAAGCCGAAGGCCTCCTTTCACCTACAAAAATCGTTAAAACAATAGGAGAGTTCAACGTAAGCAAGGATGGAGGCCCTACCAGAATCTTTGTAAGATATGACAAGCTCGGAGGAGATGAAGTAGTAGATAAAGACGGCAACGTGTTCGGAGCAAGAAAGCCGGGTGCAGTACCTGAAGGATTCAACTCGAGAGACAGGAAAGATACCAGCGGCCATGACATCGAGATACTGCCAGGCCTGAAACCACCATCATTCGATATTTATCTGCCAAATTCTAACTACGACAGATAAATTTCTTATTTAAAACTAGGCCTCGAGTTTAGACCTATAGAGGTGTACAAAACTTATGGCACAGAGATTTGAGGAAGCTGAACAAAGAGTATTCGAAAACGTATACATCTGCAGACGCTGCAACGCAAAGAACAAGACAGACAATCCAGAGAAGACAAGCTGCAGAAAATGCGGATACAGCGACCTCAGAAAGAAGAACTCCCAGTTCGCAGGATAAAAAATTTTTAATTCAGAGGCCTGGAAAAAATATCCGGCCAGGCCTCACACTATCGTAATTCTTCAGACAGAAGAAACTCAGGCCCCATTGGCTCAGCGGTAGAGCGCGTCCTTGGTAAGGACGAGATCCCGGGTTCAAATCTCGGATGGGGCTCATAATTCTTCCTCACAAATAGCTTGGACTTTGGCATTACAGGTCTACTACAAGTCCCGTTTCTTTGGAGTAACCTCGTTGTTTTTCAATTTCCTGAATACCTGTTTAGTGTATGAAAGCAGCAGTCTATCACGGCGAAGGCGACATCCAGATTGAGGAAGTTGAAGATCCTGAAATCGAAAACCCTGAAGACGTAATAATTAGAATAACTCACACCTGTATCTGTGGTTCGGATCTCTGGTTCTACAGAGGCTATCAGGACGAGGAAGAAGGTTCTGTAGTCGGCCACGAACCGATGGGAATCGTGGAAGAAGTCGGCGAAGACGTAGTCTCTCTGGAAGAAGGAGACAGAGTTATCTCACCTTTCTCGATGAGCTGTGGGGAATGCGAGTTCTGCCGGAAAGGGATTCATACCGCGTGTAAAAACGCAGGATTCTTTGAAAGCGGTGCCCAGGCCGAGAAGATGAGGATCGAGCACGCAGACGGCACACTGGTCAAGGTACCGGAAAGATACAAGGATAACGAAAAAGTACTGGAAAAACTACTCCCATTGACCGATGTAATGGGGACAGGACACCACGCAGCAGTATGCGCAGACGTAAGCGCAGGTGATACGGCAGTAGTCATCGGAGACGGAGCAGTAGGCCTGTGTGCTGTAGCAGCTTCGAAAAGGCTTGGAGCAGAGAGGATAATCGCTGTAGGCCATCATGAAGATAGACTTGAAGTCGCGAAAGAAATGGGGGCTACAGATACAGTCGCAGCAAGAGGAGAAGAAGCAGTTGAAAAAGTCATGGAACTAACGAACGGAGGAGCGAACCACATCCTGGAATGCGTCGGAAACGACTCCTCACTTGAGCAGGCAGCACAGATGGCAAGGCCTGGCGGAAAAATAGGCTACGTAGGAGTACCGCACCTTGAATCAGGAGACTTCGTCCAGCAAATGTTCTACAAGAACGTCGCTCTGGAAGGAGGGCCAGCGCCAGTCAGAGAATACCTTGAAGAACTGATGGAAGATGTTCTACAGGGAACACTTGATCCTTCACCAGTCCTGAACAAGACCGTGGATCTCGATGGAGTGCCGGAAGGCTACGAGGCCATGGATAACAGAGAAGCGATCAAGGTAATGGTCAAAGCAAGTGAGTAAAATGTGAGTTTCCAGCACCTCTGAAAAATATAGAAATGGAGGTCTTGGAGGGCTCATAACTCTTTTTTCTTTTTTGCGGAACTGCGGAAAGTTCTGCGTTACTTTTCAAGGGTTCTAGAGGTAATAACTGTACTGCAGATGAACCCTGATAATCCAATAAGCGAGCTTATGGCGCGTTACGGCCTCTCCAGCAGGCATCCTGAAAGTGAGAAGCTGAGAGATGAAGGCCTGAAAACGTAGCCATCACCCTCGTTATTTTTCTATTTCTACAGAATCGAAATTCCGGGCCTTTTTTCGAAAAAGTTATGTTACTGCAGTACGAAAAGTTCCGTGAGGTGAAACTATGAGCGTAAAAGGAGCACTCGGCGATCTGGTGGAGAACGTCACAGCTGGAGTTGTAATGCTTGTATTCGCGATTCTGTCCTTCTTCGTGACAGTATTCGTGATCAGCACAGGAGCACAGCTGGCAGGATACACACCAGATGGCAACTTTGCAGTGCTTTCAGCCACAATTCTGGTGGCTTCAACAATTATAGCCGGCCTGATGAAGTAAACGGCCCAAAAACACATTTTCCTGTTCTTTTTTATTCTAGAATTACTCTAGACACAGAATTCTTCCTTTGCCTTCTCGTAGGCCTCTTTATAGTCATCTGGCCAGTTATTAGGATCTATAATAAATACTTCTTTGACGCTTGATCCGAAATCATCCAGTTTCTTCTTCCTGTCTCCTGGAGAACAGTCTGTCTCAACTTCTATCACTGTGTCGATACTTGCGTCGTATATGTCGGCCTCTCTTCCGTTGTCGAACTCTTTCTCCGTCACGTAGTAATGCCCGGCATCGTCAAGGGCTTTACAGATCATGGATTTGATGAATCCGTGCTTTACTCCGCCCTTGAACTTTACAGCTTTCACTTCTTTGTTGTGGAAGTCGAAATCTTTCTGCTTCATCCGAAACATACATTTCCTGTAATCAGTAGTTGTCTCTGTAAAAGTTTCTACCTCTGAATAGATTCGTCTTCCCATAGCTATTTCTTCCAGCATCAAGAATATAATCCTATCTGTAAAAAATCCAGGAAATTTTCTGGAAGAATTTTCTGGAGTTAAAACTCCTCAAACGATTTTTCAGGCCTTGAAACTGTTTTTCAGAGGCCTGTGTTGAGGCCTTTGCTGTTCCCGGTATGTTTTTTATCTACGGCTTTCGAACTGTTGTTATCGCAGTAGAGATGAGTTCGGCTGAAAAGGATTTGAGGAGAGAGATCGAGGACTTGAAGGATTTCAACGGGAGGAGCTTTGACTATCTTTCCAGAAATTTTTACTTGATGAAGTCTGCTTTGAGATACTTCTCTGAGAAAAAATCGGTGTCATTTACTTCTTCACGTGTAGCTGATAATTTCCCCATGACTGTTCCTGTAGCGGCCTCTTGTCTTAACGCTCTTCAGGAACTGGAGGTAGTCGATGTCAGGACGCAGTCTTCCTCTCCGGATAAGTATATGCCACAGACAGTGGATCTGGACAGGATGGAGGACATAGGCGATATCCTGCGTGAAAGCAGGGAGATAAGAGAGTTCAAGTAGAAAATTTCTAATCCTGTGGATAACGGTCTTTCTTGGAGCCAAATTTTTTGAAGCTAATAGTCTAAAATGACAAAGTGACAGAAGAATCGCAGATTCCTGACTACATCTGGATTGCAAATAACGGCGAAACCGATCCTATAGATCGTATATATGACGGGGAACTCAATGATGGAAATTTCTATACCCGAACTGCAGATTCAAAGTTCAGGCCTCTGGATACTATGCACGGCAATTATCTAACAGAGATTGAAGATCACTGGCCTAATACTAATGATGTGCTGGCGGTGAATCCTGCGGTTCTAATCCCTTATCTAGAAGAAGGTCAGGCAGCGAAGATTCCTACAGAGCTGGATGCCTGGGTTCGATCAGATAAAGAAGGTTTCTCCACCACTCTGAGATTCGATCCGGAGTTCCACGAGAATCCTATGGAATACGATGTGATACTCGGTTCAATCCCGGCTTCAAGTCCTCAAGCCACAGAAGTACAGCGAGAGTACCGCGAACGGCTTAAAGGCCAAACTGTAAGAATAACACCTGTGAAAAATGAGTCTGATGCAGTATTTCAGCAGATCGCGTCCTTAGATGATGTAGAAAGGGCGCTGGAGGAGACAGCGACCTAGCTATAAGCCTCTACTTGGATCTAGCGCAGTGCTCACAGCAGTAAACTTTTCCATCTTCTTCGTATCCTCCTTCGTAAATCTTGCAGCTGCAGTGGCTGCATTCCTCGATCCGGTCCTCTATCGCAGCGTACATTATCTCGCTGAATGAATCCAGCTGCTGTTCAATAATTTCCTCACCGTGAGATGTCAGACCGTAGATTTTCTTCCCCCTATCACCCTTCTCCACTACTTCAATTATCTCCTTATCCAGCAACTTCTCAATGAAAGGATAGATGTGAGAAGTCGTAGGCCTCTCCCCGGTAATATCTTCAATATCACTGATAATGCCATAGCCGTGTCTAGGCCCTGACTTCAGAAGCAGAAGTGTGTATACTCTGTTAACATTTGACAGGTCGATTTCTCGTGCCACAGTTCTAGAAGTTTCTGTGAACTCATAAATTGGTTTGCCTGAAAAAGACTAAAAAAGACCTATCATATAATGATACGTATGGTTTCAATCGAAAACCTTGATTTTAGGAAGGCCTCTATCGCACTACTAGGCTTGCTGTTTTTGGCAGGAGTGCTTATTCAGGCCGGAAGTGAAGAAAGAGGGCAAAGCGGATTCAATCGGAACGATGTGATGTTCATGAATATGATGATCATCCATCACGACCAGGCGATTGATATGGCAGAACTTGCTGAGAACAGGACTGATAACGAGAATATACTGGAACTTGCGAAAAATATTTCACAGGCTCAGACACAGGAAAACAGACAGATGACGGAATGGCTGAATCAGCTAGGCTATGAAAGGCCTGTCAGAGGACACAGAATGGCTGGTATGGCTTCCCGAGAAGAGATGGAGAAGCTGAGGGATATCAACGGGACAGAGTTCAACGAGTTGTTCGCAGCACTAATGATAGAGCACCATGAAGGCGGTATTGCGATGTCTCAAAACTTTTACAGATCAGGAGAGAACACAGAGCTTAGAAAGATGCAGCTTCAGATGATTGAAGCACAGCAAAAAGAGATCAGGAGGATGCGAGAATGGCAGGAGGAAGATCAACTATGACTCAGCTACGCCACAAAATAAACAATGATAAAGAAAAGACAGTTAATATGGAGGCCTAGAACATGAGCCACAAACACCACGAGATGATGTTCAGGAAAAAATTCTTCGTATCCACGCTACTTTCTATACCTGTACTTTACTTTTCGACTTTTATCTCAGGCCTCTTCAACTATACACCGATCGAATTTTATGGCAGCAACCTGACAGTACCGGTTTTCTCCGTAATAATTTTCGCATACGGAGGCCTTCCATTCCTGAAAATGGGCAAGGATGAGTTAGAGGACAGAAAGCCGGGTATGATGGCCTTAATCTCGCTGGCAATAATAGTGGCCTTCACATACAGCATGGCCTCGCTTTTCCTCAATACTACCTCCAGCTTTTTCTGGGAACTGGTAACACTGATCGACATCATGCTACTCGGCCACTGGATAGAGATGAGATCTGTACGTCAGGCCTCTTCCGCGCTGGACGAACTCAAGAAACTTGTACCGAATACAGCGGAGAAAGTAGTCGACGGAGACGAGACAGAAGAAGTAAAGGTCTCCGAACTTGAAGAAGGCGACATAGTTCTGGTAAGGCCTGGCAGCTCGATTCCTGCGGACGGAGAAGTAGTTGAAGGCGATTCATCTATCGATGAATCAATGATTACAGGAGAATCAGAGCCTGTAAGCAAGTCAGAAGGAGATGAAGTGATTGGAGGAACTGTCAACAAGGAAGGAGCTCTCAGAGTAAAGATTACAGCGACAGGCGAAGATACAGCTCTCTCAGGTATAATGAAGCTGGTCGACGAGGCCCAGGAGGACAAGACGGAGACACAGCTGCTCGCAGATAAGGCCGCAGGATGGCTTTTCTACATCGCACTGGGATCAGCATTTGTTACAGGCCTCGCATGGACCCTTGCAACAGGCCTCGGAATAACCACGCTGGAAAGAGTAGTCACAGTTCTTGTTATCGCGTGTCCTCACGCGCTTGGCCTTGCAATACCTCTTGTAGTATCGATAAGTACAGCTATGAGCGCCAGCAACGGAGTGGTTGTCAGGCAGAGAACAGCTCTTGAACAGGCCCGACAGATAGATACGGTAGCACTGGACAAGACAGGCACGCTAACAGAGGGAGAGCAGAAAGTTGAGAGAACCGATATCAGCGACGAAGACTTCGCAAAACTGGCCTCAATCGAGAAAAACTCGGAACACGTTATAGGACAGGCCATTGTAGAGGAAGCAGAGGACAGAGGCCTTGAACTTCACGAGACAGACAGCTTTGAAGCAATCAAAGGTAAAGGAGTCAAGGCAGATATCGATGGAGAGACATTCCATGCAGGAGGCCCTAAAATGCTGGAAGAGCTTGGCGTAGAGAACAGCTTTGAGGAATTTGCGGAGGAAGAAGGTGATAAAGGCCGTACCGTTGTATACCTGATCAAGGACGAGGTAATCGGCGCTGTATCCCTGGGGGATCATATCAGAGAGGAAAGCTATGAGGCCATTGAAGAGCTGCATGAGAAAGGAGTTGAAGTTGCCATGATTACCGGAGACTCGGAGGACGTGGCCTCTGCAGTAGCTGAAGAACTGGGAATCGACAACTGGTTTGCAGAAGTGCTACCAGATGAGAAAGACGATAAAGTCAGAGAACTCCAGGAAGACGGAGAAGTCATGATGGTTGGAGACGGAGTGAACGATGCAGTTGCATTGACAAGAGCAGATATAGGTGTTGCAATCGGCAGTGGTACAGATGTAGCTGTTGAATCAGCCGACATTGTACTGGTTAACGACAGCCCGATGGGTATCGTGAAGGTCATGAACATCAGCGAATTGACCTACTCCAAGATGGTGCAGAACCTTTTCTGGGCCACAGGCTACAACGCGTTTGCAATCCCTCTGGCCGCTGGAGTTGCAGCACCGATTGGATTGACACTTCAGCCAGCAGTTGGTGCGCTTGTGATGTCGTTATCCACTGTAATAGTGGCTTTCAACGCCCAGTTGATGAAGAGGAAGGATATCTGATATTAGGTGACCTGTTTAAATCTGGGAGTGCAAAAATTATCCAGAGATGTCATGGGCCTGATCGACAAGCTGGAAAATATTTTTTCCAAGGAGGAAGAAGAACTAGAAGTAGATTTAGACGAAGCAGAGAAAACTTTCAGGAGAAGAAGGCAACAGGAAATCGAGAAAGCTCGTGAAAGATCAGATCAGCTAGTTTCAAGGACAGATGATCTTCTTCAGGAGCTTGATGAAAGCCTGGATGAACTAACGGATTATGAGGACGCGGCAGATATACAGGCCGTTGAAGATGTAGCACAAAACTTCTATGAATCACGCAAGAAGCTCATAGACAACTTTGAGGCCTCTGAAGAGTTAGAAGAACATTTTGAAGATCTCGATGATTTTGTGGAAGAGTTAAACGATGTATCACGCAAAGAAGGTGCTGTGATGAAGAGAGTGGAGCAGAGTTCTGGAGTGCTCTCAGAAAAATTCAGTGCTGTCGTTGAGCACAGGGATGAGATGTCAGATTTTATCAAAGAAGAGTATCAGGCGATAAAACAGCTTGAACAGATTGAAAAGGCCCTATCAAGAATAGAAAGATTCTCTGAAGATATAGATAAAACTGAAGAGAAAATTGAGTCAGTTAAAAATGAAATAGAAGATGTAGAAGAGAATTTAGATGATAGGAAAGATGAGCTGGAGGAGCTGGAGAGTACAGAGGCCTGGGATAGGAAGGAGGATCTTGAGGACAGCATAAATTATCTCGAGTCCAGGAGGGACGATGTTCGGAAGTCTATCTCCCGTCGAGCTTCAAATCTTGATAGAGGCCTGAAAAAGCTTATCTACAGTGTAGAGAACTCTGGTACGGATTTCGACGGCGATCTTGGTGTTCTGAAGAGGATACGTGATAAAGAATTTGATTCTGTAGAGAATCCTTCCTCTGAACTGGAGAAGGCCTGTGAAAAGATCCGTGAAGAGGACTTGCTTGATGATAGACAGCTGGAAAAATTTGAAGATGCTGTTGAGAACTTTGAAGGCTTTGATGCCGATAAAAATGAGATAAGAGAGTACGAAGATGAGATAGAGGCGAAGAAAGATGAGCTTGATGAAATGGATATAACTGATAAGCGTGAAAGTCTTGTGAAGAAGATTGAAGGCCTTGAAAGAGATCTTGAGGACAAGCAGGAGCGTCTTCATGGCCTGGAGGAAAAGTTAGAGGATCTGGAGGAGGACAGACTGGAGGAGCTGCGTACACTGGAGATATTCATGGAGAAGACTCTCGGTGTTGATGTAACTCTGAAGGCCTGGTTTGAAAAATCCACGGAGGCCTGATTAGTTCATGGGTTTTCTGGATAGTCTTTCAAAGAAGCAGAGAAAAGTTCTCGGGGCGACAGGTATTGCGGCTATCGCTGCCTCATGGATCCTGGTGATTTTTGCCCCGGCGTTCGGATATTCAAGTATAGATGTAGGCTTCAAGCTCACAGTGTTCTACTGCTTTGTCTGGGTACTGATCAAAGTCTACAGAAGATATGGATAAAAAATAGGGGAGAAAAAATCCCTCATACTTCAGGCCGCTATTCGAACATTTCCTCTCCTTTCTCTATGTGTTCCCTGTAATGTTCTATAGCTTTCTCTACTGCTTCAGGATCCTCCATGTCTACACCTGCAACTTTCAGGGCCTCCAGTGGATACTTGGATGATCCTGTCTTCAGGAATTCGATGTAGTCTTCAGGCCCTTCATCTTTGATCTTTTCTACAAGCGTCTCTGCAGCAGAGATACCTGTAGCGTACTGGTAGACGTAGAAGTTGTAGTAGAAATGCGGGATACGCATCCACTCCCTCTCGATACGCTCATCCACATCTGCAGGCCTGTAGTAATCCTCCTTCAGGCCTCCATACATCTCATTCAGTTTCTTCGAGGTCAGTGCTTCGCCATCCTCAACTTCCTCATGCACACGTTGTTCGAAGTCTGCGAACATCGTCTGTCTGAACAGCGTGTTCCTGAAATTTTCCAGGTAATGGCTCAAAGCATGTTTCCTGACTTCTTCAGGCGCATTCTCCATCAGGTATCTCGTCAACAAGGCCTCGTTAACTGTCGATGCGACTTCTGCGACGAAGATCTTGTAGCCGCCGTATACGTACGGCTGATTGCCTGTGGAGAAGTATGAATGCATGGAGTGGCCGAGTTCATGGGCAAGTGTATACATAGAGTTGACATCGTCCTGGTAATTGAGGAGGATGTACGGCATCGAATCATATGTTCCACCGGAGTAAGCTCCTGAACGCTTTCCACGATTCTCGTAGACATCAACCCATCCGCTTTCAAGACCTTCACGCATCGCCTCCTGATACTTCTCGCCCAGCGGCTCGACAGCCTTTAACACGTACTCCTTCGCTTCCTCGAAATCTATCTCCGGCTCATCTGAAGTAGCGACCGGCATGTAGACATCTTCCATTCCTAACTGATCGACGTCAAGCACAGACTCCTTCAACTCGAGATGTCTGTGTAAAGCATCGAGATTGGCCTCTACAGAATCCACAAGATTATCGTACACATCTACAGGAATATTTGAACTGAACAGAGAGGCCTCTCGCGCCGAATCATAGTCACGTATATCCGCCATCTTGACGTTACGCTTCACGTTCTTCTGGAAAGTGGAAGTTACAGTATTCCTCACTGTATCGATCTCGTCGTAGAACTTTTCGTATACTTCCTTTCTGAATTCTCTATCGCTGTTCTTCAGGAACTTTGTGAAGTTGCTCTGAGTGATCTCGACTTTTTCGCCTTCAGGCGTCTGGACTTCAGGGAACGTCATATCAGCGTTCATCAGCATCTTGTACGCATCGTCCGGTGCATCCAGGACATCACCCAGAGAGGAAACAAGCTTTTCCTCGCTTTTAGACAGTGTGTGAGGCCTGAAACGCAGAACATCATCGAAGTAATGCCTGTAGACTTCCAGATCTTCCTCTTCCTCGATCAATTCCTGTATACGTTCCTCTCCAGCGTCCTGGATCTCCGGCTCGATAAAGCTTGTAGCAGAAGAAAACTCGGATGAGAGTGTAGAGGCCTTGGATTTAAGCGCCTGATACTCCTGATTCCGTGTATCCTGATCGTAACGCATCTGAGCGTACGAAGCCAGATTCTTGATCTTCCGCTTGACTTTTTCACGCAGCTTCAGGACTTCAAGTAAAGTTTCGCCGGGCTCAGTAACTTTTCCTTTATACTCATCAAATTTTTCGATTTCCTCAGAGGCCTGTTCGAAAGTTTCGCTCCATTCCTCATCGCTTGAAAACATTTCCTCAAGATTCCATTTGTAACTGTCTTCTATTTCCTCTCTTTCCTGTACCATAGATAGGAATTAGAGGCCTACAGATAAAAAATTCAATCCGGTTACTCCAGAGAAATGTGAAGGTTTGTAAACTTTCCAGAATTCTTTCAAGCACGAAAGTGATAACTTATGACTGATATACCGAAGCTAGGCCTTGGAACCTGGCAGAACACAGATCCTGAAGAATGCGCAAAATCCGTGGAAACAGCTCTCAACATGGGCTACAGGCATATAGATACTGCTCAGGCATACGAAAATGAGGAAGACGTCGGAAAAGGCCTCGAAGACGCGGATGTCGATAGAGAGGATTACTTCCTGGCCTCGAAGGTCTGGATCGATCAACTGGCTCCGGAAAACGTGAAGGCCTCTACAAAAGAATCTGTAGAGAAGCTTGGAGTCGACTACGTTGACCTGATGTATGTTCACTGGCCTGCCGGAGACTACAGTCCGCAGGAAACTCTGAAGGCCTTCAAGGAGCTTGTTCACAGTGGAGAAATCAGGAACATCGGTGTCAGCAACTTCACTCCGGAACAGCTGGATAAAGCGATGGAGATAGCTCCGAAGCACATCATCGCGAATCAGGTCGAGATGCATCCGTTGCTTCAGCAGGAGGAACTTCTGGAAAAGTGCCGTGAACACGATGTAACTCTTGTAGCGTACAGTCCTCTGGCACGTGGAGAGGTATTTGACGTTCCAGAGATTCAGGAAGTCGCAGAAAAGCATGATGTCTCAGAGGCGCAGGTAAGTCTTGCCTGGCTGATGCAGAAAGATGGAGTAGTAGCTATTCCTAAAGCCAGTAGTGAGGAACACATTAGAGATAACTACGAGGCCCTTGATCTCGAGCTTGACGACGAAGACGTTCAGAAGATCGATTCTATAGACAGAGAGGAACGCATGGTCGATCCAGGCTTTGCTCCCTGGTAAATTCCTCTGTAACTTTTTCTTCTCCTTTTTTATTTACTGAGTGCGAAATCTTCTCCAGATGAAGGCCGCCATCTTCGATATCGATGACACTCTTGTAGGATCTGACGACGACGATGATGACTTCATCGAATCTGCACGCAATCTCCTGGAGAACATGCAGGAGAAGGACGATACTTTAACAGTCCTCCTGACTGCACGAGCAGAAGAGGTGCGAGACGAGACAGTCAAGAAGCTGGAGGCCTCTGACATCGATTTCGATAGACTTTACATGAGGCCTGAAGACAGCTTCGGCATCCCGGATGAAAAATTCAAGAAAGATATACTGGAAAAGTTACGGGATGAAGGCCTGGAGATAAGTTTCGCGGTCGATGACAAAAATTTCGTGGCGGAGATGTGGCGGAGAAACAATGTTACCTGTCTAGAGATGCCGGAGAAAAAATATCTGAGGAATCGTTTCTACAGAAAGATCAGAGGAATATATCCAAGGCTTCCAGGGCCTCTGCAAAATGTTTTCAGAAGATACTATCGTTACCGGTACAGGAAAAAACTGTGAATAGCTTCCGATAGAAGTTCTACTTCAGGGCCTCTACACGGTATATCTCCATCCAGCCGTCGTCTTCTATTTCCGGGCTGTCCTGATATCTGTAAGTTATACGGTACACGTTTTCCGGATAGTCGACGAGTACGTTGTTCTGGTGGATTTCTCCGTCGCTTTCGGTGTCAAACGTCTGGTCTGCTGAGCCATCCCGGTTTTTGTCCATGTAGAATGTAGAGTTCGTTCCGTCCTCCACCATGAAGTCGACGGAGTGGTTGAAGAACTCCACTGTCTCGACTGAGTTCGAGCTGTTTATCTCGGCGTCGATACTGATAGTTTCTGTACCGTTCTGGAAATTTTCTCCGGCAATGAATCCTGTTAGGGCCGCTGCCAGGAATATAACGAGTATGTAGATGTACTTCTCTTTTTCCAGTTCTGGATTGAGCTTCTGGAGTTTCTGTTTCATGGAGACAGTAGAGAGATTCATTCTTTAAAAATTCACTCTGTCCAGGGCCAGTTTCCTCTGTCTATAAGCGGCTTCAGTTCCTGCATGTAGGCATCTGCCTGCTCGTCGTTGAACCAGCCGTACATCTCGTTCTCTAACTCATCCAGAGAACTGTTGCTGTATACTCTTTCATCTTCTCCGTCAAAAAACACGAGATCGTATCCTGACACGCCTATTTTCCTGCCTGCATAGTTATCATCCAGAACAATGCCTGTCCTGTCGACCTGTCCAAGCTCGAATCTCTGTCCTCCTGTCAGAAACTCCTGCATATGTAGCACTCCGTCGACAATCACGTCAAGGCCTGTGTTTCTGATATCTTTCCAGGCCTCTTCTGCCATAGAGGCATCCGGGATAAGTGCATAATTGTCGTCTTGATGGAGTTCAAAATCATCTTCCTGAGCGCTCTTCTTCAGTGCTCCGTCGTACCAGCCTTTCAGGCCTTGATTTCCGGATTCAATTTTCAATAAAAATTTTCCTCCTCCCAGAAATTTCTTGGGCGTCTAGTTTTTTATTCGGCCTGCTGAAGCCTCATGCTGAATCTGGCGCCACCTTCTTCAGACTCCTCAACTTCGATACCGTTGCCGTATTCTTCTGCTATCTCCTTGACGAGCCATGTGCCGATACCTGTACCATCGGAATCGTCGCCTTTTGCACCTTTCTCGAAACTGAAGCCATCCGGCACGCCATCACCGTCATCAGATACGAAAATCTCTATATTTTCTTCAGAGGCCTCTGCGCCGATTCTCACGTTCTCCACGTTTTCAGGATGGACTACTGCGTTCTCCACGAGATTGGATAGTGCCTGTCCAAGTAGAGGCCCTGCTACTACATTGTAGGAGTCTCCTACATCTGATCTGATTCTTACATTATTTCTGTCTGCCTGTGTCTTGTTCTGTTCAAGTGCCTCATTAACTACGTCTCTGAGGCCTATCTCCTTTTCAGCACCGTCTTTATCGTTTAGAAGGCCTCTGATTCCGTGCATGATGTCTGTATTCTGATTTACATTTCTCTGTATCTTATTGACGTACTCCTGCTGTCTATCATCTAGTTCTGTCTCCTGAAGCATGGTGAGGTTTCCTGCGATGACTTGCTGGTTGTTGGCGATGTCGTGTCGGAGCATCGTGTTCAGGACTTCACGCCTGTGCTTATTCTCTTTCTTATCTGTAATATCTGTATTTATGGCGATAAGGTACTGTAAATCTCCAGAGTTATCAGTAATCGGAGATATAGTCTGATCCACCCAGAAATGTTCTCCCTCACTATCTTCGTTTAGTATCTCTCCATGCCACACTTCTCCGGCTTCTATAGTTGTCCACATCTGCTCATAGAACTCGTCTTCGTGTTCGCCAGAACTGAGTATCGAGGGGTTCTCGCCTATAACCTCGGATTCATCATAACCTGTTATATCTTCAAAGGCCGGATTGACGTAAACTATTCTGCCTTCAGGATCTGTAACCTGTATTGCATGTCCTGCATTCTCTGCACCTTCTTTAAAGACGTTCACTTCATCCTCGGCTTTTTTACTTACAGCTGCATTTTCAACACGATTTGCAAGCACTTCAAACGTTTCAGCTCCTCCTTTAGTGACGTAGTCCTCTGCTCCTGACTTCAAGGCCTGAACAGCCAGCTCTTCTGATCCTTCTCCTGTGTACAGGATGAAGGGAAGATCGTAGTTTTCATTTACTTCCTCAAGAAGCTCCATGCCGTCCATTCCTGGCATAGAGTAGTCGGATACAACAGTATGTATATTCTCGGATTCAAGTACTTCAAGAGCGGCCTCTCCCGATGTAACATATTCTGCAGTAACGTAGTCAGACTTCTCATCAATGATCATCGAGGCAGTCTCCGCAGAGGCCTGATCATCGTCGACTACTAATGCATAGATCTCATCTGTAAAAGCCATATTTGATTTTTCACCACGGCCAGAGGCCTAGTAGAGAAAAGTTCCACAAAATTTAAATATATGTTGTTACTTGCGTCAAGTAACAGATTGGTTACCTGTGTAGGCCTTCCCTCATTCTCATTGAACGAATCACAAATACCTGAAATTTCTTTTCAAGGCCTGTAATCGCTCGAAAAAATTGGCAGGCCCGATCTGCGGCATATGGCTTTCCTTTAGGATTTACTTTTTAATTTGACTATAGCATATTACAGTTATTGAATGGGATGGAATGTACTAAGTGAAGAAGAGGTTTTTTCCCGTCTAGAATCCGGTGAAGAAGGTTTAACTTCTGATCAGGCTGAAAAGAAGCTTGAGGAGCAGGGAGAAAACAGGATAGAGGGACAAAAGTCCGATTCTGCACTGAAAATTTTATTCAGCCAGTTTAACGATAATCTGATATATCTGCTGATGGCAGCAGGTTTACTTTCTCTTTCCATAGGTTTATTGCCGGATCATACGCCTGAGTACCGTGAAGCAGCGATAATATTTCTGATACTTTTCGCTAATGCACTTTTCGGGTTCAGACAGGATTACAAGGCAGAGAAATCGATTCAGGCTCTTAAAGAGATGGCGACGCCGGAGTCTACAGTGATGAGGGACGGTAAAAAGATGGAGGTTGATTCCACACAGGTCGTTCCAGGTGATATTGTCTATCTTGAGCAGGGTGATGCTGTTCCTGCTGACGCACGACTTCTGGAGAGTGAATCGCTTGCAACTGATGAATCAGCGCTTACGGGCGAGAGCCGGAATGTGTCAAAAAGTCCTGGCGTCACTGATGAAGAAGCTGCAGTAGCCGAACAGTCAAACATGGTTTTCATGAACACGCACGTGGTGAAAGGCCGTGGAAAGGCCATAGTCACGGATACAGGCATGAATACCGAGGTAGGGGATATAGCGGAGGAGCTTGAGGAAGCAGATAGTGGCCAGACACCGTTCCAGGAGGAAGTAGATGTTCTAGGAAAGAAGATAGGATATCTTGTTGTCGGCATAGTCACTTTAACAGCACTTATACAGGCGACTATGACAGGTGCAGGCCCATTAACAGTTATCATACTGGCTATAGGCCTCTCTGTTGCGGCTATACCTGAATCGCTTCCTGCTATAGTTACTTTAACTCTGGCCCTGGGCTCCCGAAAGTTGATAGATAAAAATGCTCTCGTAAGGCGTCTTCCAGTAGTTGAGGCACTTGGCTCAGTTAACTACATTGTAACCGATAAGACAGGAACTCTGACTGAGGGCGTAATGACAGTGGAAAAAGTCCATTTCCAGGGAGAAGACTACAGTGTTACAGGCACAGGCGAATCAACGCAAGGCCTTTTCAAAAAAGACGGAGAAAAGATAGATTCGGAGTATCTCAGGCCTGTACTTGAATGTGGAGTCTACTGCAACAATGCAGAGAAAAGAGACGATGGATTCAGTGGAGAACCAACTGAAAAGGCCTTGTTGATTTCAGGCCTCAAGGCAGGCATAGAGAACGATAAAGAACGTGTCAGAAGTATACCTTTCTCATCTGACAGGAAAAGGATGACCGTAGTTACTGACGATTCCCAGGCCTATATGAAGGGAGCGCCTGAAGTAGTCCTGGACAGGTGTGACAGGATCCTGCTTGAGGGCGAGGAGAAAAAGCTTACTGAGGAGAAGAAAGAGGAGATACTTGAAAAGAATCATGAGTACGCAGGAGAGGCCTTGAGAGTTCTTGGATTCGCAAGAAAAGATCTGGATGATGACGAGGCCTCTGAAGAAGATATAGAAAGTGGCATGGTATTTCTGGGCCTTCAGGGAATCATAGATCCGGCACGTGAAGAAGTAGAGGATGCAGTTAATGACTGCAGGAATGCAGGTATCGGCGTGATCATGGCGACTGGAGATAATATCGAGACTGCGAAGGCTATAGGGAAGGAGCTTGGATTTGATCCTGAAGGAGCTATCACCGGCCAGGAGATAGAGAAGATGAGTGATGAAGAGCTTGGTGAGGCCGTTAAGGAGACAGAGATATTTGCAAGAGTCTCTCCAGAACATAAGGTCAGAATCTCTCAGGCCCTTCAGGATCACGGATACAACGTGGCTATGACAGGTGACGGAGTGAACGATGCGCCTGCGCTGAAAAACTCGGATGTCGGAGTAGCCATGGGACAGAGAGGAACAGACGTCGCCAAGAAAAGCAGCGACATGGTACTACAGGACGACAACTTCGTAACTATAAGAGATGCTATCTCGGAAGGACGAGCAGTCTTCGACAATATAAGAAAAGTCACGAATCAGTTGCTCTCGACTAACTCAGGGGAAGTGATGTTCATATTCCTGGGGACTCTGATAGCAGGCCTCTTCTTCAGCGGCCCAGAGCAGGCCTTTGCAGCTTCTGAGGCCTCTGTGCTTACAGCAGTGATGATACTGTGGGTGAACTTCGCTAGCGATGGTCCTCCAGCTATTGCACTGGGAGAGGATCCAAAGGTAGAAGGTATCATGGAGAGAGATCCACGTGATCCTGATGAATCGATTATAGACAGGAAGATACTGGCTATGATAGCGTTTACAGGCCCTCTTGCAGCAGCTACTATGCTTCCATTGTTTTTCCTTCAGGAGCAGTTGTTTGGAGTAATTCTGAAGCAGAACTTTGCAACAGCACAGACAATGCTCTTCATGGCACTGGCTTTCTTCGAGATAATCATGTTCCAGGTCATTCGAAGAGACTACGGATTAAAGCTCCGTGACAACAAATGGCTGATCTCTATGATAGGCCTGGCATCTCTAAGCCATTTGATAGTAGTATACACACCAGTCTCAGAATTCTTCGGTGTAGTACCTCTAGGCCTCACTGAATGGGGATACATTGCAGCAGCACTTACAGTATTCACAGCTATAGAGGTAACTTTCAGAAGAAAGCTGTCAAGAAAATACGGAGACAGGATGAATGAATTCGATGAATTCAGCGGATGAAATAACTTTCTACAGTATCAGTCCGTTCTGTCTCTGATTTTTTACGTGAGAAACAGTAGAAATACTCGAAAATATTTGCGGTTGCCGGGATTTGAACCCGGGTCGTTGGCTCGAGAAGCCAACATGATTGGCCGGACTACACCACAACCGCGCTGTAAATAGATTCATGGAATGAAAGCTTTTTGAATAAAAGGCCTCGAATGAATTCGAAGGCCTCTCCTTCCCGGGTTCATTTCTTAAATATGGTGCGAGAACTTTCCTGTAGGGAAGGATGCGACAGTTTCCGCAACAGGATTCACAGGGTATCGAAGCTCTTCTTGAACCGGGTGAGGCGGAGCCACGTCTTAGTGATTTTCTTCAAGGTCTGGAAGATTTTTCTGAAGGCTTTGTGGTGCCTCCTTTACAGGATAAAAGATGTGCGCTGTGTACTATAACTGATTACCCGTATAATCAGGGGGAAATAGTTTTCCAGAAGAATAATGACTTCTACATCGTTGAAACGGCAGATATGAAGGGGCATGAGCGCAGGAACATGCTTGTCCTGAATGATCACAGTTATTTTCCGGGAGATGAAGAGTTCGCAGAGTATGCTGCTCAAGGCCTCCGTTCGCTTGTGGATTATACTCACGATGATGGGCCTGTAGTTGCTTACGCCGGAAATACTACTTTTCATCATCCTCATATCGTTGCAAGTGATACTGTTCCCGATGATGTTGAAGAGGCCAAGTTAGGCGAGGTCAGCAATTACATAGTCTTTGATGATCCTGAGGATCTTTCTGATCCGATGCATGAAGAGTACGGGAATGTTATTGGAGAGGCCTTTCTGAAGCGTTTCTATGATTCTGCTGTTCAGGGCCTGTAACGTTTAAGAAATTCAGTTTCTCTGCTTTATTCATGGATCTTGAGAAGTTTATACCGAATGATTATGGACAGCTTGAAAACTCTGATCTAGCTCTCTCCGAGGGACGTATCGCACGACTTCTAAGGGAGAAAATGGATGATGAACAGACTCTTGATGGAGACGTTCCACACGTTATCAACACTGTTCTTTCAGGCCTTCTAGATGAGATCATCGAAGGTACTCTAGATGAGGCCGAGATGATGGCGAAGGTAAAGGAGTCGCATCTGAGAGTTGCGTTGAGAGACGTCGAGATCAAGGAAGAGTACAATGCCCGTACAGAGGCCTTTATTGAGGAGCTTAGAAGCATCTCTGACGAGATGGAGAGGACTGCAGAGCGTCTTGAAGACGAAAAGTAGGTTTCCTCTTCGTTACCTTTTAATGGGTTGAAGACTAAAACTTAGGTGCTTATGGAAGATATGAATCAAATTGAACTCGCTTCCTACGTGCTAGTCGTTATTGGAGCACTTAACTGGGGTCTAGATGGTCTAGGAACATTCACAGAGATGAACTTGAATGTCGTAGATCTTCTGGCAAGTGTAGTGGGAGTCGAGGTCCTGGCACCTGCAGTATACCTTCTAGTTGGTCTTGCAGGACTGTACCAGGTCTACTTCGGTTATCAAACGTATCAGGAATAATTAGACCAGTAAGGAAAAATCGGTCTTATTCCTCTTCTTCTTTTTTCTCCTTTTCTGAGGTCTCATCTTCCATATCAGGGAACTCAAAATCTCCTGCAGCCATATTCTGCATCTCGTCCATATGCTTCTCGAGGTCGCTCATCTGTGAGTACATGCTGTACTGGATGTAAAGTATCATGGCTCCAAGCCCTAGAAGAAATCCAACGATGAAAGTTACAGTAGGTATCAGGATATTCATAGTACCGGATGTGTTTCAGGTTTTGAAAACGTTACCGGAAGGAATAAATTAGTCGTACCTAATCTAGGAAACGGTGAAAAATTAAAACATGACAGACAGAAGTCTTGTAGAACTACCTTACGAATACGACGCTCTCGAACCCGCTATCTCCGAGCAGGTCCTTGAATGGCATCACGACGTACACCATCAGGGATACGTCAACGGATGGAACAACGCTGAACAGGGCCTTGAGGAACAGAGAGAAAACGGTGATTACTCTTCTACCGGAAGCCTGCTGAACTCGTTTACACATAATTTCTGTGGAAACGTACTGCATGAGCTTTTCTGGGAGAACATGTCTCCGAACGGTGGAGGCAAGCCTTCCGGCGATTTAATGGAGAAGATCGAGGAGGATTTCGGAAGTTACGAGGCCTGGAAGAAGGAGTTCAAGGCAGCTGCTTCAAGCGCCTCCGGATGGGCGCTACTGGTCTACATCCCACGCGAAGACGAGCTACACAACGTCGCAGTCGATAAGCACGACGATGGAGCGGTATGGGGAGCACACCCTGTCCTTGCCCTGGATGTATGGGAGCACTCGTACTATCACGACTACGGACCAAAGCGCGGAGACTTCATCGACAGCTTCTTCGACGTCGTCAACTGGGACAACGTCGAGGAAAACTACTCCGAACTTACAGAAACTTTCAACTAGAGCTCACTTGGAGGCCTTTTTCCAGGCCTCTAACTTATTTCTCTTTTTCTATTCATATCTCAATGCCTCTGCCGGCTCCAGATTAGCTGCTTTCCTGGCCGGAAGGAATCCGGAGATCATCCCCAGCAGGAACGCAAATCCAAGAGAAAATACAACGAGTTCTGCGGAAATATATGGATTTATCGGCAGCTGAGCTAGTTCTGTGGCGGCCATGGCTGCAACTGTTGAGAGACCTAATCCTGCCAGTAAGCCTATCAGGCCTCCTATCATTCCTATTATACCGGATTCTATCAGGAAGATTGTGAGTATCTGTTTTCTTGTGGCTCCTATAGCTTTCATAACTCCGATCTCACGTGTTCTCTCAGTCACGGAAGTATACATTGTATTCATGATTCCTACAGCACCCACAAGAAGAGATATGGATGCTATGCCGATCACAACGCCACGCACCAGCCCCAGTATGCTGTTGAATGATTCAAGCAGATCTTCCTGTGTGGAAACTGAAAAATCCTGATTGTCCTCATCCACATCTCTTGAATCTCTCAAGGCCTCTTCTACGTCCTCCTTCACTTCATCCGGTTCGAATCCTGGCTGCATTCTTGCAAAAATCCAGTCATATGTTTCATCATTTATATCCAGTAGTTCACGTGATCTTTCCAGAGGCAGCAGTACTGATCCGTCTATTGAAGGATCTCCTGTCGGCTTCATGACGCCAACAACTCGTACTTCCTCGTCCTCTATCTCCAGCTGCCTTCTCAGGCCTATCTCTTCCTCAAACTTTGAAGCTGATGTACTGCTCCCTATAACAACACTGGAAGTGTCGGTAGGGCGTATACTTCTACCTGACTCTATCTCCATAGCCCATGAAGTCTCCACTATCTCACGTGTCTCATCAGTAGGAATACCCAGAAGTATTCCAAAGGCCTGTTCATCCTGATAACTCATCCTCACTGTCCGGAAAAGAGCTCCTCCAGCAGCATCAACTCCCTGAACATTTCTCACCGCCTCAAGATCCTGCTGCATAAGCTTCCTGTCTGATGCAGAACTCTGGGTGCTCTGCCCTGCACTTATGAAAAGTTTATCTGCTCCAATGCTCTGGAACTCGTTCTCTACTGATGTCTGGAGGCCCTGACTCAGAGATACAAGAGCCACCACTGCAGCGATACCTATGAAAACACCTATAACTGTAAGAATACTTCGACGACCTCTGTAACGAATATTCCTGTATGAAAGCTTGAAAAATTCCTCTATCATCAGTAACTCAACGCCTCCGCAGGCTTAAGCCTGGCAGCCTTCCTTGCAGGTAAAACACCGGAAATCATTCCAACTACAAACGCAAAAAACACTGATCCGATCAGGAGCTCGGAGCTTACCGATGCGGAGAAAGCAAGGCCCATACTGCGGGACACGTATTCCGCAGCCAGACTACTCAGCCCTACCCCAAGAATCGCTCCTATAAGGCCTCCTACAGCACCGATGATACCGGATTCTATCATAAATATCAGCATTATCTGTTTTCTGGTAGCTCCGATCGCCTTCATGACTCCTATTTCACGTGTCCTCTGCACTACCGACGTGTACATCGTATTCATAATCCCTACAGCTCCTACGAGAAGAGAGATGCCTCCTATGCCAACAAGTACTCCTCTGATTATAGCCAGTTGATTATTGAATGATCTTATGATGTCTTCGGCAGTTCTAGTAGAGAAATCTTCCTCTCCTTCATCCAAGTTGCGTGACTGCCTTAGATTTCTCCTGATTCTATCCTCAAGATCAGAAGGCTCCACTCCATCCTGAGCCTCCGCCACTATAGAATCGTATCCTTCAGATCTGTTAAGAAGCTTCCTGGCCTGATCAATATTCATGTAGAGGCCTCCTCCTGTACTCAGTCCTCTGGAAACTATGCCTACCACACGGAATTTTTCGTTTTCGATCTCTATCCTGCTCCCTACGCCAAGTTCCTCCTCGAATGTATCCTGAGCAGTATTTTCCTCCAGAACAATGTTTGTGGTATCGGCAGGCCTCATAAATCGACCTTCTTCGACGTTTAAAGCATCAACCTCCTGTATAAGCTCTTCATTTCCTTCCAGAGGCCCGCTTCGGATAGTCATGTACTCTTTTTCTCCCTGATAATCTGCTATTACAGATCCTGTTATGACGCTGGCTGCTTTTTCTACGCCTCTAGTATTGCGGATCACAGAGAGATCTTCTTCAGAAAGAGTGTCTGCTGTACCTGTAAAACGCTGGAACGATCCTCCTCCAGGAGAGATGAACACTTTATTTCCTCCGATATCCTGCACTTCCTGCTGAACAGAATTTTCAAGGCCCTGTCCTATAGATATAAGTGATACTATCGCAAGAATGCCGATCATAGTTCCCAGGATAGTCAGCCAGCTTCTTCTCTTCCTGTGACGTATATTCCGGACTGCAAGTTTCAGGAAATCTAGGAACATCTTCTCAGGCCTTTAAGATCGCTTTTTCCTCCAGTAGTAGACTCCTCCGCCGATTAATACGATAACAATGATCAGAGGTAGCGGGCTTCCGCTGCTGGCTAATCCATAGCTCTGAAGCTGACTCTGTGTGTATACAGGGATCTCAACGCTCTGCGTAAGTGATTCTTCGCCTGCTGCATCACTGTAAGAAATCTGTACAGGAGCTGAGATATTTTCTGCTTCCGATGATACATGTATCTGGAAGTCTGCTGTTTGATAGTCGTCAGCATCCATGCTTCCCAGATAAACCGAGTTAGGAGAAAGCACTTCAAACTCTTCTGAGTCCTCGATATTCAGCTCCACGAAGTCTGCTGATCCACGGCCCTGATTAACAAGTCTGATAGTAACCGTGCCTGTTGAACCTGGTGTAAGCTCGGATTCTACACCGTTGAGGCCTGCCTTTAGATCAGGCTGCCCTCCTATTACAGCTCCGACAGTGGTCTCTCTTGTGAACTCTGTGCCGGCCTCGTTTTCATACGTCATAGATACAGGTATCTTGTGAACGCTGTTTTCAGCAGATTCATCGATGTTGAGCTCAAATGAGGCCTCTGTACTGGAATCGGATTCAAGTTTAGTTACTGCCTGTGAAGTTGTGCCTGATGTCGCTATCGGGACGTTTGAAAGATCCAGTTTCACTTCAATATTCTTTATCTGGCCGTCAGCAAGATTGTTTATCGAAAAAGTCATTTCTTCGTCTGAACCTGGTGCGACTGTTGCCGGGAACTCTACATCTGAGATTGTGAGAAGATCGTTATCGCTTCTGACCTCAACAGGCACACTGTGTGTAACTGAGATACCGGAGCTGGAAGTAGTCCTGAACTCTATTTCGTTAACTCCCTGAACAGCATTCTCATCTACACGCGTCTGGAGATGTACAAGATACTCTTCCCCTGGAACCAGCGTTCCAACATCCCAGCTTTTCCTGTCCCCACGATCGACGGAAAAAGGATAGTTCTCCGTGAACTCCAGTTCAACATCCTCTGCCTCGGTGTCACCGTCATTAGTCACTTCAAGCCAGATATCAGCATATTCAGATGTCTGGAGCGGAACAGGCTCCATATTAACTTTATCAACATCAAGATTTACTGAAGTTTGAGCTGTCGCAAACCCTGTCAATAAGACCAGGGCAATCAAAACAAAATTTTTCCTATTCATCTTTATCCTCCTCAGTTTCTTCTTTATCGCCTTTATGTTTAAGTTCTTCCTGAGAACTTTCTTCAGCTTCAGGATTTGTAACGCCATCAACTATCTCTATAACACGATCAGCATACTCAGCATCGTTAGGATCATGAGTAACCATTATAATCGTCTTCCCCTGATCATTCAACTCCGTAAGAAGCTTCATGATTGACTCACCTGTCTCTGTATCAAGATTACCTGTAGGCTCATCAGCAAGTATTATTTCAGGATCATTAGCCAGTGATCTTGCGATAGAAACTCTCTGACGCTGACCTCCGGAAAGCTCGGAAGGCCTGAAATCTTTTCTGTCGCCGAGACCTACTCTTTCAAGAAGATCAGAGGCCCGTGCCACACGCTTCTTCTTGGGAGTACCTCTGAATATCATGGGGAGAGCCACGTTCTGCATAGCATTCATCGAGTTCAGAAGATTAAATTCCTGGAAAACAAATCCAACTTTCTTGCTTCTCAACAGTGCAAGCTCATCTTCGGAAAGGCCTGAAATCTCCTCTTCATCTATAGAAACAGATCCGCTGGTAGGAGTATCGAGAGCGCCTATCATATTCATCAAAGTGGATTTTCCCGAGCCGGAAGGCCCCATAACTGCCACGAACTCACCTTCCTCTATCTCAACATCTGATCCTCGCAACGCGTTAACAGTTGTCTCACCGAGCTGATACGTCTTCTCGACTTCATCCAGATTTATCAGGCCCATACTCTTCATTCCTTACTTCGTACAGCTTCAAGATAAAACTTGTCTCCAGAGGCCTCTCGATTTCGAAAACATTATAACATATCCCGGAGATACCGTTTATCATGAATCCGTCAAGACGGCTTAGAGAAAACGTGAAATCCGAGTCAGAGGCCTATGGATATACTTTATCGGTCTGGGGGTCAGGAGCTCTTCTGCTTCAGACTTTTGACTTAATGGCTTTGGATGTTTTATTCTTCGTCCTTGGAGGAGTTATAGGATTCAGCATGCTTGCTGCACTGGCGTTCAGAGATATTTTATCACGTGTAAGTTCTACGCCGGATACAGACATGGTTATAGGTTCAATGATACATATACTGGCCTCGCTGGGAACTGTATTCATAAGCTACCTGATGATAACTGGCCTGGAAGGTATAGAGCTGAGCTATCTCGCTCTCTTGATAGGTGCCAACACAACTTTCACGTACAATATCCTTCTGCTTATCGAGAGCTACGTGTCTGATGATCTATACAGGCTTGAAAGAGAAAAGGCTTCAGAATGATAAATTTTCTGTCTAGAGCTCTTTGATCCGTCCTCTAACGCTTTCAGGTATCTCTTTTTCCTCGAATGAGATTCCTGTAGTTAGAAGAAGCTTGAGGCCTTTCCTGACGCTCATATCAAGTTCAACGAAGTCTTCCTCCGAGATCATGATTAGACTGCCCATTGTAGGATTAGGGCTGAAAGGTATGAAGACTGAGACAGCATCCTCGGCAACCTCGTCCTCAATCTGGCTTGGTGCATCAGCCGTGACAAGGCCAAGTGTGTAGATACCGTCTTTCGGATACTCAAGCAGAACAATCTTCTTGAACCTGCTTTCAGTACCACGCATAGACTCGGAAATATGAGTAATTGTAACGTAGATAGAACCAAGCAGAGGAATATCGCTGATTACACGGCGGATAAACACTCTGAACCTGGAGCGTGGCGTCTTATTCGAGATAAAACCAAGACCTGCCAGCAAAATTACAACTATAAATGCAGCGATAGAACGTGCAAGCAACTCAAAATTCCCTGTAAACTGTATAAGGCCTGTAGCCTGAACAACAGGATCAATCAAGAATGAAGCCCATTCAACGACAAATCCAACTATAACAAGTGTCAGGATAAAAGGCAGAGCCATTACAAGGCCTGAAATGAAACTTTTCTTGAACTCAGCAAAAAATCCCATTTTACAAGTACTATTGTAAGGCCTGCATTAAAAAATCAATTTGATATTCGAAGTTTCAGGACTTGATCTTTCTGTCCAGCTTCCATCCATTGAGAGCTTCCTCAGGATCCATCTCAGCCCTGTAATACTCGTTGAAAAGCTCAATCGCTTTACAGGCCTCATCCATGCCAAATCCTTCGACAGGCCTCCTAGAAGCGAACTCTATAACATCTTTAAGATCAGAAACGTTCTCTATATCCGATACATGCTTGTTCCCGTGTTTGAACACTAGCTCCACATCACTGTCAACTTTCTGACTGTCCTGCGCCGTCAAACGAAGATTTCTATCATTCCCGTGGTTATCCCACTTACCGAAAATCACAAATTTTGAATCCATAATACTGTTCAAGGCCTATGAAATAACTAGCAACTCTTAAAACGTCTGAAAAAGTTTTTCCACCGATTTAACTTGAGAAATTATTCCAGAAGGAAATGCAGGGGACAGGATTCGAACCTGCGAACGGCTAACCGACAGGATCCTAAGTCCTGCGCCTTTGACCACTTGGCTACCCCCGCATACCGTATTATGCTGGATGAAGGCTTGGGTTGGCAAGAAACTCTTGGCTACCCCCGCGTCAGATAACGCGACTAGGCCTTGTAACAAGATTTGAGGTGGCTAATTTTTATTAAGTATAGCCTCCGGATTTTTTCTCTTCAGATTTTTTACAGGTAATAGATTTAAGTATACGGCTTACAGGCCTTTCACAGGGAGGTTAAAGGGTGTCAACTACTTTTGTTTGAACACAATGGATTTGAAGTGTTCTGGGATGGCGGTGCATCGCTGCGTGTACGGGACAGAGAGTTCACTGTAGCGGTGGATCCAGGTCCGCAGTCGCCGCGTTTCGAGGCCGGTATAGTTCTGATTACTGCCGAGGAATGCTTTGACTTTGAGGCCCTGAAAAATGTATGCGGACGTGGAACATGTGTTGTACTCCCGAACTCTTTGAACGGTAAAGAAATCCCGTGTCAGGACGTTGAATTCGTTGAAGCCGGCGAGACTCTTGATATCTTCAGTGTGGAGATCGAGACCTTGGAGAGCGGTGAAGGCCTTTCCTACCGCTTCGATATGCAGGGAACCTCTTTCTACGCTACAGGGAACTCCGGTTTCCGTGAAGATGTTATAGAACTGGAGAATCGTGTCGATCTAGCATTTTTGCAGGCCTCTACAGAAGTTGATATTGAGGATGTTGTAAGGACTGCTGTAAGGATTAAGCCGGATATAGTTGTCCCGTATCTTTTCGGCGGAGGATTCGGGGAAGGCCTCAACAGGGACAACTTGAAGGCAGATCTCGAGGACAGGAATATTGCATGCAGATTTATCGGGGATTAGAGGCCTCGAAAAGTTTTTCCGTTAACTTGATATGATTGTCTTGACATGTTCTAGATGGTGTTATATTATGAGCGAGTTATTTGATTCTGTGGAGGCTACCTGGTACGGTCATGCATCGGTAAAACTTGAGGATTCCGACGGGTTCACGGTGTACGTTGATCCCTGGAGTGAAGTCATGGGTGATATGTCCGAAGAAGATAAGGCTGATGTAATAATTTCAACTCACAGCCATTTTGATCACTTCAACAAGAAAGCTATACAGGCCCTGAAAAAACGAGGTACAGTGGTGATATGCACTGAAGATTCTGAAGACGAAGTGCCCGAAGATCTCGAGGCAAAAGTTCTCAGGCCCGGAACAACTGTAAAAGCCAAGGATCACAGATTCAGGGGCGTAGAAGCCTACAACATGGAAGAATACAGGGAAGCAGATGAAATCTTCCATCCACAAGGCCTCTGTACAGGAGTAATATTTGATCTTGACGGCGTAACATTTTACCATGCCTCTGATACAGATCCTGTGCCGGAAATGGAGGATTTAGCGGAAGAAAACGTTGATGTAGCATTTATGCCTGTTGGAGGACATTACACGATGAATCAGGATGAAGCAGTTACTGCTGTAAAACTTTCAAGGCCTGGAAAAGTTGTTCCGATCCATTATGGATATATAGACGAGACGACAGCTGATACAAACAGGTTCAAGGACGATGTAGAATCTCAAACTGATGCAAAAGTAGTCGTCATGTCATCAGAACGCTGAAATAGAAATAATATAAGGGAGAGAAATTTCTCCTCCGTTTCTTTTACTTTTCTACAGTCCGAGGAAGAACTCCAGAATACCGAACTTGATGCTGTTAGTGAAGGTGTAGGTCTCGTATTCTATATCCCCGTTTTTAAGCATCTGTGAGGCCTCTACTACAGGCTGTTCCGACTCCATAAGTCTCTCCAGGTTCTCCTGAGTGATGCTTATCTCCAGTGTAGTGCCGTTGTAGCTGCCCCATTTGATCTCTGTGATGTTCCTGCCTGAAGTTCTGAAGCTTAACGAGTTTTCCTCAAGAAGGCCTTCATCATCGATACCGGACATGTTAACTCTGACAGTCTGATCTCCTATCAGGGATGCGGCGAACGACGGAAGCTGATCGGAGTTATCGTTGAATACCTGCTTCAGAACATCGAGCTCGACACCTGAAGACGAGTTTCCAGAAGTATCGTTAAACTGTGTAAAGTTTACAGGCTCCAGTGTTTTCTCCTGTGCTGCTCCCTGAGCCATGAAAAGAGTCAGCAGTACAAGTCCGAAGACAATCTTTCTGTTAGTCATGGACTATCCAGAGGCCTCTAACGGTATAAATCTTTCGAAAAAGGCCTTATTTCACGGTAACTGACTTCGCCAGATTCCGTGGCTTATCAGGATTGTTTCCTTTCTTCACTGATGTCAGATATGACGCCATCTGGAAAGGCACAATCTCAAGTATCTCCGCGTTCTCATCCTCAGGAACACTGATGTGAGCCTTCGATTCCTCAACTTCCCTCGTTCCTACAGAGATTATATCAGCTCCACGTGAATGAGCCTCCATCATGTTTGAGTAAGCAGCCTCGAAATGATCGTCCTTGAGGAAGGATACTACGGGTGTACCGTTCTCTACAAGAGCCAGAGTACCGTGCTTGAACTCTCCGCCTGGAAAGGCCTCTGCATGGATGTAGGAAAGCTCTTTCAGCTTCAGATTAGCTTCTCTGGCCATGTCGTATCCATGATTCCTTCCTATGAAGTACACGTGGTCCTTATCTGTAAGATATTCGCTTAATTCCTGCACAGATTTCTTGTTCCTCTCAAGAACATCATCGATCTTTTCTGCAGTATCCAGAAGCTTTTCACGTCCTTCCTCAAGCCTGTCCTGTAAAGTGTAAGATATTAGACGCAGTACAGCAAGCTGGGCGGTGAATGCTTTCGTACTGGCAACTCCGATTTCAGGCCCGGCGTTAACGTATAACTTGTGTTCTGATTGACGTGCAAGTGTTGATCCAACGACATTGACTACAGCCAGTACATCTGAATCAACTTCTTCAAGCAGTGAAAGTAGATCAGCTGTCTCTCCGCTCTGACTGACAGCTATAACAAGATCATCTTCTTTTATCTCATCTTTTCTGTACTCAAGTTCGTGGGCCTGTTCTGTATGTACTTTAGATCCGGCTTCTCTCAGATACCTTGCTCCAAGGGAAGCTGCGAAACTGGCCGTCCCGCATCCTGTAATGTAAACGTTGTCGGCTTCTTCAATCATTCTTCTAGCTTCCTCCATATCGCTTCTGTCCTGAAAAGCAGCTCTTTTCACGGTTTTAGGCTGCTCTCTGATCTCTTTTTCCATGAAGTGGTCGTATCCTTCTTTCGAGGCCTGTTCTGCATCCCAGTCTATCTTCTGAACTTCTCTATCGACTTCCTCGCCGTCGTTAAATATTCTGTGATCTCCATCGATCACCATGTAATCATCATCCTTCAGGAAAACTGCCTGATCAGTATGCTCAAGGAACGGTGTAACGTCGGATGCGATAAAGTATTCATCGTCTGTCAGGCCCAGTACAAGAGGAGAGCCTTTCCTGAAAGCTATAAGCTCGCCGGTATTAAGTACTGCAGAAACCGCATAATTTCCTTCAAGTATATCTATAACTTCTCTGATAGCGTCCGTTATGCTGTTGTTCTCTAGTTTTTTCTCCAGAAGATGAGGAATAACTTCTGTATCCGTCTCCGACTTGAAATCGACATCTTCAAGGTGTTCCTCCTGGATCTCGCGATAGTTTTCGATTATTCCGTTGTGGACAACAGCAACTCTCTCCTCCTGGCTTACATGAGGATGAGCGTTCTCCTCTGTAACGCCGCCGTGAGTGGCCCATCGTGTATGTCCGATACCGGAAGTACCATCGATCTCCGGCCTGACGTTATCAACTGTTCCAACAGCTTTCTCAACTTTTATCGTCGGATTTCCTGCAGTAGCCATTCCTGCCGAGTCATATCCTCTGTACTCAAGCTTCTTCAGGCCTCTATAAATCTTGTCCGAGGCCTCGTCCTGTCCATAGTATCCTACAATCCCACACATCGCTGTACACAAATAAGCATCCCTCATTAATAAAAGCTCTGAAACCCTGAAAAACCGGTACTATAGGCCTTGTACCGGATTCTATGTTTTTCCACAAGTCTTATAATGTGGAGAGCAGAAAACCACCGAAAGCAGTAAAAAAGTTCTTTGACCAGTGTAGTACTGTTCAAAATGGTGAAGCTTTTTCGAGGCAACGAAACCGTAGATTCTCAGGAGCTTGACGAGGAAAAGTTGAAGGCTCTTTCAGATGATACACGGAGAAAAATTATAGAACTTCTGGCCGAGGAGGAAATGTATCCTAGAGAGGTAGCCAGGGAACTGGGCCTGGAGAAACAGAAGATTTACTACCACTTCAACAAGCTGGAGGACTCGGGCCTGATCGAGCAGACAGATGAAAAGAAAGTTTCTGGAGGATCAGCAACGCTTTACGCTGCTTCAGCACCTTCCTACGTCTTCGACACAGGAGCTTCTGGAGAAGAAAATTTCAGGCCTGTAATCGATGCCAAAGCAGAAAGTTTTCTCAGGCCTTTCATACGGAACGGAGAAGTTAGAGGCCGTATAGTAGTAGGCTCCCCGGAACAGCACGGCCCGGACAAGGTACAGGCCCGTGACGGACATCTGGCAGGCGAGATAGGCCTAGAGGTCGGAAAGTTTGGAGAAGCCGATGGAAAAAATGTTTTCCTGGATACAGAGATCGTTCGTGATTCTCTCTTTGAAGACAGCATGATACTTATCGGCGGAGTACTGACTAACACGATTACACGGAGGTTCAACGAGGCCTTTCCTGTAAGTTTTGAGGGAGAAAATTTTCCATACAGGGAGATAAGTACGCCAGAAACCTCCTACAGCGAGGACGCTATCGGCGTGGTTGCGAAGACGACTAATCCTGAAAACGAGGACGAAGCTGTTTTCCTTGTAGCCGGTGTCAGAAATTCTGGTACAGAGGCTGCGGTGCTAGCCTTCAAAAACCTGGAAAGCCTAGTAGATAACTACAGCGAAGGGGATTTTTACAGAGTAGTACAGGGACTGGATATGAACGGGGATGGGGAGATCGACGACTACGAAGTGATAGAATGACAGGCAACGACGAAAGCAGTTGGATGGTCTTCCAGACAGATGTCCTAGACGTTCTTAGACAGTACGAAGGCTACATGGATCACTCCGAAAGAGTTGGAAGCCTGAGAGATGATTCAAGGCCTGATTTCGTGGGAAGAATCACGAGAAAAGGAAAAAAAGAGGTCTGGGTGGTCGATGCCAAAAACAAGCCGGAGATAAACTCCGATGACAGGCAGAGGATGGAAAAATATCTTGAAATGCTGAAATCCAATCCTATCGATCTGGGCCTGGAGCTGAACGAGGCCTCTAATCACGAGTTCCGTGGAATTTTTGTTACAAGCGCCGGTGGAAAAGTTGATACAGAGAAATACGAGCACGTCAACTTCAAATCTATACACCAGTTTTTGCAGAAGGAACTTGTCTATACAGATACTGAAAAAGTTGTCAGGGACGTGGCGAAGATGCTGGAGAGAAAGCAGTTAAGTCAGAGCCAGGCCCGACTTCTGTCACGATCACTGAAGCCTTTCGAGGATGCAAGAAAACGTGCATTGAACACGCTTGAAGAGCTTGAAACAAGTTATATAGGCCTGGATCTTGATAAAGCGCCTTTCGAGAAGCAGTTGCCTGTAGAGGCGAAGTTGACGCATGAACACCGGAACAAGATCTTTCTGATAGATATACCTTACTCAAGAGAGGCCCTGAGAAGCGTCCCTGGAAAAGTTGAGGAGGCGAAAAATCTGATGCAGGACTCCGGTAGCGACGTATTCTTCGCAGCTCTGGATACTTTTGACGCCGACATCGACTCGCCTCATGTACTGCCACTCAACAAGATCGAGGAGGAGATCAGAGAAGAGGCCTCGATCATGTCCCCAGTGACAGTCGCAGAGCTGTTCACTCCAAAGATCTCAACTCAGAGGAAATGGCACGACGGCTACATAGAGATAGAGGACACCCACGAAGTCGGATTCAAGGCCCGTGTCGCAACAGAGAACGATGTAAAACACCGTGTTGAAGTACATCTCAACTCGAAAGCTCTTGAATCCATAAAGGAGAGAAAAATCAACGCCAGAAAAGACTTCGGACAGATAAAGAACGGCAAATTCCAGATAGAGTTCGAGATAACTGAGGACAGAGAAATAAAGTACGGAGACACAGTGGAAAATATTTCAAGCTTCAGAGACACAGTGAAGACAGTATATCAGGCCTCTGTAAGTCCTGTACTCAGCAGGAAAGTCAAGGCCTCAATGGAGATGTAAAAAATCGTTAAAAATCTGTACGTATAGAAAGAAATTTATAATGCGTCAGGAACAGTTCAAAGAGCTGAAACAGCTCGAGGCCGTTGTAGAGAAGCTTGATAGAGATCTTGATTCCATCATAGTCGAAGGAGTTGCGGATCGACAGGTGATGAGAAAGCTTGGATTCGACGGCAAAATTTTTCTATCCGCAGAGAGAACTATCGAAGATCTCGTCGAAGATGTCTCCAGAGGATCGGAGAGAACAGCAGTACTGACAGACTTCGACAAACACGGGAAAGAACAGAACAGAAAAATCAGTCAGGCCCTTCAGGGAGAAGTCAAAAACTCTCACAGCTCCCGTGAAGAGATCGGAAAACAGCTTACATCCAACGGAAGGATGACTATAGAAGCCGCGACGCCGCTTTTCGAGGACAAAGAACAGAAATTCATCGACGCAGCACTCTCCCGACTGTACACGTTCAACTAAAAATTTTTAGAAGTCTAGTTAGAGGCCTTTTCCTGTGCTTCAAGTTTTCTGTGGAGTCTGTCGATTTTTGCGGCCATGATGAAGTCGTTTTCGTGTAGGCCTTCTACTTCTTCAGTTGAGAACTTCAGAGAGGCCTCGCCGTAGGAAAGATTTACTTCGGGGTGGTGTCCTTGACTGTCCACGAGATCTGTTAAGTCCTGGGCGAATTCCACTGCTTCGCTGAAATCCCTGAAACTGAATTTACGTGTAAGTGCTTCCTCCCGGACATCCCAGTCGCTGTGGAGCTGTGCCCTGTAATGCGGCACGTCGTTGCCTTTCAGCCCTTCTCCTTCAGAAGCGACTTTACAGATTTTATCCGCCAGATGTGTCATACTTACTTGATGAAGCTGCTGACGTTAAAATCTTCCGCCAAATTTTTTCAGAAATCTGTCAGCGAGGCCTGATTATTTTTCAACGCTCTGGCGTTGTACCCCATTTTACTGGAGAGGTGCTTTGCGAAGGCCTCGTCGAATCCGTGGTGGGTGTAGATTTTCTCGGGATCGACTTTCTCCACGAGCTCCACCAGGTCGTCGAATCCGCAGTGATCCGAGTACGGGAAGACTTTGTCGTAGCCGCCGCGATGCCTGTAAGAATCCTGTACTCCCCAGCCGGAGAATCCGGCCTTTTTCCCGGAGGCCTCGTCGACAAGCCTGTTCAAAGCATCTTTACGGGAGAAATTTGTAGGCCCTATGAAGATTCCTTCACCTTTCCTCAATAAATCCTTGTTCTCGCCGTACTCCAGAGCGTTGAACTCCAGATCAGTATGCTTCTCCACGACATCATTCATCTTTTTCACAGCGCCGTGAGCTACTAGAGGCCTGTCAGTTACTTCCTGTACAAGGTACTGGATCTTCTGGGCCTTCCCCAGAGAGTATCCGAAAAGGAAAGGACTTTCCGTCTCTTTTATCCAGGCCTTGATATCTTTCTCGACTTCCCTCTGATCAGGAAGACGGTAAGCCGGTATTCCATATGTAGACTCCACTACAAGCTTATCGGCTTCAACAGGATCAAATCCCTCCAGATAGGCCCTGTCCTGAAGTGAAACATCTCCCGTGTAAAGAATTTTTTCATCGCCGTTTTCAATCAACGCAGAGGAAGATCCCAGTATATGCCCGGAATCCAGAAGACGGATATCAGGATGCTTTGAGGCCTCCAGTTTTTTATCGAGTCTTTCAGAGGCCAGTTTCGCCGTTAGATCAGAGGCCACTACACTTTCAGAGTTTCTGTGGACGTGATCCATGTGAGCATGTGAAGTAAAATTTATCTCTCCCTTCGTGCTTCGGGCATCCATCACAAATCTTGAACTATCGATATGGATCCCATCCTTCTCCCTGATCATCACATAGAAGTATAACAGGCAAAAGATTTCAAGCTGAGGCCTGAAGCCGAAAAAGTATCCTAGCGACTATTTCATAGTCCTCCATTCAACGGCCTCTACGTTTTCAGCTCCGAAGTACTTGGCTATCTTGTCTTCATAGTTAGTCTCCCACTCCATGCTTGGAGCGGGGATTCCCTGACATATCTCCCCTTTTTCTCCGTTAACTTCCCTCTCAACTTTTTTCTTGGCCTGTGAGATAAGCAGGTCAACAAGGATCACTATTTCAGTATTTTCACCGGATTTTTCATTCAGAGACTGTATTTTCGAGTAAAACTTCGATACACACGCCGTCAAGAATCCTCCCATTACGAAAACACGATCATACTTCTTCACAATCATCTCAGCTACAGGATCAGGAACTTCACCATAGTTAGGATCATCTATAACATGGCCATACAGATCTCTTCCTCCATAAGGCCTTCTAACACCTTCTCCATCCTTGTAAGCAAGACATAGAGTATCTCCTGAAAAATTTTTTACAGCAGCCACAGAACGCTCCTCCAGACGATAATCCGGAAAATGCTCGCTGACATCATAGATAGGATGCACAGCAACAAGACAGTCACTCATAGAAACTATTGAACAAAGGCCTGAATAAAAAATATCCTGAGGCAATGGAATGGGAAAATGGGGGTGGCATGATTTGAACATGCAACCTTCCGCTATCTCCAAGTGGAAAATCCTCAATGGATTTTCTGGGAAGTAGGAAACTGTAAGCCAGTTTCAATCTTTTAATCATCGAACCGTTTCTTGCGAAACAGTTCTCATTCCTCCAGTAATATTCTGGAGGCGGACGCTCTCCCGGATTGAGCTACACCCCCGCACACAGTGTGCGTGTATAGAAAATATTCGAGGCCTGAGCTTTAAATTACCTAACAGTGTCTTATGAAAAATTTCTTCGTTGATTTTTCTCAGGAAACTTTTATTCGTGTAGAGGCCTAGAAATTTTTCATGGAGAAAGCTTCCAGAGGCCAGTTGGAGGAACTTGACAGGATTTTGCCGGAGGATTATGGTATTTCTGTAGGGGCCTTGATGGAGGCTGCTGGTTATCAGGTGGCTGATTTTCTGCGTCAGGAGTTCTCCAGTGGTGTGAAGATAGCTGTTATCTGTGGGAGAGGTTACAACGGTGCTGACGGGCTTGTAGCTGCTCGGAGACTTTTCTCGTGGGGTTTCGAGGTAGAGGTCTTCACGCCGTTTGATGAGGAAGAGCTTTCGGATACTGTAGTTGAGAAGCTGGAGGCCTTGAAGGCTTTGGATCAAAGTGTTGTTGCACGTGATTTTCCCTCGGCGAGTATATACGTTGATGCTCTTATCGGATACGGTATGAAAGGCGATCTGAGGGAGCCTGTGGAAAGTGCTGCTGAAAAAATCAATGACTGGAGCGCTGAAACTATCTCAATCGATGTTCCTACAGGCCTTGATATAGAGGCTGGAACACTTGACAGGAACTGTGTCAGGCCTGACTATACGGTAACTTTTGGAGCCCTGAAAGCCTCGATGACTCATCAGAACTCTGGCGAGATATACGTAGCAGATATCGGGATTCCTCCTCAGGCCCTGGATAAAGTTGGACTGGATTCCCCGGATTTCTTCACTCAGGTCTCGCTTGTAGATATCAGAGACTTCGAGTAAAAAAGAGAAACTTTTTAACTGTCACTTATTCATCACAACTGTATGAGCACGGACTCTGTTTCAGACTCCGGAGAAAATGATTCAGCAGTTTCTATGTCTTATCCGCTGACTAGAACAGGTTTTGAAGCTGATATTGCAGTGGTTGACGTTGATGAAGATGCGGTTAGCGTACAGATCAGTATGGATGAGGCAGTTTACGATAAAAAGAACATAATTGCAACTACTGAGGCTGCTATAGATGCTTCCGGTGAAGAAGTTAAGGCTGCTGTTGGAGAGCCAGGAGTCCATGTGCAGATGGAGGATTTTAAACATGCAGGAGCAGAGCTGCTTAATTACATCGACAGCCTGGACAGAGAGATAGCGGCTACAGAAGTAATTGGCGATTCAAGGAACGAAGCTGTAGTTGATGCCGTTGAACTTATTTCCAGTCAGGGCCTTGGAGCACAGTGGACTGAACAGCTACCTTATACAGGCCTCGGCGTTGATATACAGTACCATGGTACTTCAGGCGATGAAAACTTTACTTACAGCTTCAACGAATGGATGTACGACGACTTTGATGGCGAACTTGAGAAGGCAGCACTGGAAGCAGTAGGCCCTGAAGAAGTAGATATGAATCTTGAAAATCCGAGACAGGCCTCTGTATCAGTGGAAGCTGATGACATCACAGAAGCTGTAGAAGACGTCTACGATCATCTTGAAGCTGTGGATAATGAATACGCTGCGCAGAGCGAAGACAGTTATTCACGTGAAGAAATTGCCGACGAACTGGATGAACTAATGATTTAAGGCCTCAATCAACTGCCCGCCACAGATAACGCGAAGCCAGACCCCTGTAAGGCCTCCAGTCCTCCGCCTTCTCCCTCATCTCACCTCTCGACTCAAGGCCATAGACCTCTTCCATAGCCCTCCTTATACCCAGATCCTCAACAGGGAAGACATCTTCACGGGCCAGCACCGAGATCATGAACATCTTCGCAGTCCAGTCACCGACACCGTGGATATCAGTCAACTCATCGATAACTTCTTCATCGCTCATGTTGGAAAACTTTTCCACTGAAAGATCATCCTCGATAAAATGCCGGGCCGCAGATCTGATGTAATCGATCTTCTGCCTTGAAAGGCCTACATCCGCAAGTTCTTCCTTGTCAGCATCCAGCAAGGCCTCTGGAGATATCTCGAAATTATCGAACAGACGACTTCTGATGGCCTCTGCCGACTGAGTCGACAACTGCTGATTTACTATAGATGTTACCATTCTCTCGAAAGGATTTTCCGAGGCCTCAAGTTCCAGCTCGCCGTGTTCCTCTATCAGAGGCCTTAACTTTTCGTCTTCCCTGAGTTTCTCTGGAGGTTTCATTCTCTGAGTTCCAGGATGTGTTCCAGGTTCTCCTTGTATCCTGCTCTCTTGTCGCTTGGTGTTTCCAGGATTATCGGCAGGTCTTCGAACTCTTCAGCATTGACGATGTTTGAGAATCCTTCATCGCCGATCTCTCCATAGCCTATATCCATGTGATTGTCTTTTTCGCTTCCTCGTTCATCTTTTGAGTCGTTGAGATGTAGTACTTTGATCTTGTCAAGGCCTATGTCCTCTTTGATCTCCTGAAGGAAGTCTTGGAATCCTTCTTCACTGACGAGGTCGTATCCTGCTGCGTGTGCGTGGCATGTATCAATGCAGACTCCGATCTTTTCATCAGGAGTTTCTGCATGTTTGATCATGTCTCTGAGTTCTCCCATCGATCTTCCGAGTGTTGTACCTTTTCCAGCGGTGTTTTCAAGTAAAAGAGTTACATTTTCCGGTATATCCAGTTCGTCGATTCCTTCTGCGATCCTTTTTACACCTGTGTCGCGGCCTGATCCTGTGTGTGCTCCCGGGTGGAATACTACGTATTCTACGCCGAGAGTTGCTGCTGCGTCAAGCTCGCTCTGAAGGCAGTTCAGCGATTTCTCGAAGAGATCGTCTTTTGGCGTTGCAAGGTTGACAAGATAGGTGGAGTGGATCACGTAAGGATTCTGGCCTTTCTCATCTCGCATCTCCTGAAACTTTTCTCCTTCCTCTTTTTCATATTCTGAGACGCTCCAGGTACGCGGGCTTCCTGCGAATATCTGGCCGCAGTTTCCTCCGATATCTTCCTGTCTTTCGATTGCTTTGTCCATTCCGCCCGAGATGCTTACATGCGCTCCGATTGTAATTTCCATAACTGGATATCAGAAAGCTATAATTAAAAATTGGATGCCGAACCTGGAAGGTGCCTTTTTTCTCTAGTCTTCATCCATCTGCAAACGTCCTTCATCTCTTGCCGGCCTGAAGGCCCTGTGCTCAAGTGTACGTTCGATAAATCTTACGCTGTCAGCAGCTTCCTGATCTTTTTTCCCTTCAAATGAGTTAGGATCTGCAAGATGCTGAATATTTTCCAGAGTGTTAAGGCCTCTGATAGTCTGTTCAAGCTGACCTTCGGTATAAGTCCCGTCTTCGTTCACGGCGTAAGGCATACTTTCTATCATCTCTATAGCATCTTCAACTTCATCTCGGTATGTATCAATATTTTCTGCGATAGTGTACGCATCGTCGATCGCAGCCTCAACATCCAATGCGTCGTATTCTTTTTCATTATCGGCGATAACTCCTGTCATAAAAAACATATATACAAGATAATTTTTATAACTAGATGATAGTAACTTCTGTCTTTTATTCTGTGAGATTTTCTACCGAGTTCATCAAGGCCTCTCCAAGCTCCTGTTCCTGAACTCTGAGGCCTGAAAGATACATTGCAGGAGGGACAGAAACAAGTGCTGTTTTCGCTATCGAAGGATCTTGGTACGCAATGTAGTGTCCTCCGGAGAAAATTCCCAGTCCTATGGCAGTTGCCGCCAGATTGTCTTTGTTGTCCCTGATATTTCTCGGGAACTGATCTTCCTCTATCCAGAAATAATCTCTGAGAGTATAATCTCTATCATCGAAATCATCCTGAGCTATAGCCTCGCTGTCAGGATCTTCAAGCTTTTCTATAACTTCCTCACTTGTTATAGGGCCTTCGGATGTGGTGTCAAGGACTCTGTACTCGCTTTCATCCAGATCGTATATGTCTCTGCTCATAGAAACTGTATCAAATTTTTGAGAGCAAAAAGTTAAACTCTTTTTCCAGCCGTGTAGTACAGTAAAAGAGCCACTACGAATGTAACGGGGCCTCCAATCAGGAGTACGAGAAGTATTCCTCCGGATGACTGAAGAAGGCCTATATCGAAGTAGTCGCCGGCTAGTGCGAGAGATACGAAGAGGCCTACTCCTGCAGCTGCCATCAGTATCCTGAATGCAATATCTTTGATGAAGCTTCGAAAACTCAGATCCACAGAAAAAATCTTGTTGTAAAAATACTTGTAAAACTTTCAGGCCTCAAAATTTTCTCCATGAAAGTCATCTCCCTGGCGCCGTCGAACACCGAAATTCTGTATGCTATCGGAGCTGAAGACGATATCGTCGCAACGACTTCGCTGTGCAGTTATCCGGAAGAGGCCCTGGAAAAGCCGAGTATCGGAGGATGGACGAATCCCAAGATCGAGAGAATCATAGAGTTCGATCCCGATATGATCCTGGCATCGGATGATCTTCAGGACGAGGCCGTCGAAAAAATCCAGGAAAAAGGCTTTCCAGTACACCAGGTGAAGCCTCACTCCATTGAAGAAGTATTTGAAAGTATAATCGAGATCGGAGAAGTCGTGGACAGAAAGGAAGAAGCTGAAAAACTTGTAGAAGAGATGAAAAACGATCTGGAAGGCCTCAAGTTTGAGGGATCGCCGAGAATCTACTGCGAGGAGTGGATGGATCCGCCGATGGCATCAGGGAACTGGATTCCAGGCCTGATCGAAAAAGCCGGCGGAGAACCGTTCCTGGAAGACGGCGAGAGAAGCAGAGAATTTGAAATAGATGAACTGAAGAAATTTGATCCTGAATATATTTTCATGAATATCTGCGGTGCTGGAGATGCCTTGAGCACGCAGGAACTGGAGAAGAGAAGCGACTGGCAGAGTATATCCGCCGTTGACAACGAGGAAGTCTATGTAGTCGATGATTCTCTATTGAACAGGCCTTCACCGCGTCTAATAGAAGGCCTGGAGAAGATGATAGAGAAAGTTAACTCCGGATGATTTCCAGGGCCTGTTTCAGGCTTTCAACGGAGTGATCTGCTTTTTCCTCGGTGTCGCCGTTCCTGTCTATGTATATCGAGTCGATGCCTGCCTTTCTGGCTGCCATAATATCTTCTATCTGGTCCCCGATCATTATCGCATTCCTTGTACCGAGCTCTTCAAGCGCTTCTTCGACCATCTCTGGTTCCGGTTTCATTCTCTCCCGGTAGCTGCGTATGTTTTCGATACGTGGAGCGATCCAGAAATCCATATAATCCTTGATCTCCAGGCCTTCCATTATTCCTGCTAGATAGTCGTTGTACGCGTTGCTGACGATTGCCATTTGACAGTCAAGGCCTTCCAGAATTATTTCAGCGTCGTTGAAGATTTCAAGCTCTCCTGTAGAGGCCATCTCGACTTTCCTCTCCGCAACAGCTTTCTCAAGAAGTTTCAGCTGCTCCCAGGAAAGGCCCTCCTTCTCAAGGATCTTCTCCAGTTCGACGTCCTGTGGCTGGAATACTCCCTGTCCGACTGTTTCAAAGTCTATATCCCAGCCATTCACCTCTGCCAGTTTTTTACGCTCCTTTAAAGCCCATTCAAACCCATCGAACCCTGAGTCGATGAGAACTCCGTCAAAGTCAAAGATCACTGCGTCGTACTTCATTGGAGAGGCCTCTAGGTATCGTGATCTGTGTAAGGCTCATCCCTGAGATCGCTGAGAAGATTTACAGCAGCTTTCGCACCGTCTCCGATAGCGATAGACGTCTGGTACTCCCAGGAGTTCGCCAGGCCGGCTGCATAAACGTTTTCACAGGCCTTGTTGGAGTCGTCGGTCTTCAGATGTTTATCCATCATGTATGGGCCTTCAGCGCCGTCTTCGAACTCTACATCGAGTTCAAGGAAATCAAGATTTCCGGCAGAGGCCACTACGACGTATTCGGTCATGTACTCGTCTTCAGAAGTCGTTACTTTGAGGCCTTCATCTGTTCTTTCAACTTTTTCTACTTTTTCTTCTTTCAGTTCGCCGTTGAATCTTTCGAGTTTATCTTTTCCTTTTTTCAGTAGTTCATTTCCGGCTATAGAGTCCTGGCCTATTAGATTTTTGATATTTGACGTATTTTTTACAAGAGATTCTCCTGTGTCAAGTACAAGAGTGTCTTCTCCGGCTTTAGCTGTGAATACTCCTGCCTGGAGGCCTGAGACTCCGCCTCCTATTACTGTAACAGTTTTCATGTTAGAGACTGGTCTGTCAACAATTAAGAAAATTTCCGGAAGCTGGAGAAAATAAAAGAAAAATGTGGAGTGAAGTTTTTACTCGGTTGTGTTATCCGAGGAGTCGCCTGTCTGGGACTCGTTGACCGTCTGCTGCTGTTGTGCTGCCTGTGCGCGCTGTACAGCGTTCTGAAGGTCAAGTGGTCTGATGTACTGTCCGAACTGTTTCTGAGCGATGAACAGGTATTCTCCGTCAAGTGTGACGAATACTTCCTGTGACTGCGTGACTGTACCGTTCTCTGTAGGTACGTCAGTAGAAACGTTCATGTTGTACATGGAGTGTCTGACAACAGGCTCTGAAACGTCAGGAGTAGTGTTAAGTCCTACGCCTGCAACTGTCTGAACAGACTGTCTTACCAGTTCTGCATCAGCCTGTGTTCCGGTATCTGCAGTTCCGGAGACACCTGCGAAACCTGCTGCTACGAATCCGATTACAAGGCCTAGGATAACTCCGCCCGCCAGTACAGATGTCGGCGAGTAAGATCCCAGTAGACCTCCAGAAGTCTCTTCTTCGATCTCTTCGACTATTTCCTCCTCGGACTCTTCCTCGGAGTCTTCTTCCTCATCATCTGTAGGAAGCTTGGACTCCAGGAACTCTTTCACAGTTTTTCTGTCTTTACCTTCTTTCTCTGCATCCAGAAGGCCTTCGTAATCAGGTGTGTCAAGATCCCTGATTCGATCCTTCACTTCATCGACCGTTCCTTCTAGAATATCTTTAAAATCTGAATCGTCGTCAGCCATGTTTAACCAATACCTCCGCATTATTAATAAATTATATGCACCGGTAGACGCTCCAGAAAGCAATCCCTTACACCAGTAAACACCGAAAATCCTATTTCTCAGCTGAAGAAACCTGGAAATCGAACTCCCTTCTCCGCACATCACAGTTCCCGAAGACAGTTCTCAACGTACCTTCAGGCCTGAAATCTTTCCTGTGAGCCACGAATAACTCTCCTCCTTTCTTCAGGGCCTTGAAACAGTCTCTCATATCCTGGCGGAAAACTTTGCTGTCAAAACCTTCGCTCACCTGATAGGTGATCACGTCGTACTTCATCGACGGAAAATTTTCCACTCCATCTTCAGTAAAGGCCTCAAAGTCTTCCAGATTGTTCAAGGAGGCATTGTTTTCTGTGTAGTCTGTCATATATCTGTCTCTATCTGTGAAGTCTACGTCATAGCCGTAAAGTTTCGATGCAAATATGCCTACAAGTCCAAATCCACATGAGGCATCCAGTAATTTGCCTTTTCCTGAGCTTATCTCCCTTGAAAGCATCTCAACGCGATTCATGTCGTTGCCCGTGAAAAGGCCTTTCAGTGCCTTGAACTTTGCTTTTTCTCCTTTGATAGAGTGCTGTAGCCGGCTTTCCTCCACAACATTCTCTGTAGAGGCCTCTTCAACAGTTATCTCAAGTACGGAAACGCCGTTCTCCACTGTTTCACGTACTTCTCCAAACTCACTGGCGAAATCCTTCAGTTTCGAGGCAACTTTGCTGCTTGAGGAGATGTAAAGAATCCCTGAATCACGCAGAACCTGTGAAGCCTCCACCATCTTCTGTTTAACAAGGTAGAGTGGATCTTTATCCCTTGGCGCATAGACAGCTCTTTCGTACTTCCTGAGAGAGTCCTTTGAAATATTCGATGTAAGCATGACTTCTGTAGAGGCCTCTGGATCGTTTCTCTTCCTGTTAAGCTCCGAAAGCAGTGTTTCACGTGTACGGGAGCTTGTCATCATCACTCTGCCGTTCCTTGCTCTATCACCGATCACCACGCCCTCTATACCGATCCTTGAATCGATAACAAGCACCGATGAAGTAGTTTCTATATCTGCCGCTTTCAAAAGCATGATTTCCTCTCTCAAAGCTGTTTCAGGCCTGGAAATACCGGGTGCTGAGCGGAAACTGTGCTCCTTGGAGGCCTCCCCAGAATCCGCTCTGATTTTTATCTCGTATGGTGCCGAATGCATCTGGGAAACTAATTTTCTTTCTCTGAATAATAAAATACCGACTGATCTCTCGGTAATCGCCTGCCAGGGGCGAAAGTTCTGTTTACACAGTGAATAAGCCACTCTACTTCAGGACCAAACTTTTTAAATTCTACCGCGGACAAGCATGGATTACGGAAGAAAAACTTACCTTGGGAGGGGAAATCAAAAAATGAGGGGAAAAATTGACATAAACTCGAAGGCCGACATGGAAGGCTCAATGCAGTTGTTCATGGCACAGTATCCGATGCCTAGAACATCAGGCAGCCTTGAATGCAACTAGAAGGCCTCTAACTTTCTCAAATTTCTTTAATATCCAGTTAAAGAGTGCCTACAGTATCCAGAAAAATCCTGTATGAAAAACAGGAATTTTTCTCTGGAGCAAAGAGGCCTGAAATATTAATAAACGCTGTCAGGAAATTTTTTCCATGGAGCTATGGATACTTTTTGCGCTTGCTGCAGCAGTCGGCTGGGCGTTCGTTGTTTTACTTGACAAGTTCGTGATCGATTCAGAACTCGATGATCCAATGGGGACAGGAGGCCTCCACGCATTCTTCAACTGTCTTGCAGTAGTCGTTATATCCTACTTCATCGGAGGATTCAGCTTCAATCCAGGCACGTTGTTCGCAGGAGTCCTGATCGGAGGCCTCTACGTACTGGCCAACTACTTCTGGTTCTCCGGAGTCGGCAGCGAAGAAGTATCACGTTTCGCACCAGTACTTTCATTCGATATAGTATTCATCTCGGTACTTTCATTCATCTTTCTAGGGGAGCTTTTAACACCTCTTGCATATGCAGGAGTCGCCCTGACAGTACTTGGATGTATCCTGATCTCGCTTGAAGATCCATTGCACAGCCTGAGAAAGATGAAGTCCAGCTGGGGCCTTGCAGCAGCACTCGCATCCGCATTCGCATACTCAGTCAGAGAAGTCATATTCAAACACGTGTCCACAGGAATCGAGATCTGGCCTCTACTATTCTACTTCGGAATCATGGGAATGCTGTTCTCAGCACCTCTGATCTACAGATCACGCGAAGCCATAAAAGAAAATACTGAAGGCCTTGAACTCATGATGCTTTCAGGCCTTGTCTCAGGAGTCGCACAGGCCACGTTTTTCCTCGCAGTCTCACTCGGCTCAGTAGTACTTGTCTCAACAATTACAAAGACAAGATTTCTTTTGATCTTCTTCGCAGCAACAGCAATCAGCAAACTGCATCCTGAAATCATCCATGAACCACTGGACAGAAAAATACTCGTCCAGAAACTCGTTGCCACATTACTGATAGTTATTGGAGTAGCGATGGCCTCTATATAGAAAAATTTGTAGAGGGCCTCCACAAAAAAGTTAGGGAAAAATTTTCGAGCCTGATGAGATTCGAACCCGCCGAAAACTCTCTGTTTTCTTGATCGCTGTCAAATCCCTCAAAAAGAGTTTACGGACCTGGGGGGATTTGAACCCTCGACCTCTCGGTATTTCCATCGAAAATCAAAAAGATTTTCTCAAACCCGGATTCTTCGCAGAAGCAGGTATTAGGAACCGAGTGCTCTGTCCAGCTGAGCTACAGGCCCTTTTCGTGTAAATTATTGAATCCGTATAGTTATTTAATACTGGACTTCATGCAGAAAGAATCTTTCCTGGCTTCTCGAAGAGGCCTTTCAGCGAGTTATCATGTCTTATGCCGATCAGTTCACAGGCTTTCCTCTCTGTTTCTTTTCTCAGTACCGTGATGTCCTTATTTCTGTTCTTCCAGGCCTGTTCTCTCCATTGAACTACTTTTTTCAGGCCCAGGAATGCTACAGGCTGTACGCCCAGGAATCCCAGTGTCTCGAAATCTTTCCTCTGTACAGCTGTATCGGCCATTACAGGGATCAATGCCTCCAGAAGAATCCTGTTTATCTCCTCGAAGTCCTGTCTCTCGCTGTAATCAGTTTCTTTCATCGCCTGGCCCAGATCAGCGTTGATATGTGCATTTATACCAAGCAAAAGCTCCAGCACAGGCCTTGAATCATCTCTCTCAACGTAATTCAGGTATTCTTTCCACGGCTGTTTTTTCTCTCCTTCAAGAAAATATTTCTCCATTGCCTCAAAGTAAGGCTCTGCGAAACGGATATCAAGCTCCTCAAGCTTCCCCGGATTATCGAAGACGTCTTTTTCCGAGGCCTGAATCACTTTCAGAGTAATTTTTCTGTATGCTCTCAGGAAAGGCCTGAAACTTTCAAGGCCTCTCTCATCAAGAAATTTTTCGAACTGATCCATCTTCTCAACCACGTCATCTACTGTTTCCATCCTGGTATCGAAGAAATCAGCACCACTCATGCTGTAACTATCTACAGGTAACAATAAAAGTTTTTGTTTTTTATTCGTCGTCGATCAGGGCCTCTACCTGGAAAGTTTCCTCGCACTGAGGGTATCCTTCGCATCCCCAGAAGAATCCGTAGCGGCCTTCCTTGATCTTCATCGGCATCCCGCATTCCGGACAGGCAACTTCCTTCGGATCGTCGTCCTTGTGTTCGTTACAGACCGGCTGTCCGGCGGAGTTTTTCTTTGTTGCGGATTCCCCGCAGAAAACACATTTCGACATCTTTGTCTCAGGCATGGAAAGTTTTTACCCCGTATCTAATTTAAATCAGCGGCATTTTCTTGACATGTTACAGGCCTCCACATTTAATTTAAAACAGTAACACCACTTCTTACTTTACACAGGAAAGCGGTGTTGGTCCAGTGGCTACGACTCGTGCTTGCCATGCACGCGACCCGGGTTCAAATCCCGGACACCGCATCAAAAAATTTCTTTTGATGCTCAGAGAAGCAGATACTGCTTCGGCCGCAAATTTTCTCATTTGCTTGCTTAAGAAAATCTCATTGAGATTTTCGGACACTGCATCAATTTTTCTCCTAAAATTTCCCGTTTCTCTGCAAACAGATTTAACACAGGCCTCTACAAAGATTAAGTAGAGATGACTGGATTGATTGGCTGGTGGCCTCTACACGAAAAATCCGGATCAAAGGCCTATGATCTTTCTGGCAACGGAAATCACGGGAATCTGAACGGAGGCCTTACACAGGGCGTAGCTGGTAAAGGAGGCCTTGAGGCAATAAGCTTCGAGGGGAATAGCGGATATGTCAATATAGGATCTATGAATGATTTAATTTCTGCAGGAGGTAGTTTTAGCATCTCTAGATGGATCAAGCCAAATACCACGGCCAATACAATGGAAGGTGTGACGGATTATGATGGTTCAAATGCCGGTAATGATAATTCGATTTCTGTAGGTGTAGATGATGGCACTTGGGCTGAAGGCGGTATATACTTGAGAGCGTATAGAGGTGAAGGTAGTTCTTCAACTCAGAGATATCATATTTCAACAGGAGAATCTGTAGATCCTGATAAATGGTACAATATAACGGTAACTTGCGATGGATCACAGATCAGGCTTTTTGTAGATGGTGTACAAAAGGCCTCTGAGGCCTTCGATGGAATGCCTAACTTCCAGACAGATCATGATTCAGAGAACTGTGCATACTTCATGGGTGCAAGGAACAAGGGGGATGGAAAGTCAGAGACATATACAGATTTTACAAGCGGCCCTATGAGGGTATACAACCGGTCTCTTTCTCAATCTGAAATCCAGACGCTTTACGAGTGGGGCAATGGAGACTATGTGAGACCTCTTAATAATGATAATAGTCCTTCTGCAGTCTCGAGATGGGCCTTTGATGGGAACGTGGATGATTCGTGGGGTTCTTATTCTTCGAGTGATCAGACGTCTACTGGTTATTCAAACGGGGTGAGAGGTCAGTCCAAGAGATTTAATTCATCTCAGGGTGACTTCGTTAGCGTTAATTCTGGTAACAGTCTTTCGGAGGATTTCACTTCTACAGGGATAACTGTCTCTGCGTGGGTGAATACTTCAAGTACAGGAGCCAGGAAAACTGTATGGGCGGGAAATGGAGCTAATGCCTGGTGGGACACACGTGTAAATGAAAACGAGAAACCTGAGTTCTGGTACTCTAATTCGGGCCAGAATTCTCATATTACATCTCCTGAAACTGTCATTAATTCAGAATGGTATCATCTTGCCTTTGTTTGCCGTCCGTCGGATTATCAAATGAGTATTTATATGAACGGCAGTAGGGCAGCCTCCGGAGGAAACGGCAATACTCCAAACACGAAACAGTTCTCTAAAACAAGTATAGGAGACCGAAGTGGAGATGAATACATGGATGGAGACATTGATGATGTCAGGATTTATGACAAGGCCTTGTCTCCTTCAGAAGTCTTCGAGCTGTATCGTTGGGGGACTAGAGGCCGTGACTTGAGGAAGTTTACAGTAAATTCGAGGTGACAGTTTTTTGCTCAGAGCATACTACAATTTTGAACAGTCTGAAGGAGATTTGCTGGATCTTTCCGGCAACGACTACAGTAGTTCTGACTTGAGTGTGACCTCCAGAAATAGTTCCGGGATTCTGAATGGGAACTGTTTCAGATTTGATAGCTTCACTGACTATGTCAATCTCGGGCCTAACTTCCAGTTCTCTGATTCTGAAGAATTCAGTATATCTTTCTGGTACAACAGGACAGGCCTTGATAATAACGACAGGCTTCTTGGATTTGATACTACGGCAGGATGGGGATTTCTCTTCGATAAAAACTATATTGACGGCGGGAATGATCTTGTCTTCCGATTTGACAGGACGAATCTTGAATCAAAAGCCGGGGCCTCGGAGAATCAGTGGTACCACGCCGTTGTCACGAGGAAATCTTCGGGAGAAGTCAAACTGTATATAGACGGAGAGCTCAAGGCCTCAATGCAGAGTTCTTCCTGGACCACGCCTGGAGATGATTTTATTGTCGGAAGTACAGGACGTGACGGCGGAGTGTATTCTGATGACGAAAGATTCAATGGATTTATCGATGAACTGCGGATTTATGACAGGCCTCTGACAGAAAGCGAAGTCAGTTATCTGTACGGTGTCGGAAGTAAAGGCCTTCATGTCAGTTCTGTGAAGGGTTCCTGATTTTTCAGGAATCGGTTAACTTTTAAGCCTCGCCGTCGTTTTTATCCTTGAAAATTGGAAAATTTTCGACTTAAAAATTCGGTATAGGCCTTTTTTCAAGGGTCTTTTATTGAGAGTGATTTGAAAAATGACTGAAATTCACGACGATCAAAGAGTAGGCGTCTTTGTGGACGTCCAAAACATGTACTACAGTGCTAAAAATCTCTATAATGCAAAAGTTGATTTCAAGAAGCTTCTTGACAAGGCTGTGATGAACAGGCAGCTTGTAAGAGCATCTGCATACGTTATCAAGGCAGATACTCCTGATGAGGAAAACTTTTTCGAGGCCCTGCGTAAAATCGGTTACGAGGTCAAGATCAAGGAGTTGAAAGAGTTCTACAGCGGTGACAAGAAAGGAGACTGGGATCTGGGAATGTCAGTAGACATGATCCAGCAGGCAAAGAAGCTTGATACAGTCGTCCTTGTTACAGGAGACGGAGACTTCGCAGTTCTTGTTGATCACCTGAAGGCGATGGGATGCCGTGTCGAAGTCATGAGCTTCGGACGCTCATCTGCCAAGGAGATCAGAGAGTCAGCTACAAAATTCATCGATATGGATGAAGATCAGAACAAGTTCCTTGTAGATTAGAGGTGTAACAAAAAAATGGAAAATGCAGCTAACATTCAGGCCTCTGACGTCGAAAATGAAAATCCTCTAACAGTATCCGCTGAGAAAAATCTTGCACAGATCAAAGCTTTGATGGAGGAAGAAGAGATCCGTGCAGTTCCCGTTGTCAAGGATGAAGAATTCCAGGGAGCTATAGGATATAGAGAGCTTATCAGACATCTCCAGTTCAATCCAAAGAAGACCAAGATAAGCAAGGTGCTTCATCAGCCTCCAGAATACGATGAAAATGATTCGCTGATTGATCTAGCTGATCTAAGGATTAACTCTGGACGAAAATTGCTTGTAAGAGTTAAAGGAGGAAAAGTGCAGGGAGTAGTCGGTGACAAAGAATTCCTTGAAATTGCAAGCGATACTGAAGAATTCTCCAGTGTTTCAACAGGAAATCTCGCTTCACAGGATGTTATAAAGGCCTTTGAGGAGGATTCTCTGGAAAAGACACGTCACACGATGCTGGACAATAATATCTCCCGTCTTCCTGTAGTGGATAAGAACGGGAATCTTACAGGTATCATCCGCAGTACAGATCTTCTGAAGGCGATGATTCCTATGGAAAGTCCTGACTCTGGAGGAACTTCAGGAGGAAGACACGGGACGAAAGAGATCAATATCGCCGGTGGAGACGAGAAAGACAAGATGTCGGATATCCCTGTAGAGGAATTGATGCAGCGTACAGTGACGACAAGCGAGGAACACATGAAAGCCGACAAAGCTGCCGGCATGATGACAGATCAGGATTCAGGAGAGATTGTATTCGTCGATGGTAAGTACCCTGAATCGATTGTCACTGCGAAAGATCTTATCGATCACCTTGAAAGCCTCAAGGCCTCTAACACAGTACTTGTCCAGCTTGTAGGCCTAGAAGTTCCTGAGGAAAAAGCAGCTTTACATGAAAAAGTAAGGACACAGCTCCGTGGCTCACTTGGAAGAAAGCTTGAGAGTCCTGAAGAACTGACGATCCATATCAAGAAAGCGGAGAAAGACGGCAAGAAACACCGTTACGAGTTCAATGCCAAGCTCTATTCAGAGTACGGCATCACAAATGTCCAGGCAGACGGATGGGACATGCTTGAAGTCATGGATGAAGTCCTCGATGAACTTAACACCGTCATCGGGAAGAAAAAGGACAAGAAACAGGAGAAGAGGCGTTAAAGGCTTCCTCCTTTCATTTTTCATTTAATTTCTGCCGCTGATCTTTACTTTCTAGTAAGGATTCATAAGCAAAATCGTTGCCACAGCCAGCATAACTACTACAGCAACAGGAAGAACGTATCTCAATCTTTCAGCAGTCTTTTTCTTGTAGTATGTAGATGGCTTGAACCCAAGAAGCTTCAGTGAGACAGAGCCGGAGACAAGTACTGCAAGCAAGTTGATCAGTGCAAGTGAAACTGCATTATATGTGAAAAACAAGTTCTGTACTCTGAGGCCTATTCCTGCAGCTGCAAGCGGTGGAACAAGTGCAACAGCGACAGCCACTCCTGCTATCTGATCCCTGTAGCCTGTGACGAATGCGAGAGCTGCTGCTGAACCTACGAAAAGAGACAGCAACAGATTTTCAAGGCCTGCTGATACAATTAAATTCATTGTGGAGTTGACTGTAGGATTGAAAGGGATTACAGAGATCCCGGAAATCAGTATGGCCAGTAGGCCTCCTCCTATACCTGTGAAAAGACCTTCTTTCAGCAGTTTTCCATCGCCGACTGTCAGGGCGATAGAGCTTGAAACGATAGGTGAAAGTACAGGTGCCAGCATCATCGCCCCAATAACTACGGCTATATTGTTCAGCATAAGCCCATACGCTGCTATGGCCGATGAAAGTCCCATAAGCATCCATTGAGGCCTGTTAAATGTTGATGATTCCTGGGCCTTGCTGTATACTTCCTCCTGAGAGAGCTTGGTGGATGAGCCACGCGTTTTCTGCCCTTTCTCTATGAGGGCCTGTTGATCGATCAGTCTTATCTTCAATTCTCCGGAATCAAGCTCTTTGATCGATTTAAGCTCTTTCGAGAGTTCATCAACATCCTCTGATTCTACGGTCGCTGTGAGAACAGTTATCTTTTCCTCATCGCTCTCTCCATCCATAGAAAGTATGTCAGAGCTGTATTTCCCAAGTACTTCACGTACCTGTTCTGTGTTCTCGTCAGGGATGTTGATCTGTACCTGTTTCACAGTCTAGAAAACGAGTTGCTTGGATTAAAAGATAATGTGGGAAAAATGTAGAGGCCTTTGAAATTAGTCAACTTCAGGACTTGACCTGTAGCTGGCCTCTGGCATGTGCGTTGAGCACCTGGTCTGCAAGATCTGACTCCTTTGTCAGTGAGACTTCACCTTTCTTCCCGACTGTGGCAGCGAAAAGGAATTCTCCGTTTCTCTGGACATCAACTTCCTTTCCTGCGTATTCTGCTCCGATTTCGATGACAACAGATTTTCCACGTTCCTCTATACTGTAGTCTACACTCTGTTTTGTGATCTCTCCTCTCGGCTCTACAGTTATATCGATACCAAGTTCTTCCTCGATACGGTCAATATTTTCACCGCCCTTCCCTATAATATGGGAGATGTCGTCTTCATCCACGAACAACTTGATATGATCGTCTGAAATGAACTCTATCTCCGGATTGTCCACGTACTGTCTCAACTGGTGCTCAAGCTGCTTACGCGCAAGTCTTTCCGCACCAGACTCCTCTGTCTCTCCCGAAGTAGGAACGACAACTGTCTCCTCTCCGTAAGTATAAATCTCATATTCGGCCTCTTCAGTCTCAAAGTTCTGAATCTGTATAACAGGCCTCGCCAGATCCTCCTCAGTCATTCCCTCAGGAACTTTAACTTTCAGCTGTAACTTGTACACCTTCGAGATCTCTGCGTCACGGATATGGATGACTGTGTCACAGACCTGTGGGATCATTCCCAGCTCTACGCGCCCGATCAAACGCTGCACGGCATCGACTGCCTCAGAGGCATGAACTATACCGATCATCCCCACACCGGCCATCCTCATATCCGAGAAAACCTCGAAATCAGAAGTCTTCCTGACCTCATCGAAGATCGTGTAATCGGGCCTCGCCAGTAGAAGGAAGTCGCCAGTGTTCTCCATGGAATCCTCTAGAGCCGAGTACTGTGTTATGTCAGGGCCTACATCGAGATCACGCGGCTTCTCCATAGTCTTGACGACCTGATTGTTCTCCTCGTAGTACTCTGCCAGAGCCTGAGCAAAAGTAGATTTTCCGTGTCCTGGTGCTCCGGCAACAAGGATTCCCTCGGCCTCTGTCCTCAATCTTGTGAGAAGCTTCTCACTCATCTCGTAATCGTCCAGTGAAACTTTTGCGACAGGCCTTACAGCCGTGATCTCCGCAGCCTCGGAGAAAGGAGGCCTGGTCATCGCAATCCTGTATCTTCCGATCTGAAGCACTGTAGCACCTTCCTTCTGCATCTCTATAAGGCCTTCATCCGAGATCTCCGCCTTCTCGATAGTCTCTGAAATTATCTTTTCGATATCTTCTTTTGAAAGCGGCTCGTCTCTTATCTCCTCAAGCCTGAACTGTCCTGGGAGGCCTCTCTTCGCCTTTGGTACTGCTCCCTGTTTCAGATGCACACTCATAGTTTTTTCATCGAAGTACTCTTCCAGCGAGAACTCTGTGACACGTTCTTTTTCGAAAAGTCTGTGTTTGATTCCCTTTGCGTCTGCTACACGGGCCTGTACGATATCTCCTGTATAAAGTGTAGCTGATTTTTCCTCGGCGACGTCACGGATCAATGCATCGATACGGCCGTTGTTCGCCAGATTTATCTCTTCCTCTGTAGGCCTGCGGCCTGTAAAGTTTAGCTCCAGGCCTTTTTCCTCGCATAGTTCTCTAATTTTCTTTATCTCTTCGAATCCTTTGTACCCTGTTTCCTGTCCACGGTTTGCCTGATTCTCAAGCTCATCAACGACAAATTCCGGGATTATAATTTCTGCATCTACTTCTCCGGTCTCTATAAGATCTGAAAGTTTTCCGTCGATGATTATGGATGTGTCAGGAACGATTTTCTCTGTCATAGTATCTGAATCCTTCAAGCAGTATTTTGTATGGAAGTTTCAAAAATCACGTGGCACTGTCCTTCAGGGCCTGAGCCATATACTCGTTGCCGCCGAAGTCTGAAGGATCTACATCACTCCAAGCGCCGTATTCTTCCTGTACACGGGCCTCTGTAGCTTCTTCCAGGAGATCCAGTTGGTCGAGTACCATGTTCGCGAACTCGAATCCTTCAGGCGTCAAACGGTAGTTATCGGTAAGGAGATCGTGATCATCCTTCATGGCGTATGCAAAGTTTTTCGTCGTCCCGTATGTCAGGCCTGTCGCATCACTGACTTCTCTGTGAGTCATACCGGCCCCGTACATGAAAAGAGCTTCAAGCTTTCTACCGGACACATCTTCATCAAGTTTTTTCGTCGTCAGATCCCGGTAGACTTCCCCTACATCCTCAACTCCTACGCCATCAAGCTCGTAATCCCGTGGATCAGTGTTCAAAAACACCTGTCCTTCACGACTCACCTGGAGTTCTCCGTCCACATTATCCGTCAGGCCTGCCTCCCTGTAATTTTGCTTCCAGTCACGCTCAGTACGACCTTCTACAGGAAAATCCCATCCTATATCAAGCGCCCGGAGGCCTTCAAGCCTCTTGTTCCCATCACTCGTAGTATCTATACTCCCGTATATCTGATCAAGCGCCCTGAAACCGTAATCCGGCATCTCAAGCGCCTCATCCTGAAAATCCTGCGGATCAAATCCTCTGAGAACTTCATCTTCGAAAACTTCGCCTATACTCCATTCCTCCATGCCGTTGTGAGTGTGAGGCCTCTCCATCAGCTCTGTAACTTTTTCAGCGAGGCCTGTAGCACGCATAGCCTGTAAAATATATCGCTGTGCGACGTCTGCGGAGTGAGGCCCATTTGCCATAGTTGTGGATATGCAGAAAACAGTTAAAACACCATCGATTCGTTGTTATGGCTCGGTGAACATTCACGCTGTTCGAACGGTGTTAACATGGCAGAGTATTTAAGGGAAGGGTGTCTAATTGGTGGATGCGAAGCACGATATGTAGGGGGAGGGGACCGAGGTTCTCCCTATATATGTAACTTAGTGCAGTTTAGCTGAAAAAGAACTAGAGGTAACTATATCCCATGAAGTGTATCTACTGCGGCAACGGAAAATCTAAGGTTATCGACACGAGAGATAGCTGTGAGAAAATCCGCAGAAGAAGAGAATGCAAGGACTGTGGCCGCCGTTTCACAACTTACGAGACTGCAGAAAGCTTCGATATAACTGTGACTAAGAGAGACGGCGAAGACGAAAAATTCGACGAGGAGAAAGTCAGGAGCGGTATAGAAAACGCCACGAAAAACACCAAAGTCGAGGAAGACGAGATCGAGGAAATGATCGAGGAAGTCAAAGAAAAAATTAGAGGAGAGAAAGAAGTCTCTGCAGAGCATATCGGCGATCTTGTTATGGAGGCCCTGAAGAAAAGGAATCAGGTGGCCTATATCCGTTTTGCATCAGTCTACGAAAAATTTGAGGACGTTGAATCTTTCCAGAAAGAAGTTGAGCAGCTGAAAGAAGCTGAAAAATAATGCTAGTATTTGTTCCAAAAGCAAAACAACAAAGAATGTGATCCACAAGATGAAAAACGACATCAAGCAGAAAGCAGATTTCAAACTACCGGTAAAACGCACAACAGGCGATACAGTCGAGGAAAGGCTGACAGAGAACGCCTATGACAGGATTCTTCCAGCCCGATATCTTCTCAAAGACAAGGACGGAAACGTCACAGAGACTCCTGAGGAGATGTTCGAACGTGTCGCTAAGAACGTTGCACAGCCAGACAAGGAGTACGACGATGTAGACTTTGAGGACTCATGGAAAGAGTTCTACGACCTGATGACACATCAGAAGTTCATGCCTAACTCTCCAACACTTATGAATGCTGGAGCAGATCTTCAGCAGCTTTCAGCATGTTTCGTTGTCCATCCTGAAGACGATATGGACTCGATCTTTTCTACTGTTCACGACGCTGCAAAGATCTTCCAGAGTGGAGGAGGAATGGGATATCCTTTCCATCTTATGAGGCCTAAGGGAGATATCGTAAGTTCTACTGGAGGAGTTTCCTCCGGGCCTATGAGCTTCCAGCAGGTGTTCGACACCATGTGTGGAACGATCAAGCAGGGAGGAAAACGTAGAGGAGCCCAGATGGGCATCATGCGTATCGACCATCCTGACGTTCTACGTTTCATCACAGCCAAGAGAAAGGAAGGAAATCTTTCCAACTTCAACATCTCTGTAGGCCTGACAAGTGACTTCATGGAAGCCGTCAAGAACGATGAGGAGTACACGTTGATCAATCCTCGAACCGACGAGCCTTTCGAAGTCTCTGAGATGACCGCACAGTTCTACAACAGCGATGAGGACTGGTATCCTGAGGCCTCAGGATCCGATCAGGGAAGAGACGATAACTTCTGGAGAGATCACTCACACACGTTCGGAGATGAGATCGACGAGTTCGATATCGAGCTTGAACCTGGCGAAGAGATGACTCTTCCAGCACGTTTCATCTGGGAAACTTTGATCGACGGAGCCTGGAGAAACGGAGAGCCAGGCCTGTTCATGTACGATGAGACCAACGAGATGCACTCATTCGACGTAGAGAAGCATCCTGAACACAGCATCGAGGCCACGAATCCGTGTGGAGAGCAGCCTCTCGAGAACTACGAGGCCTGTAATCTTGGCCACATCAATCTTTCCTTGCTTGTAGAGGATCAGGGAGACGGCACAGCTCTTTCCTTCCCTGAATGGAAACAGGAGAATCAGGATCGTTACGACTTCGAGGATGAAGGCGATCTTGAGGCAGCTATGCAGGAGTACATCCACGACGCACTTGACATGGAAGAGTTCGAGGATGTAGCGAAGACAGGCCTCAGATTCCTTGACAACGTCGTCACAATGAGTGACTTCCCACTGGAGGAGATCGAGGAAACAGTTACAGACCTCAGAAAAGTCGGACTGGGCCTTATGGGATTCGCTCAGATGCTGATCCAGCTCGGAATCCGCTACGGATCAGATGAATCAGTTGCAGCAGCGAAAGAGATCCAGAGAGTTATCACACGCTTCAGCATCGAGGAATCTAACAGGCTTGCCGATGTACGTGGAGAGTTCCCTGAATGGGAGAAATCCAAGTGGGCAAATCCAACAGAACACGAAGACTGGTTCGAGCAGTACACAGGAGGCCTGGACGCAGAAGACTTTGAAGACGGCCTAAAGATGAGAAATCACAACACTGTAACGATCGCACCGACAGGAACGACTTCCATGATCGGAAACACATCCGGAGGATGCGAGCCAATCTTCAGCCTGGCCTACTTCAAGAACGTTGCAAAGGACATCCAGGGAGAAGACATGCTCGTCGAGTTCGACGACTACTTCATCAAAGCTCTTGAAGCCAACGACGTTGACATCGAGGAAGTCAAGGCAGCTGCGCAGGAGAAGATGGAGAACAACGAATGGGAAGGAGTAGAAAGCATCCCTGACGAGGTTCTTCCGGCAGATGTCAAGGAGATGTTTGCCACAGCCAATCAGGTAAGCGCCAAGGAACACGTCGACATCCAGGCAGCTTTCCAGTACCACAATCACTCGGGAATCTCCAAGACATGCAACTTCCCTAACTCGGCTACAAAGGAAGACGTCAGAGAGGCCTATATGAGGGCCTACGATAAAGGCGTCAAAGGCATGACAGTGTACAGAGACGGTACAAGAGAGACACAGGTCATGCAGACCAACAAGGAGAACACCTTGACAGACATGGACAAAGTCGACATGCTTTCCGAAGTCATCGAAGAGTTCGGCGGGGCAGAAAGCCTGTTGAGCTCCAACGAGTTCAAGGAAGTCGTCGGCGACACAGACATGGAAGTCCAGGAAGAGACAGAAGATCTCTCCAAGGAAGTCACACAGGAAGGCGTAGAAGCAGACTCCACGACACCGGACAACTCCACAAAGATGAGCAAGTCCAACGGAGTCGAGGAGAGGCCTAACGTCGTCAACGGCACAACACAGGAAATTGAGACAGCCTACGGAGATCTCTTCGTCACAATCAACGACGCAGAGAACAACGGGCCTTTCGAAGTATTCGCCAGAGTCGGAAAAAGTGGAGGATACACACAGTCCTTCACAGAGGCCCTTGGAAGAGTCTCATCACTGGCCTTGAGAAGCGGTGCAGACGCAGAAGAACTCGTCAATCAGCTTGACGACATCCGCTCCCCACAGATTGCATGGGATCAGGGACAACAGATCCACTCAATCCCAGACGCCATCGCAGAAGCCATGAAAAGGCATCTCAAAGGCGGACAGGGAAGCCAGCAAACAGTCGACCAGTACGACGAACCAGCTGAAGACACAGGAACAACACAGGCCAAGACAGAAGTAGAACAGGAAGCAGACCAGGCCGACGCATCAGCAATCGTCGAAGACGGAGGCAATCCAGAATGCCCAGACTGCGGCGGCATGCTCGTCCTACAGGAAGGCTGCAAGAAATGCCCAGACTGTGGATGGTCAAAGTGCTGAAAAGGGAGTAAATCTCCCTTCCTAAATTTTTAAGGAGGTGAAAAATTTGCCAGTAGACAAACACTATTCAACAGTAGTGGGAGGAGTTCTTACTCTGCTTACTCTAGAGCCTATGGCAGAGATGCTTCTAGGGCTTAATATCGTTGGTAGCCTAGGTCCAGAAGTTATGGGACCGTCACTAACGGTAATCGTCTTTATCATCGGGGTTTTAATGATGACAAAAGGCGGCACTAGAGCAGCAGAATTTGTTGAAGAATTAGTACAAAGATAAAGGCTTGGTAGAGCCTCAATCTACCACTTCCAGCATTTCTTTAATCTAATCGGTTGGAGATGCTATGTACTTATTATGTCAGTAATCGAGTTGCTTAGTGATTTCACAGAATTTATTGAAGATCCTAATAGGATGAAATACATTCAAGGTGCTATTATTGGTTTTATTCTAGTTGCTACTGTGTTTAACTTCGTAGGAGTGAAGGGAGAAATAGTAACAGATGGCGGAGAGTATAAATTAGATACTAGTGCAAATGGTGAAGAAGTATTACATTGTAAAGAAATTCCCCTAGGTCTCTTTGATGTTTCTAGGGAGTTAGTTTGTTCGAAAAATGACAAAGATATCGGTGAGGACGGATTAATTGATCATGATTACTCTGTTGAGAGTAATTTAGTGATAAAGAAAAGCGGAACTTCTGAACAAGTACATGCCGATATTTCTAATGGGAAATCTGTTTCATTAGAGCAGTTTAACGTTAAACTAGAACGTGTTTCTGAGGAATCTATGACAGTCTCAGTAGCTTTATCTAACAACCCTACAATAGTAATGTGGAATGTTAGTATGCTTTTCGGCCTGTTTGGGTTTTTTATAATCGTAATGAGATTTGTGCAATGGAGAAATTCTCAATAAAATATTTATCTAGGCTTCATCAAAATGAGTTATCTCTATATCTCCATTCCAGGCCTTCCAAGTCTTTTTCAGGCCTCAGTGGACTTTTAGGAGGATTTTCCGGTATTTTTTCTTGATTGTATGTTCTTGGTGCTACGTCGTTGGGGCCTTTGGGGTAGAAGATTGAGGCGACGGCGTGGATGTGTTGTCTTCCGATGTCGAGTTCGAACTGGCCTCCGCCGTACATCTGTATGTTGTTTTCCTGGCAGTATTCGATAGTGTCCAGTAGGGATTTGACTGTGCCGAATCTTGACGGCTTTATATTTAGATAGTCAGGCCTGAATGGAAGTTTTTTGACTGATTTGAGGCCTGTGATTGGGTAGTCCCATGTGATGCGTTCTTTGAAGTTTTCCAGTACTTTTTCTGTCTCGTCTGTGAGTTTTGGATCTTCGATCAGGGCGTCCATCTTCTCCGCGATTAATCGATAGATTTCCGGATCTGGATTCATGCCGACGTTTTCTTTCTTGTAGTGGCCTTTGAGATCGACTACTTTTACTCTGTCCATCTCGACAAGTTTTTCGACAAAAGTTTCGTCCCAGGCCTCTGAGGCATCTAACTTGAACTCTATACTGGAGTTGAGTTCGATCAAGTCCTGTAATTTTTCGATACTTGGAGTGTCCATACTCAGTGATACGACGAATCTTAGAGGCCTGTAGCTTTCTCCAAGCGCTTCAGCCAGTGTTTGGTTGTTCTGTTTCAGCGCCAGGTCGAGTGCTGCGCTTTCGATTGCCCATCGCCTGTAGTTCTCATCGGTTTTATCGTATTCGACGTCTTCCGGGAAAAGTTTTTCTTCCTCTAATTTTTGCGAGAACTCGTGGAAAGTATATGTTCCTTCAAGTTCCAGGCCTGGATAGAAGTGTTTTTCCGGTTCGTAGATGACGTCTTCTCCTTTCCCCGTCTTTCTGTTGCCGGAGAACTTGACTACAGTGGTTTTTCTTGTGAAGTTTTCCGAGACTTTTTTCTCACGTGTCTCTGTCTCAAAACTTTCAATACGAAGTTCGAGGCCTTCAAGTTTGCTGTAAAGTTTCATGAGGCCTGTTTTGTATCTCCATGTATTTAATCCTGATCAGCGTTCATGTATCTCCAGGAGATTTCCTTCAGAATCTCTGAAAGTGAACCATCTGTGTCCATCTATTTCTTTTTCGTCCCGGATTTCTGTGAGGCCTCTGACTTTTTCCAGTGCTTCCTCGAAATTTTCTACTCCGAAAGCAGGTATTACAGAGTCTCCACGCTGTACTTCAGATTTTTCTCCGTCGGCTTCGGGATTGTAGAGGCCTATTTTTATCCCGTTGAATCTGTATTTTGCCATCCTGTTGCCGTCCATCTCCGGCGTTTTACCTGTCAATTCGCTGTAGAAATTTTTCGCTCTGTCCATCTCGTTTACTTTGATGATTATGTAACGCAGTTCCATTTTAACTTGTCCGTCTTTCCAGATCTTGAAGTATGCTTTTGAACTCTTCTTCAGAGGCCTGTATCTGATTGTTCAGGTCTTCAAGCCGCTTCATCTGGTCTTCTATCCTTCTGTTCTTGTTCAGAATGTTTTCCATCTGTTTTATGTGTTGCTGGGAGTCCAGGAACTCTTCTATTTCTTTTTTCAGTTCTTTTTCGATGAATGATCCGAGGAAGACGTAGTCTTTCTGTTCTTCGATCATTTTGTGGTAGGCCTGTTCCATCACTTCTTTTTTGATCTGTTGAGGGCTTTTTATCTGGCTGAAATCCTGTTTTATCTCCTCGAATTCCTGTTTCACGTTTTCAGGTTCGTCCCGGATATTTCTCTGTATGTACTGGAGGTCTTCTTTCATCCTCTCCAGTTTGTGGCTGATTCCCTCGTCCGCTCTTTCAAGTCTGTGGATAGGGATCTGGAAGTTCTGCGGTGTAAGCTGTTTCAGGAAGTCTTCCTTTTCTCCTCCGTCCTGGAAGAATCTCAAAGTATTCTGCCTGACGTGATCGATGACGTTGAGACGGGCCTCGTTTTCCCGGGCGTACCGTACGTTTTCTCTTATTATCTCGACGAAGTAATGTACCTCCTCGGGATTGCCGTAAGCACCGTATGAATCGGGAGAACTGTGGAAGTTCAGAGCTGATTCCCTGTTAGTTTTTTGCTTCATACGGATGTACTTGCTGATGAACTGGCAGGTCGCTTCATCCAGGCTGTCGATGAACTCCATACCAAGTTTTTTCGCAGTTGAGTTACGATGCAGATAGTTATGCGTGAACTCGTGGTTAAGCGTTGCATGGAAAGAATTCCAGTCTCTACGTCCATGCATAGAGTGATTGTTCAATACTTTCGGGAACTCGCTCAAGGCCTCTCTGAATTCCTGCGGACAGCTCCCTCTTTCTGCGATATCTAACTTGATTTTCCTGACTAGACTATCCACTTCTTCCTCCGGGAAAAAGTACATCCAGACACCGGTCTTTCCTCCGCGTCCAATAGCCCAGTCATCATCTGTATCCATCCAGTCAACTCCTTGCTCATCCAGTTTCTTGATAAGATGAGGCATAGGATAGTAGGCCTGATCTTGCTCTGTCCAGAGCCTGATATCCGTATCTCCAAGTCTCTGCATGAGATAATGTCTCATCATTACCGCCAGAAAATTCGAGTAACTGAGATCATCGTACGATTCCACTCCAAGATCCATATCGTGGACGGCCTCTCGGATCGTATTATAATAGCTATTTGAGCCGATATAGACATCTATGTCCGCATAATTGGGATTGGTGTGAGGGGCCTCTTCAGTCTCCTCTATCACTGTTTCGACGTATTCCTTCTTTTTCCGTTCCAGAAATCTGATTGTTTGAGATATCAGTTCGTCGGGATCAAAATCTTTCTTATCCGAGTTCATTTCCTGTAATCTTGTTTTCTGTCTAGAGGGATATAAAAACTGCTGCAATGCAGTCTTGAGACGTGTAGAGGCCTGACTTAGTTTTTTATTGTAACAATGATCAAGATTTCTTATGCCTAATGATGATTTTACTGAGAAGCTTCAGCAGCTTCTGGATGAGATGCGTGAAGAGTTAGAATATACACTACTTGAGGATCTTGGTGTTGCCCAGAAAGAGGAAAAAGATGTTAACAGGAAGGAAGTCCGCCAGGAGAACATGATGGAGGATGCTGACGCATGTGACGAAGCTGTTGTGGCTTCTCTGGAGTACTGGGAGCTTGCTACACAGGTTCAGATACTTTCCATGTTTGGAGATGTGCCTGAAGATGTAGAGAGTATGGCAAATCAGCTGGAATCCAGGATCAAGAGACTCATCGAGGAATGTTCTGATGAGTCAAAAATCAACAGGGCAAATATAAACGTCAGAGAAGCTGAAAAACGACTTAATAACGCCAGAAAGATGAGCGAGAGTCTTGGAAAAGATAACAGAAACCAGATGAGTATTAAGGACTTACTGGAAGAATTAGAGGAGATCAGCAAGGAAAAATAAAAAGTAAAAGGGAGGCCTCAGCGGTCTTCTCCAAGTATTATCTCTCCTGTTACGTCTTCCAGGCATCTCTTGGCGTCGGCTTTAGACAGGCCTGATTCAGAGGCCATTGCCTCGATGAGTTCTGCCTTGTTCATCGGCTCGACTCTGGCAGGTAGTCTCCAGTCTTCAAGGGATGTCGCTGTAACTCTGTAGCTGTTCTTGTTGTTCAGTTCTTCCTGTCTGATGCTGAGAGCTATATCTCCGTATCCGTCGCCGTCAAGATCTCCGACGTGCATGGAACTGATCTTGGAGAGTTCTGCTCCGGCCTTGAACTTCGGCTTCTTTTCTGGAGAAGTTACTGCTGCAGTTACCTGTCCTCTGTTCGAGGATAGTGTCTCTGTACTTTCCAGAGTAAGGATTCCATCTCCATCGCTGTCAGGGTCTACCCATGTCTGGACGACTAGTTCAAGTCTGATCGGCTTGATGCATACGTCTTCCGATACCTCATCCGGACATGCAGCACTGGATCTCTCCTGGTAAAGTGCGTTGCTGGCTTCAGCTCCTCGAGCCTCGAAAATCGGGTTTGCAAGGGCTGCGGTACTCATTGCCAGTACGAGCGTCATTAGTATTGCAAGTTTTCTCATAGCAACTGTTCCAGTACGCTGAGAATCTATAAGTACTTAACTCAAGTCTTTTTCCCTGTCCAGAAGTGAAAAAATTACCAGTCGTTGTGATACGGAGCTACATTGACATCGTATTCTTGTGAGAGCAGGCCTGCAAGCGTTCCATCGGCATCAAGTGCGTGCTGAATCCCTGTCACGACAAGGACGTTGTCGTCTTCATCAATCTGGCCTACTATCTGTTCGTACCATTCCTGATCTCTCTGATCCTGAAGTCTTCCCGGGCCTCTGCCTGTACACCAACATAGTCTTCCAGAGTTATATCGTATCTTTCCAGGCCTCTGTGAAAGGCCTCTTCGATATCCATGTCTTCATCGATTTTCCTGGGATCGACGTCATGTTCCATGATAGCTCCAAAATCTCTCATTAACGCGTCGAATCCTTCTCGGCTTAAAGCAGCATAGGAGGAGTATCCGCCGTCTTCCTCGAAGTCCATGTCCCTGATTTTTCGCATGAAATCGATGTAGTCCTCTCTACTTTCCTGGCCGTCTGCAATTATTTCCCCCAGAAACTCCAGCGGATACGCATCGCCGTCTCCTGGCTCTTCACTTGAGCCTCTTTCCATTCCCTCAAGTACTTCTTCACTGACTTCATCATCCAGATAGATAACTTCTTCGTCTACAGTATCAAATTTTACTGGCTCGGGGCCTCTCTGCATAGTTTCACGTACGTCGGCATGCAGCTCAGGGTCTGCCGGAAGCCCGAGAAGGGTGAACTCTATAAGTTCCTGAAATCCTTCCTGTGAGAAGCCTTCTGTAAAAATCTTGTCGAAATGCTCTAGTCTGTGTCGGTTCTCTATATCGAAATCTTTCCTTCTGAACTCCTCGTGGTTAGTTCCTATAATCTTGATCATTACTTTCCTCCTTAAGCCCTGTTTTCGCTAGAAAAATTATAAATCGCTGAGTCCGGATTTTCCCCTTTTGATCTGATTCTCTGGAAACTATTTTTAATTTTTTATCACTATCTGGTGGATATGTCGACGATAGACGGATATGTCGATGAAATCGAGTCTTTCGTAGATGATGTTATAGAATGGAGGGCTGAGGCCTCTGCTGAATCACGTGAAGTGCCAACTGAATTCGGCAAAGATGTTATCTCTTTCACTGCAGTAAATTTCTTTGATCATACACTGGATGTTCTGGAAGCGGCTGGAGAGCTTATAGAGGCCGACAGACAGGGTATGGATGTCTCTCAGGTGGAGGATGTTATCCATGAGTACAATGAGGCCCGTTTCAGCCAGATGACCACGTGGTACGAACACAGGACCGCAGTGGAAAACGTTGAATCCGAGCTTTCTGAATCCAGAGATGGAAACTATCCTGTCTTCGCCGAAGATATCCAGGAAAATATCTGGGAAGGCCTTGATGCCACCAGACAGGTGCACGAACATGTACAGGAAACTGATTATGCACAGGAAGTAGAAAACCAGTATGAGGAACTTATGCAGGAAGAGGAAGCTACTGTAAACTTCATAGAATCTATAGAACAGGCCTACGACGATGTATCCTTCCAGGAAGGAATGGAGCTTCTTGAAGAGGAAGGAAATCCTGCAAGATAAAATTGGAGGCCTTGAATCTGTCTTATCTCTCGAATGTTCTATCTTTCAGCCGAGGCCCTTGTGTCTTTGTTGAACGGTGCTGGTGTTCCTTCCATGGTATTTTCCAGGAACATGAGTTCTGCGTTGACCCATCTTGAGTTGCTTCTTGGATTATCCCGGTCATGTTGCTTGATAAAGTGATTTCTCCAGAAGCCGTGTTCGTCTTCATCTTCAAAACTCCGGCCGTGATCGTCACTCAGTTCTCTTTCAAGTTCTTCTCCACGCAACATATCGTCTCTCTGCTTCGAAGTAAGCTCTTCACGGCCTATATCAAAGTAACGAGCCATAGTAGGCCCGGAAACTTCCTCATCAATTAATCTGTTATCATTACTGTATCTTTCCTGACTTTCGAAAAGTCTGTGAGGATTATCCTCCCATTCACGCAGAAAAGTCTGGACAGGGAAACGGCCCTCAATTTTTTCGTGAAGCTTCTCATCGCTGTATCCGAACTCATTCCAAAGGCCTTCATACGCCTCCGTGAACTGCTGTACAAGGCCTTCTGTAAGATCCTGTGCTTCCTGAATTCTATCCCAGTTTTCAGCTCTCTCAGGATTCTCAAGCTCTTTTCTGGCATATTCCTGAACGAAGCGTGGAGAGGCCTCATCGGGCAAATTTCTCTCGACGTATTCTGCAGAGGCTTTCAGCATGTCAAGATCATGGCTGTAGTCCAGAAAACTTTGGGCCTGTTCTACAAAAATTTCCATTTCCTTGTTCAGGCGATTTGCCTTGTGGTAGACGTGCTCTATAGTTTCCTCAAGATCCTGAATTGAATCGTACTGCATCACATCCGGGCCCGAGCTCATAAGTACTGGTGCGTGACAAAAATTTATATCAGTTTATGGCGCTGACTGGTCCGGTAACTGATCTGTTACTTCTCCGCATTTAACTTTTCTCGAGTTTCTCTTCGATATGTATACTAAGGAGGATTTCATGGAAGATGTCGATGTAGACCACGAAAAATTTGATTCAGAGGCTTCCGAGGACGAGATCGAGGAAGCGGTAGAAAACCTCGAAGCCAACGGATTCGATGTAAAAGTAGTTGATTCTAGTGATGAAGCTCTGGAGGAGATCAAGGGAAAAATTCCGGAAGAGGCCTCTGTCATGAACGGTCACTCCACGACTCTTGAAGAGATTGGATTCATGGAGTACCTGAACGAGGGCGATCACGATTGGGAGAGTCTGCCAGGCAAGATCTGGTCGATCGACGACGATGAGAAAAGAAACGAGGAGAGAAGAAAAGCCACGACAGCGGATTACTTCCTTGGAAGCGTTAACGGAGTTGCGCGTGAAGACGGCTCTCTTGTCGCGGCTGATCTTTCCGGAAGTCGGATCGGGGCATATCCTTTCGCAGCCGGAAACGTCATCATCGTGACAGGAGTCAACAAGATTGTCAAGGATATTGAAGAGGCCCGTGACAGGCTCTGGGAGTACGCATACGAGTTCGAGAACGAGCGAGCACAGGAAGAGTACGGTGTGGAAAGCGCTGTTGCGAAAGAATTCCTCTACCATGCAGAAAGCGGCGACAGGACCACCGTAATCCTGGTCAAAGAGAAGCTGGGATTCTAGGCCTCTTTTTTCTTTTTTCTATCTTGATGTCTTACTGTGTACCGGCTTTGAAGACGAATGCGACTTCTAGAGGAATTCTTTCCAGTATAAGCGGGCCGTCAGCGATTGATGAGGCCTCATCCGTTCTCTTAATTGTTGTGTTGGTTATACGGATTTTTTCCAGTTATGTGCAAGTTCATATAGTTCAGGGCTGTAGAGGCCTTGTTCGCGTTCCATCTTGTTGACGCTGTTCAGGAGATGTGATCCCATCAGGTGTAGAGCCAGATCTTCATCGAGCCAGAGTGCTTCCTGATCGTTGAAATCAACTATGCCGAGTTCCCCTTCTATAAAAGCGAGATTGTCAAGGCCTAGATCAATTTTTATATCGTTTGACGCTGCTCTGAGGCCTATCTCACGTATCCTGTTGATATATCTTTCTGGTTCTGCGATTAATTCTTCGAGGGCGGGTTCAGCTGCGTCCTGGTGGACTACTGTTGTTTCGCCGAGGCCGTAGTACGGTATGTCCTGTTGCCATACCTCGGTATCCGGATAGGCTATCCCTGTCGCATCAAGGGCGTCCATATACATCTCTACTGTGTCAACAGTCACGTCGTCGGCGAGCTTGACATACGAGTCTTCAAGCCTGTAAACGCTGCAGTTTCTTCCCGATTCGACGTTTCCAGAAGGACCATGCTCCATCAGTATGTCTTTCAGAGTCCGATCCATAGCACCGCCTCAATTCCCAGAAAACACACCATAAAGTTTGTTGTTACTGATAAATTATAAAAATTTGATCTGTGTATTTATTGTTTAATGGACTCCTCTCTTTACCTGGCTGTACACCCAGGATACGCTTTTGAGAGCGATGAGTACCAGGAGCTAGGCCTGAGGCCTGAGGATTACTTCCGGCACAACCACGAATTTTTCGGAGAGTTCGAGAAGGACCTCGAGTCAGATGCAGATATAGCGGTGATGGAGGAGACAGGGACGGAGTACTCCAGAGATTATCTTGGAGGCCTATCTGAGGAAGTTGATCACTGGTTTGAGACAGTTCAGGGAGAGGCCAAGCTGAAGTACGATAACGCGGATGAGTTCATAGACGTTGTCAGAGGCCTGGACGAGGAGGCTGTGACTGTTTCCGGGGAGATTCATAATCTCTGTCAGGGACAGGCGGTACAGATAATAGAGTACGTTGCAGAGAAAGAGGATGTCGATATAGATGTACGGAGAGGCGTGGTGTTTCCTGAAAGGCCTCTGCAGAGAGATGATAACAACGATCTGGAGTTTGTATAACGAGGTGGAAAAATTTGACTGAAAACGATTACATGGAGATAATGGATCTGGATCCTGAGGCCTTTGACTGGCTTGATATGGCGGAGGAGTTTTTCAAGCATGATGGAAGCTTCAGCTTCGGCGAGGAGAGGAACAGGAACGTCATCAGAGCCGGAGAAAGATACGATGAGATCGAAAGAGAGTTCAATCAACTGGAGAAGCTTTACGAGGCCTGTCCGGAACACGTTGTCGAGCCGCTGATGCCTGTATACAGGGATGTGGATGGGGAGAAAAGGATGGCTGGTTTCTACATGGAGCGTTTTGACGGAGAGTTACTGAAGGATTATCTCCTGGATCTGACGGAGAGAGGTGAGATAATGGAAGGCCTCAGACTGGTCGATGAGATCCGTGAAACAGTCGATAAAATCCATAGGGAAGGTGCGGTGCACGGGGACTTGACGAACAATATACTTTACGACGGTGAGACGTTCAAGTTCTTCGATCCTGTCGGGGAGCCTTACGATCAAGAGGCCTACAGAGATATGAGAGAGTGGGACAGAAGCACTCCTGAAAGACTGGAGAAAACTGCGAAAGCTCCTTTCCAGGATTTTCTCTAGACGCTGAAATCTTCAAGATACTCGATACCTTCCTGAACTACATCTGAATCCGGGCCTCTTTCCAGAGGACCTGTAAATTTCAGGTAACGGCCGTCGCTGTCTTCAGTGTAGAAAACTCTTGCGACCTCCTGTTCTCCTATATCCCTTTCTTCATCGTATAGAACGTCGGAGGACGTGTAAAGAGGATTCTGTATATTTTTTGATGCTGCTTTACCGGCCTTTATCACGGGTAAAGCTGCTACAGACATGCCGATCCCTGCGAGGCCTAGACCTGTTCCGAAGACGCCGAGTGCGTATTCCTCTCCATCGAAATCCCCTGAAGCTGTTGTATCATAGATTGCCTGAAGACTTTCCTTGGTGGCTGCTGAGGCCTCGTCCATAAAATCCAGTGACCGGTCGAGCACCGTCATGGCCTCTATATCGCCGTCGCTCCAGAGCTGTTCTACCATTTCCTCGTATTCACTTCTTCCGAAGCCGGGAGGAGCCTCTACAGTTACTCCCGGTGCAAAACCTTCTCTTTCAAGCTCGTGATTTATGTCTATAGATTCGTCGTGAAGAATAGTCTCCCAGGCTGGCATGACTACCAGAAGGTACTGAAAAGTTAAAATAGTTTTTTCTAGACGGATCTTTTCCCGACTTCACGTATCAGTTTCTCGGAGGCCTTTACAGGCCAGCCGATGCGTCTGCCGTGTTCACCTGTGATTTCTTCCAGAAGCCTCTGCTGTCTTTCATGCATCTGTCTGTCGGTCCTGTCCCTGTCTCTGTCTACTCTATCATCTGTTATCTGCAGGAGTCTTCCTGTCTTCCTCCAAAGGCCTTCATCCGGCGTGTATTCGGTGGAGGCATCAAGTAGATACGCAGCGTTGCCGAACATGACATCTGCGGATTCAAGATGTTCCTCATAACACTCGTCTTTACTTTCCTCTTCGATAACTACGTCAGCGAGAACCTGCATCCTGTCAGCGAACTCTTCCTGCGCTTCTCCTTCAAGCAAGTTATTTACTTCCTCCGCGGCGATGAAAGAGGCCTCTTCCACAGGACTGTAACTTTCAGGCCTTTCGCCTGTCCGGAGTACGTCCACTTCTCTTCCGAGAAAGTCCTGGATATCGTCAACGGTCTCTGAGCCATGATCACTGTCCACAACATCGTCCACTCTCTCGATGAGGACGCCGTACATCCCTCCTGTCCTGTAGACGTCCTGTAGGACGTCGTGACTGAAGTTTCCTTCCAGTACTGCGAGGCCTGTAGAGACTCTTCCCATGATGCTGTATTCGTAGTCTGTCAGCTCCTGTTCCTCTGTGAGGCCTTCACTTACAGCGTCGTACATTTCATCCTCTGAAAGGAAGTTTCTGGACATTAATGGAGAAATTGAGAGCAAATAATTTATGAGCTATGTAAATGCATCAGGAGAAGAATCCTGTGACGGCAGCCATAACGGCTTCGTATGCTTCAACAGCTTCTCCACGGGAAGAAAAGTTTTCGGCAAATATCTCTGCTTGATCTTCCTCCAGCTCCACTATTTTACCGTCCATGGCATCAACATCATCCATAAGGCCTTCAAAACTGTAATCTGCGTTCCATGAAGTATATCTCTGTGTTACTCCCGGATTCGAGTCAAATACTCCGGAAACTGTAGAGAAAGTTCCGCTGCTGTATTCAAGAGGGATGATTCTTTCAGAGCCCATATCGTTCTCGCTGTATAATGCGAAAAATCCTTCATAGACGCCGTCAATATCTGCTTCTTCAGAGGCCTCCACGTAATCAAATAATTCATCTACGCCTGAAGCCATCCACTCATCCTGGCTGATCCAGTCCCCGTGCGGATAATCCGGTTCCTGCCAGGCTCTTACATAATCCATGAACTCTCTTTATGTAGAAAATATTTATTATAGGCCTGCAACTAATGCTGTTTAGCAGCCCAGGCCTATATTGTTACAGTAGCCTTCCTGTATATCTTCTCCGACTTCCTCAACTTCGTTTTTAGTGCTGTCATAGGTATCAGATATAGTTCCTGACGGATCTTTACGAAGCCTTTTGTAGCCGGATATAGTCTCTGTGCTCATAGTCATTCCCCAGTCCATGAATCCTGTGCCGCCTTCTACGGCCGTGTCTACTGTTCCAGTGACCATCCCTGCACCGTAATCGCCAACACCTGCAAGACCTCCTCCTAGCTTGCCTAGGGAGGGATTGTCGACGAATTCTCCTCCCCACTCGGTAAATCCGGAGGGGCCTTCATCTGTGAGATAATCTAGTCCACCGCCTAAAGATTCTGAGAGGAAGTTGCTGGCACCTCCTGCTCCGCTTCCAAGAGTTGCAGGTATGGTTGTAAGGTCTGTAGGGTTATCTACAGCGCAGTCCTCATTGGCGTAGTATGTTGATTCATCAAAATCCTGAACTTTCTCGATAAGATTAGCGGGGTGGTTTGTTGAAAGCCATTCTGCACCGCATGATACTGCCTCCTCATCAGATCCTCGAAACCCCATGAAAGCAAAGTCAAGTCCTTTATTTCTGGCCTCCTGCACAAACTCCTTGCGCGTCATCGTTGTGTGCTCTATTCCATTTACATCATCTCTTGCAACAATTATGTCAAAGTTCTCTTCCTCTGCTTCCTCAAGAACAAAATCAAGTTGAAGGTTACGGACATTCATCACGTCTTTACGCGGATCCTTCCGCTTCTGCCACAGTATGGCAGTCTCAGCTTCTCCGTTAGAGGCCTCTTCTATGCCTTCAAGAGCCTCCCAGTCGCACAGTCGTCCGGTTAGCGAAAGATGATCATCCATGATTGAATCTGTGGTTCCTATACATGTGCCTGAGAAAGACATGAAAATTGCCTGATCTACCATTCCTCTCTCCTCCACCATCTCATATATTTCATGTCCCATCTCCTTGCTTTTCTTGACATCTCCTTTCAGTTCAATACGCAGAATCATATCGGTTCCCTGAAAGTAGTCAAGAGTTTCTCCCAGTCCCGGTATTCTGGCCTCTCTAGCTCGTTCCTCGGATACGTCCCATTCATTTCCTCCTTTATGATAGTCCTCTCCGACATTGATCTGTTTCAAAGCATCAAGATCTGTCTCGGAAACCTTCACGCTTCTTTCAGCGGTTCTATCTGTTGTTTTATCATGTATAACGGCGTAACCATCACGGGCTCTCCTGACATCGAACTCCACGGAGTTAATACCTATCTTTCTTGTCCTCTGGAACGTCATCAAAGTATTCTCTGGTGCGTGCTTCCCTCCTCTATGCCCTGAAAGAATCAGATCGCCAGGAATATTCTGTGAAACGTAGAAACTTGCTTCTGCTGTATCACTGGCACCACTAGATGCCTCCATCTCAACTGATGCAGTGTAGTTTCCTGCCTCAAAGGACTGAGATGTAGAGCTACTTGAGGCCTCAGCGACGCTATCCCCGTTCTTGGTAAATTTCCAGCTGTAGGAATCTATTTTCGCACTGCAGTCATTTACAGGTGCTCTGAAGCTTGTGCTCTCGTACTCTTTGATTACTATAGGCTTTCTTATACTGATTTTTGGGTTTCTGCATGCTGATTCATCTGAAGCGGACTCCTCAAATTCTCCGGTATCATCTGTGTTTCCTTCAAAGTTAGTATTCGTATTATCCATCGAACCGGGTGTAGGTACAGTAAAAAGTCGTGGTTTTAGCCATCTGCATGATTCAGGTCCATCGCTTCTGTCACACCCCCAGAGAAAAACTGCATAGGTTCCCTGAGAGATATCAGATACATCAATTACTGCCTCATTTGAGAGCACAATTGTGGAGTTTGAAGCATTATCCCATAATTCTGTAGATGATATCTTCCTGTTGGCCTCTAGAGAGATATTCTCCCAGTTCTGAACAAGGTCTGATGTGAAAGGCGTCTCCGCAATCCGGGCCTCATGATGTAGCACCTGTCCTTCGGGCGTAGATATAGTCAGGCTTTCTTCAACATCTCCTCTGTCTATGTAATCAAGTAAAGCGCTTCCAGAAAAACTGAAAAGAAGAGTTAGGCTCAATAAAATCATTAAATTGGCATATTTCCTTCTCATAAGCTGAATTACTTTGACCTGTTAAAATAAGTAGGGCTATCTGTTAACAGACTGCTACCCACTGTGATGGACATCCACTGGGAGAAGTGTCTATAACTTCTCCATCAGGCATCTCAATCTCTGCGTCATCCACCCAGCTACAGTCATTACGGGCGGCCTCTCCAAGTATATTCCTTGCAGCAGCTGTTGACCCATCATCTTTCTCATCCTGGAAATCTGACTCAAGGATAGGGCATATACGGGAATCGGCATCTGCTGTGTCGCCGAAACTACCCAGGGCATCATTTGTGGAGAATATCAGTGTTAAAGCTGCAATCATAAGTACAGAAGCAGCTACAATAAGCGTGAGCACCTTATCCAAATCTTATCACCTGTAAATACAACCCATATTTGAAGAACTATTGAACCAAGATTAGCAGTCCTCATTAATAACGTACTTCCCAAAAAACCACGAATATCAAAAATTTGTTACCTGGCAATAACATATTTAGTTGTTGGTGTTGTTTCTCTTTGCATGCCCTTCCAGAATATCGTCTTCTACACCGAGGAAGTACCCGAGGATTATTTTCTGAAGAGAAGGGATGAGAGAACAGAGTTCACTTCCAGACGTAACACGGATTTCAGCGAGGAGCTTGAGGCCTTGAGAAATAATTACGAGGTACTGCCGGATTACTTCCCGGAACCTTACTTTGCTGTAGAGGACGAAACAGGCCTTGCAGCAGTCGGTATGGAAAGGCTTGATCTAGATGCCAATCTTGAGTACGCTACTATGGATGGATACGCCTTTGAGGAGGCGGAAGCGGCATTTAACGAGGCCCTGGAAGTTGTGTCCGAGCTCCATCAGAGGCCTGAATTAGAGCCGCATGGCGATCTTATAGGCAATGTTTTCATCTCAGATGGCAGTCCTGTTTTCATCGATCCTATGGGGATACCGGAGTCGAAGGAGGAAGAACAGGAATGGGTGATGGATGACTGGTGGCAGATGGACTGGATCCACGACGGGATCAAGAAGTAAATAAGTTGAAGAGAAAAACTATCTATGGATGACGGCCAGAGGCTTTTCCGTGATGTCGTTGGAGATGTGAAATCATGGGTGCCGCCTGAGAGCGGAGAAAACTTTGAACAGTCTCTCTACACGTTTCTCAGCGAGCGAGTTAACATAGGGAAAGACGGTATCTCGAGGAAGGAGAAAACTGTCGAAGTGAAAAGAAACGATGAAAGGCCTGTCATAACTGTTGGAGGATCTATAGGCCTTGATATTGTGGAGAATTTTTCCGAGGAAGATGTGGAAAAAACTTCTGACGTGCTGGATGAATCAGGCCTCGAGTTCACGATTGTGATCGCCTGTGGTGTAGAAGATGTGGAGGCCTGGAAGGAATTCACTGTAAATCATCGGGGCACACGCACCAGCGACACACAGACAGATCTTGTCTGGAAGGAGAAGCAGTTCTTCGGCCAAACAACTTACTAGAAAATTTTGTCGAGTCCAAGTAACAGTTATAATTTTTCTGAAGCCTTCCCATTCCATGAGCAATCCGGCACAGGAATACACTGAAAAGGCCTTTGAGACTGTTGAAGAAGCTATAAGGGATCTGGAGGATGACATAGATTCTTTACAGGATTTCCGTGAAAAAGTTCTGTCTCAACCTGTTCAAAACGGTGGAGGGCGCCAGATGTTATCCTCAAAAGCCGGAAACAAAGTCATAGATATATACAGCGAGGAGTTCTTCAATAGAGAGAACTCGAAGGACAGAATCAGTATTTTTGCCTCCGAATACGATCTCTCGCTCCCAGCAGCTGATCTATTCGACGAACTTGCCAATGTACCCGACATAGATGATGGAAGCGCACTGCAGTTTATCAAGCATCTTGACAACGGCGCACAGTTTAATGAAGTTGTCAAAGGCCAGTTCGAGAAGCTTTCCAAGTATCCTGCGAAACTGCGGGAGCACATAGTCCAGGATGCGAAAGTGGAAAGAGACAGCCTGAGAAACTACATGCACGACATCAAAGAAGTAAAAGATACATTATACGAACTAAACGAGGAGAATCCTTTGCCTGTAGATCTTGACGACGCTGTAGATCTAGTTGGCGAGCTTGAAGGCCTTCAGTCAAGAGTTCAGCAGCTGAAGAATCGAAGACTTCACGAGTTAAGGAGAAGAGATGATATACAGCAGGGATATTTTGATTCACAGGAAGCAGCTGTTTATGAAGACGAGGAGTTCGGAAGGCCTGTACTTCAGGAGCTCCAATACGTAGATGATGCTCTTGAAGAGGCCTACGACAATCTTGTCGTCGATTTCTAGAAAATTTCCCTACTTTTCGACGAGCTGTATCTCCTCTATATCTTCTACTCCTCCTTCATCTCCTATAGTTACCGAGTAGGCCTTTCCTGTTTCCTCTCCTGCTGCGTTGATGAACTCTGTGTCGAAAAGTGAGTTACGTCCAAAGTCTTCATGGATATGGCCTGAGGCCCAGAGAGCTGGCTTGTGCTTGATAAGGAGTTCACGGTACTGGTCAAATCCTACTCTTTCGCCGGAGTGAACTCTGTCTCCCAGCTTCTTCGGTGGATAATGTGATCCGATTATAACTTTTGATCCGTCTCTGTCCTGAAGCAGGTCGTCGACTTTCTGCTTGATATCCTCTGGGAAGTCGCCTCCGATAAGGATCAGAAGATACTCGTCGTCGATATCAGCTTCCAGAAAGTTGTACACCGGCACCGGACCGTCCATGAACTCGCTGCTGAAATGCATATCCCTGTTACCGGTACATCCAAGCGCCGGGATTTCTATAGGTTCGAAAAGTTCCTCGGCGTACTCCTCTGTCATGAAGTCACCCAGATTCAGAAAAATATCGTAGTCTCCGCTGTTCGCCTCCTCTATAGCTGCGTCTTTAAGCTGTTCGTCGGCGTGAAAATCGCTTGTAACAAGAAGTTTCAGGCCCATAAAGATACAGAACAATTTTTAACCCTTTTAAGTTAAACTGAAGCTATGGAACCAGAACTTGTGCAGGACTACTTCCAGCACCGCCTGAATGATGCCGTCGTCCAGGACGAGAAACTGGCTCTTTACCTCCTCGTGATCGGGGAGAGGCCTGGAGTGCTGATAATGAACCCTGATATGAAGGACAGGAACATCCTGGAAGATTTCTGCAGAGAGTTCGATCTCGAGTATATCTACACGGGCGGAGAAGGTGAAAGAGGCCTTTTAGATAAGATTCTGCGTAGGGATTCTAGGCTTTTCAAAGGAGGATTCTTTATCGCAAGTGATGGCGAAAGATTTGAAGAACTGGAAAGTACTGAAGGACGTTTCTACGGATTCTCAGATGAGGGTGTAGGAGAATTCCTCGGCTATCCTGAAGACGATGTGGAGTATTTCGCCAGCAATGTTGTTGAAGGCCATATCGAGAGGCCTACACGTGAGAAGGCAGAGGAACTTGTCTCGGAAGGCGTGATCAGGAAGAAAGATCTGAAGTATCTGGAGCTTGTAAGCTATGTTCCAAGGCCTGAGGAAGAAAATATTGTTGAGGCTGTAGAACTCGGGAAGAAAAGAGAGGAGAAAATCCTGGAGATAGATGAAGATCTCGGGATAGATACAGGAGCGAAGATTCTGGGACAGATATTCAACGATCCGCTTTACAGCGAATGATTATTTTCTGAGGCCCAGATATGCCAGCGTAGTGTTCAGTAAAGTAAGTATAATCAGCGTAAATACCTGAAGCACTGTCCCCATAGAGTTCACAGCTTGTGTTACCGTCAGAGAGAATACTGTGCCGAAGAAAGCATTCAATGCAGGGACTGACAGGATGAAAATCATGTAGCCGATTACTCCGACTGTGGCAGCGTTGTTGATTGATTCCAGTGCACCATTTTCCTCCAGAAATCTGTATCTGTACCCTTTCAGGCCTTCTGCCGGCTCTACAAATAGCAGGAAGTATAGGCCTGGCGCTACCACTGTCAGGGAAGTCATCACCAGTTCTGCGAGAAATGTGCTCATACAGTTGTTTTCTGGGTCTTTCGTTAAAAAATTTCCCTGTTCTGCGGGAAAATTAAAAACTGTCCGAGGCCTATACTTGTTTTAGATGCCGAAGTTAAACTGGAACGGTGATGATTTCAGAAGTCCGGAGGATTCAGCAGGAACTGTAGCTGACAATATTTCTCGTGGCGGGAGTTTACAGCAAGGGTATTTTCACGGTTCCCTGACTGAAGGCCTTGTCGCGTACTATCCTATGGACTCGGGTTCGGGTTCAACAGTAACAGATGAAGTGATGAGTAACGATGGGACTACTGATGGGGACTGGGTGTCCGGCAAGTATGGAACTGCTCTGGCTTTTGACAGCAGCGATGACGCCCTGGAACTTGGAGAGGTTATAGGAATTCCTTCGATGGAGAATGCCACTCTGAGTTTCTGGGCGGCGCACACCGATAAAGGGCCGGATGGACATGCAACGATGTACTCGGAGTCAGCTTCTGGCAGCGATCAGGCCACATACTTTGCTGTCCAGTATGAACCATCTGATCCTAAACTGGATCTTCATAGTAGCGTTGCAGATATCTATCAGAAATCAAGCTTCACGATACCTTTCGATGGTTCATGGCATCATTACGTCGTTAGGAAACAGGGAAACAGCTTCAAAGTGTTCGTTGATGGAGTTAAAGAAGGCGAATGGATTCTTGATTTCACTGCAGGTGCAGAGAAAACCTATATCGGTGAGAGAACACCTCCGACAAACTACCAGCCGATAATAGGAAGCATGGATGAATTAAGGATTTACGACAGGCCTTTAAGCACTCCTGAGATAAAAGCGCTGTATCAGCTGGAAAAACCTTCAGAAATTTCGCCAGATGATACACTGTGACTTTGACAGGATACTGGCCGCTTACCGGGACTTCGGGAGAGGCCTATGATCATTCAGGGAGAGATAATCATGGAACTTTATTAGGCGGTGTTTCACAGGGAGCTAAAGGCCTTCTGGGAGAAAATTCCCACAGTTTTGACGGTGTGGATGGCAGGATAAGACATGATTACAGGACAAGCCCTTCATTCACTGTGAATGTATGGATGCATTCAGCTCAGAGCACATGGAACGCTACCGGAGCAGGATGGTCAGACAGATCAGCAAGCGGATTCATAATCCATCCTGATGGCGATGAAAGCGGGTGGTCAGGATACGTGCTTGAGAACACGAAGGATGGATACTACAAGATAGGAAGCTATACTGCAGATAACGTTGATAGCTGGAACATGTACACCATCACTCATGAAAATAATACGGGTACCTCCAGGATGTTCTTCAATGGCGAACAGGTCATGTCCAAAGTAACAACTACTTCAAGAGTAGTGAACACCAATACAGGAACACTTGGCCATGATGATATGGATAGTTACAGTGCCAGTGAACGAGCTCTTGAGGGAAGAATTGCGGAGGCCCGGTACTACAGCAGGCCTTTAACAGGGAGTGAAATCCGTTATCTTTATTCTATAAAAAGCAGAGGTCTTCATACAAGCTCCAGCAAGTCAAGTTGAGGAAAAGTTGTTGAGGGGAAAGGTTGAAATTTTAAGGTGTTAAACCTGTTTCTTATGTCGGAGAGTCTTGATGATTTCTTGCTGGAGGATGCTGTTCCAAGGCTGGATCTGGATACACGTGTCTCGCTGGCGTTACTGGCTATAGGAGAGAAGCCGGCGGCCTCTGTAAAATTTATGGACAGCGGGAAGAAGTCGTTGATTGAGGATTTCCTGAGTTTGACGGATATGGAGCACCTGAGTTTTGAGACAGAGATGCATCACAAGTACTACATCGCACGCGACCTGGATAGATTCCAGATGCTCGACAAAGTCGAAAAAGACTCTCCATACCACACAGCACGCTCTGAAGGACTTTTCCTCGGTTACCCTGAATCTGCTGTAGGTTACTTCGTTAAAAACTCCCGCAAGGCCTCACAGAAACTTAAGAATAAGGCCAGGAAGATGATCGACAGAAATCTGATTGAGGAAGAGAAGATTTACTATCTCGATCTTGTACCCTACATCCCGGAAGTATCAGCTGAAGGAATCATCGAAGCTGTGGAACACGGACGTATACATGAGAAAAAGCTCAGAGAATACGATGAAGAAAACAACTCCAGTCTGGGAGAAGGCCTGTTAAAAGAAGTGTTTGAACGCTCCACTCCGTATTTCATGCGGTAAAAAATTTTTCTAGACACGTCCCTCGTTTATCAAAAGTATTCTTTCACGGGGAATTATCAGGCTTCCCTCATTGCCGGATCTGTCCTCAGTATGTATCATCACCCATTCTCCTTCTTCATCTATCTCTACTGAAGAGGCCTTTACACCGTTTTTCCCAGGAATCTGTTTTCCTGTCTCGATCTCCTTCTTCCTGTCATCTTCATCCCTGTAGATAACTTTTGCTACATCCATGGACTGTTATTTGAACTGTCTCAACTTAAGCTTTCCACTGCCTCTTTTTTCAACATCCAGGCCTCAAGGACTTATTATGCCAGACATCCCTGACTATGTCTCCAGCGAACGCGAGATATCCGTCGTTGTGGAGACTCCTGATAGAGGCCAAAAACAGTTCAAGACCAGTTACGGCCATGTACGTTTCATCGATGTAAGGAAAGACGGCGTCTGGATAAGAGACGAAAACGAAGTTAACACGTTCTACCCATCAGACAAGATACTCGAAGTTAAGATGGGATCCAGCCCTGCCAAGATACCTGAAGAACTGCAGAAACAGAGGAGAAAATAGTAGAAGAAAAAACCTTTTTTCTAGAGGCCTTTACTCAGGAAAGGTATAGCTCTTCTTATTCTGAGGCCTATACTAGCTTTCCTGTCGTCAGGGAGTATGTAGTCTCCGCTTTTCAGATCAAGTTCTTCGAATCCTGTTGTCGCAGTCAAAAAATTTCACCTCCTTGGTTTTCTGAGAAAAAGGGGGTTGGATCCCCTCCCCCCGCTTTTCCTCTTCTGGGTTCGGTAAGGCGCCAGGAGAATTATCTTTTTTCCTAGCCTGTATGCAATTATGCGGAGGCCTCCCTATTTAAACAACTCCGGAACTTTCCGCAGTTCCGCAAAAAAGTTCCAGGCCTGTGAAGGCTGCAAGAAGCGATTTAAAGAGTTATCTCTCTGCGGAAATCACGATCCTTGTCCTTCTTCGCCCATTCGCCGAACACTCTTCTCTGCCTTCTATCCCTGTCAGTGCCTATGGAGTTCCGTGTCTCCACCTCTATAATGATTTTTTTGCCGTCTTTTTCCGCGAATATATCTGGCATCACCATGGAAAACTTCGGCGGGGTATCAAAACTGGATATATGATCGGCTTTGATATCGAATCCTGAACGGATATATGCCGATGCCAGTTTCTCTATCAGATTTCTGTGGCGGCGGCTCTCATCTGAATTACGTACAAAACTTCGGGATACAGTCCCCTCTCCTGAGATATATTTCAGCAACTCCGATACACCCCCTCGAACTCCTGCAACAGCCCAGAGAAAATCCCCCGATTTCCCTAGACCTGAACTTTCCGTGATACATACATTTAATCTCCAGCTATATATTATAGCGTCACCACCAAAAAGAAACAAATAAAAACAAGGAGCTCTCTAAATACTTTAAAACAGGCCTGAATGATTTCACAGGCCTCTAGAAGTTTTTACTGTTTCAGGACGTATTTTGTACCTGTTCCTTTGCCTTTCGATTCTATAAGTCTGTATTTCTCCATCTCCTGCAGGTAGTTTCTCAACGTACGCTCAACTTTAGGCCTCTCAACTTCTTCACGATACCTGTCATACAGATTTCGTGGCCTGATCTCATTTTCCTCCTTTATGACGTTATAAAGAATTTTCTGATCGTCGTTAAGCTTCTCAAGAGACTCTGATTCGTTCATGTCACGGGCCTGTGGAACTGCCTCCTCTATGTATTCTGCCGTGATCTGTTCAGAGGCCTCTTTCTCAGCTTCCTCTGCAGCGATTCTGAGGCTGTTGATCGCCATCCTTGCATCTCCGTTCGCACGTGAGGCGATTTTTCGGAGACTTTCATCGTTGATCACCCCGTCTCTGAGACCCCACTGTCTTCTATCCCGCAGTATATCCATTATCTCTTCCTCGGTGTAGGCCTGGAATCGAATGTTTTTTCTGGATGAAAGTGAGGAGCGGATTCTTTCATCGAGATCGTAGAAAACATTCTCGTTGTTAGCTATCATTATCAGGCCTGTCCTGTTGTAACGCACCATATCGTAAAGGATTCTCTCGTCCTCTATCTGATCTACTTCATCCAGTACGACTACGGCAGGCCTTCGCCTGACTTTTTCCTCGAACTTGTCAACAAGTTCATCCGTCGGAGTGCCTGTCCTGTGGATCATTTTTTCTCCCATGTCCTGGAGAAGAGTATGGTACAGTTTGAATCTGGATGGGTAGCGCCAGCAGTTGGCGTATCCGGAGGCCAGGCTCATATGCTCCTGCATCCTCTCGACAACGTAACGCGCCATCGTCGACTTACCTGTTCCTGGAGGACCGTACAGAAGAACGTTCCTGGGCTTTTGATCCTCCGTTAAAGGCCTCAATGCATCGGCGATTTCCTGTCTTTCATGGCCTCTGTGCACCATCCTGTTCGGTAGGAAATCTGCAGTTAAAACACGTTTATCTCCTATTACAGCATTTTCTGACATTATTTTACTACACGAAGAAATTTTTGTCGGGAAACACTCAAACATCTAACGGTTCATCTCGAATGAAATTAAAAATTTACTCAAGTAAAAACAGGGCAGAGGCCTTGAAAAATTTATGAGAAAGCCTGAGAAAAAGATTCTACCGGTCTGGATCGGAACGTTCATACTTGTTTCAGCGGTTGTCTCCGGTCTTGCAGCTGCAGTGACATGGTACTTCAGAAGTTATCCTCCCGCAGATGTTTTCACAGGAGTATTCAGTTTCCTGATTGTTCTATCAATAATTTTAGGCTATGTGCGTTATCGTGCATGGCGCTTCACTTTACGTGACGATCACATGTACCTTGAACGTGGAGTTTTCACACGTGTCAAAACCATGGTGCCCTATGTACGCATCCAGCACGTTGACACCCAGAAATCTCCTGTAGACAGGCTTCTAGGCCTTTCCAAGGTAGTTGTCTACACGGCAGGATCACGTGGGGCTGATGTCACGATTCCAGGCCTTCTTCCTGAAGATGCCAGGGATATGCAGGAGAAGCTTCGCGATCTTGCGATTGAATCAGAGGACAGGGACGGAGTATGAAACTTTCAAAGCTGTCTATACCGTACAGAGCAGTCAACAGCGCAGTCAAGTTAGCTGCAGTTGCATTGTTCACTTCAACAGGAGGCCTCCAGCAGCTTAACTTTCTGGGCGGTGCACTGGTATTTTTCGCTGTTCTGGGTCTTTCAGCTGTCTACAGCTATCTTTACTGGAGGAACTTCGAGTTCTCTTTTTCGGAAGACAGCGTTAATATCAGGCATGGTGTTATACGAAGGAACGAACGTGAGATACCTCTTTCACGTGTCCAGAACGTTGATGTAAACAGAAATCTTATCCACAGAATTCTGGGGATAGCTGTCGTCAAACTTGAGACTGCGGGAGGAAAAACGACGGAGGCCTCTTTCAAGTACATCAATCTGGAACAGTCAGAGGATATCAAGAAGATCATAAGAGAAAAGAAGAGCAAGGCCTCTGAAGAAGATGAAGAGGAGGATGACGAGCGTGAACTGCTTTACAGCATCGATAAAAGCGAACTCCTGTTGCTGGGAGCGACATCTATAGATGAAAGAGTCGTGTTCCTTCTTTTAGGCCTTACAGGATTCTCTGCCACATCCTTCGCTCCGGTACTGGACGAGGCTAATGTGGCACTTGTCCCCGGCCTCTCACTTGTACTTTTCCTGGGCCTGATTATAGTTTTCGCCACTAATTTTGTATCCACAGTCACACGTTACTACGATTACAGGCTGTGGCGGGAGAAAGATACTCTGGAGTACGAGCGTGGACTTTTCAATCGTTCAGAGGGAAGTATTCCTCTTGGAAAACTTCAGAAGCTTGTCATAGAGGACAATCCTCTCAAGAGAGTGATAGACAGAGCCAGTTTAAGCATAGAGACAGCAGGATACTCCCAGCAGACAACTTCAGAGAAAGGACCAGAACTCGCTATCCCTCTATCCACAAGGAAACGTATCATCGAGTTTTCAGAGGAAATAGACAATGTAGAAAAATTTGAGCTGGAGAAGATCCCTGAAAGAGGCCTGAAAAGATATTTCACGCGGTATATGATCCTATCAGGCATCATCTGTCTGGGCCTCTACTTCGGAGCAGGATACTTCAGTTATATTCTGCCTGTAGTGCTTTTGATTGCTTCAGGCCTTGCAGCATCTCTAAAATGGGTGCATAAAGGTTATGCAGAGACAGAGAATCATTTTGTCGCACGGAACGGTTTCTGGAAACGTGAAACAGTTATAGTGCCTTACTACAGGACTCAAAACGTTATAACGACATCTACCGTCTCACAGAGGCTCTGGGATCTTTCAACAGTTACTGTTGATATTGCAGGAAGCAGCCTGATCGGTGGAGATGCAAGAGCAGTAGATCTTGATGTTAAACAGGCACGAAAACTTGCAGGCAGACTTCACAGCAAGTTCCAGAACTCTCTGTAAAAGATCTCTCTAGAGGCCTCTTTCTACACGTCTCCGTACTTCCGGATGAAGTCGATGCATCCCATCGTCTACAGCATCAGGTACGAACTCCCGCATCCATTCTCCGTTGATGATATCATCCCAGAAATCTGCTATATCAGGATTGTGGGCTGCGACGTAGTTTTGTCCATCAAAGTATGCTGTTATGTCGCTTTCTGCATCGTAGAGCCATTTCAGGCCTGACTGGTCCTCAAGCAGGCCCTGTTCTCTGTCAGGACTCCAGTGATGAAGTACGTATTCAGAACCGTTTGATACTGTGTATGCCAGACTTTCTGACCCGGCATCAGTTTCCACACTCTCTAAACAGGAGCCCTGAATGTGATAGAAGCTTCCGGTACTGTGTGCGGAGGCCTCGAATTTCTCAGGTGTGTGAAAGGCCTCACTCATTCCTGTAAGAGTATATTCTGTGCCTTCGATCCTGATTTTGTCGTCCATGTGATCTTGTTTATCTGAACTGTTTAGAGCTTTTCGATGCATGAATCGAAACAACGATAAATGCTACGGAGAAATCTTTATCCAGTGAAGATACCAGAGACGGCTTCGGTGGACAGAATATTTTCTCAAGTGGAAGACCTCAAGGAAGAAGGCCTTGTACTGACGACCGATGCATCCCTTGCCGATGCACTTACATCCCGACTGGATGAACCGGTGCTGGGAGAGTTCGCTTCAACACCTCGAAGGCTTGTTCAGAGGCCTGATATGGAGCAGAGACAGGAGACCTTCCTGAGGCTTGTGAACGAGAAGGATATGGGCTGGAGGCAGGCCGCTTACCTGTTGAGAAATGTCGTTGAATGCTGGCAGCACACCGGGGACATAGAGGCGATCAAAAAGTACAGCGGATTCCAGACAGAGGCTGTGGACACAGTTATAGAAACACTGAAGGAGGCCTCTACAGCTTTCGGAGCGATGGAAAACTATACTACATCCGAGGAATACAGTGAGACCGCAGTTATAGGCCTTCAGAGTTTCAACAATCTGGATAAAAAAATTTTACCAGACAACTACAGGGAGATAGATCTTTTCACAGGCGGAGAACACGAGCTTCCTCCTTTCAGAATCTTCGAGTCAAAAGGAGATATCGTGAAGTCTCTGACCGAGAACATCAAAAATATCGGGCCTGAGAACGCTGCCGTAGTTGTCCATCCCGACAGCCAGTATCAATCAATGATCGAGGCCTCTTTCGAGGCAGAAAGTATTCCTTTCCTGACTCAGAAAGGTTTTTCGGAGGATGAGGATCTGAGGAATCTTGTGAGTCTTCTCAGAATAGGTCTTTCTACCAGAAACGTCCGTGTGAAGGATGTGAGGCCTGTACTGGATGAGATGGATGTTGATATATCCCGCAGGAAGGATAACAGGCTTGTTTCAGAGACTTCAGGCCTTGAAGAGGTGCAGGAGTTCCTGAATGTTCTGGAGTTCCTCGACTTCGGGGAGGTTGTCCGGAAGCTACGTGAGATGGGCGGCGGAGATATGGATGAGGTCGAAACTATACTTGAAGAACTTGATCTCATGGACAGAGAGGTCTCACAGAACAGTCTCAGCGATCTTGAGTTCTTCCTCGAGTCTTTTGATCCCGCGACATCAGAGACAACTGACGGTGTTTTATTCGCTGATCCTACTTCAGTAAGCTTTGTTGACAGGCCTGTCGTATTTTTCATAGGGATGGGCTCGGACTGGACCCGTGACACAGGCGACAGGCCCTGGAGGGACAGAGAGGCCGAGGCAGTACAGAACAGGAACAATTTCTGTTCAATGATACAGAGCGGTGAACAGCAGGTATTCATGGTGCAGGACAGAGAACTTAACAGGGAGATAACACCCTGCTACCACCTGAACGAGCTTCTGAAAAGAGATGTGGAAAGCTTCACAGATCTAGATCACGAGTACTACAGGCCTGCAGATGACACGGATACAGGCGGATTCCAGCACATGGATATGGGTGTAGAGGCCCGAGAGGTAAAGGCGTTGAGTCAGTCCGCTTTGAACGATCTCGTGCTTTCTCCAAGAGTGTACTACTTCGGCAGACTTACTTCCGACATCGAGGACGACAAAAAGGAGAAAGGAAATATCTTCCACGACTACGCCGAGTTCTACGCCAACTACCCCGAATATGTAAAGCAGCTTGACGACGAGGAAATACTGCAGCATATGATCGAGCACATGACTCCGTTCATGGACGAATACAGCCTTGAACAGCTTGAGACAGAGCTTCTTATCGGAATAAAAAATATTTCACAGTTCCTGGATAATCACGGAGTTGAAGAGACAAGTTTCGAGGCCTACAATCGTGGAGAAGACGAGAACATTTTCTCAGAGGCCTTTGAGAAGGAGATAGATGCGGAACTGACTGAGATGGCGTTTATTGATACTGATATGGCTGTCAAAGGAAAAATAGATCTTATAATGAATTCAACTCATCTGGTGGACTACAAGTCAGGAAGGAAAAAATCCGCCAGAGACATAGTCAAGGCCTCGAACGTGGAGATGTATGAGGACGCTGACTGGCCTGATTTCCAGGCTTTGATGTATCTGACTTTCCACAGACAGCAGATGCCGGGAAAGCGTTTGAAGTTCACTTTCCTGAACTTTCTGGATAATCTTTCGGACGCTGTTGATGGAAAAGATTCCAACGGGGATAACGCCGTTACTATCGAGTATATACCAGAGGAGTTCAACGAATTTATCTCAAGTCTCGAGATGTACGAGCATCTGCTGCGTGAGAAAGGAAAGACCAGCGATGCAGTGAAAGTTCTGAACAAGCTTGGCTGCCAGGAGTTCAGAGACTTTTTCGATGGAAGAGAGATGGATGTACAGTTCGATAAAGATAAAGCCGTTAACTCAGGCCTTGCGAAAGATTTTCAGGCCTTCTGCGAGCAGGAGATCGGAGAGTACAAGTATGTGCGGAAGGGATGTGGCCAGATAATAAAGGCCTTCGTTGATTATCGCTGCAGCAATTTCTTCAAGGAAGATCTTGACAGATTTGAGGAATTTGTTGTAGATAAGCTTGATGAACTGAATAGGTACATGGAGGACGGCTTCCCTCTTGATGCAAATCCTGATGATTTACATAACAGAGATATGATACTTGATGAGTGAGTTCGCACCGAATGATCAACAGCAGAAGATTATAGACAGGACTGAAGGAGTTATACTGGCAGATGCCGGTGCAGGTACAGGAAAGACTTTTACAGTGACACACCGCTACGTTAAACTTCTTGAAAAAGGCGTGGAGCCTGAGGATATCTTTCTTGCGACTTACACGCGTAACGCTGCGGAGGAGATGACTGAGAGGATAATGAAAGAGGCCGATGTCGAGGAATCAAGGATCTTCGAGGCCCCGATTTCGACATTCCACAGCCACTGCCAGGATGTACTTGAGAGACATGGATTTGACGCTCCCTCGATGATAGGCCTGGACAGAAATATTACAGAGGAGACACAGGTGATGGAAAGTGCTATAAGGGAAAGACAGGAGTTCGACGAATTTTACAGAGGCTTCCGTGAAGATCACTCCGAATACAGGGATTTCTATCACATCGTAAGCGATTCCTCCGAGCTTCTGAGCCTTTTGAAATCACTTGCATCGAAGGGAATAGTTCCTACTCGAGAGGCCTGGTTCCGTGATACCGGTCGACATCTTGATGGCGACTGGAAGCGTTTCAGGAAGATTTTCCAGGATGAGAACAGTCCTCGTGAAGGCTCAAGAGGTAAGAAGCAGAGCCGTTTACGGGCCAGACTTTCAGGCTTTGACAGGAAGACGTACCTTGACGATGCACCAGAGAAGGAAGAACTGAGAGGTGACAGAGGCACAAAATCAGTTAGAAGGGATTTCTGCAGGAAGGCCTTTGAGGAGGATCGTGAGGAACTGAAAAATTTTGTGCACGATCTTTTCATCGGCTACATAGATTTCTGTCTTTCCAGGAACTATCTGAACTTCAGCTTCCTCATGATGTTTACATACGTGCTTATGCATGAAGATGAGAATGTAAGGAAGGATGAAAGCTTCGATTACATGATGATCGACGAGTTCCAGGATACTAACGAGATCCAGTTCAAGCTTGCACTTCTAATGGCCTCAGAGCCGAATATCTGTGTTGTAGGAGACTGGAAACAGTCAATCTACAGTTTTCAGTACGCTGAAGTGGAGAATATTCAGGATTTCCAGGAAAGACTGGAACGTTTCAGAGAAGAACTGAATAGAGGCCGGGAACGTGTAGGATTCCAGATCGGGACTGTAGAGAAGATCCCTCTGGAGAAAAACTATCGTTCCAGTCAGGATATACTGGATTTCTCGGAGGATACTCTTGAACTTCCTGGAAGTAGATGGGAGAACGTTGCTGAAGTCGATGTAACTTCTCTGGAATCGGAGAAAGGCCTTCAGGATTCAACTATAAGGAAAATTATAAGCGAGGACGAAGTAGAGGCCGTGATAACTTCTATACAGGAAATAGTCGATAATCCCGAGTACACCTGTGAGGGGGAGGGCGGTGAGAGGCCTCTGGAGTTCGATGATATAGCTGTGTTAACGAGGACACGCAGTCTAGGTCTGGAGTTGCAGGAGAAGGCCCGTGAGTACGGTGTTCCGGCTGCATACGAGGCCGGTATCGAGCTTTTCAAGACAGATCCGTCTATAATTTTGCTGGCGTGGCTGCGTATACTGAACTCGGACTCGAGGAGAGGCTGGGCGGTAGTTCTTGAAGAGGCCGGTTATACGCTTGATGAGGCGGATAAGATTCTGGATGAAAAGGAGTACCCCAAGGATATGAGAGAGTTCCGTGAAGAGATCGCATCCGAGGAATCAGTGACGGCAGTGGCTGAGAAAGTTTTCAACAGGTACGGGATGCAGGGAGCGGCCTCCGGAAAGATCATAGAAGTTCTCAACAACACCTTCATCAGCAGTTACATGAACACGGGCCGGATCATAAACTTTATCGAGGAGAATATCGAGGAAGGAGAGACTTATGAAGTGGATTTCTCCGAAAGCAGGAGCACCGTCAAGATTCAGACAGTGCACAAGGCGAAAGGCCTGGAGTATCCTGCTGTATTCATCGCAGGCCTGAACAGAGGAGTCTTTCCCAGCTACCAGGGCTCGAGAGCAAGTATAGACTATGTGGAGCCGGCAGGTATACGGCAAAGGAAAATATTCGACGACTCCGATATGGCCTTCAATTACGATAACTGGCGTTACGAGATAATCTCAAGATGTATTACAGGGACGTACGACGAGGAGCGGAGACTTCTGTACGTGGCAACGACAAGAGCAGAGAACCATCTTTTCATGTCTGCGGAGAAAGGACGTGCCAGCCGCTTCTACGAGGAAATAGATCTGGAGCCTGTGGAAGTGGAGCCTGAGATCAAAGAAGTTGAATCAGAGGAAGACGACAGGCCTGTACTTGAAGTCGATGAGCCCGAGGAGAAGAGGCCTTCCGTCGCCAGTGTAACAGATACAACTACACGTGGCGATCCTGAAGACGGCCTGAAGATCCACAGATTTGCCGAGAGATATGCACAGGGGGAAAACGTAGAGGCCTCTACAAAGGGAGAAAAAGAAGTGAAAGAGATAATTGATTCTCTTGACGGAGAACTTGTCCCCGAGGTATCCATCAGCAATCCTGACGGAGATACAGTCTACAGAGCACAGATAGATCTGATAAATATCGAAGACGACAGAGTCGACGTCATAGACTGGAAGACAGGCGAAGAGAAGGAGAAACACAGGGCCCAGATAGAAAAATACAGAGAAGCGATAAAGCAGAAATTCCCTGAGAAAAAAGTACAGGCCCGCCTCGAATACATCACGAAAGAATAAAATAAAAGACAGAACAAAATACAGACAGAGGCCTCAGAAATTTTTTATGGCGATAAGATGGGACTCGGAATCAGATTGGGAAGATAATCAAGACAGTAGTGGTACAGTCGGCAGAAACGGAGACTTGAAGCAAGGATACAGTCGTGAAAGGCCTGATCTTTCCAGTGGTTTAGTCGGCTACTGGCCTCTGCACGACGATTCTGCAACAGATTACTCTGGTAATAAGAATCATGGCACATTGAATGGCGGTGTGACGACAGGGGTATCTGGTCGTGGAGGCCTCCAAGCAATGAGCTTCGATGGGAGCGATGATTATGTTGGAGTCAGTGATGACAGTGTCTTCACTGTTTCCAGTTTCACTGTTTCTGCCTGGGTGAAGATAGATTCTCAGGGAGAGTACGGAATTATTTCCAATTACAATGGCTCAGGTTCTTCTCAGCATTATGGCATAAGATACGGTAGCAATAACAGCGGTGATGGAAGTTATCGTGTGAATATTTACTATGACGATGGAGGAGCTTCCGGATACAGTTTCACAATACTTTACGGAGATACCGATATAGCCGATGGGAACTGGCATCTTGTAACAGGAGTATGGGATGGTTCAACAGGTGAAACAACGCTATACGTTGATGGAAATATCGAAAATAGTTCAACAGGAGAGTATACAGGAACACTTAATCCCTCCTCAGGCCCCCGGATAGGAGACGATACTGCAGGATCACACAGCAATTTTGACGGAAATATATGCCAGGCAAGAATATACAATCGTGCTCTATCCCAATCTGAAATCCAGGAACTGTACAAATGGGGATCAGGAGACTATGCAAGGCCTCCCAATCAGAATGAAGGTGGTGTTAGTTACTGGCCTCTAGACGGAGATGTAAATGATTCATGGGGCTCGAATGATGGCACAAATAATGGAGCAAGTTTTGTTTCAAATTCAATCCGGCATGAGGCTGCAAAGTTTGATGGCGGGGAAGAAGATAGCGTTGCAATCCCTGATAATACAGTTACCAATAACAACTCTTGGACGGTATCCACGTGGGTAAATCTCAATTCAATACCAAATTCAGGTTCATATTATGTCACATCACAGTTCCGTGTCAACGGCCAGTGGTGGATGCGCGTAAGAGATGATAGGAAATGGGAGTTCGGCTGGTATGACGGAAGCCCAAAAATAGCTTTAACTGAAAGTACTTTGATTAAGAATGATTGGTATCATCTTGTAGCAAGATGGAATCCTAGTGGAAATGCCACGGTTTATGTTAATGGCGTACAGGAGGACTCAAAAGCAACAACTACGACAGATACAGGGGATATGTCCCAGTCTTCGATTGGTGCAGATAGAAGGTATTCGCAATTCTATATGGACGGCATCCTAGATGAATTCAGGATCTATAATCGTGCTCTAAAGCCTCATGAAATCTTTGAACTGTATCGTTATGGTACGAGAGGCCGTGACATGAGAAAACAACTGGTGAAACACTAAAAATGGTGCTTGTTGGATATTGGCCTCTGGATGAAGAAAGTGGAAACACTGCATACGATGTCCGTGGTAATAATAATGGAAATGTAAGTGGAGCAATTCAGGGAGAAACTGGAGTTGTTGGAGGAAGTTCCTACCATGTTAATGGAGATGATGGCAAACTCGTTGATTGTGGGGTATTGGCCGAAGTACATGGATCAGATAGTTTGTCATTGAGCGTCTGGACGAAGTTTGAGTCCATTTCTTCAGGGTTTAACTCTTCTATAGCCACTCACAGAGACAACGATAACGGATGGGGCTTTACACACAACAATGGGAATGAAATTAGATTCAGGATGGAGAATGGAGCTACTCACGCCTCGACTAATCCGGCGACCCTGTCTACAGGGAATTGGTATCACATAGCTGGAGTGTTCAACAGAGACCGTTCTAGATTATGGATAGATGGAAAATTAGCTGCCGAACCAAACCAGATAAACAACATCTCCGTACCCAGTATAGACGTCCCATTCAAGATAGGGAACAACGAATACACAAACAGTGGAAGTCGATACATACCGCTAAATGCATGTGAAATACGTGTCTATGACCATGCTCTCACACCGCAGGAAGTACAGTACCTCTACCAAGTTGGAAAGAGAGGCCTACATACTTCTGACAGTAGAACTCTGTAGACAAAAATTTCTGTAGAGGCCTCTGTGTTTTAAGTATAGGTTTTTCAACGGTTTTGTATGGAGGATCTGTCGCGGGCGGAGAGGGAGAATCTGCATAAATGGGGGAAGGCCCGTCGTATTATCGATGAGGAGAAAATCGTTGTTACTGTAAGTTCTGATGATCGTTACCAGTTCGCTGTTGAAGGTGATAATGCGGATTATACTGTGGGAGTTGATATTGATTCAGGTGAAAGTTTCTGTCCGTGTCCTTTCCAGGGAGATCTGTGTTCCCATCAGATCGCAGCTCACTTGTATCTTACACGTCTGGGAGTCGAGAGATAGAGAAAAATTTTTTATTCTGGGCCTTTGAGTGCTATGACTATCATTGCGAGGCCTCCGAGTATGAATACTGCTTTGAATCCTGTTTCCAGGCTGTAGAAGTAGTCGAATGTGAACAGTGTTGTGACGACGAGGATGTTTCCGAGGCCTACGAAAGTTTTTCTGAGTGCGTAGAATTCGAGTATATCTGATTTTTCTGCCATGTCGGCGAAGCGGGAGTAAAGCGGGACGTGGTATATCTGGAACATGATTCCTGCGAGGAATGAAAGTGTGAAGGCCTGTAACGGTGTTGAAAGGAATCCTCTTGTCATGTTAAGTATTCCGTTTCCTACTGCTCCGATTATCAGAGGCTTTTTGCTTCCGAATCTCTGGATTATTGTTCCTGTCAGGAATCCTGTGAGTACGAAGCCGAGGCTGTCCAGGGAGCGTACCCATCCAACGTCTACCGTTCCTCCTATAACAACGAACATGAAGATTGCGAAGATGTCGACGCTGGATACTGCGTCGATTCCCCGTGAGATGAACAGTGGAACTACCTCCCTGAGATCGTAGTCTTTGAGATCTCTGAAACTGTATTCTTTCGTATCCCTGTGATCAGCTGTGACAAGCAGGGGAATTATTGAGAGGCCTAGGAAAGTTATAGAAATCAGTAGAAGTGTATGGAATCCAAGTGAGGCGAATATTGCTCCTCCGAGTACAGGTGCGATAACTCTTGCTGTATTCGGAAGGCTGAGCATTTTCCCTGAATCGCTTCCACGCGTCTTCTTCTTTGAATCAACTGCGAACTCTGCGTTGATGGATATGCTGTGTATAACTCTTCCGATGTTGTACAGTATGCCAGAGGCCACTATCAGCGCCAGACTTAGTTCAAGTACCTGTATCAGTATGAGGCCTGGCAGTATAAACAGGTACGAGGCTGCAAGGCCGTGCTTGAATCCTTTTCTCGAAACAATCTTCGATATCGGATATGAAAGCGTCAGGCCTGTAAATCCGGAGATAAGGATGAAGAGGCCTGCGTGATAGATGCTGAATCCCTGTGAAAGGATGTACACCGGTATGAAGACTCCTATTATACTTGTTCCAAAGTTCTTCAGGAACTCGTACAGGTATAGCTCATCTATCTCCCTGAACTGCATCGATAACTTATCTTAATACAGAACAGAGTTTTAACTTTTCACCGGGAAAGTTTCTCTCAGGCCTGAAATAAATGATTGATATGTACGTCAGAACTTTCAGAGAGATGCTTCAGAACGAGGCTGATGATTACGAAACTTTCGCTGAGAACGTACATGTCGTACCTGACGCATTTAAGGCCTCTGTAACTAATAACTTGACTTTAGATCAGCTGACAGATGTTGCCAATGATCTGGATGAGGGAAGATACGATGGAAGGCGTTTTGAAAGCGAAGAAGTTGCTGTAACTGCTGATTTCTATGACAGGATAGGTATAATCGGATCTGAAGAGAAAATTTTTACAGGGGAGACAGTGTACAGGGCTCCGGATTATCACGGGCGTGGAGGAAGCAAGTCGTGGAGTGAGATAGTTGATGAAGTTCAGAAAGCAGCTATAGATGCTGAAAGAGAGTTTTCCTGGACAGAGGAACGCAGCAGTGAGGATAGAGGCCTGGAAGAGTTCATGTGAAAATTTTCTGTTTGAATGCGATGGAGTTAAGAGTTTTGAGGCCCTGAATCTGTAACAGGGAGTACGGATGAGAGGATTCTTCATAAACGGCATCCAGCATGAGCAGGGAAGGAAAGACTTCGGTTTTTACACTCAGCAGAGAGGTGTGCATGATCCTGGCGAGATGAGCCAGCTGGCGCAGGAGGATGAAGCATACCGTGTCGAGGTTTTCCGGACTTTCAACGGAGTCCGTATCAGCCTGGAGTCAGAGAACAGGCATGTAACAGCTGAACTTGAGGATAAACTTGAGAGAAAAGGTAGAGGAGCCGACAACTATACTTTTCAGGAAACAGGCGATCCGGTTCTACCTGGAGAATACGACAATCCTGACAACGCAATGGCAATGTATGCGGAGTACGCTCTGGAACACGGAGATGAATCCGGGATAGCGATGGATTTCGACTGGAACAGCGTTCTGGAAGCTGACGTCGAGTCAACGAACGACATGAGATAAAATTCTGGACCACAGATCCCAGACAGGCGAAAGGACTATATTAGTTAGAGTTCGAGGTACAGTGTACAAAGGTGAAGAATTAATCTGCGCCAACTGCAAGGCCCTTGAAACTGAGATAGAAGCTGAGACAGGGGCAAATCCCGGCAAACGAAATTATAAAATAGATCTTGCGGGAGAGGCCTCCACTGCGTCCGCCTTTTAATTGACAGGCCTCTTCCCCCGTCTTCCCTTTTTCTCTGAAAAATTTACGGCGCTCCGATCGCCACTATCTTGCTGTCTTCATGAGCATCGATCTTTCTCTCGGATTCTGCGGAGACTCTTACGGCATCTCCTTCGCTCATCCGGATTTTTCTCCGTCGACAGTGATAGAGGCCTCTCCTTCGATCAGAAGGTAGACTTCTTCCTGGCCGTCTTCCTCGTGATCGTGTTCTAGTCCTTCCCAGCCTTTCTCTGCGTCGATCACTGTTACTCCAAGATTTTCGCATTCAAGTTCGTCTCTCAGGAAGTGCAGTGCTCCTCCTTTCGGTTCAACGTCGCTGTAGTTCGCCTTGGTGTATGACATTATCTTTTTTCACCTGTAAAAACGTGTTAGAGGCCTAGTTTTTCCAATCTTTCCCCTTTTGTTGGAGGATCGATTTTTTAACGGAGGCCTCGAAAACAAGACTGTCGATGGAAATAGATCTCCCGCCTTCAGTGAGAAGCCTTGTCACCTCGGAAGCAAGACACGATAACTGGGAAACTACTGGAGGCCTTGAGTATATGCAGGGCTGGGCGCCAGGCCTTGGACAGTCTTACGAAGACGAAGTCGAGAGATTAATTGATGAAGGACTGGAAAGTTTCGAAGACGAACAGGATGTCTGGAACTTTGTCAATGCCTCAGGAAGTTACAGCAATCACAACAGTTTCTTCTACACAGATGAGGACAACGATATGCGGAACTCTGAAGGATTTTTTCAGGATCCTTACTGCCACAGATGTTTGACAGACACAGATATAGATGTTGAAGATTTTTCTGTAGAGGATGCTAAGATAGAGCCGGAATACGAGAAAAGAACTGAGAAATCTTTCAGGTCTGGATACGAGAAAATCGTCGAAGAGTTAAAATATGCATGTGGCAGACATCCGGAAGTCAGCTTGACTTTGAGGGAGAAAGAGTTTAGAGAAGAACAGTAGCTGGAGGCCTCTAGAGAAGAGGTGTAAGAAAATTTTCTAGTCTTTCTCGATCTCGAGTTTTCCCTGGCCTTTGATCTCGAAGCAGATCTCGTCTCCCTTACTCCAGCCGAATCCATCGACGAAGCTTTTCGGAAGAGTGATGTGGTATCTTCCGTTGCCGTCTTTCTGAAGTTTTACCATCTAATTTTTCGCCTCCTCGATTTCCTCTTCAAGGCCAAGTTCCTCGGATATCAGTCTGTAAGTCTTCCTTACAGTAGTCTGTGTGACGCCTGCTACCTCCGCTACTTCTTTCTGCGTGACTTTGTCGCCTTCAAGCAGTGCGCCGATGTAAAGTGCTGCCGAGGAAACGCTGGAAGGACTTCTTCCGGATGTAACTCCTTTATCCATGGCCTCCTTCACGATTTTTCTTGCACGGGCGCTTGCCTCTCCTGAAAGTCCGACTTCACTGGCGTAACGCGGTATAAAGTTCTTCGGATCAGCAGGCCTGATATCAAGATCAAGCTCTCTTGCAAGATCCCTGTACGTCTTGTTCATCTTCCTCTGCTTGACTTTAGTCGCTTCACCGATCTCTTTCTGAGTCCTCGGAACTTCATGGCTTCTTGCAACAAGATACAGTATAGCAGCTACAGAGGCCTCTCTGGACTTCCCCTTGATCAAGTCCTCTTCAGACGCTTTCTCGTAGAGTCTTCCGGCCTCCTCCTTGACGGACTTCGGAAGATTCAGTTCATATGTAAGCCTGTCAATGATCGACAGGCCTTTCTGAAGCGAGTCCTCACGTGAATCGCTTCTGCTGTCCCATTTCTTCATCCTGTAGTACTGGCCTCTCTTCCTTCCCGAGACCTTGTTGAGTTCGTTTGTCTCACCGATCTTTGTGGACATTCCTTTGTCGGCCTTCGTGTATGTGATAGTTGAGCCCACTCTCTCCTTCTTCTGCGTGCTTTCCGAGTCAAATGCCCTGTACTCCCTTGTGGTATCGATCCTGTCGGTGTCAACGACTGTCCCACAGTTCATACAGTACGTCTCTCCCTCGATCTCCTCAAAACGGCTGGAGCCGCATTCCGGGCAGCCGTTTGCGTCCTCTGATTTCTCGGGCATCTTCACTTTTGGTTCTATAGTTTCATCGCCTGATGCTGTTTCAGTAGTCATACCCACAGCATTATACATAAAGATTTAAATAGCTGCCTGGATAAAAAGTGGAGAAGGCCTGTTTAGAAATCGAGTGACAGTAATTCTTATTAGACTGAAAAGAGACGAGTTTAATGGTGATTTTTCTGAATATCGATTACTATGACAAGGTGCTGGCTGGCATCACCGCAAGCTTATCAAGTGGTGCAGCCGTAGGAGTTTTCACAGGCATACCGACACAGTATGCTGTAGGTGGCGGAGCAGCTATCTCAATAGGAATAATGTATCACGGAATCTTCCGTAACGGGCCTGTAGGATAGAGGTTATAACTCATGATCGAAGTACTGCTTGTCTTCGGAGTACTGGCCGCAATTTTTGTAGGTATAAACATCGGGGGATCGTCTACCGGTGTCGCTTTCGGACCTTCTGTCGGAAGCAATCTCCTCTCAAAGCCTGCAGCAGCAGCTCTGATGACTGTTTTTGCACTTCTTGGAGGATGGACAGTCGGAAGAAACGTGATAACAACTATGGGCGGGAAAATAGTTCCTGCCGCAGAATTCACGACCACAGCATCGATAATAATACTTTTCTTTATAGGCCTCTCGCTTCTGATATCAAATCTTTCAGGAGTACCTGCCTCGACATCTATGACTGCTGTCGGAGCTATTGCAGGCCTGGGCCTGGCAACAGGAACTCTTAACTGGGAGATAATGGGGCAGATAATGTCCTGGTGGCTTGTCGCACCTTCAGTCGCTTTCCTTTCAGGAGGCGTCATCGGAAGATATCTTTACGTGCACATGGATGACTTCTTCCATATCGGACAGAGTACAGGAAAGCTGCTGAGACTGGAAAAAAGCTTCAGGCCTGTCAGGATGGGAGAAGGCACAAGCTACAGGGAACTTCTGTCCAGCTTTCTCGTAGTGGGGATTGCCTGCTACATGGCGTTCTCCGCCGGGGCCTCAAATGTTGCGAACGCTGTTGCTCCTCTTGTAGGAAGCCGTATGCTTGAGATGAATCCTGCGATACTTCTCGCTGTTGGAGCTATGAGTGTAGGAGGATTCACTATCGCACGGAAAACTCTCGACACTGTCGGCGATGGCCTCACTGAACTCCCTCTGCTGGCTTCCCTGATCGTCTCAACAGTCTCCGCATCTATCATCACCGTTCTCTCAGGCATGGGGATTCCTGCCTCGCTTGCGATCTCCGCAACGATGTGTATCATAGGCCTTGGATGGGGCCGCGCGTCAAGGACTGTGAAGATGAAGGATACACTGAAAGGTGAGACGCCGGAGATGAACGCTGCAGCACTTAACTCGAAAGAAAAGAAGGAAATTGGGGAGGAAACGGAAGACGATCTTCCGGACAGGAAGCTTTTCAAGCCCGACATGATCAGCCACGTTGTAACGCTCTGGATCATGACACCTGCCATATCGGCAGTAGCATCCTACCTCGTCTTCCTTCTGCTTCAGGCCTTCTAGAAGACCGTGAAGCCGTGTGTTGCCAGGTATACTCCGAAGAGGAGGGAAAGCGTACCGAAAACTTTCCAGTAAGCCCTGTCGTCCGCATGATCAAGAAGCTTGTGCTCCTGTTCCTCCGTCGCCGCAAGATGGAAGACGGACTCGATCAACATCAGCCAGCCGACTACCGTGATGGCGCCGACATAACTGATTTCATAGACAGGATGCTGCAGAACAATTGCAAGGCCTGCAGCAAGTTCTACCAGGGCAACACTGTACCTGAGTGCGATATCCTCGGCGAAGCTACGGGCGTACTCAACGAAAGATTCATGCCGCAGAATGAAAGCCGCGGACACAATCATTATGTACAGGCCGATAAACTCCGCAAGGAAAGCTGAACTAAGACTCATATAGAAACACAATGAGAAAAAGCTGTACTTAAAAACTGCGTCACAGGCCTACAACAGTTCAGAAATCCCTGTCAAAAACCAGTCTAGCGGAATTCTCCTCGAGCCACTCTTTACAGGCCTCGAACTCCGGATAAATCTCCTCTACACGTTTCCAGAAACTTTCACCGTGATCCCTGACTTCCAGATGCACCAGTTCATGCACCACAACGTACTCCAGAACCTTTTCAGGCCCCAGTACAAGACGCCAGTTAAAATTCAAGTTATTTTTCGATGAACAGGAGCCCCACCGTGTCTTCTGATCACGGACAAAAATCTTCTCAAAACCTCCATCAATATCTTTAACATACATAGAGGCCTTCTCCTCGAACTTTTGACGTGCAAAACTTCGCAAAGATTTCTCCAGTTGATCCATGAAAGAAGTCCTCTCCACAAGATGCTCGGCCAGGAAAATCTTCTCATCGACTCTGTTAGATCTCCGTTTCTCCACCACGATCTCTCTATCAGCTCCGAGTACAGCGATTTCTCCTCCAGGCCTCAGATCCCTTTCAGGGATTTCCTGTCTGTACTCACGGGCCTCTTCAAGACGATCCTGAAACCAGTCAATATTATCTTCAATCAACTCATCCATGTCAACTTCCAGGCCTTCAGGAACAACTACAGTAAAACTTCCTCTCCTGTAACGTATTCTAGGCCTCTTCGCTCTACTGCTCTCCCGGACTTCAAGAAAATTTTCGATTTCCTGCTTCACAGAAAAAAGAAGACTTCAGAAGATAAATAACTGGATGCCTTTCATCCAGAAATACGGTATGATAAAAATTAGAGGGCGGATCGAAGCGTTACACACGGCTGTTCACCGGCTTACATCCCCAGAGGGGATGAGCTTCCAGACCCGGCCCGCCCCGCATTTTCTCAGCAGGACTATTGTAGAGGCCCCGATTTACAGGGCCACAACTGTTATGGACACGAAATGTTAACACAGTACGCCATAATCGAAAATAAGCAAGTAAAACGAAAAAACCGTCTAAGGCCCTGAAAAATTTATCCATCGACAGGAATCTCGACTTCGGAAAAACACTCGGGACACTCAACTTTTTCAGGAAAACTTTTCCCACCGCTGTACCAGAAAAAACACCCGCACCTGCCGCATTCAACTTCAAGACTTGTATCAGTCATTACCTTGTATCCAGCACCAGTTCATCAGCACTTTTCAGACGCCACTTCACAGAATCACCTTCGGAAAGGCCTGTGATCGCAGCCAGCTCCTCCGACACATCAACCTTCAGGCCCTCCTGTACAACAAGCTGTGAAGAATTCCTCTTGACATCACTGAAGCCGTACGCATTCAGATCAGAGGCCTCAAGCTTCTCTATATCTTTTTCGTTATCCGCGAACCATATCTCGATTTCTATACCGCGGAAATCCCTCAGCCATTTCAGCTGTGTGTGACGCAGACTGTCGTTCTCCGACTTCGCCTCTACAAACAGATAATCACCAGAATCACTGAAAGCCAGGAAATCGGGAACACCAGGCCTGAAAACATTCGAGAAATCCGAATCAGTATCATCCATAATCCTTCTACTGATAATCTCCGCAAGCTCCGGATAACGGCCTTCAAGATCTTCCTGGATCCCAGGAGTAGAACGCACAACATTATCCCAGTTACTCTCCAGGATACTCTCAACTCTTCGCTCAGTCCTATTCAACGAGGCCTCTTCCTCAAAAGGAATCATGTTTCTGGTATAGAAAGAGAGATTTTTATCTATGAAATAAATTCCACAGTAACCAGTTTCAATTCATCATTATCAAACTCTTCAAGCTCAGTATTACTAGCCTCTGTCTTATCTTCTAAGAAGTCCTCTAGTTGATCTGCGAGTTCCTTCCAGTCTCCATGACCGTTTTCTCCCTTGTATTCACGCCAGTATTTCCTGACTTCTGAAGTTCTGGTCTTTGTCAAAGTGATTTTCTTCAGTTTCTCCTGGATGTGACTTACTTGTTCCTGCGCTTCCTCGTCATCAGGGTATTTTCTGAGGTGTTGTCTGATCTGGTTTTTCAGGGAGTTTATCATTTTAATCAGGAACTTCTTGGATCTCTCGTTGTCCCACTCTTTCATTTTGTCATCGGAAGAGGACTGCTCAATAGCTTTATAGTCAGATTCGAGTTCATCTCTGACATCTGAACTTTTATCGTAGACTTTATCGAAGAAATCTGGAATTTTCCTTTCTTCATCAGGATTTACTGAGATAAGCTTCAGAATCTCTGATTTATTTTCAATTATTCTGTTGTTTTCGAGGTCGCAGAAGTACCAGTAATGGAAGTCATCGCCGTACTGGTAGTAGAAGAAAATTCCTCTTGCATCTTCTTTATGGCCGCTGTAAATTCCTGTAGGGATTTTCTCTAACTCTTCTTGGGCTCTTTGATCCATGTAGTCTCTTATAGGCTGCCAGAACCCTTCACCACCTCCTAGAGCATCGTCTGAAAGTTCATCCATGACGCTTTGGTCATTCTCTCTAATCCTCTGCAGGGTATCTTCATCCAGTGAGCTTGTAGTACCGAAGACCTTCGGATTAATCTCTTCATTCAAGACCTTTTGGTCCATACCTACCGCTTGGTCAATATCCGAAATCTTGTTCTCCAGAACCTGGACGAGTTCGAGCAGTTCTTCCAACTCATCTGAAGGGAAGAAGTTATGGATGATAATTTCGTCGTGAGGAGTTCCTATACGGTCGATTCTTCCAGCTCTCTGAATCATCCTAGTCGGATTCCAGTGCAGATCGTAGTTAATCAAATGTTTAGCCTTCTGAAGGTTCTGACCTTCCGAAAGAACATCCGTGCTCAGAATAATATCTAGGTTATCTTCTCTGTAGGCCTCAATCTTTTCCTCACGATCAGTTGTAGAAGAATCGCCTGTAATCATCTCAATTCTCTTATCGGATAACTTCTCAGAGTTAGAGAGATAATTGTAGATATACTGGATAGTATCGGAGTAAAATGCGAATACAACAATTTGATCGTCTCTAGACATCTGATAGAGTTCTTCTTCCAGAGTCTGGATCTTGGCATCTTCCTCATAACCTATATCTTCGATCATATCTTTGATTTCCTTGAATACTTCAATATCTTTCTGGATATCCTCCAGGAACTCATCGGATTTGTACTCGTCTAAATCAATGTTTTCAAGCTCTTCTCTATACTCTTCCTCTGGAATTTCTTCCTCAACTTTGAGAATATGTTTCCTGTATGTGCTTTTCGACATCACTTTTCCATCATCGATATGCCGCTTCGTCTGTTGCAGGAAATCAATATGGTTATCGATACTGTTCCTGAAAGCACCGACACTGCTCTCTAACCTCTTCAAAAGCAGTTTCTCGAAAATTCCCTGCATACCTTTCATACGGCCTCTCTCAAGCTCTTCATCCTGAGTCAGCTCCTTCTTATCCTTATACTCCAGCTGGCGGTAATAGGCCATCGTCAACTCATCCTTAATCTTGCTGGAGATTTCGGCAAAGTATCCCTGATAGGATTTATCAAGAGCATAGGTTATATCATCAAGCTTTCTCTCTGGGAAATTCAGTTTAATTTCGTTTCCGTATTCGTCCTCATAACTTGCATCAGGATAATTCTCCTGAATATATTCTCTGGTTCTTCTAACTGAAATTTCATTTAAGACGTCGTTAAGCAGAGAAGGATCGCCAGCTTCCTCAACTTCCTGGAATTTCTCGTAGAGATCTGTAATACCTTCCTTGATGAAAGCAGCTCTGTTGTGCTCCAGCATAAGCATTAACTGCCAGTAAAGATCCCAGACAGAGTTATTGATAGGAGTAGCAGTCAAGAAAAGAACATATGGCTTGTTATCTTTGCCTTTAATCTTCTCGTTAAGTATCGTGAATAGGTGTTCCCAGCGGTTAGACTTCGGATTCCTGAAGTTATGGCTCTCATCAACAACTACGAGCTCTACATCTTCAAGATTACCGCCTGTGGCTTTCTCAGCCTTTCTCTCCCAGTTATCACGGGCAACAGCTTCCTGAGTTAAAATATTCTCACTCAAATTGATATCTTTCATCTCTTCAGTCCACATACCTTCAAGTGAGGCTGGAGAGACAATCAAGTAATTTTTCTTCCTCATCGAGCCGAACTCTTCGATCATTCTCTTCGCAATATAGGTCTTACCAAGGCCTACAGAGTCCGCAACCATGCAGCCACCGTACTTCTCCATACGAGTGAATACTCGTTTTACTGCGTCTTCCTGGAACTCTGTCAAATCAATATCAGATTCTCCTCTTTCCTCAGAACCTAGATCCTGAGTTAAGTCATCCTTTTGATACTCGTATAGAGTCTTCATGAAAACCTGGTAAGGACTGTACTCCTCCGTACCGAAACGGGATTCATCCAGGAGCTCGATAAGCTCTTCATTGAAAGGCCTGGCTAGCTCCCAGAACTTTTCAAACCATTCATCACGTGTATACCTGGCCTTGGAAGCAGGGCCTACAGAGTTCAACTCATTATTTGTTGTAAGGCCTGCGGCAGTGAAGTTGGAAGAACCGATTACAATCTCATCATCCCAGATATAGGCCTTACCATGCAGAAAATTCTCATCATAAACCCTGACCTCAACATTATCCTGCTCCAAAAACTCGATCAAATCCTCAACAGCCTCATGATTTTCTCTAGAGAACTCTAGTCCTTCAACATCGCTCTCAATAAACTCTTGAATAGCATCAGCTAAAGTCCTATCATTCTCAAACTCCGGAGACTTACCAAGTAACAATCTGAATCTTTCTACCCCTTCAAGCTCATCTTTCACCATGGAAAAGGCCTCGATGTTAAAGAAAGCAGTCGCAACATCAAAGCCGTCCTTATTCTCCTCAAGCTTATTTCTCAGAAAACTTACAAGCTTACGCCCCTCGCTGTTATCAATTATCTCTCGGTTCTTCACAAAATATCTCCTATAAATGATTCTTTTTACAGAAAAATTAAAGATGTAATCCAAAATAGGCTTAGAAAATAAACTGAATTACTCCAACTTTTTGAGCAATTCCTTGTCTTCCTCTACAATCTGCTTAATCTCTTCCCTTCTATCAAAATCCTTCTTCGCCTTCTCTATATCCGATTCTGTAACAGCTTCAGTCATTGGAAATCACCTGTGCGGATCCAGCTAGAAACTTGATCCACATCCTTGAATTTAACCTCGGATTTTAAATCGCTTTCTATTTCATCAAACGATTTAATCTTCTCTACCCGCATCTCCTCTTTATTCTTCCTAAGAACCTTTTTAGCTACAATCCATGCAGTTCTGTGATTGCCATCATTGAAAGCATGCTTATTAATAGTCTCAATCAAAATGAAAGCCGCCAATCTATAGGGATCTTCAAACTCCTTTGCATCATTAACGACACCAGCCAACTTCCTCATACCTTTCTCAGTAGACTGCTTAAAACCAGGCGTCCGGATCTCACTGACCTGTCCTGCCAGCTCATGTGCCTCCAGAAAATCCTCTAACTCGGGGCCTTCAATCATACTTACGATTTAGAAGAACATATTCATTAAGCCTAGCAAAATACCGAAAAACCACTTATTTCAACAAAATGAGGATATATTCAAAAAATTGAGAACTTGCTCAAAAAAGTGCAAACATTTTTAAATTTTTGAGTTGAAGTCTGAATCATGGGATCTGTTACGGCAGGCTCTAAAAGAAAAAATTTCATGAATTTGCTTGTTTCAGGCTATAAGCAGGAGGTTCTGGAGCATCTTCTAGAAAATCCAGGTTACATGTTCACAGTGAATGAGTTAGCAGAGAAAGTTTCCGGATCGTACAACAGTGTAAACAATTTTCTGAGAGAACTAGAGGAGTTTGATATAGTAAGTTTCCAGAAAAAAGGCCGCACATACCTGGTCCAGTACAATCAAGACTCAAGATATCATGAAGTGATCAAAACACTTCTAAGAGCGGATAATACGCCTCTAGAGGAAACAGCGAGAGAATGGGCTGAAAAATTCTATGAAAACTCTGGTCTGAAAGATGAGATTAGATCAATCATTTTATTCGGCTCGGTAGCTCGAGGGACAGCAGGCCCTAACTCAGATGTTGATATTCTGATCCTAGTTGAAGGTTATACAGGAACTGAAGATATCAAAGAACAAGCCAGGAAAGAAGCGAAAAAGCTTCACCTTGACTTTGAGTTAGTGCCTGTGGTAGAAAGTGTTGAAGAGTTCAGAAACAATCTAGTTCACGGCAAAAGATTCGAAACCAATGTAAAAACAGATGGAATAGTACTGGAGGGCGAGGAACTTGAGTTCGAGGATTGAAGAATCTCTTGAAGAAGCAGAATCCTACATAGAGGCCGCCAACAAGCAGTACGAAAAAGCCTTGGAAAACGATACCTGGAATCCTGTAATCGTCAGCTGCATCATGGCAATGATCAAATCCATCGACGCACTCATGCTCGAATACAGAGGCGAAACCAACCAAGACCACTCAAAAACCGCCAACCAACTACAGAAACTCTACGAAGAAGGCCTCATCTCAGACAACTTCAAATCAAACATCGACTCAGTCAAGAAATGGGTCGTAAACGAGAAAACAGATATCCAGTACAGAAACAAATCAGTTTCTCAGAAAGACGCCGACAGAGCCATCAAATCAGCAGAAAGACTGCTGAAGAAAACAGAGAAGGAAATTGGCTAAATTACGATAAAACCGTAAACACCGTTCTCAGCTTATAAAGAAACACTTCTAATTACGACTTCTCCGTAATTCCTGTAACTTCCCTCCTATTCAGTACTCGAAAAGTGTAATCTGTGAATTCACACTTTCCGCCAAAAGTGTTAGATGAGAAATTACACTTTATTCGTCAAATTTCAGACCTATTTTATTCCTCGAAGTATTTCTTCAGGAATTCTTCACAGTTGTCTTCTAGATACTCTCGTGCTTCATGGAATGAGAGATGCCGCATCTCTTCTTCTGGTTCTCCTTCCTCAAACTTACGGTGTATATGTGTTGGCTTATTCTTGTGGTAATTATCGATCCTTGCGATCTCATGTGTCTCCGTAGAAGCATTCTCCAGGCTGTATTCCCTTGATTCCAGCATCACAGCCCACTTGAAAGGCGTCTGAATATCTGGAATCCCTTTCATCAATATGATAGGAGTCTTCTCTAACTCCTCAATATACTCTAGAGGATACCTCTCCTCCACTGCGTCCGGCAACTCACTCATATGTTTGGTGTCAAACACCAACAATAAAAAAGCTGTGTTTACAATAGACAGATAGGAGACAAACCAAAGACAGTTAGATGACAAAAAACTGACCTACTAGCTAAACTTGAGAACTTGAAGGAGATACTAATGGAATACAGCTCAAAGAAAGAAAACAAAGAAAAGAAGCTAAACGATGTAAAGACAGATCTAAAAGGAACAGAGCTAGATATAGGTAAAGAAATACGAGAAGTTGAACAAAAAATATCAGAATCTGAAGAAAAAATACCGAACTTCTCAGAATCAGAAATAGAAGAAAAATTCAAAGAAACAGAGAAAAAAACTGTAATCCTAAAATTTTCAATTGCTCAAAAGCTCTTGACAGAGAAAAGAAGAGAACTACTGCAAACACTTTCAGAACAGGAATTCGACTCAATCACAGAACTAACCGAAGAACTCGGAAGAGACAAGAAAAACACCTCACAAGACATCAAAAAACTCTACCAACACGGCATAATAGACCTAAAAGACCAAGGCAGAAGCAAAGAACCAGTTTTCGAGTTTGAAGAAATACAGATAGAAGGCCTGGAATTTGAGGAAAATCAAAACTAGAAAAATTTCTCTATTTCAACTTCTCAACGAGCTCTTCATACTTCTCAAGCTGCTTCTTATTATGCTCATGCCATTCAGACTTCTTATTTTGGGAGTCTTTCTTCATTAATCTCACCTGTTTTCAGGAAATCAGCTATTTCGCTAATTTTAAATTGGCCATGATTATTGCCAACCTTAGCAGTCAAATCTTGATCTTCAGGAGCAAATTCCCTGTTATTCTCATTTAGGAAGTCAATTGTTATAAGAATTGCGGTAGTAGTATTCCCATCCTCATACACATGCCTTCTGCTAATCTCCTTAAACAAAACAGCAGCCTTTCTATAAACTCCAGGCTCAACTCTAGCCTCATGTAAAACATCAATCAAATTAATTGGAGGAATCTTCTCACCAGGATACTTATCCGGATTATCATCCAAAATATCAGAATGCTTAGTATCAATATAATCAATACTCGGATACCAAAACTTCTCCTCTACATAATTCACAAACCATAATGAAAAGGGCAGAAATTTACAATCTTTGCAACCTTTATGCCACGATAAAAGAAAAATTTTCTCTAAAAACTACAGATATGATCACCTGGATAGACCAAAACCTGGCTCTGATAATCACAGGATCTATTTTAGGCCTAGCCACATCCTTCATCTACTCTACAGGACACAACGCATTCCTGAGCCGTGGAAACTTTCAATCCAAGACATCAGCAACAGAAATAATATCTGCAGCCATATTACTTAGAGGCCTCTCAACACCAGTAATCCACAGAAACATCTCAATACCGCTCTCCTACCGAATAGGAACACTATCACTAGCAGGCCTAGTAATAATCCTCGTCGCCAGCCTAAACAACAAAGAAGTCACCAACCGGAAATTCCAGAGTAAAAGCTCAGCAGAAATATACGGAATAGGCCTTCTGCTGATACTGGCGGATCTTCTACTTGTAGTTTCTGAAGTTTAGGTAAAGTCTTCTATTCTACTGAGAGGCCCTCAATAAGCCTTTACAAATTTTTGGAAGAAGTTAATAGAAACTCAATTAATTTTACTCACTTTTATTTGTCATATAGTTCTCGATATAATTTCCTCCTCTAACAACTCCAAATACAAGCACAGCAAGGAAAATCAACACTGTGTTAGTATAGGTCATCTTACCAAGACTGGAAAGTTCTGAACCCCAAATAGTAGAAATAGCCATATACGCACCTGCAAATACGATCGTCAGAATTGCGCCCGTAGAAATCTCGTTCCTAATCATCTAGAGAACTCACCTACAATACTCAAGAGAATAGCAACACCTGCCAAAAACAAAGAGCCATAGATGACGAAAGGCGAAAGAGGATAATCTAGAGTCTGCAACAGTTCAGGGAAAACCTCTGTACCAAAAATAAACAGCACAAAGAGTGCAAAAATCCCTTCTATAATCCTTTCAAAACTATTTTGAGGTCCAGCAGCTTGAGCCATAATCTATACACTCTCCGCTTTATCCAGCCGGGCCTTCACCAACTCGGCAACACTCCAGTAAACCTCCTTCCTCTCACCCTCAGAAAGCCCCAACGCATCAAACACGGCATCGTCTACTTTCTTTCTATCGTCTTTTATTTCTGGTTCCTGTTCTCTTATTGGCTTTCCTCTTTCAAGACCTACTTCTTCGAAAATTCCTTTTATCTCTCTATTGAAGAAGTCTTCTATAGTGTCCTCTTGTAGGTCAATACTATCTATCATTTCAGGATCTGGGAAGAGGATATCATTTGCGTCTGTTGTTGCAAAGTCCAGAGCACCTTGACCAAGGTTACTTCTTCCTATCAGCTCGATCATCAAAGGCGTAATAGTCGAGTTTAACACAGCAACAATTTTCTTGCTTGATATCTTATCTGTTGTTAAATTGGCCATGTGCAGCCTTCTGTCGCTAATCTTTGCTTCTTCGCTGTGCCAAAATATGTATCTTTGATTGATTCCATAGATCATGAAAATATTTACAGGGTCAATATTGGGAATAGCCCACCAACCAGGAGATCTACTGTTCACCGAAGGCACTTCAGGCCACGGCGTGCCTGCAGAAGTTTTCTGCTTAGATTCTCTCTCCTGGTTGCTTCCCCACTCGATATAATCGTAGGTATTTGGAGCCTTTTCCTTCACAGTCTCTAGATCATCTCTACAGAGTAGAACTTTTTTCTTTAAGTTCTCTTCTTCTAGTTCAATCTGATCTGATTCCTTCGGCGATTTGAATAAATCAACTATGTATTCATCCTCCAGATCCCATTCTTCCACTTCCTCTTCATCTAAATAGAAGAAGTCGTTAATTCCGGAATAGCATCCTGATCTGATATCCATGAAGTCGCCGAGTTCTGTGATATTCCCAGAAGCCCTATTTAGAATTTTATAGAATGCATCAGGAGCTTTGAGGAATTTGCCACCCCACTTGTTTCCATCATACTTGCCTTTAGTGAAGGCCTCTCCTTCGTAGTTTTCTGGGTATTGCCAGCCGTCTTCGAGTAGGTTTCCTTGTGTTATTTGGACGGAGCGGAGGTCTTGAGTGTTGTAAAGCTCAAAACTTGAGCGGTCGAGTTGGATGTTTTTGTCGTAGTGGGTGTCGTTTTCGAGTGCGATCATGTTGTCGGCGCTGACTGCTTCCCTGTACGGTTTCTTGAAAGTTACAAACTGTGCGTTGTGGTCTGTTTCTGGCCATCGGTCTGTGTCGATTTCCCATCCGTCGAAGCTTTTGGTTTCGAAGTTTGGTGCTCCGAATATTGATATTACTGTGTTGACATCGGCGTGTTCGAAGCTTCGGTTGTTTTTGTTGTTGTAGATTCCTTTGATTGGTACATGTTTGCAGAGGAATTGTTGGAGTTCTTTTCCGTATCCTACATCGAGCCAGGAGTTGGATGTAATAAAGGCAAATGTTCCTTCGTCGTTGATCAGTGAGAGGCCGTGGAAGTAGAAGTAGATGTATAGGTCGCTTCTCTTGGAAATCTTCTCGACTTGTGGCATCCTGTTCTGGACGGATTCGATTAACTTGTTTTTGTAGTCTTTCTTGTCCTGTTTAGAGACATTGTTCGGGTCCATGTTTGGTGGTGCGATGTCTTCTTGTCGGACATATGGAGGATTCCCTATCAAGAGGTCGAAGCCGCCGTTGTTGTTGAATACTTCTGCGAAGGCGACTTCCCAGAGCATCGGCATTTTGTCCTGTTCCTGGATGATATCCTGTTTCAGTTCTTCCAGTTTTTCGATTCTTTTCCTCGTTTCTTTTTTCTGCCGGGTGATTTGGCGTTTTTCGTTTCCGGAGGGTTCTTTGGTTTCTCCGTTGAGTGTTTGTTGTTTGGATTCGTCTTCTTCCAGTTTTTCTTCTAGTTCTTCTATTTTGTCGTCGATTGCTCTTTGGAAGAACTTGATTTCGTCTGTTTGGATGTCTGCTATGCCGTCGTATTTGGATTTGCTGCGGTCTTCGAAGAACTTGGATTTGTGTTTCTGGATTTCTTCCATGTGGCTTTTCGTGATGCCTTCCAGTTGATTCTCTCGGAGGTCGAAGAAGATTCCGTCGATGTCCTGTACCAGTGAGTCTCCTACACGCAAGTTAGCCCTGAGGTTTGGCAAGAGTGCTTTTCTCTGGATTTCTTCTTTCGGTATATCTGTCTCGATCAGTAGTTGTAGGAAGAGTCTTAGTTCTGAGGCGTTGATAGCCCAGTCTTTGACATCTACTCCGTAAATCGAGTTTTGTATTATTTCTTTTTTGGCTTCGAACATGTTCAAATCGGAGCCTTGTTTTTTCTCGATTTGTTCGAAGATCTCTGATATTACATCGATTATTCCGACTAGGAATGCTCCTGATCCACAGGCAGGATCAACAGATTTCATGTCCTGGAGAGTGTATTTGACTTGTTCGAGTTCTTCTTCTGTGAATTCTTTCCGTGTTTCTTTCTTTTCTTCGTCTCCTTCTGCGAATACTAGTTTGTAGATCTTGTTTTTGGAGAGGCCTGTATTATTCTCCAAGTATTCTACTAGAGATCTTCTGACCATGAAGTAGACTTCTTCTTTTGGTGTGTAGAATATGCCGAATTCTTTCCTGGAATCCTTGTCCAGGTCTTCTAGTTGTTCTGCTACATTGGACAGCGACTCATACACATATCCGATCATTTGTGGGTCTACTGCTACTTCTTTGTCGACTGGGCTGTCTTCTTTGATTGTGAAGTTGTATCTTTCGAAGAAGTCGTGGATTATATCTTCGATTACTGAGTCTTCCAGTTCTACATCGAGCTTGCTCAGAGAGTTTTCTCTGAATAGGCCTCCGTTGAGGTATGGTGCTCTCTGGAATGACTGGTTTACTTCCTGCGGTAGTTCAGGGTTACCTGTAAACTTGTTGTTGAATGCTTTGTGGAACAAATCATCCAGCCATTCGTTGTAGAACTCATCAGAGTCATTTTGCAGGCCTCCTTGTTTCCGATATTTGTCCCAGAGCCATTGAATATAGGATTCGCCTTCTTCTCCTTCTAGCCATCCTTTCTTGTCGACGAAGTAGACGAACATCATCCGGTTCATAAACTGCAGCGTATACTCGTGTGCGTCGTGGACATCATCGACTTGTTCAAGTACTTTTCCCCTTATGTGGAAGAACTGTTCTTGGTAGTCTTCAAAGAACTGTTCCGTGACTTTGTCGATGCTGAAGGCCTTTTCCCACTGGTTCCAGACATGCGGAAAGTTTCTTTCCTCTTCCAGCCAGATCTTACTCAAAGCGTCTGCATCAGAATAAAACACATTCTCCGAGTCTACTTCAAGTGTTGTCAGCTGGATGTCGATTTCTCCTGGAGTGGTTTCGTCAAATGTCGGGAATACGAACTGATATTTCCTGAAATCTGAAGTGAATATTGGCAGAATATAATTGAATTTACGGGCTAATCTCTCTGTAACATACCTTACGTGAGTCTTGGATAGGCTCTCGGTTTCGATCAGAAGAACAGTTATCTCATCCTGGTAATCTAGTACAGTATAGATGTTTTCCAGTTTATCTTCCGCTTTTTCTTTAAAATTGAATTCGGATATATCTCTCTTGTAGCTCGGGTCTCTCGTCGAGTTTTCGTATCCTATTTCCTCGAAGAACTCGTAAACTTTTTCTGGAGAATCAATTTCTTTGAGAAGTTCCTGGACTTTTTCTCTTTTCTGTTTCTGATCTAGAGAAGCCATGAAAGTGGTTTACTGTGAAGAATTTTAATGGTTATCTGTGAGGATGGACGTGGGCTAAGTCCATGGAGATCATCTAGTATTACTTCAGGAAGATTTCAGGCTCCGTCGAGTGCTGTGTGGAACTTGTATTCGTCCGGTGTTATGAAGTGGAGTATGACGTCTTCGAAGTTTTCTTCTCCGAGTTGCTGTTCGAATTTTTCGTCGTACATGAATGAGGCCCATCGGGTGTTGACGTCGAGTCGGACGTTCATTTTCTCGCCTTCGTATTCAAGTGTGTGTTCCCCGAGTTCGAGATCTACTTCCTCGTGTGTCAGCTGTTCGACTACAGAGTTTCTGTTGACACGGCTGTGTGTAACGTATTTTCCGGCGTATTCTGTATGCCTGAGATCTTTCTGCGTCCAGTGATAGTCCTGAAGGCCCATCTGAGTATTCACTGTGTTCCCGAGATTTAAATCAGGGACTGTGGAAGTGTTTTTATCTGTTGACGTCGCATCTGTCCTGGTATGGTTTCGTCTCTCGCCGTCGATATAGACCCCCAGGAATGGGCCGCGATCTTTGAAGGCCTCGACGTATACTTCCAGACGGATTCCGACTTGAGAGAGGCCCTGAATCTTGATATACAGAGCGTATACGATTACAGGGACGGCGAGCGTCAGACAGTTGATATTGATCGTGCAGGACGTATACTATCTGTATTTGATACTGTTCCTGTGCTTGATCTGTCTGATCCAGAGGCCTTTGTGAACGACAGGTACAACAGGTGGGGTAGACGTGTCGATGTCGATGATGAAGTCCAGAAACTTGTCTTCAGAAGCTTCAGTACTGAGGAGTTAGCGGAGAAAGCTGATGTGGAGAAACGCAAAGCTGTAGATTACAGAAACGCTTCCTCGAATCCTCCTGAAGAGTTATGGGAGTACTGCATCCAGGAACTGGAGGAAGGATTCAGTTTCAGGCCTGAAAACTTTACAGGGGATATACTTGAAGGCCATGTCAGGAACAGATCCGAAAACGGCTACGGCAGTGAAAACTTCATCCTGGAGGATGCGGACGTAGACGAGATCAAGGACTTGGCATATCTCCTCGACAGAGTAGACGCCCTGGAAACAAGTAATCCTCATGTCTACTCCAGTATGCTTTCAAGGCCTGAAGCACTGCAGGAGATTCTTGATGTGGAGCAGAATCCTCTGAGATCTGCACTGGCCTCCAGCGACGTCGAGTCAGGTACAGCTCCGTTCATGCGTGCGATGAAGGAACTCGACGTAGTAGAGAAATACGGCGGAAGAAGCTCGAACTACCGTATAAAGGCCTCTGAATCGGAGTTAAAAGTTCTGAAGTATTTTGCAGAGAAAAATGACTACGAGACACGTTTCACCTGATTGATACCACGTAGTATGCGGGACTGTATCCTTTCTCCTTTCTGTCTTTAACTGTGTTCCCTAGGCCTGTCTCTGTGTATCTTTTCTTCGGCTTGATTTTCCAGTCCCATCCGTTTATCTCGCCGTTTTCACGGGCCTGTTCCAGTTTTTTCCGGATTCTCTGGCTGATACTTCTGAGATCTCCTCTGATTTTTTCGGCGTCAGTCCCGACAGGCTCTGTGAATAGATTGATTCTGAGGCCTGAGTCACGGTTTTTCACGTTTTTGACGCCTTTAACTTCGTTCAGTTTTTCCGGAAGATCCATAATCTCTTTTTTGTGGAGAATTTTTTGTATCTCTAATTTTCAAGCTTCATTTCCTCGATGTAACTGTCCACTTTCAGCTGCATCTCTGATCCATCCCTGTGGCTGTATACCGCGATGTCGTAGACTCCATCATCTTCCTCCACTATTTCATGTCTTTCAGGCTCCCAGGAACTCATGTCGTATCCCAGTACCTGTTCCACGTAGGTCTCCAGATGATGGAAGAAATCCTGTGTCACGGCCTCTGTTCCGAGATCACGGGAGTTATGCATTATATCAATCTGTTTGTATCTTTTCTCCTTCTGCTCTCCGTCGAATATGCCTGTAACTGTTCTGTCCCTGACGTTGTAATCTGTCTGTCCTGTGAGTAAAGCTTTCGCCATCATCCTGCTTCTTGGATGGAAGCTTTCATCCCTGTTCGCTTCAGGATTGTAGCTCATCGCACCGTCTTCATGAAAATGATGCGGCAGCCCCAGCAGTGAATGACCTGTCTCATGATTGACGACGTGTCTGTTCCAGGCCTCGTCCTCTGTAAGCTCGACAAAAGCCACTCCTGTCATGTAGTCGGAGACACCTCCTGCATCAGGAAGTATATCACTCTCAACAAGGAAGACAGGCTCCTGTCCTCTCCCGGAGTACTTGTTCTTCAGATCAAGATCAGCTTTCAGGCCTTCGAACTCCCCTGAAGAAACATCTTCAAGAGATTCAACATCTTCCTGATCCGGCTGCACAGTCTCTACTGTTACATCAATATCTACGGATGGATCAAGCTGCCGGAAGGCCTGCTGAAGAGATTCAGCATAGCTTTCAAGAGGCCTTTCTCCATCTTCGGACATGTATACAAGTTTGACTTCTTCGCTTCGTTCTCTAACAACTTGAGCTGAATCTCCACCGGAGTGATGAAGTTCAGAGCTATCGGACGAGACTACTTCCTCAGGCCTTTTTCCTTCTTCAAGCATCCTCTCGACATCGTTGAAATCAGTGTTATCGTATACTGATCCTCCGGATACGCTTTTATCCAGAGTATCTGCACTTCCAAGGTATATAGTTGCTCCGGCGTTTTCCTCCCGGAAACTTCTTCTGTCTTCAACGCTTTCCCGGAGCTCTTCAAATCCCGCAGATGCTCCTTCAGGCCTTGGATTGCTTGTGGCTGTAGCGCCTGCGGCAAGCATCGCACCGGTCGTCTTCAGAAGTTCACGACGGGAAAGATTCATATTTACTATAAAGTAACAACAATTTTTAATAGTTGTGAAGGAGCTTAAAAAAGGGAAATTATCCGTTCTATTCCTGGCCTTCGTACGTGTTGAGGTTTGAGACTCCTTCGGTGAACTCTCCGAGGATTATATCTGTTTTTCTCGGGATGAACGTGTTGAGGTTGCCGTTGTCGTCGTACGTCCAGCGCCCGTTTCCACTGTAGTGAACGGCTATGAAGTGGTCTGCGTTACTGTTGTGAGGATTCGAGTTGAATCTTGAGTGGACGCTTTCAGCCGAGTACATAATCCTGTAATCAGTGCTTCCGCCCTCTGCTACAGCTATACCATTATTTATGCTCTGTATATCAGTTCCTGTAAAGTTTTTGCCCTGTGAGTAGAACCAGCAGGAGCTGTCGCCTCCCGGACACGTGATATCGATTTCTCCGGTGTTACTGGATCCTCCCCACTGGTTTGCGTGCCATTCCAGGTTTCCGCTGACGTATCCTTTATCTATTCCCTTGTACTCGTACTGCTGTGGCTCTTTCCTGACGAAGACCTCCATGCTTGATCCTCCGTAGTTCTGCTCGTAGAAGAGGCCTCTGTTCCACGTGTTTTCACTGTACATTCCCCATGCGCCGTCGTCTCCGTAGACTCCTCCGGCATAATCGTCCCACCTGCAGTCCCCGTTGTTGACGCTCTCCCAGTAGAAGCCGTATCCTCCGTGTGCTCCGTTCCAGGATTCTCCATCATCGCTGTCCGGTGTCTGAAGTCTTAAAGCAAGATCTGTTCCACACTGGCGCCACCAGGAACCTGAGGCCTCCCACGGATGGAAATCTCCAACCACAGTTTCTCCGCCGGGATAACGAGACTCAAGCGACTGATTATCCAGTACAGTACCGTAGATCAGATACTTGTCTGGATTATCTCCCCTCCTGACCATGACTTCATCCGCGTTTATCTCTGTGTAGGCCTCTGACTGGTAGTCCTGATCATTTATTCCTTCCTGAACTGTCCCGTACGTATTCCCGGATATAATATTCGATCTGTTGCTGGAAGTCCAGTAATCGTTTCCATCATCGGCGTACGTCGCGACCAGTGTCCAGCCTCCACCGTCAGTCTCCATATCACAGTAGGCCTCGAACTCCTGGACGCCTTCAGGATTAATAGTGTAGACACCGCTTGAACCAGAGACATTACTGCATGCTTCAACGTATGTATCCGGCATCTCATCAGGCACAGGACTCCCGACGATTATCCTTCCGCTTAAAGGCCTGAAACTGGCTCCTGAAACAACTTTAGGCCTGTCAGCGGAGATGTTGAAACTTCCCTCCCACAGACCCGAGATAAACGATTCGTTGAATATCTGGATGTTCGCCATCCCCTCAGAAGTGAAAATAGCTGAGGCCTCTGAGACAAAGACTGAAGAGAATCCGTATTCATCCGTGTACAGGCCGTGACTCTGATTTATTATACATTCCGAGTTCGTTCCAGTGGAGTCACAGAAAGAGTTCTGGCCTAGCGAGACAGCTGCTACAAAAGCCAGCAGAGATACAAGTAAAATTGTTTTACCGGATTTTCGCAGATTCACGTATAGAACAGAGGCCGGACGGCTAATATAATTTTTCAAAAAAAGTTCCTATTCTATCCTGACATCCACGAAAGCCATGAATATTATCCATGCAAGAGACACAAGAGCAAAACTCAGAAGCGATACCTCGAAAAGTTCAAGGCCTCTACTCGAGACAAAAGAAAGATAGAAGACAGGCACAGTAAGGCCTCCAAGCATGTAGAGAAGTATACGGGGCTTTCTGATATCCTCTCCTGTCGTCAGATCTCCTTTCAGTTTTCTGCTGGAGAACGGCTCGTTCCAGGCAATCCCGCTTTTCGTACAGCTGTCCTCCAGCATGTGAAGCAACGCACCGAAAGCATAGGCCGAAAGAAAAACTGCCAAATGAGGAACGGAAAAAAATCCGAGATACATCAGCACAGGAGAAATATACAGGCCTGTCACAGACGTCATAGCAAAAACACCTATGATAGAATGTGAGAAACTTCTGTGACTATCATGGAAGCTGTAGTTCACTGAAAAAAGATTGAAAAGCCAGACAAGAGGCCTGTAAATCATATACTTCGTTGTATACCCGAATACAGGGAGTACAGGCCCGATAAAACTTCCTACTGCTTTCCCTGGCTCAGAATCAAGGCCTCTGATATGCCTGTGGAACACAGAAGCATCCGCAGCATCGACATCCGGAATCAGCGATCCTATCGCCGTGCCGACAAATGCAACAAGTACAAAGCCCTGATAGGACTGGATAAAAGGAATAAGAAGCACTGTAGCAGTTGCTACTGAAAGCATCAGATGCTGTCTTCCCAGCACTTAAACCGACACCTTTAAACTTTTCTTAACAGATAATTCGCTGTTTTCAATCATTTTTCTCCACCTGGAAGAATTTACAGGCCTCTAGGATCTTACAGAGAATTTAGAATGTATCTGCACTTAAAATCTACGCCAGTTATTCGGGAAACATTTCGTCGTTCTCTGGCGGCGGGACAGGATCAGGCCCAGAAAATTCTTCATCCGCCTGGCTCTGTGATTGTTCTTTTCTTTCTTCCAGGGCCTGTTGATAGAATTTTTCGGAGAGTTCGGCGACTTCTTTTACTGCGGTGTTTTTGGATTCGCTGAATTTTCTTCCTTCATGCAGGAAAACATCTTCATCGGTGACGAGGTAGTACAGATCTGATTCGCTGGAGACGTTGTCAATAGTTACTGTTGCCGTGCTTTCGACCAGTGTGAACTCGTCTTCCATCAGGACGGCAGTATATTTTTCACGGCCTACCTGTGTATTGTAGCGTATCTGGACGTTATCGTTTTCCAGATCAACCACTGAAACCCTTACCGACATGTGATCGGGATAGAGAATCTCCTGATCGTAGCTTTCAGGCCTGAAATTATAGCCGTCAGGATCAACAAGAGCCTCTTCCAAGCCTTCAGGCACTTCTTCCAGAAGTTCAAACGGATCGATTTCTCCCATCCAGTCTCAAAGAGTCGCCAAAAGTTAAACTACTTTCCGATCAAACACGACAAAGCCTTTTTCAGATTTTACAGGGAAAAAGCCTTCAGAGATCATGGAGATACTGGAAAACATACATTTCACAGGCCTTTATACCGCATCCAGTGAGGATGTTGAGCAGGCCCGTGAAAGAAAGGCCTCACATGTATACGAAAACTTTGTTGCTCCCGTACTCGAGGATCTGGATGGAAGAGAAATCTTTCAGGTGCACGAGGTAAAAGATGATATCAGGCCTCCATACAGTTACAGAGAAATCAGGGATGCACTTGAGTACGGTAGCAGGGAATCAGATGAACTCGAGTTTATCGAAGAGGATATGGATCTTTTTCTGTACAGAGAGTAGGAAAAATATTTTTAGCCGGCTAGTCAAAGACTCTTTATTATGGATAGGAACGTCTTCAAGACTTACATCGATCATTTTCTCCCCCGTGAAATAGTCGGGCCTGTGATTATAGTTTTCGCGCTTGAAGGAGTGATCAGCGGATTATTTGAACTCTACGTACCGCAGGAGTACGCTACACTGGCATGGGGCGTAATATTTCTGGCCTCTGTATGGATAGTCGCCAGATGGGGTACATCCGGAGAGGCCTCCGAAGAACTGGAGGAAAAAATCGAGGAAATCAAAACTGAATAAAAAATCTCTAGCTGGATTTTATGGAACTCGTCTGCAGGCCTCTTTTTCCGACGCTGTAGAGGTACTGGATTTCATTTTCAGTCAGAGGCCTGTCGTAAAGTCGGCACTCACAGAGTCTGCCTTCTATCGGTGTATCGCCGGCTCCGCCATCATAGTTTGCGTTCCCGCTCCACATCAGGGAATCTTCGCTTGAAGTGTTTATATCCGTGTTGAAGCTGTTTGCAGAGACTCCGTCTTTGAATATTTCCAGATTGTTTTCAGATGCTGTATAAACAACAGTGATGAACTGCCACATGTTTTCAGATATATCTGATACAGTATTTTCGTTCCCGTTTATCCATACCTCCAGATCTCCGTTCCCTGAACGGTTAATATTCGGTATCAGTGCAATGTCTCCTCTCATATCGAAGATCCTCTGATCATTGGCAGAAGTATCTGTAGGATATATCCAGAAGCTTATCGTGAAATCACTTGAAGAATCAAAGTATCCAGGATCAACATCGACGTTGCCATTGTTCCCTGTAAAATCATAGGCCTTTCCATCAAGTACTCCGGACTGCCCCAGCACAGGAGAATTACCTACAACTCCATGATTCTCATTCCCGGAGTGATCGTATGCTGTAGTTCCTGAGGCCTCATTCAGAGGCCAGTATCCAATCAAAGTCATTTTATATCACCTCGAATTTACTGTAAATTTTCTCATATCTCGGCCTCCGGTGCCGTATCTGTACAGCTGAGAAACTTCCGAAGGTTGAATAAATTTGCTGTAGAGTCTTAAATCATCAATAACGCCGTTCAAGTACTCTTTGTAGTCATCGAAGACTCCAATAAAGTTTCCATTACTGGTCTGCTGAGGATTAGTCCATAGACTTCCAGAGGCCTCATCCACGCCATTAACGTATATCCTGCCTGTTCCTGAAGAGCTGTATGCTGCAGTGACGTGGTACCAGTGACCGGTTTCGATAGCTCTCGATGTTTCAACAGTCCTGTTAGAGCTGCCATCGTAGTTTATAAACCGTATCTTGCTGTTTCCCAGAGCGTCGTACTGTAGCTGCCAGTTCCAATCCCCTCTCAGGGATACAAGAATCTGCTTACCTGTCGATTCTGGATAGTACCACAGTGAAAGCGAAAAATCATTGCCTCCATCAGCTATGGAGAAAGTACCATCCGGCAGAGTAATCTTGCTACTACTCCCGTCGAAACTGTAGGCCCCGTTCTCCCGAGGCCCTCCATCTGAAAGATAAGTCGCTCCGGAGACAGTACCCGAATTCGAACCCCAAACGTCATCAGCACCAGATGAATTGAAACTCCATCTTGAGACCGCTGAAGAACTGTTCTGATTATTCAGAGGCCTTGCGTAATCGCCGGATCCCCAGTCATACAAGGCCTGGATCTCTGAGGCCTGTAAAGATCTATTATATATTCTGATATCGGATATGTCGCCGTCGAAAAAGTTTCCATGATTGTCTGTTCCTACTGCTCCTGATTCAGATGAAGAAGGCAGTGACGGCCGGCCCTCCTCAGTTGCGACAAGCTCTCCGTCGACGTAAAGCTTGAGCGTCCCGTTCTGGAATGTTGCGCCTACATGCGTCCACTTTCCCTGTTCAGGCATCACACCAGAATGCAGGGATCCGCCGTTCTCATCGTACCATGCCAGTCCCTGACTGGAGTCTATATCAAGCTGGTAGTTTCTTGTACTGGAGCCGCCTTTAACGACAACTCCGTCCACGCCGTTCGAAGTCGGATTCCTGGGCCTTATCCATGCAAAAACTGAGACAGTGGATAGATCAAGAACAGGAGAATCAGGGAAAGAAACGTTGTCGCCGCTGCTCTTATCGAAACCGTAGCCTGTCAGACCTCCTTTACCTGCTACACCTTTTGTAACACCGCCATTCAGAGTTCCGTGATTATTGTTTCCTGATAAGTCGTATGCTGTGCTTCCAGAATCTTCGTTGAGAGGCCACCATCCGACAAGACCTGTCATACTACAGTATCACCTGGAGAAACATTTGAAGGAACTGTAAGACTGTATAATGCTTTTATTTCGGGCTCTGAAAGAGGCCTGTCATAGATACGTACTTCATCAAGTTTTCCATCCCTGTACCTTCTATCATTTTCGGCTTCCGCCATGAAACTGTTCTGTCCGGAATTGGCTGAAGGCCTTCCTGTCGATTGTTCGCCCTGTTTGACACCGTCGACGTAGAATTTTGCTGTATTGCTTGAATCATTGTATACTCCAACGAAATGATGCCATGTACCTGTCGAAAGATTTGATGTCGGTACGCTGGCATCCCATGTCCAGCTTCCACCGTCGTTTATATGGAGTCCGAATCCTCTGTTTCCGTCTGAACGCCGGGAACCATCGTCTTCACGGAGTCGAACATTGTATCCGGCTTCAAGCCAGAGAACAGGATACCAGTTGTTCCCGAAACTTGCAAAGTTCACCCAGGCAGAAACAGTGAAACCGCCGCTCGCACCGCTCAAAGTATCTCCCAGCGAAGGAGCACCCACGTAGTAGTTCCCGCCGCTGAAGTCAAGGCCTCCATCGATTTTTCCTGTGCTCCATGATGCTCCATTAACTGTTCCATCATTTTTCAGGGCCTCATCGATAGCTGTAGAACCGGAACCGGAATCAAAAGTATAGTATGCCTTCAGGCCCTGAGTCAAAGATCCATGGAAATATCCCTGTTCAAGCCCTCCACCGGAAATTTTCTCTGTAGTTGTTCCGGAACTGTCCTGACTGTCTCTGAAATCATCGCTGCTCCATGAAAGTTTCGGCATTAAACAAGTATTGGGAACGAGGGTTTATTTTTATTTCCGGCCCTGATAAATGCAGTAATTCACTATGATCTCCTGAGTATCATGTCAGAGTTACTGCAGAGTATCATCTGGAGAAACTTTTGAGGGAGCTGTAAGATTGTATAATGCTTTTATTTCTGGCGTGGAAAGTTTCCTGTCGTAAATCCTCACGTCGTCTATCTCTCCATCCCATGGATTTGTACCGTCAGGCCTTGCGCCGAAAGATGTTGTACTTAGATTATCGTTTTTTATCGTTATCTGGCTTCCAAAGCTGTAGCTATCCTGCAAAACCCCATCAAGAAATATTTTCATATCCTGTCCGTCAAAAACAGCTGTTACATGATGCCAGGTGTCTGTAGGAGTAGGGAAACTTACAACATACCAGAGATCATCCGCAGAATTCTGTATGTGGAGGCCTAGACCAGGATTGAATGTGTTTCCCGGAGACCCAAATCCTCCGTCTCCTCGATCTTCTATTCTGATATGCCACTTTTTACTCTGTGTCTGTATCAACTCGCTTCTGGCCTCTGTTTCATCCACGTTAGAATTGAACCATGCTGATAAAGTGAAGGGCGGCTCAACATCCGTATCGCCAAGGCTATCAACACCTACATAGTCGCTACCACCGTCAAAACTCAGAGAATAATCGCCTATAGCTCCAGAAACCCATGAAGCGCCATTTATACTCCCATCATTTCCCAGAGCCTCATCTGTAACCGTTGAACCTGTACCAGCTTCAAAAGGATAATACGCAACAAGGCCTTCAGTCAAACTTCCATGAAAATAGCCTTGTTGAAGGCTGCCATTCCGGGAAATCATATCTGCTACTGTTCCCGAACTATCCTGTGGATTACGAAAATCGTTTCCATCCCAGTTGAGCTTCGGCATCTGTAAATTATTTCTCAATCCGTGTTTTTATTTCCGGCCTTTCAGCGAGGCCAGTAACTCGTAGAAAATTCTTGGCTTTGAAGGCCTGACTTTTTCCCTGTAGACAATCATCGGATCTTTCTCTATCTTTTTCGCTGTGTACTTGTACAGACGGGAGGAAAGGATTACAGGAACTCTTATACGGTACGGCAAGTGTTTCAGGCCTTTCTCCGCTTCTCTCTGCCATTCCCAGTATTTTTCCAGTTGATTTTCCATGAAGGCCTCGAACTTTTCTTTCTCTACCTCGTCTTCTTCCAGACCTTCCAGTCCATGTTTCTCGATTTCCTCTGTCGGGAGGTACTGTCTGCCGAGCTCGTTGTCCTCTTTTATGTCCCGGATGAAGTTACAGTACTGCATCGATCTCCCAAGCATCTCTGCGCTCCTGTAGGCCTCTTCGTCCAGTCCCAGTATGGCGCACATCATCAGGCCTATGACTTCAGCGGAGCCATGGATGTACTCCAGTGTCTCATCCAGTGTCTCGTACTCTTCTTTGTCCAGATCTGCTGCCATGGAGTCAAGGAAGGCTTCCACCCATTCTTTTTCGAAATTTTTCTCTCTAGCTACTTCCAGAAAGACGTTAACGATCCTGTCTTCCGACTCTCCTGACTCCCAGTTATCGAAAGTTTCCTCTCTGAACTCTTTCAGAGCTTCTGCGTTCTGAGGCTTCTCATCGACAAAGTCATCGGCTGTCCTGACGTATGCGTAAAGCTTGAAGACATCTTCCCTGATATTTTTCGGGAATACAAGGCTGCTGTAGTAGTACGAAGTTGAGTTCTCGCTGAAAATCTCTTTTAACTCTTCATCCATTAATTCTCTCACCTTTTACCTGTGTACCGTGTACCAGTCGTAGAGTATCGGGCCTCCCTGGACAAAGATTGCGATCAGAGGGGAAAGAAGAGGCCTGTAGAAAACTGCGGGAAGTACAGCGATCGATGCATAGGCTGCGTACCTGTAAGTCTTTTTGGATGGTGGAGGCAGCCTTTTGCTTGTGTAGTAGAATCCGAATGCTCCTGCGATAAACCATACGTGGAAGTAACTGTACATTGCGAACTGTAGAGGCGTCAGAAAGTTCTCTATCATCAGCAAAGTGACAAGCAAGGCCCACATATCGAAGATCTTGTTAGAATCTCCCCTGTACTTCAGGAGGCCTGTTAAAGCGAGGGGAACAGCCATGAGTGCCGTCCAGACGTACATTGCCTGAGTGGCTGTAAATGCCTGTGCTGCCATTACAGGTGTTAGAAGCCAGGCGAGTGCAACTGTGACTCCCCATGAAAGTATTATTTGTGAATCCTTGATTTTCTCTATCATAGAAGTTATCAACTTCTGTGCTGTTAAATACCTTTTTCTCCTATCTGAAATGAATTTATAGCGAAATAACCTACCAAGATCCCTGTATAATACGTCAGGACTCTGTAAATTATGGCCACAACCACTGCCTCATGAAAACTCACCGGGAAGAAGTATGCCAGGAGGCCTGAAAGAGCCAGTTCATAAGGCCCTGTTCCTCCCGGAGTCGGCACGTAGTTGGCTGCACGGGCCAGAGGCACCACGAAGAATAGAGACGCCGAGTAAAAATCCAGGCCTAGAGAAAGGCCTATCAGAAAGATGGATATTACGTCGAAGAGGAAAGCAAGATGTGTCACGGAAATAAGACTCCATAGAGACTTCCCTGAATTTTTCACTGTGTCAAATGAAGCACTGAAATCTTTGCTGAAGTCTTCAAGTGAAGCAGGTACAGGTATCGACAGTTCTGTGTTTTTAATCAGCACATACAGAGTTAACGCTAGTACAGGCAGAATCAGTATATCGTATAATCCTGTGTACAGGCCTCCGAATAGAAGGAAAGTTATCAGCGGTGAAAAATTGATTATGCTGGCTGTGAAAACTGCTGTGAAGCTCTGGCCGTAGCTTTTTCCGGATATCTTTGAAAGTATGTATGTCGATGCGGCTTCTCCTCCTATATTGCCGAAAGGAGTGATATTGTTGACGAAAGTATTTGCAAGAACCAGCCTCAAAGTAGTGAAGTAATCCAGCTCCAGGCCTGTAATCGATAGAACTCTGCGCCAGACTGCTGCATACACAAGCAAGGGAATGTTCGCCGAGATCAGTGCAGCCACCAGTATAAACGGATCGGCAGACATCAAAGCATTCAGAGAGGCCTCAAGATCCACGGCGTAAAGCATCAGGCCAAGGAAGGCAGTTGTCAGGAAAATACCTAGATAGGGCCTGATCCTGCGAAGCATACTGTATACTCATGATCCGATCTTTTTTCTCTTTTCCGCAGGGAAAAATCAGTACTTGCTTAAGAATACAAGTCAGAACCAACAGTGTGAAAGACGAGAAAATTGTAGTCATCGGCGGAGGATTCGGAGGCCTTTCAGCGGCCTGTTTCCTCGGAAAAAAAGGATTTGAAGTTGAACTAGTTGAGAAGAATGATTCTGTAGGAGGCCGTGCATCCGTGCTTGAGGAGGACGGATACCGGTTTGACATGGGTCCTTCGTGGTACCTTATGCCAGATATTTTTGAAAGATTCTTCAACAGGTTTGACAGAGATCCTGAAGATTTCTACTCCTTGACAAGGCTTGATCCGAACTACAGCATCTTCTTCAAGGATGGTGATCGTATGGACGTCCCGGCTGATCCGGAAGAGGCCTCGGAACTTTTCGAGACGTATGAGGACGGTGCCGGAGAGGCCTTTCAGCGTTATCTGGAGAAGTCAGAGGAGACTTACGACATAGGGATGAATGAGTTTGTTCTCAAGGACAGGAATAATTTCCGGGATTATATCTCTCTTGATGTTCTCAGGAATGCGCGCGGGATTTCTCTGATAAAGAAGATGCAGGATCACGTGGAGGAATACTTTGATAATCCGAAGCTTCAGCAGGTTATGCAGTATACACTTGTTTTCCTTGGCGGATCGCCGGAGAACACTCCAGCGCTTTACAACTTGATGAGTCACGTAGACTTTAACATGGGAGTCTACTATCCTGAAGGCGGCATATACTCTGTTATCGAGGGTATGAAGGAGCTGGCAGAGGAGCAGGGTGTAAAGTTCTCTACAGGAGAGGAAGTCAGAAAAATTGACAGGAGGGACGGGAAAAATTTTGTTGAAACTGAAGACAGGGAGATAGAGGCCGATGCAGTCGTCTCTAATGCCGATTATGCTTTCACGGAGACGGAGCTTCTGCCTGAAAAATTTACTACCTACGATAAAGATTACTGGGATTCAAGGACGTATGCGCCCAGCGCCTTTCTGATGTATCTGGGAGTGGAAGGAGAACTGGAAGAGCTGGAGCACCACTCGCTTGTACTCCCTGAAGACTGGAACCCTCATTTTGAGAAGATCTTCGATGATCCAGGCCTCCCCGAGGATCCGGCTTACTACGTTTGCAATCCTTCAGATACCGACGAAACTGTCGCACCTGAAGGCAAGTCTGCGCTTTTCATACTTGTACCTGTAGCAGCAGAACTGGATCTGGATGAAGATAAGAGAGAAAAATTCAGAGAAGCAGTACTTGAAGATCTGGCAGAAAACACCGGAGAGGACTTGAGAGGACGTATAAACTACGAGAAGATCTTCGCAGGCGAAGAATTCAAAGAAAAATACAACAGCTACAACGGCACAGCACTCGGCATCGCCCACACATTGAGACAGACATCAGTATTCAGGCCTAAACAGCGCTCAAAAAACATGAAAGGCCTCTACTATACCGGCCAGTACACTAATCCTGGGATCGGTATGCCGATGTGCCTGATAAGCGGCGAGCACGTCGCAGAAAAAGTGGTGGAAGATCTTGAAGATGAAAAATGAAATCAGATATCTTCTGAAACTTTCAAGGCCACGCTTCTGGCTTTACCTGGCAGGCCCGGCAATGATAGGCCTTATACTTGGATCAGGCAGCATCGAACAGTTGTACAGCATTGAAAATCTGCTTCTGTTGATTTACTTCCTGATCCCTGCCAACATCATGCTCTACGGAGTGAACGACTACTTCGACAGGGACGTGGACGAAGATAACCCGAAAAAAGATGATAAAGAGGAGAGATACAGGGGCAGCACATTTACAGATCTTTCTGTAGGCCTTTCAACAGCTCTATCCATACCTGTAATCATTTTACTTCCTTCAGAGGCCTCTGCTGCGATGATGGCTTTCCTGGCGTTAAGCATCGGATACAGCGCTCCGCCGCTGCGTTTCAAGGCCAGGCCTTTCCTTGATTCGCTCAGTAACGGACTGTACATATTTCCATTTGTGGTGTCTTATGCAGCAGTTACATCGAGTCTCCCTGCCTTAACGGCTGTGGCTGCTGGCTGGCTGTGGGCGATGGCTATGCATACTTTTTCAGCTATACCTGATATAGAACCGGATCGAAAAGCCGGTGTAGCGACAACAGCAACTTTTCTCGGACGTAAAAAGACTTTTGTGTACTGTACAGCTGTATGGAGCCTGTCAGGCATAGTTGCAGGCCTCTGGAATTTCTGGACAGGTCTGTTATTCTCCGTTTATCCGTTGATATGTGTAATTTTCTACTTCTCGGGACTTGAGGACTCTGAGGCCTACTGGTACTATCCCTACATCAACGCATTCCTGGGGATGATACTCTCGATAGCAGGGCTGTGGGTGCTGGTGCATGGATAGACTGGAGAAGCTTGTCAGCGACAACAGATTCACTATATCCATAATTTTTCCTTTAGCCGGTGCTCTAACTTTCCTGGCCTCAGCAGAAAACTTTCTGCCCGAAATCCTGAGATTCAATCCTTTATTCATACTTTCCGGAACGCTTGTAATGCGGCTTCCGCTTATCGCAGGATTAAAGCCTCTAGTCGATAGAAAAGCTGCTTTAGGCCTCTCAATTGTAGCAGTTTATGCATACGTTATAGAGTTTATAGGCCTGAAGACAGGCTGGCCTTATGGAAATTTCGAGTACCTTGTGGAGCTCGGGCCTATGATATCAGGTGTTCCTCTGGGCCTTCCACTGTTTTTCATTCCTCTGGTGCTGAATGCGTATCTTCTTTCCAATCTATTCGGATTTAAAAAAATCTGGAAGCGATTCGCAACTTCTCTACTTCTTGTTCTGGCTGTAGATGCTGTTCTTGATCCTGCAGCAGTCTCTCTGGGAATCTGGCAGTACTCCTCCGGCTTATTCTATGGGGTGCCGGTTTCGAACTTTCTTGGCTGGATATTAAGCGCTTCAGTTGTGCTTTTCGTGCTTGAATATGTTTTCGAGGCCTCTGAGATAAGAGAACGGCTTGAGAATACAGAGTTCATGCTGGATGATTTCGTCAGCTTCGTGTTCCTGTGGGGTATCGTGAATCTCTACTACCTGAACATGGTTCCTGTAATCTTCTCTGTAGCTATAGGCCTTCTGCTTTACCGTGTTGACCGTTTCAGCTTTGCTTTCGAGGCCTGAGGCTTGCAAGCAGATTTTTCAATCGTTCTCTGCTCCTGTTGAAGATCAGGATGTGGTAAAAAGCAGTGAACACCGATAAATATACCGCGTACCTGTGAGGATTGAATCCTTCAGCAAAATCATGGTAGTTAGGTGTCTGGCGGGCGCTGGAGAGTACTGTGAGTTCGTCAAGTATCTTGAACAGTTTTCCTGCCTCCAGACTGGCGAATTCATGGTCTATACTGAATACTTCTCCGTTACTTACTATGAAGTTGGATAGCCTGACATCTTTCAGTGCAACGTCAAGGCTGTGAAGTTCATCTAGGAAATCCCGGATTCTTTCACCGAACTGTGAGGCCTCATCCTCTCCGCATTCTGAAAGATACCTGAAGCCCGATTTTCCGGATATTTTCTGGAAAACTATCATGTTGTCAACTACTTCCAGTATCTCCGGTGTCCGGATCCCCGCCTTTTCGATCAGGCCTGTCATCTTTACCTCGTTCCTGATTCTTCTGTGCCTGCTGTAGAATACAATCCTACCTCTCAGAAGTTCGATGAGTGAGGCATAGAGGCCTGGAAGCGGGAAGAATCTGTAGACTTTGTAGACTCTGTCCTCATGGAAAAATACCTTGTTGCTCAGGCCTTCCTCTACTGATTCTGCATCTTCAGGTATCCTGTTGTTCACAGTTTACAGATTGTGCTCTGAACTGATTTAATCCTTGAGAAAAGAAAAAATTAGAGGAAGCGATCAGAGATATGCTTAACTGATCTCTGCTCTGTGCACCTCCGTACCAGAGTACTCTCTAGAGCCGTATCTTTCATGCGGGATTCCTGCAGCCTCTATAACACTCATAGCGTCATCTACGAAGTATCTTTCCCTCGTGCCCGAGGGCCTGCCCTGGAGGCCTATGATATCTCTCCATCCGTCTTCCGTTCTGATGCCGTCCGGCTGATACCTCTCGAAATCAAGGCCTGTATCAGATTTAATGGATGCGGCTACAGGATTTCCAGCATCGATTTCCAGTCCTGTCCAGTCTATATCTTCTCTGCTCTGCATTTGATCTACCCAGTCGAGTACTCTGTCATAGCTCCAGGTATCGTAGCCATCCTGTTTATCTGGTATTACTGTCAAACGGGCCTGTCCGATTGTCTCAGCGTTCTGTTCCTTGACAGCTACCTCTTCAGGCCTTTCCTCATCGTTCTCCAGAGTTCTCTCTATATCCACGCCGGCTTCATCCAGATTTTCAAGCACCTGTTCAACAGCCTGTGCCTCATTATCCGGAGTATATACTTCTCCGTCTCCGGTGTAGTCATTTCCGGAGTCGATCATATAGACTGTGGATATCCTGCCTTCTCCGTTGTGGGCCTCGAAGAACTGGCCGTCACTGTATCCTACAGGTACGAATCCGGCCTCCATGCTTCCTTTCTGACTTTTGCCTGTGAATGAGACTGTCTGAGTATACCGCTTTTCATCAGGATATACTTCTTCATCGAAACTTTCCCTTGCCTGATGAAGCAACTGGTAAACCGGGACGCCATCTACCTCCTGACTTCGGGCTTCAGGATCTATAACAGTTGATGAAAGCTCTGACCATCCAGGCCTGTTCTGCTTAACGGCAGATACTCCTTCTATACCGTTCTGCGACCACTCCAGATCATCCGGCGCATCGAGCACCATTACACCGGCCCATGGATCTCCAGTCTGTAGGCCTCTATGCATATGCTCTATAGATTCAGCCATTTTATCAGGATCACTGAACTTTCCAAAGTAGCGATCGTACTCGTTCAGAAACAGGCCTACAATATCTTCAGCGTCGCCTTTTTGCGCCAGGCGTATAGAGTCACTCACCTGGAGCACCCGAAACAGAAATTACAGTACAAGATTTTGATCTAAGCAGTTCTAGCTGCTTCCAAGAAAAAACGTCCACCCTTGATTGAAACTGGCGTCATAGATACAGAAAATATAACGTGAATGCTTTAAAATCTTCTGATTCTATAAGACGAAATAAATGAAGAAAAAGGATTTTGAAGGCCTCTGGAGCCTTCTAGGCTTGCTGGAGCAGCGTAATGATTCTTGTTGTCTAATTAACCACCTTGTTAAGGTTGTAGCGTTTTTCACGTGAAGAAGGATTGCGTTTTTCGGTTAGGTCCTTTTGCCCGAGTTCCCCTGAGTTGAGGAACAGGCCAGGATTTCCCAACCTACTTATCCTGTATTAGGTATACAGGATAAACAGATTGGATCTATAGGTATTGATATTGCTCACGCTAGCCCACTTAGACATCGAGGATACAGATTCCACGATCTGAGCTACGTGAGTCATACTCTTACTTTGTGATCTGACCTTTTTAAAAGTTTGCTCTCAATAAGTTGGAGGCCTACAATTCTTTCTGGCTACTGCAGAAAAAGTGTTGATGGCATGAATGCAGTTATTTTCTGAATCGGCCGTTATCGAACTCTTCAAGAACATCGCCTATCTCGAAGTCCTGCTCGAATGCGTTGACCCATAGCTCATAACCCGTGCTTTCGAATACTTCCGGCGACAGGCCTTGAAGTCTGAAGCTGTCGATGTACTTATTTCTTCCATCAGTTCCATAGACATCGAGAACCGGTGTATCATCCTCGTAGTGGAATCCCAGAGAAACCTCTACCTCACTTGCATCTATACGCCTCTTCCCCAGCTCTTCAGTGAACTCGAGGACGTGATCATATGCACTGTAATCCAGATCCATCAGATCATCCCTCCCATTAACCATGAAATCAGTTTAACGGAGAAAAGTTAAATCGGTATCCGGGAGAAAGGAAAGGGAAAAGAAAAAGTGTATGACGGGCCTTTAACGTACTACAGGCCCTGGAAGCGGAACAGGCTTGGGAACGTAAGATTCCCTGAACTGGATTTCCTTGACTGTGTCCCATGTTTCTATGTCCACGACGGATGCATGAGTGCTGTTGAACACGTAGAAGTTCTGATTGACGAATGCTGCACGCTTCACATCAGTCATTTCAACCTGCATCACTTCTTCAAGGCCTTCACTGTATGAGAAGAAGTGTCCCCCTTCGCTTCCAGGCAGGAAAAACACCTCGTTCTCTCTGTCAATCTGGAAAGCGTGATGGGAACTGGAGATCTCCGAGTAATAATCATCCAGTATCATCGAGTCAACTACTTCAGGATCATCGTCCTCGACATCGAAGATCACGGCCTTTACAGAACCGTTCTCCTCGCCGATTCCGAGAATACGATTCTCCTGAAGAGGATGCAGATAAGAGGAAAATCCTGGAAGCTTCAACTCTCCCTCTAGAGAAGGATTCTCGGGATCACTGAGATCGATTACATGGAAAGGATCAACCCTTCTGAAAGTAACAATGTAGGCCTTGTCATCGATAAATCTTGCAGAGTAAATCCTCTCGTTGAGGCCCATCCCCTGTACAGAGCCAAGCACTTCAAGATCCTCATCTAAACTGTAAAGATCGTTTTCAGACTCAACATCAAACTGCCACGAGCTTCCTACAGTAGTCGCTATCCTGAGGCCTGAATCAGATTCATCCAGTGAAAATCTGTCGTTGACAGTGCCGGGAACTTCTCCCTCGGCGACAAGCTCGAGATCAAGATCAAACTTTGCGATACTTGTGGTACTCAACTCCCTTTTCCTGTCATCAGTATAGTTCCCGAAACCGTTCTCAAGCGCCTGACTGGCCTCTTCACGTTCTTCTTTCTCAAGGCCTGAGAAATACTTCTCGATCGCTCTATTGATCTCGGTCTGAAGAGAACTCTCACTTAAATCATAGGACTGTAGCTCTTCAATCCTTTCCATAGTCTCGCTGTCCAGATACCTGTCGCCTTCAGCGTTCAGGAACTCCACCATCAAATCAGTCCTCGAGGCCTCCTCACTGTAAGTCAGATAGATCGCCTGATCAGAGACATAAGTTACACTGTTGCTTCTCTTTCCAACAAATCCGTTAGTGTTCAGAACCTCACCTGAGGATGCATCCATCTCAACAAGCGAATAAGTGGTATCAGCACTACCTGATCCAGGATGATAGAAAGTTGTACAAGGCATAATCCTTGATGAAAGAGGCCTTACAGGACATGGACCACCTGCGTTTTTAGCCAGTACAAAGTAGAGGCTGTCATTGATTTTTCTTGCAGATTCAATACTTGAGTTCAACTCCTCCTCCCAAAGCAGTTCATGAGTCTCCCTGTCGAAAGCCGAGATATTCTGTCCAAGCGAGATAACACTATTATTCGTCAGGAACATTCTACCGGAGGCCTCTAACTCATCGATCTCGGAAAAATTCTCAGCCGGCAAAGTGGAAAAAACAGATGTATTAGGCCCCAAAGGATTATATCCGTAGAAATAGTTTCTCTCCGGCGAGTAGAAAATCTTGTCACCGGCATTCTTCAGCATATCCGGCTCGTCGACTCCCAAAGTCTGTATATTCGTATCAGAAGATCTTTCAACTGTCGATCCTCCGTCACCTCCGGCAAAATTAGATGTCGAACGATCCAGGGCCTCCGCCGGATTGCCTACAAGATCATTTCCCGAGGAGGAGACGAACTCCCTGTACTCGGCCTCTGAACTGAATTTCTGGAGGCCTGAATTATTCTGTGAAGGATTTTCAGTCATGTAAAGCATAGAGCCTGTTGCTATGAAAGCTGTCGCCAGTGCAAAAATCAGATAATCTCTCATAACTGGAAAAAGGGAAGGCCTTGCTTAAATAGAGTACAGACAATGTTCGCAATAAAACTAACAGAAAAATTTTCTACAGGCGATCATAGGCGAGAACAGAGAAAGTAACGATCTCCAGAACTATCATCACAGCGATCACGAAGACGACAGGATCATCCGGTATAAAATTGAGGAAACGTGTCTCCTGCTTCACGTAGAAAACACCTATAAACGCGAACACCATTCCAAAAGTAGCCAGCAGCTTCAGACTTGCTCTCTTGAACGAATCCAGTAAAGTACTGAGAGCCTCCATAAACAGAATGATGGAGGATAATATTTTTCTATGCTCCTGGAACTCCTACCGCTCTGGCTCTGATACCGAAGACTGATTCAAGCTTCGTGACGATCAGAGATGCTACCCAGGCGAAGACTGCTACCTTGAAAGCTGTTGAGAGGCCTACACCGTAAGTCTGTGTCACCACGATAAGCCAGACAATAAAAGTTGCAATCGAACCGATCAAGGGAATCCATCCTGCGAAAAGGCCTACAACTGCCCATACAAGCGCTCCTGCCAGTGCAGTTACAGCTGCAGTCTCAAGGCCTGCACCGACGCCCGCATAGGATGCACCGATGAAAAGGCCTAACGTCCCTGTCAGAAATCCAACTGCAAGGCCGAAAAGCGAGTCAATCAATCCCACAGAGAGTTTTTGTTCAACTACTGTTGAAAAAAAGCCTGCCTAGGAAATCTTTACTTCAGTTCCAGTCCTCTACGCCCCGTGAAACATCCTCTACAAGACCTTCAATATCCTCCACAAGCTCCACAAGATCTTCGCTTCTGCCGGGATCAACTAGCTCTTCTGGAGCAACTCGATCCTTCATCATGTACCCTTTCTGCGCGTTTTCAATAAACTCAAGATCATAATGCAGGTCTTCGCCGAAAGTCTCACCTGTAGCCACCTTGAAACGCTCAGCAAAGTTTTCAGAAAGAAGATAATGAACAAGCTTGGACAAGGCCTCATCCGAAACATTCTGCGCTCCCCTTACAGGCCTCAGTTCATCTTCAACAACTTTCCTGCCAAATCTGTGGCCCATCTCATGGGGAAGCAAGGCCTCCGACTCAGAAGAATCCTCTGAATCAAGAAAAGTATCAGTGACAAGATATCTATCCTGATCTTCCCTGTAAATCATCCCGATATTATCAATAAGATACAGAGAACTTGCATAGTCATGTCCAACTTCTCTACACAGGTATTCACCGATCTCACGCCTATCCTGGACATCCATAATATTTACAGTAGTTGAAGGATAACGTGGCGCACCTGCAGACTGTAACTCACGGTGAATAGTCTCCGCCCTCATGTTTAGCTCGCCAAGAGCATCTCGACGACTTCCTGATCCCTCATCAAGACTCACATCTACAATACACAGTTCAAATTAAAATAACTGACGATTCAAAAGAGGCCTCGACAGAAATTTTCGCAAGCCACAGAACTTTTGAAATTATAAGTTAGGAAGAAAACAGCAGTCATTACACGGGTACGTAGACAAGTCCGTAAACTATTGACCTTTTGAAATATTATAAAACTGCTCAATAAACAGTTTTTATGACGCAAAGAGACGTTGAGGAGGATAATCTAAATTTAAGAGAAATTCCTCCAGTAGGACATTTGTTCGTCATAATTTTTACCACAGGCCTGTTCTTCTCCATGGATTTCAATACAGATATGAACAGTTTCTATGGTATTGTAGGCTCAGCCGCTATATTGAGTACACTTTACTTCGTCCTCAGATTTAAACAGATAGCTCATGAACAAGGTTTGAGAAAAGCTTTCAGCTGGTCTAAAACATCTCTAGAAGACCGTGAGGCTGATCAATTTAATTCTCCGGACCTTGAAAAAATGATGCCAAAAGCTCCAGATATTGATCTAGAGGAGGCTGCGAATGACTTTGGAGAAATAGTTTCCAAGGAAGATGAAAATGGAAAAATGACAATTTCGAATTTAAGAGGAATAAACGAATATGAATTTGAAGAGATAGTAGGGAATGTTTGGTCAGAAAGAGGTTGGGAAACACAGGTTACTAGGTCAAGTAATGATCGCGGTATTGATATTGTGGCAGAAAAACAACATCCATATTATCAGAAGATTCTAATTCAAGCCAAAAGATACTCTGCGGGCAATAAAGTTGGAAGTAAAGAAATACAGCAGTATTATAGTCTTAAAGACCAAGAGGACAATGTAGATCAAGTTCTCATAATAACAACTAGTTCATTCACTAAACCAGCAGAACGGAGAGCTCAAGACCTGAATGTCAAACTAATCAATGGAGAAGAATTTCTAAAAATATACAAAACACATATGGAAGACGAAGAGAGGAAATAAATCAATGAGTGTAGTCAAAAGAGACGGCAAATGACGACTCGAAAAGAAAGATTCAGAAGCTTCGCTGTAGGGAAAAATTCCACAGGACTAGTTTAATACAATAAAAAATTATTCTCAACTAATTCATAATCAAAATAATTTAATCAAAAAAATTTCCTGAAAGCCACCGAAGCGTGGCTTGTTGCGTGTCAACCGAGCGTAACCAGTTGCTCCACCCGGGATTCGAACCCGGGACCGCCGCCTAGCTTAAGACACCAGCTGAGCTGGATTTTTGAGTAAAGGCAACACACAGGCCTTGCGGCACGTTTTTCTGTGTGAGGTCCGTATAAGGACGGTGCTCTAACCCCTGAGCTAGTGGAGCAGATATGGAATTTTTTCTTTCTGTGTAATGTGAATCTCTGCGTAAATTAAAAAACCTTTACAGGCCTCAAGTGTTTCTCCGTGTTCAAAAGTTTTTATTTGAAGGCCTTTGTGGAAAAAGTGTTAGTGATTACTTTTTGAATCCTCGTCAGGTTAATAAATCTTCGAGAAGAACTTGTTTCTTGTAAAGATTTCTTGGACTGAATAAAAGGTGATTAATGAATAATGCAGATGACTAATCCGCAGCAGGCACAGTATGATCGTGGTAAAACTATTTTCTCCCCTGATGGACGTTTGTTCCAGGTGGAGTACGCAAAAGAAGCTGTCAAGAAAGGTGCTACAGCTCTAGGAGTTGTATACGAGGACGGAGTTGTTCTTGCAGCTACGAGGACTACAAGTACTCTTGGAGTAAGGAATCCTGAGAAAGTCTTCAAGATTGAGGACCATATCGGCGTTGCTACTTCAGGACTTGTAGCTGACGGCCGTAATCTTGTTGAAGAGGCCCGGAATGAGGCCCAGAAGCATTTGATGACTTATGACGAGGATATTCCTGTGTTCTCTCTTTCAAAGTTCCTTGCTGATAGATGCCAGCAGTTCACACAGTACGGAGGCGTAAGGCCTTACGGAGTCTCCACTATAACTGGAGGAGTTAGAGACGGTGAGCCAAGTGTTTACCAGACTGATCCTTCCGGTACCTTGAATCAGTGGAACGCTGTCGCCATCGGAAAAGGCGGAGAAGATGCTCGCGAACATCTTGAGGAGAACTGGAGCGAGGATCTTTCAGAGGACGAAGCAGTTGAACTTGCTGTAGAGGCCCTTCACGAGGGAGAGGACGATATCGAGACGGAGAACATCGAGCTCTCTACAGTTGATGAAGAGGAGGAGTTCGAGAGAGTTACTCCTGAAGATCTAGAGGAAAGAGGCCTCTAGAAATCCTCTTATCCAACTTATTTTAATTTCTCTTTTACTTTCTGATACATGGCTGAATGGATTACTGTCCAGGGAACTCAATCCGATGTTGGAAAGTCCCTTATCGCAGAAGCCATTACAGATATTTTATCAGAGAAGGGACGTGTGGCTCCGTTCAAGCCTGTGAATTTTTCACGCAACTCTTTTCCCGTAGATTCATCCGAGATCGGATACTCCACGTTCCATCAGGCCCGTAAATCAAAAATCAGTCCGGAGAAAATTATGGGGCCGGTACTTGTCAAGCCTATGGAGGAAAAAGCGGAGTTCATAGCAGATAAAGGAGTCGAAGAAGTGAAGTACAGTGAAATAGATGAGAAGCTCGGGGAAAGTTATAGCTACATCGAGGAGTGTATGGACGAGCTGGACAGGAGATTCGACTACGTTGTATGGGAAGGATTCGGAAGCATGATCAACGCCAACATAAGCAACAATCCCAATCAGGATCTAATCGAAAAAGTCAATCCTTACATAGTTCTTGTCGGAGATATCTCGAAAGGCGGTGTAGAGGCCTCGATTAAAGGCGTTCACGAACTTGTCGATCACGAAATAGAATTGAATATAGTGAATAAAGCCAGTAGAGAGGCCTACAGGGTGGATAGGACTGAAGAGTTTATCTCAGATTCTACGGAGACTGAGACAGTTACAGTCCCTTATATACAGGGCCTGGATTTTCCCAGGGAGGACGGTTTACCGGATTTTGACGGCAGTGGAGAGATCGCAGTTGTCAATTATCCTCATATCTCGAATACTTCTGATCTGCAGCTTTTGCCTGATCAGAAAACCTGTCTTGTTGAAGATCCCGAACAGCTTGAAAACGCAGAACTGATTATTTTGCCGGGTTCAAAGAACACTGTCAAAGACTTGAGATGGATGAAGGAAAAAGAGATAAGTGAAAAAATAGTTGAAAAGGCCTCTGAAAAAGTTGTTTTCGGGATCTGTGGCGGTTTCCAGATGCTTGGAGACAGGATAAAGGGAAACGGAATCGAGGAAGGAGAGGAGAAAGGCCTTTCTCTGCTTGATTTTGACACGGTTTTTGAAGATGAGAAAAATCTTGAGCAGGTGAAATACGGTTTTTCAGGTGAAAAATATACCGGTTACAGGATCCACTACGGCAACTCCGATGTCCCGGATCAGAATCTGTTCAGTCTGGAAGACGGGAATGAAGGAGTTTATCAGTCCGGCGTCGGAGGCACGTACATCCATGACAGTTTGAACAACAGAAAGTTCCTTGAGTTTCTTCTGGATGAAGCGGGTATAGAGGCCTCTGGATCAGCTTGTGATGCTTCAGAGATAAAAAATATTTTGAGGGAAAGTCTTGATTCCAAGTTATTTAACGACTTGTGAAGATAATATTTCCACCAATAAACGGGGGGAACAGAATGGCGGATGATGAAACAGGATACGATTTCGAGGCCGATAAAGGAAAGACTATAGAGCCGGAAACTCTGTTCTATGAATCCGAAAACGAGTCTGCCCGAAGCTTTGATACAGGCCTCGTGGTCGGAGGTTTCCCGACTTCTGTAGAGCATGATCCAACAACTCATATAATCGAGGCTCTTGGCGGTAGAGGTACGGACTCTGCTCTTGTAACACTGAATCTTGGTGATGAGGCTATCGACAGGGAGAAAGGGCCTGTATTCAATACTTCACCGGAGATAATTTTCGATGAGATACGGGAAGCCGTTGAAATGCTTGATGGAGAAACAGCAGTATTTGGGTACTGTTGCGGAGGATCATACGCACTTGAATCAGGAGTCATGGATAGAAACGATGTAGTAGCATTCGTCGGATCTGATATACCGGCCGGTATGCAGAGTTATGAGGGCTTACTGGAGCCTGAAACTGATGGCGTGGTATTCTACGACGACACCATGGAGGGACGTCTGGATGCCCGTCAGGTGGAAGTCACGGATACACATCATATCTGGCAGAATACTCCTGAAGACTTCGGAGAGGCCCAGGTAGATATCGCCGAGGCCCTTGCCTACGATGGAGAGGCCGAAAATTTTCAGTGGATGGAGGAGACGGATAGATACAGTCTCCCAGACTCAGGCCTCCTGTAGCTGTAATTAATTAAGTCAGTACTACGTTGCGATCTTTTGGAAAATTGTTTAAGACTGGGCCTCCAGTTTTCTGGTATGGAAACTTCGGAAGCGATAAAGATAAGTTATTCTGATGGGAAAGATTTTGAGATACTTGTAGATCCTGATCTGGCGAAAGAGACAAAGATGGAAGGTAAAGATCATGATATCCAGAGGCTTCTTTTTGTACAGGAAGTGTTCAAGGATGCAGGAGCAGGTGAAAGAGCTTCTGCCGATGAGCTTGAACAGGAATTCGGTACAAAGCAGGTGCTGGATGCCGCTGAAGAAGTTTTCGAGAAAGGAGAGATGCAGTTGACAACGGATCAGAAAGCAGAGATACGGGAGGATAAATGGAAGCAGCTTGTCAACATGATCGCAAGACGCGCCCAGAATCCTCAGACCGGAAATCCTCATCCTCCGAACCGTGTTGAAAACGCTCTGGAGGAGGCCGGATTCCACATTGACTGGGATGCAGATCTTGAAGAGGCCTTCGACGAGGCCACGGATTTGCTTAAGCCGATTATCCCTATCTCTCTTCAGGAAAAAGATGTTGCCATCAGGATTCCTGTCGATAAGACTGGAAAGGCCTATGATAAGCTGCAGCAGGTAGCTGACATAAAAGAGGAAAACTGGGGTAGCGACTACTTCACTGCAAGAGTTTCTCTTCCTGCAGGAGTCCTTACAGAGTTAATGGAGGATCTACAGGAGTACACCGGTGGAGAGGCTGAAGTCAAGGAGTACTAGACTATTTCATCCAGCTCAGGGAATTCATGGACTTCTTCCACATACCATTCTCCTCCCTGGCTCTGTAGCTCTACAGCAGTTGACACGGTATCCTCATTTCCGACAAAATTTTTCCATACCTCATCATATCCTTCGATCTCCTGACGGAGCGAGCTACTGCTCTGCTCCAGTCTTTCCCCGAAGCCTCTGTGAAGCGATCCCCAGACAGTTCCAAAATCCCCATCCATCTCATTTTGCTTGTATGCAGTTACAGCGTTTCTCAGGCCTCTTGTCATGGCAAAACTTTCCGGATGCATATCGTTCGAGGCCTCCACATGATCTACTTCTCCACCTGATCCCATGAACGCCGAGTAAGTGGCGAAAGGCTGTATCAGCCATCCGGCGATACCTGCAAGAGCTCCATCTGTCCCCGTGAAATCTTCTCCTTTTCCTGCGTAAGCTGCAAGGCCTGCTCCGAGTCCTGCTTCTCCCGCCATGAGGCCTGTCTCTGCTACTTGTGCATCCGTGCTGAGATCAACGTCTCCAAAGTATATCGGGATCTCTCTTTCAGCCATCTCATCGATAAGCTCCCTGTACTGAGGCCTTGATCGAAGATTTTCCAGATGTGCTACAGGATTATGCATGTAGTCTCCAGAGTTTTCCAGGAACAGTCCATCTATATCATCTGAAAGTTCAGACGGATCATAGGGCTCGCTGTCCTCCGTGTGAGGTCCGTAAAGAACATCATTATCTTCACTATAACCCTGCAGACTGCTTGCTGCTTCAGAAGCAGCTGTAAGGCCTGCTGCAGAGGCAAAAGTTACGGCTCCCGACTTCAGAAAATTTCTTCTGTCGAGCTCAGGCCCATCGCTCATGCTGTTATCATCATATAGTAACAATAAATATCTTTTGGGTTTAGAGGGTCCGAATGCCGGATCTCTGCATCTGTTTTTAAGAAACGATTTATAACGTTTTGTCTCGTTTTGTATATTATAAAAAAGGTTTCTTTGTAGAAACAAATTTTCGTAATATAAGATGTGGTTTGAATATGTCAAAAGTTAAAGAAGATAACGATATTGTTGCTCCGGGAGATCTGGTGGCGGATGACGGCGAACAGCGCCCTGGTTCCGGAGTATACGTTGAACAAGGTAAAATCTATTCGAAATTTACAGGTACTGTGAAGTACAGCGGAGATTCTGTACAGGTACAGCCGATGGACGGACGCTACATCCCTGAAGAAGGCGATGTCGTCATTGGAGAAGTAACTCGTGTAAGTTACTCCCGATGGAACGTCGATCTGGACTCTCCTTACGAGGGCACACTGAATATCAGCGAGGCCTCTGATCAGTACGTCGACTTGGATGAAGACGACTTGACTGATTTCTATGATGTCGGAGATGCTATTGTTGTCAAGATCGATTCAGTTTCCGAGTCCATGGATGTCGACCTGACGATGCTTGATGACCGATGCAGGAAGCTTGAGGACGGAAGAATCGTTAATATTTCCCCTCACAAGGTTCCACGTGTCATCGGACGCCAGGGAACGATGGTCCAGCAGATCAACAAGAAGACCAACTGTCACATCGTTGTTGGGCAGAACGGGCTTGTATGGATCCACGGACAGTACCCTGAAGTCGCTGCAGAGGCAGTGAAAAAAGTTGAAGAGGAAGCACACACTTCAGGCCTGACAGACAGGATGGAAGAATGGCTTGACGAGAAAATCGAAGGTGAAGAATAATGAGCGAAGAAGAAATTGAATGGTTTGATGATGAAGGAAGAAGAGTTGACGGCAGAAAAGCTGACGAACTGCGAGATACAAGTATGGAGATCGGAGTTCTTGACGAAGCCGATGGTTCTGCAATGGTCGAGATCGGTAACACACGTGTAGTTGCCTCAGTTTTCGGACCTCAGGACTTGCATCCTAAGCACCTTCAGGAAAGTGATCGTGCTGTAATCAAGATGCGTTACAACATGGCTCCTTTCTCAGTAGACGACAGGATGAGGCCTGGTCCTAACAGGAGAGCTAAGGAGATAGGCCTTGTTGCGAAGAGAGCACTTGAGCCTGCTCTGGAGCTTGAAAAGTTCCCTACTGCAGGAATCGATATCTCAATGGAAATCCTTGAATCTGATGGAGGGACACGTGTTACAGGTATTACAGCAGCAGCTCTAGCTCTTGCAGATGCCGGTATTCCTATGAAGGGAATGGTTTCTGCGTGTGCAGCAGGTGTTGTTGATGAAACTCCTGTTCTTGACGTCAACGGGAAGGAGGATAAGGAAGGTAACGCCGATATCCCTATTGCAACGATCAACAAGAGCGATGATGAAAACACGAAGGACGAGGACAAGATTACACTTCTCCAGATGGATGGAGATCTGACAACTCAACAGGTAGAGGACTGCATCGAGCTAGCGAAAGATGGATGCAGACAGTTATACGAGCAGCAGAGACAGACTATCATGGAGAAGTACAACGGAGGTGACCTATAATGAAGCTTAACGAGAAAGATATCAAGAAGAAGGTTAAAGAAGGAAAGAGACACGACGGCAGAGATCTTGAAGAGTACAGAGATATCGAGATCGAAACCGATTACATCCACGAGACAGCTGAAGGATCCGCCAAGGTAAGTATTGGAGATACACAGGTAGTTGTCGGAGTCAGCACAGAAGTTGAAGAGCCTTACGATGACAGGCCTGAATCCGGTACTATCGTTACAAACGCTGAACTGGCACCTATGGCTGATCGAGAGTTCGAGTCCGGGCCTCCTCAAGAGGACGGTGTAGAGCTTGCAAGAGTAGTTGACCGTGGTATCCGTGAGTCAGAAGCTATTGATCTGCAGGATCTGTGTATTGAACCTGGAGAGAAAGTTTACACGCTTTTCATCGATGTTCACGTGTTGAACAACGATGGAAACCTGATCGATGCTTCAAGTCTTGCTGCAATGGCAGCACTGAAGAGCGGCTACCTTCCGGAGTATGATGAAGATGAAGGACAGCTTGACAGGGATTCAAAGTGGAAGGATATAGAACTTTCCACAGAGCCTGTGACAGCCACAGCAAGAATGATCAACGGGGAACTGGTCTTCGATACAACCAAGGACGAGGAAGAAGCCCTTGATGCAAGAATGACAGTCTCCATCGACGAAAACGATCAAGTTGTAGCGATGCAGAAAGGAGAGATAGCACCTTACTCAACGCTTGAAATCGTTGAAGCGATGGAAAAAGTCAGGAAGAAAACCTCAGAGTTCCGCGAGCTGCTTGAAGAGGCCGTGGAATAAAAAAACTTTCCTTTTATTTACTTCAATAGAGCAACTCAAAAGGTGAACTGAATAATGTCTAAAAACAAGTCCTCCAAGCGATTTGGAGCACGGTACGGAAGCAGAATCAGAAAAAATGTAGATGAAGCAGAGTCAACGCCAGAAGGATTTGAAAGAGTCGCAGCAGGAATCTGGAAAGACAAGGAAACCGGCAAGAAAGTAGCCGGTGGAGCATACGACAGAGACACCGGTGCAGACGAAATTCTTTCAAAGGCCTTGAAGTCAGGTGCCACAGTAGAGTTCGAGGAACTTGAAGAGGCAAAAGAAGAACTGGCAGAAGAGGAGGAGTAAAAAATGGCTGCATACATCTGTGTCAACTGCGAGACAGAAGTAGATCTGGAACCTATCGATGAGAAAGTTATCTGTCCAAAGTGCAGTCACAGAGTACTTTTCAAGAAGAGGCCTGAAACTCCTTCAAAAGTTGAAGCCATTTAGAGGCCTTTTTCGGGATGAGGGCTGAGCTTGATATCGAGGCCGAGAGGCCTGACATACTTTATCGATGTGTCAGTCCAAGTCTTGTTACAGATGAAAACGTTAGTTACAGTCTGGAGTTTGATGATGAGGCCTTGAATGTTGTTTTCAGGGCTGAGAGTGGAAGTATTGGCCATTTACGTGGAAGTTCGGATACGGTTTTCAGGCTTTTAAGCCTGTCAAAGAAGTTACTGGAACGTTGAGGTGTAAAGATAATTTATGACTGAAGAGAACAATGCACAGGAAGCAATGATGGAGCTGCAGCAGGTTCAGAGCCAGCTACAGCAGGTTAACATGCAAAAAGAGGAAACACTTACTGAACTTGATGGAATTGACAAGTCTCTTGAAGAACTTGGTAAAAGTGACAAGGGAGATGTCTACAAGTCTGTAGGGAACATACTTGTTTCCCGTGACAGAGAACAGCTTGAAGATGAGCTGGAGGAGAAGAAAGAAGATCTGGAGGTTCGAAAGCAGAGCCTCGAAAAGAAGGAAGAACAGCTTCAGGAAAAATTCAAGGAACTTAGAGACAGGTTCTCAGGTCTGCAGGGATAAACAATGTCAGTAGAAGCAGTTACACAGCAAATGAGAGATCTGGCAGATGAGGGATCTGTTCCTTCAAATGTTGCCGATATGATCAGGGAGGCAGCTGAAGAACTTGAAAACGAGGACAAAGATCTCGAGGTACGTGTCAATACGGCATCATCACTTCTGGATCAGGTAAGCAATGATCCTAACATCAAACAGCACACCAGGACAGAGATCTGGAACCTGGCATCTAAAACAGAAAGCCTCAGCAGCTAAAGACAATATATAAAAACGTGTAGAACACGCTTACAACTAGGAGGTAGCATAACATTAATGCCACTTAATTTTCTGAATAAAGATAAACAGGACGACTCCGAAGAAATTGTAGACGATGACTTTGTTGAGCTAGATGCAGAGGTAGCAGAAGGCAACAAAAAGGCTGTTATAAGAGCCGAGACACTTCAGGAGTTCGACGACATTGAAGCAGTTCAGGACCACCTGAGAAATGATCACATCGTATGGATCAACATCGGACCCCTGAAGAGCCGAGACATGACCAACCTGAAGAGAGCCGTCAACAGACTGAAGAAGACAATCAAAGCTATTGACGGAGACATGGCAGGAGTCGACGAAAGCTGGATCGTGGCCTGTCCAAGCTACGCAGAAATTGCAAGAAGCACAAAAGAGAAAGGAAGTCAGGCCCCTTAAAGGCCCTCCACACATTTATCCGATCTTTTCCTACTTCAAAGGCCGTACACGATCCGTAGTTGAAGAATTTTTTCTATCAAGATTTGAAAGGTATACCCAGAGCTTCCAGGGCCTCTCTAAGCCTATCCTCAAGATGATCAATCCTGCTGGTGATATTTCCAGCACCGAACTGAATCAGATCATTGACACAGGCCTTGCAGTACGTGCTTCCATCAAATTTTATAGCATCATCAGGAAACTTGTCCTCTGGATTAAGAGAATCTTCCGGCTTTCTGCCGCCGAAATCAATTATCTCACCGCAGTTATCACATTTTATCTCGTATACCATAAACACAAGTTCGAAAGTTTCGCTTAAAATTCATACGCCGATCAGAAAAAAATTCTCCTACTGTAAAGTACTTTTCCTTGGAATCCTGTAAGCTCCTTTGTGATAAAGTTTCTCAACTTGAACAGGAGTCAAGGCCTGCTGGTATAGTCTGAGATCATCTATGAGGCCTTCATAATAGTAAGAAGTTCCGTTTTGTCGTGCACCGATTCCGAGGTCTCCTTCAGGACTTAATGTTGGCGTTCCTAAACCTTCTGTTGTCTGGTTTATCATCCTGCCGTTTATGTATAATTTAAGTTTATCTTCAGAGGTATCTCTAATCCCTGCCACATGAATCCATTTGTTTTGGATTAGAGAAGAATCGTGTCGCACATCTGGAAAGGATCCAGATCCATCATCTACTTGGAATATAGGGCCGTAACCAGCCTGAGGATCTCCCTTTTCCAGTTGCCACACATCTCCGCTTCTCATAGCTACCGTGGTCTGGTAGTCAGTACGAGGTGGTTTCATCCAGCAGCATACGCTGAACGAGTCAAAACCTGTCAGAGAATTATCGTTAGAAATTATAACTTCGTCGTTGCTTCCGTTAAATTTTGCTGCTTGTCCATATACTCCGGTATCAAACATAGCTCCGTTGTTTGTGCCGTCGTTGCTGCCCCAAGAATCTGTTAAGTCGCCGTTGAACTTCCAACGTGAGACTCCTCCTTCACTTTGGCCCGGAACCATTTTTTCCTTTTGCTGGACTCCTGACTGAATTCCATTTCCTTGATTATATAATGCATTTATCTCCGGCTTAGAGAGTGCTCTATTATAGAAACGTGCTTCCTCAAGTTTACCATCAAAAAACTCGATATTGTCCGCCCTTGAACCAATACGAACATCTGCACTGGTAAGATCTATCTCAGAAGTACCATCATCTACAGAATTTTCTTTCACTCCATCTACAAACAAATTAACTTTACCATTTCTTCTTTGCCCGACGATATGATGCCACTGACCATCATTTACAGTAGTATTTGAGCTTGGCTGTACATCTGAACCCCCGCTATCGCGAACCCTCAACTTTGCTTTTCCATTTCCATCTTCATCAACTACAATCTTTACCTGTGGAAAAGTACCATCATAATTACCTATTGCCGCATTATTACCTGTAGCAGAAGTTTTCAGCCAAATACATATCGTCCAAGATTCTTGATCATAAGGGCCTTTAGTCGATGTCTGTACATAATTATCACTCCCATTAAAACTGAGTGCGTTCTGTCCAATTCTTCCTGAAGTCCAATTCGATCCATTAATCTGTCCCAAGTTAACCATCGCACCATCATGCAGTACCTGGCCTTCTCCTTTTTCCATAGGATAGTATGCGACGAGGCCTCTAGTCAATGATCCATGCTGGTATCCCTGCTGTAAATTTCCTTCATGGGAGACCTGATCAGCTGTGAGTCCGGAAGAATCCTGACTGTTCTGGAAATCATTGCTGTTCCACGAAAGCTTCGGCATACGTATGTATTGGCTACAGGCATTTATAGAAATTTTTGAAAAAATGTAGGGAATAGGGCCTGTTAGGCCTCTATTTTCTAGTTGAGTCTGTTGGCTTCAAGATTCTGTGGTGCTGATGTGTCGACGTGAAGAATCTTGTGAAGTGTCGATGCCAGCGAGAAGCACTTGGATTCTTCTCCGTGATTCGTGAAGATTCTGTTCGGAGTAGACCTCAGATTCTTTGCGAAGTTGATTATCTGCTGTCTGTCGCTGTGCGCGGAGAATCCTGAAACGCTGGAGACATCGAGATTGACTTCGACTTTTTCGCCGTTGATCTCGATTTCGTCTGCACCGTTCTGTATGTCTCTTCCAAGCGATCCCTCGAACTGGTATCCTACGAAGATAAGTGAGTTCTTCGGATCAGAGGCCTCTTCCTGAAGGTATGACATGACTGGGCCTCCTGTGATACTTCCTGAAGTTGTCAGGATGATGCAAGGCCCATCATCATGAACTTGTTTTCTTTCAGAATGGCTTCCAATAGGCTGTACGTTATCCTTGATGAACGGAGAGTTTTCCTCCTTGAAGATTTTGTCCTGTACCTTGTTCGAGAGGAACTCTGGATAAGCGGTGTGTAATGCGTTGGCTCCCTTGATCATTCCATCGATGTATACAGGGTAGTCAAAGTAGTCTCTGTCCATCTCATCTGCCAGAAGGCCCAGTACTTCCTGACTTCGGCCGACAGCGAATACAGGCACTATGACTTTTCCTCCCTTGCTCAAGGTCTGTTTAACTTTCGAGAGGAACTTCTTGTTGGATTCGTCTCTCGGAGTCTGTTTATCGTCACGTCCTCCGTAAGTGGATTCTGTAATCATCGTCTCCACTCTCTGGAAGTCCGTATCCGCAGCTCTCAACATCTCTGTATTATCGTAGTTGTAATCTCCTGTGTACAGAATGTTGTGAAGGCCTTCTCCGACGTGGATATGTGTCAACGCCGATCCAATGATGTGCCCGGAGTTCTTCAATGTAAGGCGCATGTCCGGCGTGATATCAGTAACTTCTCCAAAGTCAGGCGTGATAGTTCTCTTCACAGCCTTCTTGATGTGTGATGAATCATACGGTGCATCGCCTCCTTCACCGTGAGCCAGGCCTATGTAATCAAGTGTAAGCATAATCATCAGATCTCTTGTAGGCTCGGTACAGTAAAGAGGGCCGTCGTATCCCATCTTGTACAGATACGGAATCATTCCACAGTGATCCATGTGTGCGTGTGAAAGAACTACAGCATCCAGATCCCTGAGATCAAGCTCTGGAGCATTCAGATAAGGATAGTTCTCCTTTGAACCCGGTTCTGCACTTGGATTGATACCACAGTCAAGCAAAACGTTGGATTCCTCTGTCTGGATCAGGAAGCATGAGCGTCCTACCTGCCTGCATCCTCCAAGGCCTGAAACTCTTATCCATTCATCGCCTACAGATTTTTTCAGGCGAATCTTCTCACCGACTTCGTGGAGGAAGTCCTTCCTGAAATCAGGATCCTCTACAGTAAGTTCTCTGGCTCTGTCAACTACCTTTGACTGGATCGCAGGAACTCTCTCAACCTGTGGATCCCACAGAGTCTTTTCTCTGATTTCCTGAAGGCCTGAGCCCTGCTTACCTATGACAGTTCCAGGCTTCTCTGCTCTGATAATCATTTTTCCAAGTGAAGGCTGGAAAATAACATCTTCAAGGCCTGCTTCATCAGTTAAAATTTCCTTTAGATTTTTCTTTGCAGTCTCAGGGTCTCTGAAAAGTTTCTGTGAAGGCCTTACCTCCACTCGTTTCTTAACCTTTGAAACTACTTCTTTAATTACCTCGGAATGATCGAGGAAGAATTCTTTGCTGTTTGTATAAACAATTATGTCCGATGCTTCATATCTAAGATCTGCTATCTGCGCATCTGCAGGCAGAAGATCCTCGACATCGTCTAAGTCTTTCATTTTTGTAATATCACCTAAAAATTGTTTGAATCATCTGTTGTAAACTTCTGAACTGTAACTCTGGATAGGATAGAAAAAGTAGAAAAATATTGAGAGGCCTGCTTACGCAAGCTTCGACTCTATTTCTCTATCCTCTACTACGTTGTAGCCGTCTTCCGTGATCTCTACGACCATTATACCGTTTCCGGATGCTGTATCTCTCTCAATAGCGGACTGTACGGCTCTGATGGCAAGTTCTTTCCCTTTCTCGTGTTCAAGATTGCTCTGGAAGTCATCTTCAAGAACTCCGTATGCCATCTGGCTTCCTGAACCTGTTGCTGTAAACTTTTCATGCTTCATCAGGCCTCCTGCAGGATCGAGATCGTAGAGAACTCCCTCTCCATCGTCGACTCCTCCAAGAATGAACTGGTTCATGAACGGCATCATCTTGTTGCCGTGAAGAATATTTGCAAGCAGTGTGCCTGCTCCTTTAACGCTGAGCTCTTTTGTCTCCAGCTTCTTCATCTTCAGCTGTGAACGCATCAAGCGGACGATCTTCTGTGCATCGCCGACGCTTCCCGCGATAGTAAGGCCCAGATTATCATCAATTTTGTAGACCTTTTGCGCAAACTTGGAAGCTGTCAAGCGGCCCATAGAGGCTCTCTTATCAGCTGCCAGGATTACTCCTTCTTCTGTAGTAAGGCCTACAGTAGTTGTACCGGTTTCAAATTCCTTCATATCCTTTCCCTTCTGTTGAACATTATTTTCCATTAAATCATCACCGAGAAATGCAGTAATCAGGAAAAACTTCCTACGCTTAGATTGACATGCCAAATTTAAATAGGTGAGTGAACGAACGCCGCAGAAACACAAGATAGAGGCCTGCAGAAAAAACACATAGAATTTACAACAGGTATTTAAACGATAGTGTCATAACAGAGTCTATGTCCAAGGCAATCAAGGGTGGACGTTTTATTGAAGGCCTCCAGAAGGGTGGCCGCGTTCTGCAAGAGCTGTAATTATCATAGCTTTAGCCTTGGCTCTAACAGTTCTACAGTTTTTTCACAGTTTTCAAATTCAAAGTGCACTGACTTGACTTCAGCTAGATTCAGTGCCGTATCTATTATTCTGCTGATTATCCTGATTCTGTAGAGGCCTCTATACGCCTCGAAAGTTTCTGTTTTTGGTGATACTCAATCTATGACACTACAACACAACAACATACAACCACACGACACCAAGGTAACTCAAAATCATTCAAATAGCGGAAGCGAAAGCTATCGGTGCCGGAAATGGACCAAGAACAGGACGCAGTAAACTACCATGTAAGGCCTGCAAGAGCCGATGAGATGGATGCTCAGGGTATAGCACAGGCCTACAACGCTGTCTATGAGGATTATCCATTCGTTGCCTTTACTGATCCCGCAATGGTTCAGGAGGAAGTTATTCCTGGAGGAGATAGTGAAAACTTTGTGGTAGAGGTTAAGGGCGGACAGGTTATAGACGGAGAGGAAGTGCCTGAAGATACAGTAGTTGGAACAGGCTCAGTGAAGTTCCATCGTGGTGGACATGAGGCCGAGTTCGGAGGAATTGTCCTTGACCCTGATTTCCAGGAGATGGATGGAGCACCGTTTTATCAGGATCTTGTGAATCAGAGAGTTCAGGTAGCCAGAAACTCCGATGCGGATAGATACGTCACACATCCAGTCTCATCCACACATGCGAAGACTCAGCATGGTCATGCGAAGAAAGGTGCTGTACCGGAAGGCGTCAGTGTTAACAAGTATCCTGAAATCTTCAACGGAGAAGGCCGTGAAACCGTCGTACCGATGGTATATCCTGATGGCAACTACGAATTCACTGCAGGAGATTCCAGAGACGTATTTGTAACAGACGATACTGTAGGCCTTGTAGATCAGGTTCTTTCCGGAGTGAACGAGGAACGGGATGGAGAGGCCTTGAGCAGGGATCTCCATGTAGGGCCTGAAGAAGTGAACGCTGGATACCATTTAACCGAGAAAGTTTACGACGATGAAGTTGGAAAGATGGCGAGCTACCAGTTGACACCGGGCGGCGAACAGTCGATAGATGAAGCTCTGGATGCTGTAGATCAGGCCCTAGAGGACGATGATGTCCGATGGGTTGGTGTGGAGTTTGATGCCAATGATGAATCAGCCTGGGAGGCAAGTCAGGAGCTTTCAGAGAGAGGATTTACACCAGAAAGATTCAGCCCTGAAGCAATGAACTATGATGATGAAGTAAGCGATGCACTTGGATTCCAGTATTCAAAAGATGGCACAGGAGAAATACAGTTGATAGACTCGGCGCTTGAAGCACTTGACGCAACAGGAATAGATTACCAGGACCACGGAAAAGGGCCTGTTGACCATGTAAGAAGAGTATCAGTCGGTTGAGAAAGTCATCAGGCCTTTCAATTCCTCATCGTCAATCATGTAGCCGGTGCTGTAGACTTCGCCGTCTTCAAGTCGGGCAGTCATCAGGCCTTCTCCGTTTTCCACGGCGTTCCTGACATAGGCCTCGCTGGCTTCTATACCTCTGAAGACCGGGAATATCTCTCCCTGTTCTCGGCCTTCTTCAAGTATTCTCTTTATTTCTTCAGATGGTATAACACCTACACCGCCACCGAGATCATATTCAAAAACAACATATCTCTCATCAAGACCTGTAAGCTCTGGAATATCATCGTATAGCTTCTCTGGAGCAGCGTTCTGAACTCTTTCAAAAGTAGTTTCCGGCCTTGCCTGAGAGCTCATAAAACAGGTAATAGGAAAGGAATGATTTATCTCTTGTGATTCAGGCCTCGGGAGTACTGTAGATCTCTACTTCGGATGAATCTCTGCGGACCTCGATTCTGTAACTTCCTTCATCTGTCTCTACTTCATAATTATTGACTATTTCTCCGTCAAGTTCTCCATCCGCCAGAAGTCTTGTGTCGAACCCCATAGCCGATAGAGATTCTCTTACAGATGCTTCAAACTCTCTTCCATCTAGATCTTCATGTTCTCCTTCAGCGTAATCTACCGCCTGCTCAAAACTGTCGAAATCCATAGACATCCATATGTACTGAAAATTTAAGTCTGTTAAACTTCAAGGTCTAGCTATGGACGATAAACAGGAGGAAATACTTGAACTAACGGAGAAACTTGTAGAGTTTAAATCAACGAACGATAATCTCGAGGAGATAAACAAATGTCTGGACTTCATCGAAGAATATTTCTCAGATCCTGAATTCGAAGTTACCAGACACGAGAAAAATGATATACCGTCCATGGTAATCACTTTCGGAGATGAAAACCCTGATCTGATGCTTCACGGCCACATCGATGTGATAGAGGCCCCGGATGAAATGTTCGAAACAGAGAGGAAAGACGGCAAACTATATGGTAGAGGGACAGCCGACATGAAAGCAGGTGTCGCCGCACTGATGACGGCGATGAAAGATGTGAAAGAAGAAAAACCCAGCGTCGGTCTGATGATAGTCTCCGACGAGGAACGTGGAGGATTCAACGGAGCAGGATACCTTTTCTCGGAAAAATACAGTCCTGAATTCGCTATCTCCGCCGAGCCAAACAATATCGACGGCTACCTCGACATAATCACCGATCAGAAAGGAATTCTACAGGTAAAAGTATCTACAGAAGGCCTCTCCGCACACGGATCACGTCCATGGAACGGGGAAAACGCAATGGAGAAATTCATGGAGAAATGGCCTGAAATCAAAGGCCTGTTCAAGGACCACGAAAACGGGGAAAACTGGGTGACTACAGTAAACCTCGGAAAAGTCAGGGCAGGAGACTCGACGAACAAGGTACCTGAGAAATGTGAGGCCTGGCTTGATATCCGGACAGCGAGAGAGTATCCGAACGAGAAAGTTCTTGAAGATTTAAGAAAAATTGAAGGCCTCGAACTTGAGGAATCTTTGAATGAGTCAATGCTGTCGACGGATCAGGAAAATAAATTCGTCAAGTCCCTGAAGGCCTCTGCTGAAAAGTTTGAAGAGAACTGTAAAGTTTCAAGAAAAGAGCCGGGAAGCGACATGCGTTTCCTGACGGAGAACGGGATTCCTGCAGTTGTCTTCGGGCCTGAAGGCTACAATGCACACGCTCCAGATGAATACGCAGTTATCGATAGCCTCGGCGACTATTACAGAATTGTTATGGACTTCATAGATGAGAATTTTCCAGGTGAGAACAAATGAGTCTTAGAGACGGCGCTGAAACGATAATAAATCAGTGTCTGGATGTTAGAGAGGGCGAAAAAGTTCTTGTACTGAATGATTCCAACGATAAAGATCTTATAGACTCTCTTATGGAGGTACTTGAGGATAGAGGCCTGGAACACGAGTTGATCGTGTACGAGGAAGTAGACAGTTACGGAGGTGAGCCGCCGGAACATGTAGCCGATGCGATGAAAAATTTTGACGTAGTGATCGCTCCAACAATGAAATCTCTTTCACATACTGAAGCACGAAAAGATGCTAACAAGGCCGGTGCAAGAGTTGCCACACTTCCTACAGTCAGCAAGGAGATCTGGAACACCAGTCTACAGGCCGATTACGAAAGAGTGAAAGAGATAACGGAGAAAGTCTACAGCCTCCTGGAACAGGCCTCTGAAATAAGAGTTACTACGCCTTCAGGCACCGATCTAAGTTTTGAAGTTGATATCGATACATATGACAGGGATACAGGCATCCTGAACGAGCCAGGTAATTTCGGAAATTTGCCTGCAGGAGAGCCCAACGGCTATCCAGATAAAATATCTGGGACGCTCGTAATAGATCATTTTCCTTTCTCCCCTAAGGCAGAAAAAGTTGAGATTAGGAATGGAGAAGTAGTTGCACTTGAAAGCGAAGGAACAGAGAGTTCAAAGCTTGAAGAGGCCTTTGAGGAGCATCCATGTACGAAGAAGATAGCTGAGTTCGGCTTTGGAACGAATCCCGAGGCTACTCTGATAGGAAACCCTTTACAGGATGAAAAAGTTCTTGGAACAGTTCATTTCGCCTTCGGAGATAACTGCTCCTACATAGATGAAGGCGATGAGAGACGAAATCCATGTGCTATTCACTGGGACTCGGTCTGTGAAAATCCGACAGTCTACTTTGATGACAGAAAAATTCTGGAAAAAGGAGAACCAGTCTTCCTTGAGGAATAAAAAAGAGGCCTTAAAGGCCTTATTTACATTTTTGCGTCTTTGAGATCAACTTCTTCATCCATACGCGGGATGTCGACTTTTCTCTTGATCCTGCGGAACTTGTCGTGATCGTTTCTCTCTAGAAGTGTGATGGCCTCTCCTTCACGTCCCTGCCTCCCTGCTCTTCCGATTCTGTGGGTGTATGTATCAGCAGTGTCCGGCACATCGTAGTTGAAGACGTGTGTAACGTTGTCTATATCCAGGCCTCTGGCAGCGACGTCTGTCGCAACTATGACTTTTATCTCTCCGTTTTCAAATTTTTCCACCATCTCTTCACGTTTGTGCTGGCTCATGTCGCCGTTCAGTTCCTGTGCATCAATCCCGTTCTTCCTGAGTTTGTCGGCAAGCCATCTCGTGGTGTTCTTTGTCTGGCAGAAGACGATAGACAGATCTCTCTCCCTTTCCTCCAGCAATGTGTACAGTGTTGAAAGTTTCTCGTTCTTCTTGACGTTCATGTACTTTGCATCAAGATTTCTGGTGTGCTCTGAGGCCTTGATTCTGATAGTTTCCGGCTCGATATCGTATCTGTCGCACATCTTCTTCAGTGCTCTTGGGATTGTCGCTCCGAACAGAAGATTCTGTTTCTCATCCGGAAGGAAGCTGATGATCTGTTCAAGTTCATCCTGGAATCCCATATCCAGCATCCTGTCAGCCTCATCAAGTATAAAGTATTCGAGGCCTGAGACATCGATTTTTTTCTGTTTAAGAAGATCCAGTACTCTTCCAGGTGTTCCGACGACTATGTTGGCTTTTTTGGCTCCCTGGATCTGTGGATCGTAGCTTACTCCTCCGTAGATCGTTACTGTCTCGATCTTGTCGGGAGAGTTTTTCTCTATCTCCTCTGATACCTGTTTGGCCAGTTCTCTTGTCGGTGTCAGGACTAGGGCCTTCGTGTCGTCCCCTGAAACCTTTTCGATTATAGGAAGTGAGAAGGCCAGTGTCTTACCTGAGCCTGTCTCCGATTCGACAAGCATGTCTTTCCCTTCAAAAATTTCTGGTATAGATTTCTTCTGAACCTCTGTAGGCTCTGTGATACCCTGCTGCTTTAACTGCGAAACCGTTCTTTCCGAAATACCTAACTCTTCAAAATTCATTTTATCAACTTACAGTAACTTTTTACCGGGCAAGCTTTTTGACGCTGCACCCTGAAATCAACACTTCTTAACATTTCAGTTCACAGGCCTTTCTCATGATACTGGAAAACATCCGATTCATTGTAACGCAGAACTCTGAAAGAGAAGTACTGGAAAACACCAGCATAAAGATCAGAAACGGAGAAATAGAGAGTATAGGTGATGTAGAGGCCTCTGAAGGCGAGGAAGTTATCGACTGCTCGAACAGAGCTGTGATGCCGGGCCTAGTCAATGCCCATACTCACGCCTCGATGTCTCTTCTCAGAGGGATTTCAGATAACAAACAGTTGATGGACTGGCTGGAGGACGATATCTTCCCAGCCGAGGACGTGATGAACGCTGACGATATCTACACCGGCGCACTGCTTGCGTCTGTGGAGATGCTGAAGACCGGGACGACATGTTTCAACGATATGTACGAGAGGCCTGATGAGGTTGTTGAAGCAGTAGAGAATGCAGGTATCCGTGCCGTCGTCTCAAGAGGCCTGTTCGACTGGGATGAACAGGGAGAGGAGCGTATAGATGAGGCGAAGAATGCCGTTGAGAAGTATATGGATCATGAACTGGTGACGCCTGCTATAGCACCTCATGCAGTCTACACGTGTAGTGAGGAGCTTCTGAAGGAGATGAAGGATTTCTCGGATAAGCACGGTGTTCCGTATCATATCCATGTTTCGGAGACTGAGGAGGAGAACAGCGATATTCTTGAGGAGGAAGGATTAACTCCTACACAGTATCTTGATGATCTTGGGCTTTTCGATTCGAGCGTTGTAGCGGCGCATGCGGCCTGGCTTTCAGAGGAGGATAAACAGCTTTTCGCAGATAGAAAGGCGAACGTAGCGCATAATCCGGCAGCTAATCTTAAGCTTGGAAGCGGCATCGCAGAGATACCGGAACTTATGAACATGGATGTCAATGTCGCATTGGGAACCGATGGGCCTGCATCTAACAATAATTTCAATCTTTTTGAGGAGATGAAGACTGCTGCACTGGTGCACAAACTGGCTGATCCACGGGATATCAACGAGCAACAGGTGCTTGATATGGCAACTATCAACGGAGCCCGGGCTCTAGGCCTGGAGAACGAGATAGGCTCGTTAGAGGAAGGTAAAAAAGCCGATATAGTTGTCATAGATCTCGATGACCCGGAGATGACTCCTTTCTACGGAAAAAAGGGCCTGGTATCGAACATCGTTTTTTCCTACACCGGGCACCCGGAGAAAGTGATCGTCAACGGCGAAACAGTCATGGAAAACGGAAAAGTGAAGGACGTAGATCAGGAAGGCCTCCTGGAAAAAGTTCAGGGTAAAGTTGAGAAGTTCGAAGCCGCAAGGAGAAAGTAGGCCTGTAGCCTGTTCAGAGAAAAGTTTCTTAAAAACAGGTACAAAACTAGAGTTATATGTTGTCAGTCAGTGGTCACATTAGCACATTTTCAGAGTATAGCCACTATTTCTATCACTGACAGCTCTAGCTTTCTCTTCCAGAGACCTGGAAAATTTTTTGACAGGGCTCGATGAAGAGAGATTCTCTATATACTTGAGGTGAACAAAAAATTACGCATACCGGAAACACGCACACGCATCAGGTGGTTGCCTGAATGGCAGAAACAGATGGAAAAACATCTATAAACGAGGAAATAAGGCGTTCAAGGCCTGAAGACGCAGAGGATATTACAGAGGCCTTCCAGAACGAGTATGAGAAGTATTACGGGAAGTATGTTGATAGTGAGGAGTTGGAGGCCTTTCTGAAGGTTATGAATGAGGAACTTGACGGCGTGAGTCCTGATGAGGTAGTTGGAGAATGGACTGTTGATGAATGGTCTTCTGATGAAGCTCCCGAAATTGTACGTACTGTTGAGGATTCTGATGGAGATTTCATAGGCGTTGGTGCGATAAAGTTTCAGGATAATCTTGCAGAGCTGGGTTCAACGATTATCAGAGAAGATGATAGAAGTCTTCGGTCCAGTGACACAGGTCGGACAGTTTACAGCGAGTTGTTCTCTGATCGCCTTGATACAGTTTCAGGCATGGTTGCTGATCCTGATGATCCTGTAGATATCGCATATACACAGTTACTGGCGGATAAATCTGCTGCAACTCAGCACGTTGCTAATCAGCACGATTTTGCAGTGACAGGAGTGTACGACAAGAAATTCCCGATGGCGTACAGAGGTAAAGGCCGTGTGACTGTAGTCGATATGATCTGGGCTGATTCCCATATAGAGAATGAGCAGGAGCAAGTTTATGTGCCGGAAGCAGCTGGAGACATCGTTACAACAGCAAGGGACAACATCAATGCAAAAAGAGATTCCAGCCTTGATGCTATAACTAGAACAGTTAATACGGCGCATACAGAGCACCGTAATCGAAACTACAAAGTGAAGCCGAAAGCTGTCGGCGATCCTATGAACTTCGCCGAAGTACAGATCGTGGAAGACGAAAGCGGAGACTACACATGGAACGACGTACTTCAGGAGATCGGGGAAGCTCAAAGCCAGATACAGGAAGATGAAGACGATCAGGATTACTGGATAGGCCTCACGCTGGATGCCAACAGCCCATATCTTCCAACTGCAGCAGAGGAGCTTGAAGGACTTGGATTCGAATACGCTGGCTTTAATCCAGGAAAAATAGATCACGGAGAAGAGAACAGAGATGCTCTCGAGATGCAGTACAGGCCTTCAACAGAGACCTACGAGAAACAGTTCGTCAACGAGGCCGCCGACTTCATAAGAGACACAGGAATGAGTCACGGAGACACAGAGGCCTCAACAGGCCACGAAACTTCCGAGGTAATGGAGATCTGAGTTAAAATCCCAGTCTATCCCGGAAGTCGTCGTAGAATCCATCCGGCAGACTGTCCCTGTTATCCCCATAGAACATATTCCTTCCCTCTTCCGGCACCAGGGGATACTGTGTAAAGGCCTCAGTCTCTTCTCCTAAATCGGAGAAATCTTCATAGCTGAGCACCCAGTGATCGGACACGCTATCTTCATTTGCAGGATACGGATCTACATGTATTCCTACAGCGCCTCCAGGCCTCAGGATACTGTGTATCTGATTCAGGGCCTGTGACTGTGTCTCGCCAGGAAACTCCTCTGATTTCTTTCTCCCGATGAACGGCAAAAGATAGTTAGAGACAACTAGATCAACAGAATTATCTTTTACAGGCAAAGAAGTCTCAGGACGGCCTGCCATACCTCGGACATGATGATCAGAATTCCCCTGAGCCCGATCACTGTATATGACACTCTGCGGATCCAGATTAACTGATTCAAACTCACGGCCTGTCTCATCCTCCAGATAATCGACTAGACGGGAAAATCCTGCACCGTTCGAAGACCCCACATCAAGAATTCTTACCGGGCCCGAGACCTCCAGTTCATTCTCAACAACGTATTCCAGAGGCCTCTCCAGTTTCCCGTATCCAGCAGGATTCTCGGTGACAGTCCAGAAATCACTCATGGAAAACTACTGTATGAGAAAAGTTTTTACGTTAAGAGGCGATATAGAGACTTGCGTCAGACATAAGAAAAGATTTAAATGTTATTGCATAGTAACAACATATGGTTTCTGCTGTAAATTCTGCAAATTCTATGTTTCGGGAGTCTTACGGGTGTTTAAATGGCTGAAGATGAACTGGTAGTGGTTCACGGTGATATTGTTTATCTTGGAGGAGAGTTTGATGAGGACTCAGGTAAAGCTTTGTACGGCGATCACTGGGAGGATAGAATAGATTCTGCATTTGAAGAATATGGGCATACAACAGCAGTGGCGTATCTGGATAGAGGATCAGATTTACCGCTGGATCACAAGGCCATCAAAAGGCCCAGAGAAATTAAAGATCAGACACACCTGCCTTACAACTTTCACGAATACGATGAAATTTTGGAAGACGACAGCAACGGCGATCTAAATGAGGAGCAGTTAGAGAGTATAACATCAGAAACAGAAGAAGTTACTCTGGCCGGTGTCTGGCTGAACGACTGCATCTCAACAGTTGTGGATAACATTCTGGAGCATGATCCTGAAATAGAGATAAAAATAGATCCGGAGTATACCGCTGTGAGGCCAGATACATCAGGCCCTGAAGGACTGGGGAACAGAGAGGAAATACTCAACAGAACAGTAGAAGACGTCGAAAGAAACAGAGCCGAAAGCCCTCCAGCAGCTACACAGAGGGCTGAAAAACTGGCAAAGTTCCAGTCAAGATACAGCAGAGAACAGAGAGTAAATATAGTAGAAGACAAGAATCCTCAAAAATCAGAATAAAAAGAAGAAAAATGAGATACCAAAGAACTATCTAGTAGTTCTTGGCAAAATATGCCCATCTCTCGGCGTTTTCTCCGCAGACTGCGCATTCTCCAGAGATTTCTTCTTCTGAGGCCTGTATTGTAGCTGGTTCCGAGTCTTCCTGGAACGGGAGGACTACGATCTCTGCCGAGACTTCTTCCTTGACTTCTTCTTCACAGCTTTCTTTTCCACACCATCGTGTCTTGACGTAGCCTCTTGACTTGCCGATTGTCGCTAAAATTTCGTTCTTGGATTCTGCCTCTCTGATGTTCTCATGCAGATAATCTTCCAGTTCGCTGTACATAGAGGCCTGAATATCTTCAAGAGTTGACTCTGCGGACTCAATGAATTCTTCTTTGTCAATGCCCATCTCCTTGTCTCCAGTGTCTCGTCTCACAGTTGTAACCGCGTCGTCTTCCATCTCATTCGGTCCGACCTCAACTCTGAGAGGTACTCCCTTCAGTTCCCACTCATTGAACTTGTAGCCAGGGGTGCGGTGCTCTCTGTGATCGAACTCGACACGAAGGCCTTCGTCTTCGAGATCTTCAGCCACTTCTTCCGCGTAATCCATGACTTCTTCCTGATTGTCCTCCTGGAAGATAGGTACGACAACCACTTGATGCGGCGCAACGGAAGGAGGCAATCTAAGGCCGTCATCATCGCCGTGAGCCATGATCAAGGCACCGATCGTCCTTGTTGAGAGGCCCCATGACGTCGTCCACGCTGTCTGAGTTTCCGAGTCTTCATCCTCGAAAGTGATATCGAAGGCCTCTGCAAAGTGCTGGCCTAACTGGTGTGAAGTACCTGACTGGATGCTTTTTCCGTCCGGCATCAGTGTCTCAATCGTTGTAGTATACTTCGCTCCCGGGAACTTGTCGTGCTCCGGCTTGTAACCAAGAATCGAAGGAATAGCCAAGTGGTCCTCGATCACTTCCTGGTACTGTTCTAGGCGCAGCATCGTTTCCTCGTCGGCACTTTCTTCTGTTGCGTGTGCTGTATGGCCTTCCTGCCACAAAAATTCTCGAGTTCTCAGGAAAGGCCTTGTATCGGTAGGCTCCCAGCGTACGACGTTGGCCCACTGGTTGAGCCTCAGCGGCAGGTCTCTGTGGCTTCTTACTTCGTCGCTCATGTATGGTGCAATTATACTTTCGGATGTAGGCCTTACTGCGAGTCTTTCCTCCAGTTCTTCGTTTCCTCCGTGTGTCACCCATGCAACTTCGGGATCGAATCCTTCCACAATATCCTCTTCTTTCTCAAGGTAGCTTTCCGGGATGAAAAGCGGGAAGTAAGCATTTTCAACTCCTGTATCCGTGATCTTATCATTGAAGTTTTCCTTGATCGATTCCCAGAGCTTCATGCCGTAAGGCTTGATTATCATGCAGCCTTTGACAGGCGCGTAATCCGCAAGGCCTGCCTTCTTGACTACCTGTGTATACCATTCTGAAGTATCCTGATGTTTATCTACCGTGATCCCGAGTTCCTGACTCACTCGAAAACACCTTGTGTTTTCTGCGTGATACAGAAATTCTTTGAATTTCGAATCATATTTTTGCGCCTCTAAACAAGTGTTTCTCCGGGAAAAGTTTTGAAAGTTACTTGAGTCCTGTGTTATTTTGCGCCTCTTGTGACGTGGCCGTACTTCATGAGGCCTACGAATATCGCTCCTCCTATGGCGTTTCCGATCGTTGCCAGTGAAAGGAAGGAGAGATAATCAATTACAGTGACGCTGTTAGTCGTAAAGAGGCCGAACAGAACTTCGACGTTTCCTGCGATGCTGTGCGGAAGATGCAGCATGCCTATAGTTGCTGTGACCATCCAGATGAAGAATACTCGGCTTATCGTGTTCTCTGCCGAGGAAATCAGCCATGCCAGTAATCCCATCAGCCATCCTGCAAACACTCCTGCAATCAACAGCCAGTGAAGCGGATGAGTAACAAGTTTGGATGCAATTGTTCCGAAGGCCTCCGGACTGATAACTCCAAGGCCTGGCATAAGAAGTACGGCAAGGCCTGTAAATACCAGGCCTCCTATAATGTTTCCTGCGTAGACTATCCCCCATAATCTTCCAAGACTTTTCAGGGAGGCCTCTCCATCGATTACAGGCATCACCGCCAGCGCAGTGTGTTCTGTGAAAAGTTCCGATCTTCCGAGTATGACAAAGATAAATCCTACAGAGTAAGCACTTGCCAGAAGCAGCTCTGTGCTTAAGTCACCGTAACTGCCAACTGAAAGAGTAAGTATTACTCCCATCAGTAGAGGCCCGAATCCTATGTCAAGGCCTGCTGAAAAGCTTGAAAGCAGCAATCCATCGGTATCCCTGTCTATTTCATGGGATCCTTTTTCTATCATCGAGTCGAGGATTTCTCTGGCTGATTTCATACGTTTACTTCTTATCTCCGGTCTTTTTCAGCTTTTAGATAGTCAGACTTCTGTTTTACAGTCTTCTGTAGTAGATAAGTGTTGATAGCAGCATCAGGAAGATCAGGTGTACCGGCAGCAGGCCTGGAACTTCTGAAGTTGTCTGGGATGTAGTGCCTGATGTATCCACGTTTTCCACTACATCTACTGTGACTTCATCAGATCCTTCTATATCTCCTGTAAGCGAGTTTGCACTTATACTGATATTTGCAGGCCCGATGTCATTATTCTGTCCGTAGACCTGGATGCTGTACTGGCGTGAGGACTCTGCTGGGACTGTCGTGGTGAACGAGTCGCCGTCGTATCCGCTGAACTGTGTGAAGGCCTCAAGCTCCTCATCAACGTCCATGTTTACTTCGTATGATGTCTCTGTGTTTCGGACATTGATTACCTTGAACAGAATTTCTCTTTCTGTAGTGGCCTCTACTGAGACGTTTTCCTGCAGGAATGTTACAGGCCAGTTTGCGAACCACTGTCCGGAGTAGCAGGAGATTGTTCTCTGGCTTTGTCCCAGATCAAGATCTACTTCGTCTCCTGGGCTGTATAGTTTTCTTTTGTCATGTCCTACAGAGTCGTAGTTTGATCCATCAAGTACGCAGTCGTCAGGATCATCGGCGATACCTATGACCGAGTAGTTTGTCTGAATAAGTTCTGTGGATGCCTGCTGTACGACGATGTTCTCTCCTTCGTCGTCTCCTCCACAGAATCCTTTCGTGGCAGAGTAGTTCAGGTACTCATCTGTTGGACTCCATGCGTTGTAGTCGGAGTAATAACTGTCTACAGATCTGTTGACATCTTTTCCTGTAGGCACCGGAGTCCTGTCCTCTGGATTATTCAGATACTTTGTAACGTTGCCCTGAGTTGATTTATTGAAGTCTCCAGAGTTCTCGGCAAGGTAAGGATTCATATCATCATTGATTCCCTCTACTACGGAGTAAGGCTTTCTGTCGATGTATTCAGGGCTTATCCATCTTACACCTGCTGATCCGTAGAGATTGTTGACCTGACAGAGTTCAGGGCCGTAATCCTGATCGTACCATACGCCGTAGGTATCCTGTGTTCTCTGCATACAGACCTCTGCATCGTCCTTTGAGCGTCCGAATTTTTCAGAGGCCTCATTAGTATTGACGGTGTCTCCTTCACGGTAAAGTGCGTATTCTCCTCCGCTTCTGGCCACACAGTCGTTTCTATCGGTTCCGCAGCCCCACTGTCCTGTTCCTTCAAGACTGTTCTGTGTGGCTCCCAGCTCTTCAAGCAGGTACTCCTTGTGATCGTCTCCACAGACCGGAGGCTCCTGTTCGAAGGCTCCTGTCTTTCCATCGGTGACAGCAAATGCGATATCTCCCGTAACGACGTGCGTGCTCTTGTCGTCATTCTTGTAGCTGAACTCTCCTTCATTATCACCGGTATCGAATCCGTATCCCTTGTCAGGGCCTGTGATATCGCAGCTGAAGTTTGCATACATGACGCCTACATCGTCAGGATCCTCCCAGACACCTTCAACTTCTCCGTCGTTATCGTAATCATTTGCTGCCGCAACAGAGTTTCCAAATATCTTGTCCTTCTTGTCTACACCCTGATCATCGACATCTGTTCTTTCCTGCACTCCATCTCTGTAGAAGCATCCTGCTCTGTTCTCCGTAGCTGGAGGATAGCCGTTTCCACGGTTATCGACCGAGTAGTTCATGAACCGTGTGAGCGCCCATTTATCAGGTCCTGGTGTGCTGTCCCTGCTGTCGTATACCCTGTAGTTTTCACCGTAGACATCGGATAGATTCCAGTTTCTCTGTGTAGCTGCACCTGGCTCGAACTGATCCGAAGAGTCATCAATCATGTTGTGGTAGCCGGTGAAACCGTAGAAATCATCGAAGTTGTCCTGTGGAGCACCTTCCTGCATCTCAGGATTGTTCGGGATAAAGGAGAAGTTACCTGCGTTAAACCATGAAATATTCTGTGTATCCGAACCTACATCCCCACAAGGCCCTGTAGAAGGCCTCTGCATGATTGTTCCACAGTCATCCTCCGTGGCGTATCCTGAAGGCCTGTAACTCTCGTACTCTGCCTCTGTGAATCCGGAGTTGTTGAAGAATCCGAAGTCTGTCCTGTTCAGCTTGTGAGTTCTGTTCTTCCAGTCAGTTCCAGGATTCCTGCTGAAATCATGATCTTCGAAGTACTCTATTCTCTCCCATGTCTTGTCAGGCTGATCAGCGATCTCCCGGATCTTGCTCTCTACAGTCCAGTTGTTATCCTTATCATAGAACTCTCCTCCAGGGATGCTCTTATCCAGGTCAAGACAGATCTCCTCATCTGCAATATCATCTCCACGCTCAGGATTCTCTCCCGGAGCAGAGGCCTCTGAAATATCTACTGTCTGTCCTTCACTGTAGACTTCGCCGTTGTACACGCAGTCACTGATCCTGTCCGCACAGCCGTAAATATTGTCACGTGAAAGGTTAGGCCTGAACTCATTCCCAACGTTAGAGCCGTGCTCACGGATCAGATACTCATTGTGATCATCTCCACAGGCACTTGGGAACTGAGGCTCATCCATCTGCTCTTTCTCTCCAGGATCAGACTCTATATCGAACTGTATAGGCCCTGAGACGGCGTGTATATCAGAGGCCTCGTATCCACTGCTTCTTGGCTCTCCGTAGTGGGCCTGAAGATTTGTTCCTTCTCCTGTATCGTAGCCGATTCCCCAGTCACTGGTGTTCAGTTCACAGCTGAAGTTGCCCTGTGTAAGTGATTTCTCTGTGGAATCAGGATTCACCCAGACTCCTTCCTCGTTGCCGTCGCCGTTGACTTCCTGTGCATAGGCGAATGAGTTTGCTACAACAGTCTCGTTCTTGTAGACCCAGTCTTCATCCTCTGTGGAAGGAGTGCCGCCGTAACACTTGCCAGGATCGTAGAGCTTTCCTGTTGGGCCTACTACATCAGATGTGCTGTCTGCGATAGCCCATGTGTCTTCTCTTCTGTTGATAGTGGAGTCATTAAGTGGAATTGTCTTACCCCACTTTGTAACGTTGAAGTTGAGTTCTCCACTGTTTTCCTCGCTCTGATTATTTGTTGCGCCGTGGTGTGCCCATGCAGTACCGTTGGCGTATCCAACGTACATTCTTACAGCTCTTCCCTCGAAAACGTTGGAATCGTCCTCTCCAACATCTTCTTCAAATGCCGAGTAAACTGCATATCCAGGCATGTACTGGTTCTCTTCTCCAATATCGGCGCAGTACGCCAGGTCAGGATCACAGTCGTCTTCAAGCGCGTATCCATCGGAGAAGTTCAATGGATTGAAAGGTGACAGCTCTACTTCCAGAGCTGCTGGGTGATCATCTGTAAACCAGTGATCTCCTGTCTCAGGCTCAACAAGCCTCTTGTAACTTGAAATATTGTCCTCTTCGTAGTCCCAGTCTGTATCGTTTGCACCTGTCAGATAGTCACGCCACTCAACATTGTCGATATCATGCCATTCTCCTCCCGGAATCCTGTCATCAGTATTTATACAGACCTCTGTATCGGTCGAATTGAGGCCGGCCTCGGCATCATTTCCTACACTTGAGATATCTACTGTCTGTCCCTCACTGTATACAGAGCCATTGTAAACACAGTCGCTTACTCTATCAGCACAGCCGTAGATATTATCTCTCTCCAGTGCAGGCCTTGCCTCATCTTTCGTGGAGTCGCTCATATGTTCACGGATCAGATGTTCGTTCTGATCATCTCCACATGCGTTCGGGTACTGTGGAAGATTGTCCTGTTCCATAGTCCCAGGATCATTCTCGGAATCGAACTGGATAGGCCCTGAAACTACGTGGAACTTCCAGTCCTCTGTATCATTGTAGCCTCTTTCACGTACATCTCCCTGTATAATTCTGAGTTCATCTCTGGACTGGTTGTTGTATCCCATTCCCCAGTCGGACATGTTGCTGAGCTCACAGGTACCGTATCCATTCAGAACTGCGTCTTCATAGTTATCCGGATCAACCCAGTCACCCTCCTTCTGGCCGTCGCCATCGACATCATGAGCATATGCAAACGAATTAGCTACGACAGTTCCAGCCTTTGTCTCACTGTTGAACCTTCCATAGCACGAACCATTCTTGTATACATGCCCTGTAGGCCCTACAGCATAGTAAGGCTCTCCCGCGATCGCCCATGTATCCTCATTCCTGTCAATTGTGGAATCGTTCAACTGAGGGAGATTCTCGAAAACATTCTGATCCTCCTGAGGATTCGATGCACCGTGTTCGGCACTTCCACCAACATACATCCTGACAACCGTACCATCGAATACGTCATAGTCATCAGCACCTTCACCCGCAACAAACGGAGAGTACACAAGATCGTCACTTGGATCGCTGTCATTATTCATATGCGTCTGTGTAAGGCCTGTATCCTCACAGTAACTGACTTCAGGCCCACAATCATCCTCAAGAGCAAATCCTGTAGAATAATTTACAGGATTATACGGCGAAATCATGGCCTCTCTTGCAGGATAATCAACGTCTGCACCCCAAGTATAGTTGAACCAGTGGACGTTTCCGCTTCCGTTCCTGTAGCTGATAAATCCATCATACGTCTCAGTCTTGTTCGGATCACCGTCTCCAATTACATGTTCTCTATTAGTTTCATTATCTGCATCCTGCCACTCTCCTCCCGGAATCTCCGGATTGGAGTCCACACATATCTCTGCATCCTCAGAACCTACTCCAAGCTCCTCGTCATCGCTCTCACTTGAAATATCAACTTTCTGGCCCATACTGTACACTTCACCGTTGTAAGCACAGTCACTAGGCCTGTCTGCACATACGTAGATATCCTCATCATCTAGCTGCGGATTATGCTCAGAGTTGTCTGAAAGGCTTCTATGCTCCCTGATCAGGTATTCGTTTCTGTCGTCTCCACAGGCCTCAGGGTACTGAGGCAAGTTCTCACTTACACCTACGCCGTTAGGATCCGAGTTGATATCGAACTTGATATCTCCGGCAACTACGTTCGGATCATTCGGATCGTATCCCTGTTCGCGGATGTCTCCTTCAATCTGCTGTAGTTCTTCACCATCTCCGAGGTTGTAACCGAATCCCCAGTCAGTAGCGTTCAGATCGCAGCTTGTTCCTCCGGAGGTAGCAGATCTTACACTGGAGTCCGGATTCACCCATACACCTTTCTTCTGATCCGCAATCTCTGAAGTATCATAGTGCGCATTTTCAGGAGGATATCCGTTGACATCAACCGCCATTGCAAGAGAGTTGGCAACGACTTTCTGATCTTTTGTCACCCAGTCGGCATCCGGTGAGTTCCAAGGGTTCATCCCGTAACAGGAACCATTCCTCCAGACCTCTCCTGTAGGGCCTACAGGCCACTCAAGTCTTGCTGACAATGCCCAGGTGTCTTCAAGCGGATCGATCGTAGAATCATTCAAGTTTTCGGTAGGCCAGTCATACTCCGTTGAATCGAACTCAAGGCCATAAGTATTCTCTGTATCCTGATCATTCGTGGCGCCTGTCTCGTAGCTAGCTGTACCGTTGGCGTATCCAACGTACATTCTGACGCTGCGTCCTTCGAAGACATTAGCATCGTCTTCAGGCCTTCCTTCCTCAAAGAACGAGTACACAGCATCAGGAGTGAAATGCTGTTCTGTGGCGCCTTCATCGGAACAGTACTGAATATTCTCTGCGCAGTCATCCTCCAATGCATATCCATCGGAATAAGTAATATTGTTATAAGGCGAAATTTCGGCCTCTTCTGCCGGTGCAAAGCTATCGTTGAACCATACTACGCCGTCACCGTCATAGTTTTCCTTTGTTCTAACGAAAGAATTCTGATAAGACGCTGTATTATCACCGATATGGTTTTCTCCCTTGATAAGCTGGTTGATTGATTCGTTATCCACATCGTACCATTCTCCTCCAGGAATACTTTCATCTACGTCTACACAGACTTCTTCATCCACAGAATCAACGCCTCTCTCACTACTCTGATTCTCCACGTTGATTACCTGGCCCTCGCTGTATACTTCTCCCTGGAATGTACAGTCACTGATCCTGTCCGCACATCCGTAGATATTATCTCTCTCCAGAGATGGATCATGTTCAAGGCCTTCAATAGGACTGTGATGTTCTCTGATAAGGTACTCATTTCTATCATCTCCACAGGCACCCGGATACTGCTGCAAGTGATCCTGCTCCGCAGCACCTGGATCAGACTCTATATCGAACTGTACAGGCCCGGCAACTACATGAGGATCGCTTCTATCGTAATCCTGCTCGCGTGCATCTCCACGGATAATCTGTAGATCAGAGTTGTTACCTAGATCAAATCCATAACCCCAGTCAGTAGAGTTTAGTTCACATGAAAGGATTCCTGTAGTAGCGGATTTCACGGTTGAATCCGGATTCACCCATACACCTTTCTCCTTTGATGTACCGTCTCCATTTACGTCAACAGTCATGGCGTACGAGTTACCTACAGCTTTCTGAGCCTTTGTAAGCTGGTAGTCGGGTTGATCAAGTACGTTCTGTCCGTAGCACTTTCCTTCACTGTAGACCTTTCCTGTAGGTCCAACGATCGCAGAAGTCCTGTTTGAAAGAGCCCATGTGTCTTCAAGCGGATCAATCGTAGAATCATTTAGCGATACAGTCTTACCCCACTTCGTAACGTTGAAATCAAGATTATCTGGCACGTTCTCCTTATCCTGACCGTTTGTAGCACCGTGCTCAGCTGACGCAGTACCGTTAGCAAATCCAACGTACATTCTTACAGAGATAGCTTCAAAGTAGTCGCTGTTCGGATCCGGCTTTGTATCATCTTCCGGACTAGGCCTCCTGTCATCGCCTATATGCCCTTCCTCAAAGAACGAGTACACAGCATCAGGCTCGAAATGAGTATCCTCCACTCCAGAGTCTTCACAGTAATCGATTGACGGCCCACAGTCATCCTCCAAAGCGTATCCATCAGAATAGTTCAAAGGATTGAACGGCGAGATTTCTACTTCTTCTGCAGGCCCATAACTATCTGTGAACCACTTTACGCCATCGCCGCTGTAACTTGCGTTTTCCCTTACCACTCCGGTGTACGTATCAGGATTATCCTCTGTATAGAGGCCTTGTTCCCCTTTCAGATACTGGTTCAGTGATTCGTTATCCACATCGTACCATTCTCCTCCAGGAATACTTTCATCTACATCTACACAGACTTCTTCATCTATTGAGTTGGTTCCACGTTCCTCTCTACCGTATGACTGTATGTCTACTACCTGGCCCTCGCTGTATATGGAACCATTGAATACACAGTCACTGATCCTGTCTGTACAGCCGTATATATCGTCCTCTGTAAGATCTGGCATCTGTTCGGTGCTGTCGGCGGTATCACGGTGTTCGCGGATAAGGTACTCGTTTCTGTCATCGCCACATGCGTTAGGGTATTGCTGAAGATTTTCGTCTTCTCCTACGCCGTTAGGATCCGAGTTGATATCGAAAGGTATGTCTCCGACTACAACATGAGGATCATCCCTGTCGTATCCGAACTCTCTTGCATCTCCACGGATAACCTGTAAATCGGCATCAGTACTTGCATTATATCCGAATCCCCAGTCAGTCACGTTTAGATCACAGGAAAGATTTCCTGTAAGAGCAGAGTCAACTGTGGAATCAGGATTCACCCAGACACCTTTCTTCCTGGAAGTGCCATCTCCATTGATATCAACGGCTTTTGCGAAGGAGTTACCCATCACCTTCTCATTCTTAGTTACCTGGTAATCATCGACACTTAGCGGGCTACGACCATAACACTTTCCTTCCGGATAAGGCCTTCCTGTAGGCCCTACAGCCTTCTCAGTGGTATTTGCGATTGCCCATGTATCCTCCAGTCTATCAATACTTGAATCATTCAAGTTCTCTGTAGGCCAGTTATCAGATGAATCAAACACAGTATTTTCCGTATTCTCCTCATCCTGATTGTTTGTGGCACCATGCTCGTAACTAGCTGTACCGTTGGCATATCCCACCCATGTCCTGACAGAAACTCCTGTGAACACCTCTCCAGCAACTATTTCATCCTCGCTACCATCCTCAACAAGAGAATTGATTCTGTCATCTTCAGGCCTACCTTCTTCAAAGTATGAATACACCGCCCTCCCCTCCATATGAGTATTTGCAAGGCCTGAGTCCTCACAGAACTCTACATCAGGCCCACAGTCATCCTCCAGTGCATATCCATCAGAATAATCCAGTGGATTGTAAGGAGTTAACTCTACCTCAGCAGCAGGCCCGTAGCTATCTGTGAACCATTTAACGCCATCGCCATCATAGCTTGAATTAGCTCTTACAAGTCCGTTGTATGTATCAGGATCGTCCTCAGTGTAAGTTTCTCCGTCGTCTTCCTCCCCTTTGAGCAACTGATTGATAGATTCGTTATCCACATCAATCCATTCTCCTCCAGGAACAGTCTCATCAACATCAACGCAGACTTCCTCATCTACAGAGTTAGAACCACGTTCCTCTCTACCGTATGACTGAACATCCACTACCTGGCCCTCGCTGTATACTTCTCCGTGGAAAGCGCAGTCAGATATACGATCAGCACAGACATAGATGTTTTTACGGCCAAGATTTGGCTTCTGCTCCGTGTCATCTCTACTATCCATGTGTTCACGGATCAGATACTCGTTCTGATCATCCCCACAGGCCTCAGGGTACTGCTGGAGATTTCTACCTGATCCTATGCCATCAGGATCGGAATTTATATCGAAAGTAATGTTTCCTGTAGCAGCGTGAAGATCCTCTGGCTCATATCTAGGATTAGTATTGTTATCGGTAACCGTTAGACCTGATCCTGTATTGAAACCTATTCCCCAGTCGTTTCCGTTGATCGCACAGCTCGTTCCTCCTGTCAAAGTTGTCTTGTTCGTTATATCAGGATCAACCCAGACTCCTTCCTTAGTACCGTCATCATTGAAGTCAACTGCTTTTGCGAAGGAGTTACCCATCACCTTCTCATTCTTAGTTATTATGTACTCTCCTTGACTGTTTCCAGCATCAAGAGGCGATCTTCCATAGCATGATCCATTCTCCCATATATGGCCTGTAGGGCCTACAGGATGGTATGAATAATTAGAGATTGCCCATGTATCCTCCAGTCTATCAATACTTGAATCATTAAGATTAGCAGTAGGCCACTCATCAGAAGAATCGAAGACTACGCCATCCGTATTCTCCTCATCCTGACCATTTGAGGCCCCATGTTCAGCGCTTGTTCCATCACTTGTCCCATCCCCAACGTATGTTCTTACTGCAAAGCCTTCGAAAACGTTTGCATCATCAGCGTACATACCTTCCTTGAATGGCGAGTATACGAACTGGCCTTGAATCAGTTCCTCGTAGAGGCCTGAATCATCACATCCGCTGTTTATACTGTCTCTGAGTGCTGGATCACAATCATCCTCCAATGCATATCCTACTTCAAACTCGGCAGGGTTGTAAGGAGAAATTCTTGCTTCTCTTGCTCCCGGAGTATCATCCCCATCATGCCAGACCACGCGTCCTGGCTGGCCTTCTATCGGTTCTTCATCACGGACATAGTACTCCGGGTTATCTCTAGTCCCATCTCCTATAAGGAACTCTCTAATGGACTCATTGTCCGGATCTACCCATTCTCCTCCAGGGATTGAGGAATCAAGATCAACACAGATTTCCTGATCTATTGAGTTGACTCCTGCCTCCCTCCCTCCTTCTCCCTGCACATCCACAAGCTCTCCCTGACTGTAGACCTCTCCATCGAATACACAGTCCGTAGGCCTGTCAGCGCAAGCATAGTAATCAGATCTTCCTTCAAGATTTGGATTGCTCTCTCCACCGTAAGTAGCAGCGTGTTCACGAATCAGATATTCATTCTGATCATCCCCACAAGCATCAGGATACTGCTCAAGATTATCCTGTTCATGACTAGTAGGATCATTAGCGTAATCAAAGTTCAGATCCTCCGCCTCGGCAGAAACACTGTGAGGATTCTCTGGATTGAAACCACTATCATCAGGATTGTATGGATCACCCTCTTTATCACAGTCGCCTTCACGACAGACAAAATCGGTGTTCAACTGGTTAACCTCTGAGAAACCGAATCCCCAGTCCTTACCTGTAAGATCACATGAGAATCCTCCAAGCGTAGCAGACCGATAATCATTATCTGGATTGATCCAGTTACCATCCTCAGAATAGTCTTCAGGAAATGCCAGTCCCAGAGAATTAAATCTGCTCTGACTGCTGAGGCCTCCATCGTACTCTTGAGAAACATTAGCAAAAGAGTTGGCGTAAGTGGCCTGTCTCTTGTTCTTATCTACTCCCTGAACTCTTTCAGCACCGTAGCATTTTCCAGGCCTCAGCGGAGTACCATCATTTGCAATCACGTAACCCAGTGTAGGAGTCATAGCCCATTCGTCGTCTTCAGGATCAATATGACTGTTCTGAAGAGGTTCATCCTGAAGGCCTTCTATAGGTGTTTCCTGATCCTGGGTGTTTCCTGATCCCTGACTTCCGTCAGGATGTCCTGTCGAGTTTCCTGCCTGTACACGATTATGATAGTTATTGAGGCCTCTTATCGAAAAAGGAGTATCTGTATCAATATTATTGTCGTCGTCCAGACTTCCTTCAGTAAAGTTAGCTGCAAATGGATCATCGAATCCTGTATTACTGCGGATATCTTCACACTCAAGGAAAGTTGAACAGTCATCCTCCATGGCTATACCGCTTCCCTCTATTATACCTGTTGAGTCCTGAGAGGAAGCTGAATCAGGCTGTTCAACCCAGTAATCTCTCCATGCATCTGAGTGGACTGATCCTGCGTTATTTCTCAGGTACTGTGTGACTTCCCATTGATCAAGATCCCACCATTCTCCTCCTTTGTCTCCGCCACGGTAGTTATCACTTTCTCTTTTCTGTCCGGATGCAACATCATCTCCTTGGCCTCCGATGTTCAGACATACTTCTTTATCCGGATGCCAGCCTCCTGCTTCAAAGCTGACAGCACCTCCATCATTAGTTACAATCTTTTGCCCTATATCTTTGACTTCTCCCTCTCTATAAACCGTGTTGTTGAAGTAGCACGAATCCTCATAACTTGTCCGGCCTTCTAGAACGTTAGGATAATCCATTGCAAGCTGCTCATTAGCCTCGGGGCCTTCAAAGTAAATCCAGTATTCATCTCTGGTGTCTAAGACTGCTCCTTGGGAAGCACCGAACTGGACTGCCGTAATGAATACTAAAGCCAGAATCAGGATTTTGAGGCCTTTATCGAAGTTTATGAGCCATCACCTCCAACTACATTTGGCTTGTGGAATGGAACGGGCTCGTTAGGGAAGTCTTCCCCGTAATCATACTGGCATCTTAATATTGATTGGTGGGCGCCGCCTATTAGCTCCTGATACTTGCGGCAAGCGCCAAATGACTCGTTTACATGTATAGTATCTATTGTTTCAAACTCGGATTCTGGCTGTGTTGGGCTATCCCAGTCGCTCCATTCTTTCACAGATAGATCGACAGCTGCAACGCAGAAGATTATCCCGTCAGGACACTGGCCTGGAGGAGAATACTCGCTTACATCCACAAAATTAGTCTCTTGGGCCTCCATGAACCCTTCATCGTTCCCGACTTTTTCTCCTGAAGGACTTACGATAGCTGTCTCTTTGTTAAATGCCGGAATGCTCTGAGTTTTGCTTCCTTCCTTTACAGCAATGAAAGAGTCGCCGAATCCATTTGTTCCATCTACATCAAACACTCCGTAATAGTCACGCTTGGAATGGAATGTTCCATCCTGGACAGTTACCTCAAAACTTGAAGAAGAGACCGCAGGACTGTTAGCAAAGTCATCGTTTAGATAATTGGTTTCAGGAGAATAGTAAGGTCCATTATAAACTATATTGTCAAGATTATAATGGCCATTGAATAAAGCTTCCTTGGAAGAGGCCTCCGAAGGCAGATTTTGATTGTCCTCGTAAACAGTACTGAACACTGCTTTTTCACGGAACTCAATGTCTTCATATACTATATCTGTATCATGTGTTACTGTGCTAGTGTAAGAATCTCCTCCTTCACCGTCTCCATCATAATCCGGAGCGCTGTCTGTCCATATGTATTCATAATCTGAAGGTGAGCATGGATCGGAATCTCCTTCTTCGAAATCACACTCCATTTCATCGGTAGTTGTAGGACAGTTATTTGCAGGGTGCGTTCCCCAACCTGTTTCTATATCCCGTTCAACATTTACAGTAAAGCCTCTGTCAGTAATATCTTCAACATATCCGGGATTGTTTAGAGGATCATCCGTTGCCTCTGTACGGTATGCCTTTGTAGGAATCTGGACTTCTCTGGTATCGCTTGCAATCGAATAATTTCTTACACTGTTAGTCACTACATCACTGGTCAAACAGTAAGAGTTACCGGTTGACTGGCAGCTAACATTGGTTCCATCAGTACCTCCGAAATCACATGAAGTTGGAACACGGAAGCCGGTCTGAGTATAATGCGTTATACTTGACTCCACTAGATCAACGTCAGAGACCTGGGTATACGTCGTCTCTGAAGCATACGGGTAAACGACTTTTATCTCCCTTCCATCGGCGAAGAAATCAGGTGCTGCACTAATACCATCGTGTTCGTAGAGCTCTTCAGTTCTAGGCCTTCCCTCTGGAGACTGTATATTTATAGTATCTTCTCCTCCAGCTTCAAGCCCCAGAAGATCCATCTCATAAGTTGGAGGATCAGACTGCTCAACCGGAGCACCATGATTTATACCGACATCCACAGTAAACGAGTCTTTTAGCTCATCCGTGATATCATTAGAGGATTGCTGTGCAGTCCTTGTCTCTCCATCAACAGTTAGATCATCGAGGAAGCCCCAGTCTTCAGGACATCCTACGTTCTTCCCCTCATTCATGTTTCTGTCCCCATTACCACATGTCTCGACTTCCGGATTGCTGAATATGGCTCCCTGTAAAGGATTATTAACAGCTGCTCTACCCGACATATCTCTTTCAGCATCCTCACGATCTACATAATCAGTAATAGAAGCATCATACTTCTGAACTCCGGTACTCTTCAGTTCTCCTCCCGCCCATTGTGGATATCCAAAGCTATCTATCCACCGCTCCACAACCAAAGGATCGTTGCCTACAACCTCATTGTACGAACAGTAACCGCTTTCAGGATCACAGTCCTCTATTCTAAGGCCTAAACTTCTCTCAACAAATCCTGGATAAGATACAGAAAGATCCGTAGTATCAGGGCCTTCTCCACCGTAGAGTTGATATGTTAGATCCGAATCCCTCATATCATACTCGGATCTGTCATACTGGTACACTTTCGTACATCCTGTGTCAGTCCTATCTATAAGATTATCGTCATCGTTGTCTTGATCATCGTTACATACACCCGTAGTAGGCGCTGGCTTTCCGGAAACATCAACTGTTCCATCTCCTCCATAGGCCTGAACCGATACTGAGAAAAGAAGTAGGCCTGCGATTAAAGCAACAGGAGCCAGATGCCTATACATGAATAACATGTTTCTTTGCTGTAAATAAAAATCGACCGACCGTTACAGAAGAAAACCAAAACACATATAAACTTGTTACTCTATAATAACAACAAGGTGTTTGATCTGGGAACAAACCGCCGCGACTTCATGAAAGCCGCTGTAGGCGCTGCAGGCGCAACCTCTTTATCTGGATGTGCTGGCCTTCTTGAAGGCAGCGAATCCAAAGATGTCGATCCTATTGATCAGGAGTTCCAGTACGCTTTTCAGGACAAGACCGGAGCTCTTGGAGATATCCCTGATTCTAATGTTGACCCTGAAGAGGCCTCGGAGTTCCAAGTAATTGAAAATGGAGTTAGCGAGGAAGAGTGGGATGAAATGAGGAGAGACGATGTTGAAGTTGCCCGTGGATTTCTATCAGGAGAACTGGAGAGGTTGCCCCAGCATCAAGAAGTTGAAGGAACTGTAGACGACATTGTTAACAGAACACAGGAAATATACACAAATCCTGGATCTGTAGAAAGCGATAGAGTTAGAGGCCTTTTGCAGGAAGATGTAGAAGACTCTGTAAGATTTGCCAGATCTCTTGTCCATGCCGTTGATACGGCAACAGGCATAAACACCAGTGGAGGTAAGAACATGGTGGTCCCGAACGTTGCAGAGTACGTTGCTCAGGAAATAGGTCTTGACTTCGGAGAGTTTAACATGTTTACAGTTAGAGCCTCAGAACCTCAGCCATCCGCCATTGAAGGAATAGTTGAAGGATCTATTCGTGAGAGGCCTGACGGATCTGAAGCGGGAATAAGAGGTATTACACACGGAGTCAGCCTATTAACTTATTCTCAGGACGGCGAGTTAGAGACGAAATATGTTGAAAACACAGATGCAAGTCCTCAGAAGTATTTTTTCCATGCAATCAGAGATCCTGAGGACAGTGCCTACACAACATCTTTGGACAAAGAAACAATTACTATGCGTAATGGCGACACACAGTTCCCAGAACATTATGTCACAGGCCTTGAGCTGAATAAAGGCCTTGAAATGGAGTCAAATGGTGTCTTAGATGATGGTGATACTGCCAGAGCTTTTGTCGGTGCTGCACTTGATCTAATTGATGACGGACATAACAACTTGAGCCAGTTCATGGCTAACAGTAATGAAGGGTATGATGTTACTCTTACAGACAGTTTTGTGGAGTCTGCAGATGAGTTAGCAGATGGTATGGACGAAGAGGATCTGAGGAATTACAGACAGCTTGGAAGAGCAGTCTACCAGATATTTGAGAACGAGCTTGGAGAAGACTTTAGAGGCGATCCAATACGTGGGTACGACCAGCCTCTGAAAATTGATGGAACGCTTGAAGAGCCAGAATTCTATCATATGCCTGGAAATAGGCCTTCAGAATAAAGTTCAGTCGCACTGTATATCTGCATCCGGATACAGCGGATTGTCTGGCGGACAGTAAGGATACTCCTCATTAGGGGAATTGAAAGGTGAAGGTCCTCCAAAGGCTGTGTAACCCCTCTCATCGAGAGATACATAGTAATCCCAGCTTAACGAATTACTGTAGGCATCCTGATTTCTCTGGTATATTCCCTGAATCTGAGAGTAATCAAAATAGGATATAGCCTCTTCATCCATAGCTTCCAAAAAATAGTCATTTACTCCTTGATAGATGTACTGGTTATGTTGGCCGTAACCTGCGAACCCCCACACACATGAATAAGTTTCATTATCCACACCTGTTCGACTTGGAATATCTGTTAAAACCCATATGTTGCTTAAACCGAAAGCTGTTCGGAATTCATCAACATCTACAGTTACCACTCCTTTCTTACTGCTGTCAGAAGGCCTCTGATCATTCTGTCCCATCCAGCACTCCGCATTAACTTCCTGTAACTCAGCATCATACACGTTCTCAAATTTTTCAGCTTCACTACTTAGTATTCTGAAGCCAGTAGTATAACCGCTTTCAACTTCGCTGTATGGAAGATTCTGTATATTCAGAAAATCGACGTTTATTCTTGAAGGTTCTTTCTCATCACACATCCATTCACCGTCGACTTCCGCCCATTTAAAGCCAGGGTCGCATTGCTGCCTTGGAATCCACTGATAATCCCGGCATTCGAAGTAATTCGTCCCAAAATTACTTCCGGGACTGTACACCGTCTTCCCATCCATTTCCTTGTAGCCTTCTAGAGAACTATCACACACATGAAAATAAGGATTATTTATGTTGCCTACAGGCCACTCCTCATCAGTAGAAAAAGCCTGCCCAGCTATTACTTCCCCCCTTGGAATGTAATCTGCATTACTTCCCTGATCAACATGCCCTATAGGACAGTCGCCGCCACACGAACTTTCTAGCTCTCCAAAATCCTGATTAGCGACCTGACACAGTGTTGCTCCAAAACCACAGTTACCGTAATCTGTACTGATAAATTCATTGACACTGTTAACGTACCCAGTACCTGTGTTCTCATACGACATTATAGTATTGGTACTAGCTGGTTCGAAATCCCCACAGTCTCTTACACATAACCCAGACTGGCCTACTCTAACATACCCAGGACTGGTTCCATCTCCGGTGTTCTCTATCTTAAAGCGGCTAATCTTATTCCCCAGATTCTCTATATCTATAGATACACCCAGCTGAGGACCACTGGTCCTGTAATCAACTATGAAATCAGTATTAATATTCTTCACAACATGACCATCTTGATCTACAATATCAGCATCTTTGATCCCTGGAGTACACTTCAAAGCATTAGGCCCGAAAGTAGATCCTGTTGGAACTCTCTGTTTATCAGTCCAGAAGTCCGTATCAGAGCCATAGTAATTATTTGTAGCATCTATAGTCTTTCCACATAGTTCCAGAAATAGAGGTGCTCTCAAAACACCTGAGTCCGCAGGACCATAAGGACAGTCAGACCCCTCACAAAGTATAGCAACCCTGAAAGGCTGAGGAGAATTCTGCCCATAATCTATAACAAACCTCGATGTATCCTCCGCATTAAGCGTATCACCATTACTATTTTCTATAATCACAGAAACATCTCTGTCCATGTGATTAGCTGAAGAGACTCCAACAAGTAGAAATACAGAAATTAAAATAGGAAGAAATTTGAGGCCTTTCATGATTTACTAAGCCAGACTTTGTTTCACTGCCTTTTATTTTTAGGCCTTTACCTGATAGTCCTCCATATCAGGGAGTTCCTTGCTTCCTTCATAGAGGCCTGATCTGCTCCAGGAAGAATGCTCATCATTCCCATGTAGCTGACTTCTTCCTCTTCTTCCTCGTACTCCTTCCAGTACTTTCTGAGGCGATTATGGATGCCTCTGGTGTCGTCTTTAACATTTCCGACTCCACAGGTGTTTCCAACACCGACTACAGCTACTTCGCCGTCAAACTCTGAAGCAAGCTCTTCAGCTTTGTCTTTGGCGTCTTTGTAGGCATCGAAGATCTCTTTCTTCATCGCCTTGGAGGCCTCTGGCGCACTCTGTTTAATGACTACTCCTTCAAGCGGGATTTCATGTTCAGTGGCCGCTTCCTCGATCTTTGACTTTTCTACTCCTGGGCCTCCCATCATGACGCCGACTCCTTCAGCGACGCTTCCGGTCTCTTCTCCTTCAAACTTTAGAGCTGCATCGACTGTAACTATTGCTTCAAGATCGTTTTCCTCCGCCAGAGTGTCGATAGCATCTCCATACTTCCCTAGCCTGGCTCCAGGCCCATCAGACTTCAAAACGTGTACAGTCTGATCGTTGATCTCCTCTTCACTGTGCATAATGTTATCTGCAACTTCTTCAGGCTCCTCTGTAATCATCTTTGCAGCCACAAGAGGGCCTATAGCATCGCCAATCGGCGCCTGATCAAGGAAAGCTCTTGTTGCATCTTTCTGGCTTTCAGCAAGCTCCTCGTAGAGAGGAAGCATCATACGGATCATTCCGATAAGCTGAATGTTTTGAGTGCCTTTGATCAGCTTTCTGAAATGTCTGACAACTTTGTAGATCTGGTGCGTCCCCATGACTCCCTTGAAAGCCATGTTGAGATCTGCAAGTTCTTCACTGTCCTCTGTATCTGCGTTGCCTTCCACAAAACGCTTGAACTTGTCTTCCGAAGTATCAAGAACGTGCTCAAGTCTTCCTACCATACCTGCAGGATCAAGATTGGTAGGCTGAGACATCTTGATGTTCTTGAGAGACTCGTACTTGCTCTCAACTCCTGCAGACATATCGGAAGCGAATTTTTCAAGGAACATGTTCTCGGCGGAAACCCGGTACTCATCCAGGCTGTCAAGCACAGAACGCATCTTTCTGTCTATCTGCCACAGCATGATTCTCGGGAAGAAAAATATCATCACGAAAAACAGCAGTGTTATTACGGTTTGAATTATCATGAAAAAGTTGCTTTCTCCACCACCGAAAAGGCCTGGAATCATACACTATCGATAGTAATCCACTTTTTTAAACTCGACGAAATCTCAAGTACTGAAGTAACATGAAAATCTAGAGGCCTAATCGAAGTATCCTTCTTCCTTCATTTGGCCTATTAAACTGTTTAATTCGTCCTGACTTGGATTGGCCTGTTTTAACAGTTTTCTGAGAAGCGGTATTTGGATGAATTTTTCCAGAACTTGATTGTCTCCTGATTTATTCGAGGCCTTTTTGGCTCCAACGCTGAACGAATGCATGATTATGGCGGCGGCGTGACTCTGATTTATGGAGCTGTATTCTCCTGTTTCTACATGTATTACTGCATCGCAGAGCTCAAGTTCTTTATTGGAGAGGCCTGAGCTTTCTCTTCCTATCATTATAGAGGTGTCTTCACGTGGCTGGAAGTTCTCCAGAGATGTTCCTTTCCCGGGTTTTGTCCCTACAACGAAGTTGAGATCATCAACTGCTTCCTCCACAGTATCGTAGATTTTTGCGTTCCTGAGTTTGTCCTGGGCCTTTGATGCTGTTTTTCTGGCTTCTTCAAGGTTGAATTCCGGGTTCACTACTCTTAGCTGGAAGCCAAAGTTGGCGCAAAGTCTTGCTATAAATCCCGTGTTTTCAGGTATCTCCGGTTCAACTATTACTGCGGATCTCACGTACTGGTTTTAAATCAGCAGACTTGTAAAATATGAGTATGCCTGCTATGGACCCGAAGATTCTGGCGGCAGTATTTGCTTCTATCGCAGCTTTAACAGTTTCAGGAAGCGGATCAGTGGAGGATTTCCAGAACTTTTCGCCTGGAGACTTCCTTGATGGAAGTCTGGGCGACATACCTCTGGACATCGATAATATTGTAGGAGAGCTTACTGACAGGCCTGAACCAACTAACAGTGTGGAAGTTACTGTGAATCTTAATTCAGATGAAACAACTTTGACAGCTGATAATGCTATACTTGAAATCGAGGCCTTTGAGCGTCTTGAGTCAAAGTCGCGTGTGATAGAGTCTGATGGAAGATTAAGCTTCAGCAACTTCACCGGTGATGTAGTACTTAGAAAAGATAATACTACAGGCCTTCGAGGTCAGAGCACAGGATTCAGTTCCAGCGGAGTTACTCTTGTGGAGAAGATGGATGTCAACTACAACACCAATGCATCACGGATTATTCTTGATGAACTGAAGAGATCGAAGATTTCTCTGGAGAACGCGAACATCGATATGAGTTCTGAATCCGGTACAGAGATAAGTCAGGAGAATTCTCCTCTGAAGATCAACTCTTTCAACGGCAAAATCACTATCCTTCCTGGAGAGAACCAGGTGCGGATGGAAGGCCTGGTTGACAGGCTTGAGGCCGGTGGAGCAACTTTCACCGGATAAAAATTAATCCTTTTCTTCCTTCTTGCTGTCTTTCTTCCTTCTGCTGATCAGACTTTTGATCATTCCTCTTGCGATACCGATTAGTTTCAGAGGAATCTTCAGAAGTAGAGTCGCCACCTTGTAGGACTTGGTCAGCAAATTGTAGGCTGTGTACAGTGTTCCTCCTATGAAGGCAAAGAACAGCAAGCTGTTGAGTGAGAAAGTCACTGATGAAAGGAAGTATGATAGGGCGAAGTAGAATGCTCCGGAAAGAGCTGTCACCAGAACTGTCTGCATCACCATCTCCATCACCTTGAATGCTACAACGAAAAGTACGACCAGTGCCAGCAAAAGAACCGCTGTATTCATCTCTGAAAGAGAGTTAAGTAAAGACGATATATTCATTCTTTATCACCAAGAACCTCGTACAGTGGATCTCCTTCCTCAGGATAGTAACTTGTGTACACTACAAATCCTGCTCCCAGAAGAAGCAACAGCACAAACGCAAATATCAGGAATCCTGCTCCACCGGATTCAGATGAATCAGAGCCTGATGGATCAGTTGGCTGTGAAGGCCCACTTCCACCAGTATCCTGATTATTGGCCTGTACCGTAGTCTCTATGCTGTTAAGCTCTGAGATAGAGGCCTGATAAGTTTCCTGAGCCGTACTGTAATCCCCTCTATCCCATGAAGTCTGTATACTGCTGATATCTGATTCAACTTCGACAAGATTGTTCTGCACCTGTGTGGAGTTAGCTCTTCTTCTCAGATCGCTTACTCTATCTCTTATCTCCTGTTTCATGTCTTCTACCGGAGTTACAAGACTCATGGAAACAGTGAATATCTGTGATACATTCTGTTGCTCACTGGAGGCCTCTATTGTGAACTGGCCCTGCTGATCCTGCGGCTCCTCGATTGTGAAGTCTGTCTGAGTTGATTCTCCCGGCGCTATACTTTCTATCGAGTCAGCGTTGAGGCTGTAGTCCTGAGATGAAATGTTGAAGTCGCTGAGTTCAAGTGTTCCGGTGTTCTCCAAAGTTATTCTGTCGGAAACATCGTTTCCTTCAGGAACTGCACCGAAGTCAAATTCGACAGGACTTGCGTCCATACCTGTCTCAAGCTGCTTGACACTTGAATTGAGGCCTACCGGTATCGACAGTGATTCTCCTCCAGAAGATATTTCTATATTCCCGGTGTATACTCCAGGATCCTGTGCACTGTACTCTACAGTCACTGTCTGTGTATCTTCAAGCTCTATATCTGTGTGTGAAAGAGAAAGATACTGGCGGATATCCCCCTCCACAGCTATCTGGACTGCAACGGCCTCATCTTCTCTCCAGATGCTGTCAAGAGTAAACTCTTTGGTAGTATTACCTCTCTCCTCCATAGTAACATTCATCCAGCCTGACTGTGATGAACAGAAAGTCTCAGTTCTTTCGATGCACGTCGGGCCTTCAATATCCACTTCTGTGTCATCAGTCTCTCCTGTAGAGTTCTCTGTGAAAATTATATCTCCGCTGTAATCCCCTGCAGGCGTAACATTGAAGTCAACTGAGACATTTTCTTCAGCTCCAGGATCTATAGTTACAGTCTCATCCTCGAACTCCACTATATCTTCAAGGCTTTCAGAGGCCTCCACATGTATCTCGTTTTCCGTATCAAGTATATTCTCAAGAGTGATATTCTCAGTATAGATTCCTGCCCTCCTTGCACGGAAATCAAGATCGGACTGGGCCTCAAATCCTATGCCACGTTTCCTTGTCTCTATAACACGTGACTCTGATCCAACTAGGCCTCCTCTAGGAGTTTCCGCCTTGAACTGGGTCACCATGTTGGCACCGTAGTACTCCGGAATCTCGATCGTGTTAACAAAGTCGCCGTCAGGCTCCCTGCCCAGTTCAAATATTCCCGTGGAAAAGTTTCCATTCGTTATGTATACAGTCACATCAGGACTTGCAAAGTCATCTCTATCCGTAGAAATCAGCTGCTGGCCTGCTGAAACTTCAGAGGCCTCTCCCTCAACGATAGTATCCTGTTGAGAAGTGAAAGCGCCGTCGGAATCCAAGTCATGGATTATGCTGTCTTGTGATCCATTCCATGTTTCTCCATCAGAATTCATATTACGGAAAAGTACAGGCATATCATCTTCTCCCCATGGATTCGATGTCTGAAGGCCTGTTCCAGCTCCTGCCGTGCTTGGAGAAGTACCTGCAAGATGTATGTCTGACTGGTTGGTGTACTGTCCATCTCCATCAAGATCTCTGAATATTTCATCTCCGGCATCGTATCTGCCGTTCCCGTTGAGATCTGCCCACATGATATCCTGCTGCGAGACAGAGTTCAGCCTGTGAAGCTCCTCTCCGCCGCTGGCATCGTTCGAACCACCGTGATTGATGATCTGATCCGATCTCTCGGAGTAAGTACCTCCATCATTGAAGTCGAAAAGGATAGTATCCTGATTTGAGTCCCATGCTCCCTGCTCGAAAGGATTGATAACATCAAGAGTCCAGTCATCATCAAATCCCTGTGTAGTAGTATAAGACGTTCCCTCCTGGAAATTCTGAGGTATGGAGCCTGTGACTATGGTATCAGACTGCTCAGAGTAAGTACCTCCGCCTCTGTAATCACGGATAATACCGTCCTGATCGATGTCAAACTGATCGCCATCGCTTCCACGGTAAGCGGAAACAGAAGTCCACTGATTAAACTGATTCACCGGCTCAGTTGCCACCAGACCATCAGTCGGATTTCCAGCCAGAGCAACATCCTCTCCCTGCGTAAAACCATTATTATCACTGCTTGTCTCAAGCCAGATAGCATCAACAGAAGGATTCCAGTCATCACCGGAAGTATTATCGTAGGCCTCTACATCCCCCGGATTAGGGACAGCAGTATTACCGTCCTCCCAGGCCTCCACAGATCCTGTCTGAAGATTAGCTCCCTCAGGAGGCTCATCTCCTGCCATAATATCATCAGCTCTGGCAGTGTACTGGCCATCATCGTCGAAATCTCTTGCGATAAGATCTTCTCCAGCAGCCCAGTCATTCCCGTTGTTCGAATCATAGGAACTCAACTCCATCTGACTCGGAGCAGAGTTCGAGGAAGTGATCTGATTCCCTTCAACAGGCTCGTTGCCGACTATAACTTCATCAGGCCTTGAAGTATAGATCCCATCAGTATCGTTATCATATACAACTTCATCGCCCTGACTGATATCTCCGCTGTCGGAAACAAAATACACAGAGTCCCTTATCTCATCCATAGGCCTCAATTCCTGTCCCGCAACAGTATCCACAGCCGAATCATCTCCAGAGTTTATTACTTCGTCGGCCTCTACCGATACTGTTCCGCCGCTGTGCCTGTCAACTACAATTATATCATTACTGTCATCCCAGCTGTTCCCGGAAGTGGAATCATTCAGGGAAACAGGATGTGAAACACCGTTCCACGGATTACCAGACGTCAGAGAAACCGCGTTATCAGGCCTCTTTCCTGCAACAAGATCATCCTCCTCTGCGGAAAAAGTTCCATCTCCACCAGAATCTATGACGAAGACATCTCCATCAGTCACTCCACCAGATCCATCAGAGTCAACAGCGTAGTACTGGCCAAGATTTTCCACTTCAACACGAAGTTCAACTTCCTCACCGGCCTCAAAAGTTCCAGAGAAACTGCTGTTAACATCTACATCAAGATCACCGGCTTCAAGCTCCTCCGAAGCGTTAACAGTTCCTCCTGTAGTCGGAGAGTTATCAACAAGCTCATAGTAAACATGCCGTCCTGTAGAATTAGTCGGAACCTCTGCGAAGTAGAAACCATCGGTAAGATGCTCCATGTCATAGAAAGTTCCGTTGTAACTGTACCTGAAGCTTAACGCAGTATTGTTATCCAGTCTGGACTGATTAACAGGCTCATCAGTTCCGTCAACAAGCCTTACAACCTGTACAGACTGTGAATCAGGAGAAACATCATTGTAATCGAACTCTCCATCTGTGGTTTCGATAGAAAACACTGCAACTGAAGATGAAACCAGTACAACGAAAAACAGCGAAATCAAAGTCACTTTTTCCAAAAATTTACACATACAATAAAGTAGAGGCTGCTACGTTAAAAAAAATTACTCGAATTTCATGACGTAAAGCTCCTCAAACCACAACTTCTCCGAGGAAACAACCTCAAAATCACCGAAAGATTCAATATCTGCCAGAGAACTGGCCACGAAAAAGGCCTCTCCATTCTCTGTGAGATAATCAGAGGCCTGGCTGACAAATTTTTCCGTCACTTCTACACCTTTCTCACCGCCTGCCCAGATCTCCTCATCACCGATTTCAGATTCCTCATCCGGAAGATAAGGCGGATTAAACAGTATAATATCGAAGACACCGCTTACTTCATCAAACATATCGCTGGAAAAAATCTCTGCATTATCATACTCTGAAAGACGTCGGGAGGCCTCTTCCACGGCTTCAGGATTTATATCCACAGCCACAACTTTTTGAGCGCCCTGTTCCAGCATTTTCTCCGCCAGAAAGCCGGATCCTGTACCTATCTCCAGACAGTTCAGGCCTTCAAGATTCTTCTCTTCGATGACAGAGGCCAGAAGATAAGAGTCCCGGCCAGGACGATATACACTCATGCACAGGATCTCAGGAACTCAAGATACAGAGGATTCGGATTTTCAAAGCTGGATGTGAACTCCGGATGGGCCTGAGTGCCGACAAAAAATCTGTGATCCGGCAGCTCTATGAACTCTGCAAGGCCTAGCTTTGGATTTCTCCCGGAAATTTTCAGGCCTTCCTGCTCAAGCTGCTCCTCATACTCCGGATTCACCTCGAAACGATGCCTGTGCCTCTCAGAGATTTTTTCTTCTCCATAAATTTCTTTTACAAGGCCTTCGACTTCTGCACTGTATGCTCCGAGACGCATAGTTCCTCCTTTCTTCTCTATATGCTTCTGGTCCGTCATCTCCTTGACAACGAGATCTTCGGCATCTTCATCGAACTCTTCGGACGCTGCATCAAGGCCTAAAACGTTCCTTGCGTATTCTACAGTCATCAACTGGAGGCCATAACATATGCCAAGTATCGGCACGTTGTTTGTACGACAGTAGTTTATCGCATCTATCTTGCCCTCTACACCTCGTGCACCGAATCCTCCAGGGATTATAACGCCGTCGAATCCTTCCAGAAGTTCTGGCGAGAACTCTTCGGTATCAATCTGTTCAATCTCGACGGAGCCTCCGAGCTCGACAGCTGAATGCTTAAGGGCTTCCTCTATAGAGGCATAGGAATCATCCATCTCCGTATACTTCCCGCATAGAGCGATCCTTGCCACAGTATCTTTTTCCAGATTCTTTACTTTCTCATTCCATTCCTGGAGGCCTCTACTTCTCTCAGGGAGATCCAGTCTATCGGCTATAAACGAATCAACGTTCTGTTCATCGAATACAAGCGGCAGCTGGTAGACTGTCTCCAGATTTGGATCGGATATAACAGCTTCTTCCGGAACATCGCAGAAAAGAGAAATTTTCTCTCTGGATGTCTCAACAAGCTCGTCTTCGCTTCTTCCGACAACCATATCCGGAGCAAGGCCTAGCTCCCTCAATTCCTTTACGGAGTGCTGTGTCGGCTTTGTCTTCTGCTCTCCAACAGTCTCAAGATACGGCACGAGCGTAGTATGTATCAGGAAAGTTTCAGAGTCCGGAAGATCGTTTCTCATCTGTCTTACAGCTTCCAGATAGAACTGATTCTCCATATCGCCGACAGTACCTCCTACTTCAACTATAACAACATCGGCATCGCTTTCCTCAGCACTTTCCCTGAAATGTTTCTTTATATTGTCAGTGACGTGAGGCACCATCTGCACAGTCTTGCCGAGATACTCTCCACGCCTCTCTTTCTCTATAACTTCCTGAAAAATCTTTCCAGATGTCAAGTTCCAGTCACCGGAGGCCTCTATACCGAGAAATCTTTCATAGTGTCCAAAATCCATATCGACCTCTGTGCCGTCCTCGAGGACGAAAACCTCTCCGTGTTCATGAGGATTCATCGTGCCGGGATCAACGTTGAGATACCCGTCACATTTTACCGGCGTGATCTCCTGGCCTCTTAGCTGTAAAAGTTTTGAAACACTTGCTGAGACAAGGCCTTTTCCCAGGCCTGAAAGAACTCCTCCCGTGACAAAAATCCACTTCGGCATAACGAAACTCAAACCTTGAAAAATAAATAACCTGCAGAAAAATTTTCGTGGAGGCTAACAATCTCTGAGTTTCCAGGATAAAAATTTTCTAGAAGAGGCCTAGAGGCCCAAAAATTTTCTCCAAGAAGCCTTTCTTCTCACTGGTGTCTTCAGTTATCTGGAAGTCATCGTTGTTTTTCCCGACTTCTGCGGTGCTGGGCTCTGTCTCTGTATGGACTGACTGTCCGCCTACTCTCTCGCCGTAGGTATTGTTCTCTTTCTCTTGATCGTTTGCTTTATCGTCTCCTCCGAATATTCCGGAGAAATCAAAGTTTACGTTGAGATTTATAGTTTCCTCTGCAGCTGCAGGTGCGGAAAAAGCCGCTACAGCGAACATGAGTACGACAAGAAGCTTCTTCATAGGATACTATTTTTGGAGGCCTACTTAATTATTTTTACTTCTGAACTCTTCAAGAGCCTCTGCCATCTCAAAGACCTCCAGTTCGTTTACACGTTTTTCAGAATTCGGAAGCTTATCCCTCAAGTCTTTGGCATCATCCTTTGAAATATCCAGCATGTGCCTTGCATCAACGAAAGCGTTTCTGAGCTTTTTGCCCTTGTGAGTGTACAATGCTTTTGCGAAATCCAGTAAGGCCTCATCGTCTTCTACTCCGTGTCTTTCCTTGTTCGGGAAAAGCTTCAGGATCGCTGTCGATACCTCTGGCTCCGGATAATAATTCCCTGATGCTATAACTCCTGCCTTGACAGGTACGAAATAATAGTTGATCTTGAAAGAGAAAAAATTGTAGTCAGGATCTCCTGGAGAGGCCACTACTTTATCAGCGAATTCCTCCTGTACGATGAAAACTGACGGCAGCTGGGCCTTGCCTGCCTTCTCAAGTATATCGGAGCTTATCTCAAACGGAAGATTTCCTGTAAGATACTCGACGCCGTCTGGAATTTCCATCTCCAGAAAGTCCTCGTTGATTACCTCGCAGTCCAGCTCTTCTTCCAGGCCTTCCGCAAGAACAGTATCTTTCTCAACGGCAAAGATTTTCTCCGCTTCAATCCTTTCAGTGATATTTCCTGTTCCTGCACCAATCTCCAGTACAGTCTTTCCTGCTGTATCAAGCTGCTCCAGAAAAGTTTCAAGGCCTATCTCCGAATCAAGGAAGTGCTGGCCGCCCACAGGCTTGATCCCAAGCTCCTGAAGTCTTTCAGTAGTATCCAATTCAATCACAGAGAAAATCTACAAGAAAATGAAAGATTTTTAGTGGACGAAGAGCTTGTTCTTCGTCTCCCCCTTTAACTCATTCCTTACTCTATCTCTAATCGTCTTCTCAGGATCAGGGATTGACGGAACTCTCTCCTTTATATCTTCAAAGCTCTCGAAATCATTTTTCTCCCTCTCATCCAGCAAAGCTCTCATGTGCTTCGTTCCAATACCCGGAAGAAGCTCAAAAGCATGTCTTCTCGGTGTTACAGGAGTCGCCTCATTGAAGAATTCCACGAACTCGTCTTCTTTATCGCTGATAAGCTCCTGAAGCACATACTTCAGTTCGCTCTGTGCGCTTCCTGTCAAGTCGTCGTAGTCGATTCTTCTCTTGATGAACTCTACTCTAGGCCTGTCTCCTTCTCCAATGTAAAGTTCTTCGCCTCCTTTAGGCCTCTCATCCTCTCTCATAACTACTTCTAGAAGCGTGTAATTATCTTTTCCTATTCCCTGTGCAACTCTGTCATCCCTGTCGTTAGGATGACCGTGCTCGAGGAAATCCAGTACCAGTACGTGTTCGTCTTTATCAGCCATTTCTTGTATTCACCTTATTTTTTGGGAAAATGCTGCGGTATAGCAGCCTCGTCGTATAGTAAGAATCGTTGCTGAGAAGTTAAAAACCTACTCCTCTACATCCACGGAGCTACAGATATCGAGAATCTTCTCGACATCCTCATCATCAAGTCGGACACGCTCCTTGGAGAAAATCGCCCTTACAGTTGATTCATGCTGAGGGACAACCTCCAGAAGCTTGTAGATATGCTTGTCCTTCAAGGCCTCTATCTCAGAAAGCTCATCATGAAGCTCTTCAAGAGTCCCGGTATCGGAAATCTTCAGATGTCTTGTCAAGTTCTCAAGAGCGATCTTCTGCTCGTGAGATCTCTCTTCTTCATCAGTCCCTTCAAGAGCCTCCTTGGCCTCTGCAGGATAGACAAACTCCTCATCTTTGATTTCCATTACCTATTCACCCCTCGATCTCCTGAAGATGCGCCGGATGAAGGAAAAGAGTTTTCGTCTTTCCACCGTCCTTGATCTCAACTTCGTAGCTCTGTCCTCTCTTGCCTACAACTTCTCCTGTTCTGCCGTGGAACCTCATGTGAGGCCTGGACTCCTGAACTGAAGAATCAACTTTCACAAGAGCTTTCTCACCTTCTTCAAACTCCTTCAACTTATCATTTACAGTAGTCGTCTGTCTTCGATCTCTTTTCAGTGTCTTCCTTGCGCCCTGCTGGGAACCCTGAGATTTCTGTGCCATATTAGTTTTACCTCGTTATAGAACTAAAATCGTTGATAAATCTTTTTAACTATGCCCTAGTCCCGGCGACGATACGAACGAGTAGAGGCCTCTGATCTACTTCTCAACCCATGTGACATCCAGCTGAGTACACTCCGCCTGAGTACCGATCAAATCCGAGATATTCGGCTGCGTCCGTCCTTCATCGCCGTGAATCAGTTCCTTGATATACGTCCCGGCCTCAGCCTTGACAGTCAACTCGAAACTTTTCGGGCCTGTAACTTCCCAGGAAACCTCGTAAACTTCTCTTTTCCGAGTCTTGTCCGCCCTTCTGTGTTCGACTCTCTCCGGCGTATCCTGCTCAATCACGCCAACTACTTCTGAAATATTCTCCAAGGCCTCTTCAGAAACTTCGTCCTCAGTCTCAACCTGCGCACGATACTCTTTGTCAGCGTGTTTCTGCTTGATATCAGCAGCCTTATCCTTGTGAGTAAACTCCACGTTGAAAATCTCAACTTTATCCGTACCTTCATTTACCTCCTTCTTCAAGGCCTCTAAATCCAGGTCACGATTCAAAGGCTCGATCAACTCCAGGACGAACTCTCTTTTCCCGAAGCATTTCGCATCGACATCTTCACGTCCACCACCGTGGAACTTGGCCTCTATAGCCTTCGACTCCCGGATAAAAGGCTCCTGGATCTCCTCCTGTACACTTGTCGGATACTGCTTGCCGGTCCAGTCACACTCATCGCATCCACTGCCTCTGCACTTCCTGCAGTGCCACTCAGTCTGCGGAATCTCCCGGCTATACTTGTTGTACTGGCCGTAGATAAGAACGGAATTTACCTGTAACTCGACACGATCCTTCCCGTCACGCATATCCACGACAGCCATGATATCCGCTCGTTCAAAGTCAACGACTATATCCATCCTATCTTCAATTCTTTTTCCGATTAAACGGGAAAGTTCCGTCTTGATCGGCTCAGTCCACTCCGTACCATACTCACTCCACAACTCTTCCTCACTGGCAACGACTTCCTCAGGAGGCCTGATACCGACAAGAAAAGTCTCCAACTCATACCGGTCAAAAGAATCAATCACTAACTGAGTCCAGTGATCCAGTTCATCAAAAACAATACCACAGAACTCGCATCCACACCTGTGCTTCTCAGAGGCCTCTTCCGGAACATTACTCTCTACAAAACTATCCTCAGTTAAATCATCAATTTCACGGGCAACAAGGCCTCTCTCATAATTCTCAAGTCCATGCCCTAGCTTAGCGAACTGACGCCCAAGACAGTGATCACACAACTCCTCGTTTTCAATTAAACTATCTCTTTTCTCCTTCACAGTTGGAAGATCCATGAAAAGGCCTTACTCAAGAATTCTTTTATGGAGAAAGGGAATCACTTAGGGAAAAATACAGCTAAGTCTCCACCTTTTGATGCCACAGCATTATCCTTCAATATAATTTTTTCCACATCTTTTTGTTTAGGAATTTCAGCTATAGAATCAATTATGCTGCCTGCACTATCTTCAACAGTAAGCTGACAACCATCTGGAACAATTGCAACAGTAAAATCCGAGATTACCTCTTTGGATTTATTTTCGCCTTCATAACGATCTACATGGAGTTCATCAAATTCTATCTCTCCTTCAGAACTTTTAGAAATCTCTACGTGACCATAATCACCTCTGGGACTATCTAACTTAGATTTCAAAAATATGTCCTGATAACCATTATCCTTCTTCCTTTCGATATACTTCAAATTCTCTGTGAGATTATTTTCTATACGTTTTAAGTCTCCCTTCTCTTGTTTGGTCACAAGAATAATTGTATAGGAGGAAATTTTTACTTTTTTTCGCCGAAAATTCCCTCTTTATACCAATCCATCCAAAAATCTTATTTCCGGAGTGTCTTGCGAGAACTTGGAGAATATTAGGACATGTTCATGAGGACTTCTTTGAAGTAGTTTGGAGGCCTCTCTGAGAAACGCTGTAAAGATACTGTATTTCTGAAGTAGTAAGGGGGCGATAATAGTATCTTACTTCTGAGAGTACGCCACGTGCATAGTCACCGTTTCTGGATCCGTTAAAGTTAGTTGCTTCACTGCCGTCCATCAGAAAGCCGTAACGTGTGATGCCGCTGCCCCATGTGCTATAGGAGCCACTTGTTGAGGATACCTGTTCGCCGTTTTTGTAAAGTCGTAACTCGCCTTTATCTGAGTCGATTATACCCGTCCACATCACCCATTCGTCTACGGGGACAGAGTTTGGAGAGTAAATCCTCTGACCGGTTGAACTGCTCTCCCTGCCGTACCATTCAATATCGCCATTATCTACAGCCATTCTGTAGTATTCGCTGGCGTCGTGAGAAACGATCCTCCGCCTCTGGCTTGTCGTAGTACTGGTCCTCTTAAACCATAGATTAACAGTTAGAGAATGAGATCGGACGCTATCAAAATACCAGGGCAGTGCCACGTACTCTAAAGATGAAGTACATTTCAAACCTGTAGAACCTGCAACACTCGGCTGTCCAAGCGCCCCTGCATTTATCGCACCATGATTTTCATTTCCGGAATGATCGTATGCCGTACTCCCGGAACTCTCATTGAGTGGATAATAACTTTTCAAAACCATGAATAGGCCTCTATAAGATTATATTGTGGCTTTGTTCTTTAAAACTGGTCAGCAAGTTGATACAATTTTTCTCCCGAGAATTTTTCTTACTTCAAGGCCTTTACTGACTGTTGACAGATAATCTCACGAAACTTTTTTACAGAGTTCTTTCACTGGAGACATGCAGGCCTCTACTTCCGACGCTGTAAAGATACTGGACTTCCTGGGGCGTGAGAGCGTGATTGTACAGTCTTGCTTCCTGGATTTTTCCGTTGAAGAATTCGGATTTGTCGCCGTAACTTCCTCTATTCAGTACAGCTATGTCCGCTGTTGCATCCGGATTTGAAATGCTTCCGAGGGATGATGCATCTGATGTCCCTATAAGCTGGGAATCAAGGAAAAGTCTTGTCTGCTGTGCGTTCCTGTCCAGAATTCCTACGCCGAGATGCCATTCGTTTTCAGTTACGTCGCCAGCACTGGAAACATACACATTTGAATTATTAGTTCCGTCAGTAAATGCGACTCCGAATTTATCGTAGAAACGCAACGAATAGCCAGAAGAACTTGGAAAAGCTCCTGACTGGCCTCTATTCACAATCTTGCCCTGTTGAGTGTTGCTTGGAGTTCTGAACCATGCAACTATCGACATAGAGCCGTTCCCGAAATCAAGACTATCTTTCGCTCCAATACCAACGTAGTCATTGGAACCATCAAAGCTGTAGGCCTTTTCCCCAAGTATTCCAGAGGCTCCTGGAACTGTCGAGTCACCACCATCGTTGATTGTCCCATCATTACTGTTCACGGAATAATCGACTGCCGTATTCCCGGAACTTTCATCTAGAGGCCAGTGTCCTACAATAGTGATGATCTAACACCTGTAATCAACTTCGTTATCTGTAAATAAAAATCAATTCAGATCGATAACAGTTTCCTCAGAAACCTCTATTTCACCACTTTTACGATCTTTCTCGAAAATTTTCACTTCCAGGCCTTTTTCAGAGGCCTTTACTGTCATCATTGAAGGATTTTTCTCTCTTGAGGAGCCTCCGCCTACTCCTGTACAGCTGCCGGGATTCAGTAAAATTTTTCCTTCGTGTTCGGCGATTTCCTGTTGATGTGTGTGCCCGTGGAAAAGTACGTCGACGTCTAAAGTTTCTGCTGTCTGTACGAGTGTCGGATGATGGCCTCTTGGCGTGATTCCGGCGCCGTGATATGCTCCGAATTTTACTCCGTTGACTGAGAATTTCTGTGAGGCCTCTAAGTCGAAGAAGTCGCAGTTGCCTTTTACTCCGATTACATCGTATTTTTCCTTTAATTTTTCGTATTTTTCCTGTGTTTCGAAGTCTCCGCAGTGTACTGTCTTTGAGGCCTGTTCAAGTTTTTCGTGGAATTCTTCTGGTATCTTTTCCGCTCTTTTTGGGATGTGTGAGTCCGAGATTATGGCTATCATAGTTTGTTCGTTTCTTTGCGAACGTTTTTTATTTAGGGGAAAGTACTGTATTGGTTACAGGGAAGTTTTCGGGGGATTCAGGGGAGAAAAATACTTGGTGCAAGCAGTGGATAAAAATTGGAACTTGGTGAACGGATAAAGGCTAATCGTGTAGGAGGCCTTGTGTACCGGCATTCTCTCTTGGGCGTACTTGCAGTTACACGTATACTGCAGCGTGTCAAGTATCCTGTACCGAACCACTGGAAGCAGTTTCTTGAAACTTTACAGGTGACTTCTGAAGTTGCTTACTCGAGGATAATTCTTACAGACAGCGAAGTCGAGGAGGAGTTTAAAGAGAAACAGGAGAAGATAGAAAACCTGAAGGATAGAAATCTTCACAGCGATGAAGAGATTCAGAAGATCTGTCAGGAAAGAGAGGCTCGAGGCCTCTAGAAAATTTTCTAAAGAAAAACTTTGAGTAATAAATAATTTTTACAGGCCCATCTTGCTCATCATCTGTTTCATGTTGCCTCTCTGCATGGAGCCTTTGTCGAACTTGTCCACCATGTTCTTGGCCTGTCTGTAGTGATCGATTAGTTCCTTGACGTCGCCTGGCTGTGTCCCTGATCCTGCTGCAATCCTTTCCCGGCGAGAGGCCTTGATCATGGATGGATCTTTCATCTCTTCATCCGTCATCGAGTCCATGATGATCGAGTAGTTCTGGATCTTTCCCTCCGTCATATCGGCCATGTTGCTTGGAAGCTTGTCTTTGGAGAAAGGTAGCTGTTGCATCATCTCCTCCATGAGGCCTGATCCTGTGACGGACTCCATCTGCTCCTTGAAGTCGTGTAGCGTGAAGTCTCCCTCCAGTATGGCCTCTGGATCGGTGTCCAGCTCCTGTATCTTTTCAAGAAGACTTTCGAGATCCGGCTGCCCCATCATGTCGGATACGAAGTCGACAGGATCGTAGACTTCCAGATCCGGAAGTGTTTCACCGGTTCCGATGAATTTCACACTGGCCTCTGAATTTGCACATGCGACGAGCGCTCCTCCTCCTTTAGCCGACGAATCCATCTTCGTGACGATGACTCCTGTCAGGCCTACGGCGGAGTCGAACATCTCTGTCTGTTCTCGAGCTGATTGGCCGATATCCGCTGGTATTACAAGGTATTTTTTGTCCGGCTGGAAGACGTCTGTGATCTCCTCCAGTTCCTCCCTTAATTCGTCGTTAAGGGAGTTTCTACCGGCTGAGTCGACGATTGTGACATCGGTGTCGAGTTCCTCCATTCCTTCTTCGACGACTTTCGCCGGATCTTCGGCTTCTTTTCGTCCGTAGAATTCTGCGTTGGCGTCTTCTGCTACCTGCTGTAGTTGTTCAAAGGCTGCGGGCCTGTCTGTATCTGCTGCTATGACTCCTACTTTCTGTTCTTTTTTCCTGTAGAAGTCGGCGAGTTTTCCGGCTGTAGTTGTTTTTCCTGCTCCGTAGAGGCCGCATAGAAGTATTTTCTGCGGGCCTTCGTCGATTTCTGCTTCTTCTCCAAGTAGTTTTTCGAGTCTGTCGTATACTATTTTCAGTACGTGTTCTTTTCTTGACAGGCCTTGTGGTACTTCTTCTTTCAGTGCTTCTTCCCGTATGTCGGAGCTGAGTTCTGATACGAGTTCGACGTCGACGTCTGCTCTCATCAGGTCTCTCTGGATATCTTTTACGAGTTCTTCTACGGCTTCTTTATCTGCGACGCCGCGTGATGAGAACTTCTGTACCGACTCCTTTATCCTGTCAAACATGATTGTGGAATTGATTGGTGAAAGTTAAAACTGTGTTATCCTCCGATGTTCCAGTAGGTCTGGAAAAATATTCCCAGTGCGGAGCCTATGAATCCTGCGGCAAGTGCAACAATCACAAGTTTCTGGAAGGGATAGGACTTCAATGCGAAGAATACTGTCGCTGCGGAAGAGTAAAGCAGGAATGCTTTCGCCGGATCCTGTAACATGGCTATCGAGTTCCAGATTCTTTCGTAAGATGAAAGATTGTAGAAAAGCCATGAACCTGCTATAAACGTCATTAATGCTGTTGAGAGGCCTGTAAGCTGGTTTACACGTGTTGCTATGTAGAAGGCTACGACTTCTGCAGCCAGCCAGATTATTTCTTCAGCCAAGGTCTTGGAAAGTTTCATGGCGACAAGGGGGTTATTATAGTTTATAGACGGGTTAATGGATAAAAGGTTTTGAGGTGAAGATAGTGAATACCGTGAAGTTTTCTCTAAGCAGGGTAGGCAGCGAGAACATGCACTACTTCGAATCCGATACGGATTCGAGGATACAGCTAGTATTTGTGCCCGGAGGCCTGAATCCGGATATCTGGAGGCAGCAGCTGCGCTACTTCTCGAAAAGTTTCAGGACAGCCAGTTTCAGGCCTACAGTAAGTTTCAGGGACTATGAGGGAGAGAAAGAGGCCCTTGAAAGTATACTGGAGCAGGAAGAGTTCGAGAACGTTGTTCTTGTATCTCACGTGTTTGGCAACAGTCTCATGCAGGAGTTCGAGGATCACGAAAATGTTGTTTCGACTGTTTTGACAGGTCCTAGAAGACGTTTCACGAAGATTCCTCAGAAGAAACTGATCAACATGCTTTTCCGCATCGGCAGTATTCCAAAGATCGCCAAAAAAATGTTTTTCTCGGATAGAACCGAATACGGTGTTGTACGAGAGTTTATCGATACTTTTGAGAAGCCTGATCTTGATGATTTCAGGACTTTCCTTGATAACTACCGTGTTTCAAGGCCTGAAAAGACCTCTCTGGCAATCCACGCTGAACAGGATCGTTTCTCCAGCAGAAGCTTCGCTGAAGAGTTGAGGCCTAATATTTCTATAAGCGTGCTTGAGAATGCAGGAACTTTCTGTTTCTTTGAGAAGCCTCAGGAGTACAACAAGGCCTTGCTTGACTTTTTGCAGGTTCTGGAGGATCATCTTGAGGAAGAGGAGATCATAGAGTTGAAGGAGAAGAATCGTTCCCTGATGGAGTTTGCGACAGGTGAGAACAGGAAAGGAAGTATAGAGAAAAGTCACGAGTCAGCTTTGAAGAAGAAAGTCAAGGTGTAAATTAAATTATGATTTACTGCGGGATTGATCTGACTGAGGACGATAGCACTGAATCCACTGTAGCATTTCTCTCGGATTCTGTCGAGAGCTACAGTTTCGAAACCAACGAGGAGCTTGCTGAAAAAATAATCGAATCTCAGCCCAACATAGTGGCTGTGAATACAGGCCTGAAAGAACGTAGAGGACTGAGCGAGGAAGAGGAGGAGTTGCAGGAGGAAGGACATATCTTTACGCCGGCTTCTCACGATACTCAGCGTGTAAGGCGTTTTCAGGACTTGAAGAGACGTATTCAGGCAGGTCTTGCTGCTGAAGACAGGCCGGAGTTCATCCGTTTCGATCCTGCTATATCCGGAAGAGAGCTGGCACTGGACAGTGATAGATCTCTGGAGTCTCTAGGTGTAGAGGCCTCGGGTATCGAGTCTTCACGTGAGTTTGATGCTGTTCTTGGTGCAGTGACTGCTCGTTTCTACGATCAGGGACAGGCAGAAGAGATGGATGTCGTCGTGCCGACTACTTTGAAAGATGATAGCGACGATGAAAGTTCAAAAAGCTTATAAGGTTTTTACGAGTAATAGGTAATTACAGTGATTGAAAATGGGAATGGACAAGTTCTACAGGACCGTCAGAAGAAAGTTCGGCGTTGACAAGCAACAGATGAAACAGGAAGTCGTCGAAGAGCTGCGTGAAGAGCTTGGAGAAGAGATTTCCTACATAGAGGCCGAGCTGAAGCAGTACGAGCGTCTTGTAGCAGAAGTCAATCATCTCCTGACAGTTATGAGGAAGAACAGAATCCAGGAGAGAAGTGACGAAGGAGAGATCAAGATGGATCGCTTCGACAAAGATATCGAGCCACTGAAATCCAAGCTGGAAGAACTGGAAAAGTCCATGAAGGAAAGGCTCGACGAGCAGAAGGCCTATTCCTGAAAAAGTTTTTCAGAGGCCTTCAAGTCCAGTCAGAATTTCTAAACAGTCTTCTTCAATAGTTATCGTTCAGCTGTATGTACTCCAGGTACGTGTTTATCTGAGTTAATCTTATCTCCAGAGTATCAGGATGAATATCTGTTGTATCCGTGGTGTCAACGTCCCACTGGACGTTGCCGTTGAATGCGACTTTCAGGTGTGTCGGAGACCACCACATCTCTATAGTTCTTCTCGAATGATTGCTTGAACCGTTCTGAGTGAACGAATCAGTAGTTGAACCATTAACTGTCTTGTAGAGGCCTTCAGTGTAGCTGCCGTCTCTGTTAGTTGCTCTGTAACGGTCTCCTGTTGAACTGTTGTAGATTGAGAGGCCTACTGTTTCTCCGTAGGGATCGTCGCCTGTGATATTGTTTGTTATCTTGACATAGCCGCTGGAAGACATGTTTGAGAAGGTTTTCCTTACGTAGGCATGGTCGTTGTCAGTAGTGTCAAAGTATATCGCATCGTTTGATGAACTATACGAGTATGAAGGACTGCTGCTTGAAAGCTCTATAGAGTAGTTATCTGTAGTGTCTGTAGTGAAATCATCCTCGTAACTGAAGACGGTGTTTATCGTGGTACTGACTGCCTTTACTCCTTGAGATGTCTGTACACGAAGCTGATCAAGCTCTGCATCACCTGTATCAACTACGTTCAAGGCTCCTGTACCTGAATCAGTCTGTACACGTACCACGGGAAGGCCTACATCTCCCGGCTCGAAGACCGGTACCTCAACAACACCCGAATCAGATTTCAACTTCAGAGTACCGATCTGTGCCATAAAAATAGTTGCCTCTATGAAAAATTGTCAGAACTAGCCTAAAAATTTAACTTCAAGGCCTCAGTCCATTATCCTGTCGATGAATTCTTCCTTGTTGAAGTCTTCAAGTTCGTTGTAGTCCTGGCCTGTACCTAGGAAAGCCACTGGCTTACCTGATCTCTGACTTATCGAGACGATGCCACCGCCTTTCTCATCGATATCCATCTTTGTAGCGATTATTGCATCGAACATGCCCTCATAGGCCTCTGCCTGTTCCAGTATATCGTTTCCAGCCAGCGCATCCACAACAAGGAACGTTATATCCGGCTCGTTGACATCAATCATCTTCTGCAGCTCATCCATGAGATTTCTGTCGCTGTGGCTTCTACCTGCTGTATCAACTATGGCAACTTTACCGTGCTTGTCGGCATGCTCCACAGCATCGTACGCTACAGCCGCTGGATCCGACTCGTACTCATGAGAAACAACTTTAACTCCTAGATTATTGCCGTGCTCCTCTAACTGCTCTATAGAAGCTGCTCTAAATGTATCTCCTGCTCCAAGGACAACTTCTTCACCAAGATCTTCCTGCAGGTAATCAGCAAGCTTTGCAGCCGTAGTTGTCTTACCCGAGCCATTGAAACCTATCATGAAAACAACAGGTGGCTCAGAGGCCTCTTCAAGAGCTTCCTCGAAGTTAAATGTGTCGTCAAGAAGCTCCTCAAGTTTCTCACGGAATGCTTCCTCGACTTTTTCCTCGACTTTCCCTCTCTTCACCTTTGTATCTATTAGATTGTCTTTGAGGCCTTTCTCTATATCTTCAGCTACATCAAGTGAAACATTGTTCTTCAGAAGTTTAAGCCTGAAATCTTCCAGCAGCGGCTCAAGAGTGTCTTCATCCAGTTCCTTCTCTCCTACCGCTGACTTGACGTTTTCAGAAAGATCTTTTACGGAGTCTTTCAGGCCTTTAAGCATGGAATTTACTCTCCCTGTCTCTGCTGCTGGATCTCTGCCTGAATCTGCTGAAGTTGCTGCTGCATCTCAGTTATATCCTCTTCAAGCTCGCTTTTAGTATTTTCAAGCTCATCTACGTGACGCTGAAGCAGGTCTTCTGCATCATCCAGCTTTCTTCTTTCGTAGGCCTCTCCTCCGATATTCGTGACAACTTCCTCACTGCTCTTCAGCTCGGCGATGGCGAAAGCACCGGAACCTATTGAGGCAAGGATCTCTTCACCTTCCTCAACTTCTTCAAGACCTCTAACTCCTTCAACAGCGTCTTCTACATCGTTTATACGCTGTTCAAGCTGCTGCATGGATCCCTGCATCTCCTCTACCTGCTGCTGAAGTTGCTGGTACTGCTGCATCTTCTGCTGATCCATAGAGAATCTCCTTTAAAGCTCTTCAGTTTCCTCGATAGTGATTTTTCCACGTGTAACCGAGTGCTCACTTCCCAGCTGTGAGTAAAGTTTTTCTGTAGCGTGCTTAAGGGACTCGCCTTCGATAGTCCTTGTGAAAGGTGTAGTAGAACGTCCCTGATCAAGCGTACCGGTGAATTCAAACTCTGTCATAACACTTGAAGGAGAAGTGGAATTTTTTAAACTCGACCATCATTCCAGAGAATCCTGTACAACCCATCGATTACCGAAAAAAGTTCTAGGCCTTTCCTCTTCAGGCTCCTCGGAGAGAACTTTCCTGATCTTGACCATAGTCCTCGCCTTGCGTACCGGATTGAAGCCATGGAACTCTACATCCAGGCCCACAAACTTTCTGACCCTGTGTACACGTGAAAAGGCCTGAAGCGATTTTTCAGGAGAACCAGTTTCCTGATCCAGAGCCTCTTCAAACACCTCTATCTTTCTCTCGATCATCTTCTGTTTCTTCACAGAATCTGTCTCCTCTTTCTCACTTTCTAATTTCTCCAACTCATTTCTCAGCTGCTCTGAGGCCTCTTCAAAGCTTCCTGAAAGCCTTTCGTGATGACTTTCCGCAAAATCAGTGATGCTGTCATGGAAGGCCTCCAGTTTTTCTCTGTGCCTATCCTGAAACAGTATTTTTCTTCCCTGCCTGACTTCAGCGAATCCGTGTTTCTCCAGTTCACGGGATCTTTTCTTCACCCTGTAATGTTCCACTCCTATCTCACTGGATAGCTCCTCAAGATCCTTCTCGCCCTGACCGGCTGCCTTCTTCAGTATTATATAGGCAGCAGGATCGTTCAGAAGTTCTTCTCTTTGACGTGTCACAAGTATATTTTTATGGACTGTCCGGTTTAAAGTTTGTATGTTCGTAGTTTTCTCACACATACTGGCTTTCGCAGTACTTTTTGTGGACTCGCTTTTCGACCTTTTCAACGACCACAACGTTCCCGACGAATTCGCCGTCACAGGAATCATCGGAGGCCTGTTACTCCATGCAGCACAGTCCTACACCACAGGCTCTATGACTGCAATCACAGTATGCCTCATCGGAGGCCTCGTGGCAGGAATCTACGGCTGGGCAGCATACTACAAAGGATTCTGGGGAGGAGCAGACGCCATGATACTCACAATGATGGGATTCACAGTACCCTTGACAGCCACAGGCCAGGCCTCCGTAACGTACATACTGGATCTCGTTTTCAACTTCATGATCGCCGCAGTCGCAGTAACACTGATATACGCCGCCAAAAAATTCATCGAGGCCGAAGGAAGCCTCAGAGAGTTCCAGAAATCACTGAAAAAAAGACAGAGATTTATAGCAGCATTCATCACAGGAACAGGCCTTTTCAGCGTATTTCTATGGTCCAACAACGTCAATGGTGCAGTATTCTTCGCTGTGATGACGTCACTGATCTTCCTGTACGAATGGGTGAAACTTGTCGAGGACAGATACCTTGTTAGAGAAATAAAGACTGAAGACGCCTTCAACGAAGTACCTGCACCGGATCAGGGATTCGACGGAAAAATCAAAGGCCTTACAGAAGAGGAGATCGAAGAATACGAAGAAGATACCATCAAAGTACGGACAGGCGTGCCTCTGGTGCCTGTATTCCTTCTTTCAGTAGTTATAACAGATCTTACAGGCCTCGGTGTGGCAGCTTTCTACACGATTTACTGAAAGGCCTCTAAAATTCTTTTTACAGTTTATTCTCTGTAGTAAGTGAACCATATCATCCATGCAGCGAGTACTACGCCTGTAAGGCTCCAGCGCCAGAGGAATCCGTGTATTATCTCAAAGCTTATGATCCCGGCCTCGCTGAGATGTATAGTTGTGACAACTCTGAGGAAGTTTGTGAAAACTATTGCCAGAAGGCCTAATCCCAGGTATCTGAGGTTTTTCCGTACTCTGCCTGATGATGCCATAAGTGCTGTGAAAGCCATCATGGATTTCCAGCCGAGGCAGTCCTGAGTTATCTCGTATCCTGTTCCTGCATCCATGATGTAGACACTGTAATGCGAGAAATCGTAGCCGAAAAAATTCATGAAAGATGTAGTGACGCCGGCAAAGGCCTCCTGTACTGGCACAGTGCTGGGATACAGGAAAAGCACGGCATGGAAGACAGCTCCTATAGCGAGCATCTTGCCGAGGAAAATATTGGCCTCAAGAATTTTCCTCTGCTTCTCGGAAAACTCATCAAAGCCAATAAACTCTCTGAACTGATCTCTAGAGGCCTCTAATTTTTCACGGAGTCTATCTCGCATCTCTGTACTCCTCCATCATTTTCTTGAGATCAGCCTCAGGCTCCTCCTCTGTAACAAATCTGTCAAGTAATTCGACTCCTTCAAGATCATCTACATGGAAAACACGCTCACCGCTCTCCACGAGCTCTTTCTTCAGATCCTGTGAACGCGTAACTGAGACTTCAGGCCTTTCATCCGTTCTTTCAAAAATCGGAAGGATCTTCCCGCCGTTTTCGATTAATTTCAGGGCCTTGACGTATCTGTCCTCTCTTATACGTGATTTTTCCAGGCTGTCCTCCAGTTCAGATATTTTATCCTCTTTTTCCCTGATCTCGGCGTTTTTCTTGCTCAACTCACGCTCCTTCATGATCTCCTGCCTTTTCTCAGTCCTCATGCGATCGTACTTGCTTCTCCAGCGCGAGGCCTCATCTCTTTGCTCTTCAATTTTGTCCTTGAGATCGTTCACCTGTTCCTCAAGGTTTTCAACCTTGCCCTCCAGCCTCTGATTCTCCCCCATCAAGCTTTCTACAGCAGGAGCCGGTTCAACAGGCCTGGAACGTTCCTCTTCCTCAGAGGCCTCTTCCTCATCATCCTGCTGTGGAGGCCTGAGATTATCTCTGAAGTACTTCAGTGCTACTGTGCCTTTATCTTCAGTTCTTTCACTTGATATCTCTTCTATCTTATCTATTTTATCACGCAGGCCTCTGTAAGCGTTTATTGATGCTGCAACGGCATCCTGTTCATGCGAGTTATCTCCCTCGCCCAGTTCCCTCTTCCTTTCAGCATCAAGATCCTCATCCAGTTCATATTTTACTGCACCGAACGATCTGGCGATTTTATCCACTGTGGAAGGAAATTTCTCCTTGTCAGAGGCCACTATAACAGGTTTTCCCTGTTCAACTACTTTAGAAATCATTTCTCTCGGCGGAAAGTTCTTCCCGCTTTCAACATGGACCAGATCTCCTTTGAAATCTACAAGAGCTATAGCAGAAGTGCTTCCGGGATCAACACCAAGTATCAGAGGTTTCATCAGTATTCACGAGTCAGGAGATCACGTATCGTGGAGGCCTTTTTATCTCCAATTCCCTCCACTGACTTGAGTTCCTCCTCGGAAGCATTTACAACTTTCTGTATACTGCCAAACTCGTTGAGAATCCTCTCAGCGATCTTCGTATTTACTCCTGGAAGGCCTGCTACAACGAACTCCTGAAGCTGCTTATCCGACTTCGGAGATTTTTCTCCTCTGATGGAGACTTCTCTATCTTTATCCTCCTGCTCTCTCTTTGCCAGGGCCTCTAAAATTTTCGAGGTCTCTTTCTCATCCGCAGACCATATTATCGGCATCCCGTAGTCGATTGCAAGAGTTGCAAGCGCACCTCTGATTGCATTCGGATGGATATCCCTGTGACTGTATAGATCATCACCTTCAACAATTATCACAGGCCTCTCAAACTGCTGCAGGGATTGAACTTGCTCGAAAAGCCGTGAATCAAGAACAGAGTCGACAAAGTCCTCCGCCTCCTTTCTCTCGACTGCTGTACGATCCGATACAAGAAAGTCTGCTACATCCAGCCGCTGCTTCTTGACTACTGTATCCATACGGGAGAGATTCTTTGCAACGGAGTTTTCACGATCATCAGCGTATATAGTAAGCTCTGAACTATCAAATTTATCTTCATCATCTTTACCGGACTTTTCAGATTTTGTGGAGGCCTCAGAATTTTTCTCCTTTTTTGAAGTCGTCTTGGATGAGCTGTATCCTTCCAGAGTGCTCTGTCCTGTATCCTCAAGGCCTTCTTCCTTCAGCTCCTGGAGCACTTTGTTCATCTTCTTTTTCTTGTGGTGTGCACTCCAGTAGTATCCTTCATCCCTTGTATTTTCTGCTATAAGGACGAATACTTCTCCGGATTCCTGTCTGCCTGTTCTCCCCATTCTCTGAATATCTCTTATAGATGAAGGCACCGGCTCGTAGAATATAACGTAGTCAACGGCCGGTATATCGAGGCCTTCCTCTCCGATGCTTGTGGAGACGACTACCTGATGATCTCCGTCGCTGAACTCCTCCAGAAGCTCTATCTGTTCTGTCTGACTCATTCCTGTGTCTCCTGACTGGCCGACGAACTCTGCGGCACTGAAGTCCTCCTCTTCAAGTTTACGTGTTATATCCTCTACCGAGGAACGGTACTCCGTGAAAACAAGTGCCTTCTGACTGTCTTCTAATCCGTCAAGTATATCCACTACTTTCTCAGTCTTCGGATGCTCCACATCCTCTTTTTTCAGATATGTGATCAAGTTGATCGCTCTCTGCATATCATCGTCCTGTAAAACACGTGAAGCCGCTTTTGAATCATCGTTCTCCAGGCCCTGTACGTATTCATAGGCCTGGCTTACTCCCTGTGTCTCAAGAAGTTCGATAGCCTGTGAAATCTTCAGTGCTGTGGCGACACGGGAGATAGCGGAGTAAAGCTGCGGATCATCTTTCTTTGAAAGCTTCGAGCTTATCTCTCCTCTTAACTTCAGTAAATCAGTCTTGTTGACATCGGACGTGGAGTCAAGCTGGCCCAGCTTCTTCAGTTTCTTCAGCTGTGTTCTCTTTGAGGCCTCCATCTTGTTCCGGGCCTCCTCGAATCTGTCATCAAGTTCAACGTTAAGCCAGTTGACCTCCCTTTCCTGTATGTACGGTTCTACGTCGGGATCGTCTTCCGTACGGACCTCAAAGTTTTCTATCCCGAGATTTTCCGATACCTCCATTATTTTTTCCTTGCTTCCTCCCGGCGAAGCCGTCAAAGCCAGATTCTGCGTGTTCATCTTCTCGTTGATGAATACGTAGCTGTACTCTCCTGTCGCCCTGTGAGCCTCATCGAATATAACCAATGAGAAGGCCTCTACAGGGACTTCTGCCGAGATCAGATCGTTTTCCACTACCTGTGGTGTTGCAAAAAATATATTTTTCTCCTCCCAGAGCTCGTAACGTTTGTCAGGCCTTATCTCACCGGTCATCACCTGCATCTGGTCTTCATCTACATCCAGAAACTCCTGGAACGTTTTCTTGTGCTGTTCTACAAGAGGCTTTGTCGGCGCAAGCATCAGGATCTTGGAATCTTCACTGTACTTTATCGAGGCCACCATGACTGCTATAATAGTCTTTCCGAGGCCTGTCGGTAGAACAACAAGAGTGTTTCTGTCACTGGCTGAGGCCGCGATAACTTCCTGATAGGCCCTGGATTCTATCTTGTCTTTCCTGAGAACCGTCATCTAAAAACGTTGTTAGAAGTGAAAATTCATAAGCCTCATCACTTCAAAGAAAGGAGAAAAATTCTGAGGCCTGTCAGAAATCTGTTCCAAACGGATCACTGTCTGTCTCAAGGCCCTGTATAAATTTGAACAGTATGTTGACTCCTACAAAGAATATTCCGGCAGCCTGATAAGTCACCATATTCATCGGTAAAGGAGCTTTTATCACTATAACAAGTGTATATGCCAGTGTGTAAACGAGTGCGGAAGATGAGATGACGAATGCTACTGTGGAAGGCCATTTATGGAAGAAGTCCATGTAGGCGACGAAAAATCCTATTCCTATCAATGCGTAGACGGCATAAGTCTCCATCTGTCCAAGAGCCGGTGTAAAGTAAAGCGAGAGGCCTGTCGAAAGCCAGATTATCGCGTTCCCTTCAGCTGTGTTCCATCCAAGCGATTCTTTCTTGTGCTTTCCGAAGTAAAGCTCCATGACGATAAGTCCAAGTATCAGTGGAAGAACGTTCGGAAGAATCTCTGTGTTCTGTACAGGAGTTTTTATAAAAACCAGTACGCGCTCTACTATCTCCGGATTGATGAAGCTGGCTATATTCATAGATATCATTCATCGAATGCGTCAGGCGTTCCTCCGGCGTGCCACGACTTTCGAGGCCTCATCTGAATCGGATAGATCCTTTCCGAGTTATCGTCCAGTATAAGGCCTGTTCCTTTCCTGTCCGGCAAGGCCTCAATGTAATGTTTCAGATCATAACGCATGTACGTCTGCATGATCTCTCCCAGAGAATCGATATCCTGCTGTGCGGTCAAGCGATGCGATAGAAGTACATCGCACTGGGAAAGAGCATTCGGATGAAGTTTTGCCGGCTGCTGGGTACACAGCACAAGCGATACCCCCGGCTCTCTACCGATCTTCACCCATCGTAGAAGCGGAGCAGAAGCAGGTGTCTCTCCGTCACTGGGGAGGAACTCGTGAGCCTCATCGATTAGCATCCACACTATGGGCATTTCGTTCTGATCAAGACCCTGCATCTCATCCAGCTCCTCCAATCTTCGAGCAGCCATCCTCCTTCTAAGTATTCTTTTCCCAAGTATGCCGACAATCAGGGCCTGTACCTTTGTTCCTCCAGACATCTGGCCGAAGACGGATACATCGACGATGGACAGCTCCTCTCGCTCTGTAAGCTTGTCAAGCGAAGATTCCTCGTCAAAGATCCCCCAGTCCTCTGCATTCATGAAACGATTCTCCAGGCCTCTGACAGTTTTCTTGTCGAAATCAAATTTTTCCAGGGCCTCAAGTATATGCTCAACACGGTAGTTATCGCCGTACTGTTCGCTCAGTTCCTGTACAGCTCTCTCCAGAAGAATACTCATCGAGGAGTTCTGCTCCAGTCCGAATGCCATCCTCCATTCCTCGGCCGTCAACTGCGCAGGATTCAACGTGAAAGTATCATCGTACGGCATCTCCTGTTCATCGAACTCCTTCGCCTTCCCCTTCGGAATATACACCTGTGCATCGAAGGCCTCCGGCTTCATATCCCACTGATCAAGTACAGTAACATCTTTCTCGTTAGGCCTCTTCATAGACCAGTAGATCCCCATGGGATCAATCATTATAGTAGATAAGTTCTGTGAGATATCCGCTGTCTGTATCTCCTCTGCGATAGTTCCCAGAGAGTAAGATTTTCCGGTTCCTCTCTTTCCGAAGACCCCCATGACGTGAGGCTTCGCCAGATCAAAATGTATAGGATTCGCTGTATGGGCCTCTTCGTTCTCTCCTACAAGGTGTTTACCGATCACTCCTGTACCTTTGAGGCCGTACTCCTCTTTGTCATCCTCACTTCTTCCCACACTGATCTTCGGCATAAAGACTGTTGATAGACGCCGGATAATAAATCCAACTGTAGAAAATATGTGTTTGCTACCTGAACAGAAAAACAAGCTTCGATGCCTTTATAAACATGCAGGTGATTGAAACTTATTCAGTACCCTCTCGGAGGCGACTAAAAAATGGAAGAACCAAACGAATTTGAACCGGATGACTTCGACGACGAAGACGAGGAGCTGGACGAAGACGATATGCGTGAAAGGATCGAAAGAGAGGCACAGGAGATCCAGGCCGACGAAGAAGGATTTGAAGATGAGCTACCTGATCAGGAGCCTGGAACTATCGGCGGACCTGTAGATGATGAACGAGGAGACGACGACGATCCTGTAGAAGACCTGCTCCGCTAAAAATTCACCACATATACTTTTTCTTATTGTCACAGCTTCAGAAGAACTCCTTTACAGTGTCAGCACTATAGCAAGTAGCGACAGGCCTGTAAACAGTAGCCAGTAGAATCCACTCCATCTGATTATTTTTGCGCCGTCCAGAGGGCCTGTTGGAATGCCCGAGTAATCAAAAGGCATCATCTGGAAGAATGCAAAAATACCGTACATCTGAGCCAGTTGAGTAAGCTCCAGAGAATAAGTTATGAACCATGAGAAAAGCAGAGCCACTATTCCAAGCGCTGAAATGTAGAAGCTGTAGCGCGCCCATATAACATCCGTTGACTTACCCCACTGTTCGTAACGTTCTCTTGAGGCCTCACTGAACAGCGGGAATAACAGTATTACACCTATACCAGATGCTATGGATAGTATTGCACCGAAAAGTGTTGTAGTTGCTCCCGAACTTGAAACCTCAAGATCAACGTATCCATCCAGAAGATTTACTGCTGATCTGACGCCTACTTCGCGTGAAAATACTATTGCTGCAGATGCCAGTGAGAAAAATGCGAGGCCTGAAACAGTAAAGTCCTGATAGAAGGCTGCGAACGCGAGGCCTGTGACAATGCTGGCAACGACAAAGTTCTTCCCGTCTTCTGCATCAGGGAAACCGCTTATCTCAGGGGCCTCTACCATAAACTGTTTTTTGTCAGGGTACTGTAAAAAACTCTTCCTAAATCTTCATCTCCATACACATCTCCGCAACACTGTAATCCTCCGAATCCCGTAAAATCTCCGGATACTCCTGAATATCATCGATATGGAGGCCCGTCTCACCTTTTTCATAGGCCTCCCTAACAGCATTCCACGGCACCATGTATGCCTTTCTGGCTCTTCCTCTCCCTCTTTTCAGCTCCACGGCCAGGAATCCTGCTCTTCCGGAACGATCCACGAAATCGCTGATGCGTTCAACTTGATGGCCTTCCTTGGAGTTGGAGAAATGCTGGCTGAAGTACAGCTTGTTCGTACTCGAAGTCTTCACAGACTTGTTCTCTATCGCCAGGTAAAACATCTCATGCTGAGAATCCACTAATACATCACACAACTGGCTCGAGAAACGATGCTGTTTCTTCCTGTGAGCTATGCCATTGATATCCTCCTCCTTGAAAAACTGGTTAAAGGAATTTACCAGAGCACGCTCAAAATCAGTCATAAACAAAGAATACAGTTACAGGAATAAAAACTCAACGCCTCACAGGAAGCCGAACACACCGATCAAAAGCCGGAAATACAACCCAAAACAGTTCAAACACAAGTAAAAAACCGGCAAACACAGTATAGAAAAACCATTTGAATAAAAACCAGGAAAAATCAGATTAAAACGAGTTAAGGCCTCTCTGCTCCGGATTTTTGACTACTTTGCCGGAAGTCAGTGCCAGTGCCATCCTTCCGTTTCCGATTATCTGGCCTTTCACACTCTTCAGCTCTCCCTGGAAAAGGCCTTTCCTGGAAATCTCTCCTTTCGCCTCTTCGTACACAGTCAGTTCATTGACATCGACCATATCACCGTCTAAGTCGTGCTGCCCCATAGCTTTTTCCAGAGGCCTAGAATCTTCTGCGGACGGAAGCTTGTCCTCCTTCCTTATCCTCTCAGCAAGGCCTTTACTGGAAAGATTTGACTCGTTTTCAAGCGCCACACGGGCCTGAAGGCCTGAAAGAATCTCTACGGCGTAATCTGCGCCCTGTTCGATCCATCTTTTGGGAATATTTTCACTGCGGGTGACGCCTACTTTCACGTTGTCAGAGATCTGTGCCAGGTATACAGAAAAGTCGCCGTCAAGATCTGTCTGCTCGTCTCCCCTCACGTAGTCACTGTAAATGTCTTTTCCACGGCATTCACTGCACTGTGATCCGGAAGAAATTTTTCTGAACTCCGGACACGGCGTCCGTTCTCCAGAACTCGGTGCATATCCTGTACAACGCCTTTCGTCAGATAATTCAAAGTTGAAGCTTCTTCCAGGCGACAGAGTCCATCTTTCGAAGCCGCCTGGCTCTGCAAGAAGTAGATCTGCTTTCCAGCCGTCACTCGAACTGTGCCAGGCTACTTTGACTACCGACTGCAAATCCTTCCGCCTCCAGAATATGTTCAACAGGTTTTTTATGTGCAGCTCCGACAAAAACTGCGATAGAGGCCTCAGGATTCCTCCTCTGTAGCTCTGCAATCTTTAAAGCCATCAAATTATTTCTTTCCTCCATCAGAACTCTGTATATACACGGATAGGATTTCTGAAGCTCTTCTACAAGCCTGTCAATCTGTTCTTCCTCCGGTATCTCCGATATATTGAGGCCTCCGAACGGCACAAGCAGGCCTAGGATCATTGAGGCTGCTGCCTTGACTTTTTCCTTCCTTCTGACTGATTTCAGGCGTGCAAAAGTTTCCCTGATATTCCTGTCGATTAATGCGACATCAGATCCGTTTTCGAAAGCTTTGTCATGGGCGTAGAGAAGTTCTTTTCCAGGCATGAGGCCTGTTTTTTCCCCTATCTTGTTCTGCACCGTCTGCAGGAACTTCAGGAAAAATGTATCAGGATTGCTTTTTTTATCGGACATCAGGGCCTGTAAACGATTCTCATCAAGTTCCAGCGCCACTATATCCGGATCAGTCTCCATTGCCTCGTCGATAACATCTAGAGAATCTCTGGAAACATGTGAAGTACCGTAAATCCTGATCATCAAGCTGTAACTACGGACCGAATCTTAAAACGCTACCCTGCTGAGGCCTCAAAAAATAAGTTAAGGCCTCGATACTAAGAAGGTTACAGAGATGCCAAAGCTGAACTGGGATGGAGACGACTTCAGAATTCCGCAGGATTCCACAGGAACTGTAGCAGACAAAATATCCCGTAACGGAAGTTTGCAGCAGGGATACTTCCACGGAAGCCTGAAGGAAGGTCTCCTGGCATACTATGCAATGGATGAAGGCTCTGGGAACACTGTTTTTGACAGCACTGCTCTATCCAGTGACGGCACGATCAATGGCGCATCCTGGAGTTCTAACTCGAAAATAGGAGATTTCTGTCTTAATTTTGATGGAACAGATGATTACGCTGACGCAGGCGAAATAGCATACGGTGAAAAACTTACTATCTGTGGATGGGCAAGGCCCGGTTCTGTCACAGGATCTGATGATCACTCCACAGTATACAGTAACAACGATAACAACGCAGGCGACGGCTTCGCCGTTACAGCTTACGAACAGGGCAACTGGTACTTCTACCACGGCAGCGACTTCGTAGAAGGGCCTTCAGTTTCCACCGGAGTATGGACTCATCTAATGCTTGTAATCAGCGAAGGAGAATTTTTTGAGGCCTACGTCGACGGCCAGCAAGTCGGAAGAATAGATGTATCAGGAAACGGAAATACTATAGACACAGCGTACAATACATGGATAGGAAGCGTGCCGAACGGCGGCAACTCACAATCAAATCCATTCAACGGACATATAGACGATGTAAGAATCTACGGCAGAAAACTTTCAGAACCCGAGATTCAGGCCCTGTACAACTCATCTGCGCCATCAAAAGTTTCTCCAGGTGACACACTGAATTGACTCTTGTCGGATACTGGCCATTGAACGAAAACTCGGGAACTACTGCATATGATCATTCTGGCAACGAAAATCATGGAACTGTGAACGGCGATGTTTCTCCCGGATCCCCAGGAATCCTTAACGGCTACTCTTACAGTTTCGATGGTTCAGGAGACTACGTGAATGCATCAGACAGAAGCTATCTGAGGCCTCAAAGATTCACTGTTACGGCATGGTTCAAAACTTCGGGAATAACAGGATGGAGCGCAATATACGGCAAAGAATACTGGAACAACAACGAAGGCTGGGTCATCTACATGGGAGCTCAAGGAAACGGATACATACACTTCAACGGCCCCCAGTTCAGCACGCTTTCAACATCTCAACAGTACGACGATGGAAACTGGCACCATCTAACAGTTACCTACGATAACTCAACTGCAAAAATATACATAGACGGAAGCCAAAAAACCGAAGGAAACAGAAGCTTCAACAACTCAACCATAAGCCTGAATATAGGATCCAGACACTCCAACGACGGAACCACAAGCGGCAACGACTCATGGAACGGACAGCTAACCGAAGCAAGAATATACAACAGGCCCCTCACAGAAAGAGAAATCCAGTACCTGTACAACGTCGGCAAAAGAGGCCTCCAGACAACTTCAAAGAAGAGTTCATGAAATTTAGAGGCCTCTAGAAAGTTTTTCTGGAAAAGTAAAATTAGCGGGTTCCCAGCGGTCGATGCCCTTCAACAGCCGGTGAATCCAGCGACATACCTCGGATCCGCCACCCTCCGAACATGCCACCGACTGCTTAGGGCTGCTCCCGTCAAGGCCTGACCCGGTTGACAGCCAGCGACATCCCGGAGGACGGATCGTCCACAGCACGTCACTGGGCCGAACCATTGAAAGAAACATCTTCCACTGGTTTTCGGCTCCACTGCATAACGAGGATTTCAGGGTTACAAGCGGCCCCGAACCGCCCAGCCTACCCAAAAAACAAACAATCTCGAAACGTTAAAAGTCGGAGGGTTCCTATTCGTTCTGCCTTGTAGGATTAGTAACTTTATCAATCCAAAGTTCAAATCTGTCTTTCGAGACAAGCCCGCCAGCTACAATTAAACCAACTAAGACAAAATATAATGAAAATATTCCGTAGTTAAATATGGTGCTGAAGACATCCGAATTCAGAATTTTTACAGGATTTTGTAGGATAAGAATATTGGAAAAAACCCAGCTAAAGGTGGCTCCTGTACATATGGCTAAAATTGGAACTTCTGTTAGACTGAGTCTGTGAATTAAGAAAACATATATTATTATACTGAAGACCAGAAATCCTAGGAATACTATATTAGTAAAATCTCTTATTTCACCCGTTAGGCTCACTAAAAGTGTTGATATAAGTATTAATAACTCTAGAAATCTTAATCTGACATCTGCTTGATTTTCTGCGTCCCTTTTTGGAATCACAACTCCTTATCAGTCCTAAAGTCTTACAAAAATTTCCCTGAAGGAAAAATAAAACCTCAGAGGCCTCTTTTTCAAGGCCTCTTCAGAGAAAGAAATTAAGAGAAAAATTTCTAAGAAGAATTTGTTTATTCTCCTGAGATTAGTTCGTTGACTCTGTTGTGGGCCTGTTCGAGTTTTTCTTCTTCGTCGTTGAGTTCTCGTACGAGGTTCTGTGTGGCGTCTTCGATGTTGAGGTCTTTGTTTGTCAGTCTTTCTTCGTTGGATAGTATTCTGACTGTTTCCTCAAGTTCTGTTCTTACTTCGCTTACTACTTCTTCGAGTCGGTGTTCGTCTCTGATGAAGGCCTGTTTGAATTCTTCTTTTGACATGTCTCCATTTTCGAAGTGCTGGACTTCGTTGAGCATGTGCTGATCGATTTTCCGTATCATCCTGATTTCCTTGAAAAGTGTCTTGAGATCGTTGATGAACTGTTGATCGAGCTCCATCTCTCTCATGTGTTCGTTGTGGATTTCCTGTACTTCTTCGATGGCGCTGTGAAGTTCTTCAAGTTCGACTCCTGTTTCGTCCTGCATCTGCTGCAGGCCTTTCGCAGCTGAACGGATCCTGTCAGTTGGCATACAGAGAATTTATTTTCCCTTGTTTTAATCGATTATCCAGTAGAGGCCTTGATAGAATAAATGAGAATGTGGGTAGAAAGTGAGAAAAGGAAAAGTTTTAGAGCTGGAACTGGTGTCCCTGCTCCGCCACGCTGAATCCTCTTTCGTTGAGAGTCTCTCTTTCCTCGCTGTCCTCTCTCAAAACAGGATTTGTGTGGTTCATGTGGATGAAGTAGATCTTCGTGTCCACGTCTTCGAACTGATCCAGGCTTCTGCGGATCGGTGGATGCGGTACTTCCTCGTAACGCCCGATCTCGTCTTCGCTCCAGAAAGTTCCGTCGATCAAAGCTACATCAGCTTCCTGGATACAGGCCTCTATCTCCTCCGTGAACTCGGTGATATCGGCAAGGTAGAACAGCTTTCTGTCCTCGCCGTGGATCATGTATCCTGTAGTATTATGATTCACGTGCTGATGGTAGAACTGATGTGACTCTACTTCTCCTCCCTGAATATCGATAGAGTCCCCGTCACTGAACTCCTGCATCTCCAAGTTATCCCTGTCGATCAACAGTCTGTAAGGATCATTCTTCATCATGAAATCCTCTACATCGTCACAGCAGTAAACACTTAGATCAGAGGCATCAGGGCCTTCAGGCCCGAAGAACTGGAGGCCTGTCATATGTCCAAGAGTGGACAGAGGAATGAAGACGCCGTCAATATACTCTCCTCCACTAAGCTGCATCCTGATATCCGGAGAGGCCTCGATAAGATATCTGGCGGAGTTTTCACTTTCATCTTCCTTCAAGAGAAGTGAAGAAACAAATTTCTGCTCCTCAGGATTTTCTCTGGCGTTTTTACAGACTTCACAGTCGCATCCGAGATGCGGAACTCCTCCATCCTGAACATTCCCTAGTACCTCAACTTTCATAGTAAAAAATTAATTCCTCCTTGAAACAGATACAGGATGCTAATAATAAAAAACAAATCCAGGCCTACCACCAAGACCTGATTTAAAAACTACTGAAAAAATACCTCATAAAGATCGGCAACTCCAGTTTCCATAAAAATTTACACAATGCCGGGTTGGCAGAGAACGCACCTTACGGTGCTGGAACTGCACAACCGTACTAATGCCGGGTTGGCAGAGTAGTCATGCAGCGGCCTGCAAAGCCGCCTACCAGGGTGCAAATCCCTGACCCGGCTAACTTTTCACTCTATCGAAAAATTGTAAAGACTAAGAACACATTCTCTATCCATGTACAATCAAATTGGAGAGGCCGTAAAACAATATCTTGACGAAGATATCTTGGGGTCTGTACCTGCTATATATCTTCTCGGATATGGACTAGGCCTTCATCTTTATCCAGGAAATTTTTCCGAATTAGAGATTATTGATACTGCCACACAGTCCTTATCTGCTGGATTAATAGTATTCGTAGCCTTATTCGGTATTCTTTACCTGCAAAAATCTGCAAAAAATCAAATTGCAGATAAAACAGAGCTATTCACAAAAGTCGAGAATATAGAACAAGAAGCAACTGGAGAAGCCATAGTTAACTCCTTACTTTTAGGAAGCGGTCTAACATTAGCACATTGGATAATCTAAAAATTTTGTAGAGGCCTCTATTTTTCGTTGTTTACTTGAATTTTGCGGTGTAATTTGGAGTTATAAGAGGTATTGAAAATTTATGAGAGAGAAAGTGCGTCAAGGATACGAAGCTGGAGATTACGAGGGAGAGTTCCGGAATGAAAGGGATGTGAGGCCTGAAGAAGAGGAGCTTTTCCAGAGCCTGTTCGAATTGATTCCCGGGAACGGTGATGTCCTGGATCTTGGATGCGGGACAGGTGAGCCTTTCGATCGTTACTTAGTGGATCAAGGCTTTGATGTTACAGGTGTTGATATCGTTGAGAAGCATATCTACGCCGCCAGAGAGCATGTTCCGGAGGCTCATTTCTTCCAGGGAGATTTCTTTGACGTGGAGCCCGAGAAAGGAAAGTTTGATGCAGTTGTAAGCTTTTATGCCATATTCCATCTTCCGAGAGAAGAGCACTCCGATCTTTTCGAGCATATCAACGACTTGTTGAGAGATGACGGCGCTATTCTTGTCACTGTTGGAGCCGGAGAGATGGATGAGCACACGAACGAGGAGTGGGCTGACTCCGAAATGGTGTGGAGCTCGTACAGTCAGGAAAAGAATCTTGAAATTATAGAGGAAGCGGGATTCAACGTAGTTGAGACTTATGAGGAGGAAAGTGATGATGAGCACCATTTATGGGTGCTGGCGGAGAAGGCCTGATCAAGAATTCTTTTGGAGCGGAACTTGAGAGGCCTCTCTGTTTTATAGTTTTTCAGCGCCATTATTTTTCTATGGAGCTACAGTTTCTGGGAACAGGTGGTGGAAGGTATGTTACAGGTATGCAGCGCAGGAAGACCGGTGGGATAGTTATCAAGACTGATGAGACACAGGTTCACGTCGATCCGGGACCTGGAGGTCTTGTGAACAGCCATGAGTTCCTTGAGCATCCTGAGGAGACTGAAGCTGTTCTTGTAACTCATGCACATATGGATCACTTTAATGACGCCCAGGCTATAATTGAAATGATGGTAGAGGCCTATAACAATGCTGGCGTACTTCTTGCGAACAGGACTGTGCTTGAAGGATTCGGAGATCTGGAGAAAGCTATCTCAGATTATCATCAAGGCCTCTGTGGACGTGTAGATACTATGAAGGAGGGCTCGACGCATGAAGTCGGTGATCTCGAGATCGAGTGTCAGGAGATGTTCCATAGTGATCCGAAGACTATAGGTTTTACCGTTGAGAGCAGTGAAAAGAAGATTGGATTCTGGACGGATACAGAGTTCTCCGGAGAACTTGTGGATCTTTACAGCGACTGTGATACGCTTGTAGTCTTCTGCTCAAGGCCTGTAGATTCTGCTACCAGCAGCCATACTGCTGTGGATGAAGTTCCGGATATTGTGGAGGCCTCTGATGCAGATACAGTTATTTTAACGCATTTCGGCTACAAGCTTCTGGATGAAGGTGTAGAGGAGCAGAAGAAGTGGCTGGAGGAAAAGATTGATGCCAAAGTTGTGATGGCTGAAGATGGAATGAAGTTCCCGGGGAACCGTACACTGGATGCATTCTGAAAAATTTTTTCTAGAGGCCTTCAACAGTATTTTCCAGGCCTCTGGCCCATTCATCCAGATCAACGTCCCTGTCGTTTTGCAGACACCATTCTCCTCCTCTGGCATCTCTCAGTACTGCCAGTGCAGTGTAGTTTCTCTCCAGTTCAGGCCTCAATTCGGCATCTCTGAGGCCTGTATATCCATCGATAAAGTTTCCCAGAGTTTGATCGCCGTATTTCGACATTATCAACTCTGCATACATCAGATCGAAATCCGGATCTCCGTAAATTGCTCCATCGAAATCCAGAACTGTTACAGAAAGATCATCGGCAACGAAAACATTGTCCGGAGTATAATCCATGTGCAAGATCCTGCTATCCGGAGACTCCGGTAATTCATCTATATCCAGCAGTTCATCGGCTTTCTCCACTACAGGCCTGAATCTATCGCTGTCAACATAATCCAGAGTTCCCTGGATATCGGAGTCTATGAAACTTCTCCAGTCATCGAATACTCCCTGCTCGAAACCATGTTCCGGATCAGGATTTCCATATCCAAGGCCTTCCTGCTGGTGTACAAGTGCCAGGGCCTCGCCAGCATTTCTGACGGCCTCAAGATATTGTTCCTCGGTGAACGTGTCTCTGTTATCGAGTGAGAGGCCTTCAAGTCTGTTGAATGCTACGAAAAGCGGGTCCTCGCTGTAATCTATGACTTCTGGAACAGGTACTCCGTTTTCACCCAGCTTATCGATCATGAAACGGTTTATCCTGATCTTATCGTCAAATCCTGCAGAGGCCTGTACAACAAAGTTTTCTGCGATATACGTGTCGCTGACGATTCCTTCCTCTGCCTCATGTGCCTGGATTTCTCCATTCCTGATTTTTTCCAGTATGTTCTGTTCCATACAGTTCACCCGTCACGATGATAGGGTATTAACCGAAAAAGTTTTATTTGTCACTGTTTAATAACAACCACATGAATCTTCCGGATCTTGATGAGCTAACAGGAGAATCTGCCACCAAGAGCAGGATGAAGATGGACTGGGAAGTCGATGGAGCTGTAGCTGTATACCACCTCTCTGAGGCCTCCAGCACGTATGAAGTTACTGAAAAATATGCTACACCCGGAAGAGTTGACAGAGCGATCAATAGATTCACGGAGGGAGACGACATTCCCGAAATTCTGGGAATGAGAGGTAAATCCTGGTCAGAAACACTTTACGAAGTAACAGAGGAAATGCTGGATGATCAAGTCGAAGAACTGGTATTTGACCACGGAGAAACATACAGAGTTATGAAAGACCCTACTCCGGAGTCAGCAGCCGCAGAGGCCTATATCCACCTGGCAAGAACTATCAAAATGGATCCAAGTTTCCGTACAGAAGCCGATATGCAATTAACTGCCGATTACTTCCCTGAAACAACTGCCGACTAACAGAAATCAAGGTTTCCTACTTTTTCATTCTCTAAATCAATTACAACATGCCTGTTAAGGCCTGCATTCACTGCAACTGTCCCGCCTATTTTCTCTTTTCCGTAGCCTTCATGCATATGCCCTGCGATAGATAGTACCGGATTTTTCTCCTCTATAAGTTCTCTGACGATTATAGAGCCGTAGTGTCTTCCATCGGCAGGAGAATCAGGATTTTCTATCCTGTCAAGCGAAGTATTATGAGGTACATTGTGTGAAAGAAAGATTACAGGTTTCTCGGAGGCCTGGAAAAGTTTTTCAAGCCTCTCTTTCTGTTCAGTGTACTCTTTCCGGATCTCTTTCATCTCCTGTTCGTCTTCAGGCCTGTCGTCCTCGTACTGAGGGATTTCAGGGCCTGGACACGGTCCGTAGCCGATGTAGCTGTACTCTGAGTCCTGGAATATCTCTCCGTTGATGTTATGGATATTGTTGAATTCGTCGACCAGTTTCTGGAAATGATTTTCTCCCAGAAAGTCCCAGGCCTCGTCGCCGATCCAGTCCCAGTTCCCGGGTACAAGGAAAACAGGCTTGTCAAAACTGTTGAGGTATTCAAGCACCTGTCTTCCTTCCTCAAGGGATTTCTCAACGGCTTCCCTGGCGGTTTCCCTTCCAAGTACATCGTACCATTTTTTCTGACTGTCTATAGAGTCGAACATTGCATTCCTCATCGTGTCAGAGTCCCCACAGACATCACCTGTTACAAGTATCACAGAGGCCTCTTCCGCAAGGCCTTCGATCTCAGGTTTTTTCCCGTGGCAGTCGCCGACAACTAGGATCTTCATACAAGTGTTCATGATAGTAAAATGATTTTATTGTATCGAATTCCGGGAGGAAGTCTCGAAGTTCTTTTAAATCTTGAGGCCTCTAAAGGATGCATGGAGCTTGATGCAATGAAGGGTGGACGTTTTGTATCCGCCGGGCATGTTTTCACCGATTCAATTTAGCTCCTGCTCTACAAACTTCTTCAGACGTGATTCTATTATGCGACAATTAATCAAGACTAGACTTAGTTATACCTCTGAAAATCATTTTAACAGTTCCTTGGGAATCTCTTTTCACGAGGCCTGAAACTATACTATGTTAGGAGATTATACGCCGGAAGATTTTGAGGAAAAATGGAGTGAAAAATGGGTTGAAAACGGGACTTACGAGTACGAGGGGGATGAGGATAAAGATGTTTTCTCTATCGATACACCTCCTCCGACGGTTTCCGGAAGCCTTCACTTCGGACATACCTATGGAAACACGTTGATGGATTTCATGGCTCGTTTCAAGAGAATGCAGGGCTACGATGTATACTATCCGTTTGGATACGATGACAACGGTATTGCATCCGAGCGTTTAACTGAGAGAGAGCTTGGAATCCGCCATCAGAACTTTACACGAAGAGAGTTCCAGGAGAAGTGTAGAGAGGTCTGTGAGGAATACGAGAACGATTTCACAGATGCCATGCAGCAGTTCGCCTTCTCCATGGACTGGAACAATACTTACAAGACTATCGAGCCGAGAGTTCAGAAGATCTCTCAGCTTTCGTTCATAGATCTGTACGAGCAGGAGCGTGAGTACCGTCAGAAGGCTCCTGCGATCTGGTGTCCCGAATGTGAGACAGCTATCAGCCAGGTCGAGACAGAGGATATGGAGGAAGACTCGCATTTCAACGATATCGAGTTCCCATTAGCGACGGGCAACGGATCAGTGATGATATCGACTACAAGGCCCGAACTGCTTCCGGCATGTGTCGCGATCATCGTTCATCCTGAAGACGAGGCGAACAACAATCTTGTCGGAGAAAAGGCAAAAGTCCCGATCTTTGACTACGAAGTCCCTATAATCGAAGATGAAAGAGTCGACATGGAGACAGGCACCGGCGTTGTTATGTGCTGTACTTTCGGAGATCAGACAGATATCGAGTGGTACCAGGCCCACGATCTCGACTTGAGAGTTGCCATGGATGAATCCGGGGAGATGACTGAACTGGCCGGAAAGTTTGAAGGTCTTGACAGAACAGAGGCCAGAGAAGAGATCGTCGAGGAACTGGATGAATCAGGATTTTTGATGGATCGCTGGGAGATAGAGCATACTGTCCAGGTTCATGAAAGATGTGATGAGCCGATAGAGTTCCTTGTCAAGAAACAGTGGTACATCGAAGTTCTTGATCACAAGGAAAAATATCTGGAAGCCGGTAGAGAAATGGACTGGTTCCCCGAGAAAATGTTTACACGGTACGAGCACTGGATTGAAGGCCTTCAGTGGGACTGGTGTATCTCACGGCAGAGAGACTCCGGTATTCCTCTGCCTGTCTGGTACTGCAGTGAATGTGAGCAGGAGATAATCGCTGAAAAAACTGATTTACCTGTTGATCCTATCCAGGACGAAGCTCCTGTCGATGAATGTCCAGAATGTGGTGCAGAAGAGTTTGAGCCTGAAGAAGATGTCCTGGACACCTGGGCAACTTCAAGTTTGACACCGCTGATCAATGCTGACTGGGGCTGGAACGCTGAAGAGGAAGAGTACGAGCTTGGAAGACCGGAGCTTTACCAGATGGATGCACGCTATCAGGCCCACGACATCATCAGTTTCTGGCTATTCCATACCGTTGTAAAATGTGTTGAACACACCGGCGAAGTTCCATTCAAGGATACGATGATCCATGGATTCGTACTGGATGAGAACAGGGAGAAGATGAGTAAAAGCGTTGGAAACGTCACAACTCCTGAAGAAGTCCTTGAAGACTTCCCTGTCGATGCCGCACGGTACTGGGGTGCACGCACCAAGGTAGGCGACGACCTGGCACTGAAGGAAAAAGATCTTGTCGAGGGAGAGAAGCTGATGAGGAAGCTGTGGAACGCATCAAAGCTTATCAACGATCTGACTCCTCACAAAGATATCGAAGTCGAGGAAGAAGATCTCGATGAGATCGATCGCTGGCTCCTAGCCGAGATGGATGAACTAGTCGAGTTCACCACTGAAAAATTCGAGAACTACGAGTTCTCACTTGCCCGCGATCGTCTGCGGGAGAGATTCTTCAACATGTTCTGCAGCGATTATCTGGAGATCGCCAAGCAGCGTCTCGACGACGAAAAGAACAAATCCGCTCAGTACACACTTGTCAAGGCCCACAGAACTTTCCTCAAATTGTTCGCTCCGATGCTGTCACATACGACAGAAGAGATATGGAACGAACTGTATGAAAATACATCGATCCACAGGAGCGACTGGCCAGAGGCCTCAGGTATAGAGGCGGACAAAGAGGCCGGTGAGAACGCTATGGAAGTTGTATCAGCATTGAGAAAGTTCAAGACAGAGCATCAGATGTCGCTGAACGAGGATATCGAGAGAGCGGAAGTCTACGGCAACATTTCAGGCCTTGAAAGCGCTGTCAAGGAAGTTATGCACGTCAACAGTCTTGAACAGCTTGAAGGCGAGCCTGAGACAGAGAACAAGATTATCGAGATCAAGCTCAATTACTCGAAGGCAGGGCCTAAGTACGGAGATAAAGTCTCTGAGATAGAAGCGGCTTTAGAGGACAACGATTACATGATCGACGATGGCCGTCTTGAAGTAGCAGGCGAACACCTGAAGCCTGAGATGTTCGAAGTACGACAGGAACGAACATACACCGGCGAAGGCGAGATGATAGAGACAGAGAACACGATCGTCATCATACACTGAGAGGCCTTCAAAGGCCTCTGAAAATATTTTTTTTCTCTTTTTCTTCGTTAGATTTAACTTCAAGCTGCAGTATACTGTGTTTATGGAGTATTGGAAGAAACTTCTTACTTTGTTCATTCTGATTGCGTTCGCAGTTGCTCCTGTTATCGGAGAGGAATACTATGGCTGGGATCCGCAGACAGGTAGCAGCGATGATCAGATCAGTCTTGAGGTTACAGGGATATATGACTCCACATCCTGTAGTCTTTACGATGCTTCAAGTAACAGTGAGCTGGCCTCTACCACTTTAGGTAAAGGAGATATATGGACTCAGGAGACTGCGCCAGGAGACTTCATCAGGTTGCAGTGTAGCAATGATGTGGCTCCATATCTTGGAGATGATGGCTGGGCGGCAAAGGTTTACTATCCTGACGTCAATGGAAGTTTTTCAGGGGATAGATTTGTTTTTCAGGCGATAGAATCGAATAACGATGGCGCTACAAGATTTTACGCTCCTGAAGAAACTGCCTCGGTAGATGTGACAAATCTTAACGATGGAACAGTTTCGAGCTTTACTGTTAACTCCAATAGATTCCAAAAGATGACTCTTACAGGAGGGAACAGTTACGAGGTTGAGTCAGATAAAAAGTTAATTATAGAGAATACTGCTGGAAACGCTTTTGAGATGGCCCCATCAGCGAATGGAGGAATGAAGGGCCAGGAATTTTACGGTACAACGAGTAACTGGGAGAGAGGTGCTTATGCTATTTTTTCATATGGTAAACCGGTTAACGTAGATGTCTACAGTCTAACAGAGACAGGATCCTCTATATATCAGAGCCATAACATAGATGAGGACTCACGCGTGTATCAAAGCGGTACCGGGGTTGAAGAATTTCGCTTCGTCGCTAACGACACGATATCCGTTTGGATAGGAGATACTGAAGGAGGGAACAGCATAAGTTACATGGGTGACGACTTCTCCATGACGCGAGTAGAGCCAGGAGAAAACAAGATGATCGGAGCCGGAAGACATAGCCCTAACCTTGTTGCAATGGCGACTGAAAACGATACGAAGCTCGAGGTGGACGGTACAACATATGAAATGGATAAAAACGGATTCAAACAGTTCTCTACTTCGCCACCTCACACATACAATGTAAGCACGAATAAACCCGTGATAACACAGTTCATAGCTGGAAACAATCTGAATGACGAAGGAACATATCTTCTCCAATCAGAACCTGACGGAGGTCTCTGTGACAGACGTGGACCGAAAAACGAATGCATATCATCAAATGTACATCAGATAAGCGCCAGATCATTTGAGATAAACTCTATCTTTGAGTCAAAACCATCCTCCGCACTCAAGTCAGCTGGCGGCGCATCAGATATCACTGTAAATAACAGAAGCATTATCTCAGGCCTCTGGAGAGGCGATATCAACTTTACAGCTGATGAAATTGTTCTCAAGTCAGGTGCAAGATTCAGGCCTGTAAATAGAATTATACTGAATAACAGATAGCTTTACTGATTTTTTGAGGAGTTTCTGAAGGCCTGTTTTCAAGTTAAAAGAATTCGGTGCCTATTTGTGAAGCATGAGCAAAGATCAAAAGCATGAGGAGATGTCGAAGTACGAGCTGAAGCGGCTTATAAATGAGTTGGAGGATATCAGAGGCCGGAACACTGAGCTTGTTTCTCTGTATATCCCGGCCGGATACGATATGTCCAAGATCTCTGATTTTATTACTTCTGAGCAGAGCGAAGCGGAGAACATCAAGTCGAAGCATACCAGGACGAACGTTCAGGATGCACTCGGCAAGATCGGCAGGAAAGTTTCCGAGGAGCATGAGACACCTGAAAACGGCGTGGCTTTCTTCGCAGGAAATGTTTCAGATACAGAAGGACGACCAGATATCCAGATCTGGGAAGTTATACCTCCACAGCCAATTGAATCGCGGCATTACAGGTGTGACAAGGAGTTTGTTCTTGAGCCTCTGCAGAACATGGTCGTCGATGATCGTGTCTATGGATTGATCGTGGCGGACAAGTCAGAGGCTGCTATCGGATATCTTCAGGGAAGTAACGTGAAGACAGCTTACACTATGGATTCCAACGTTCCCGGAAAGACAAGGGCTGGAGGACAGTCCGCTCAGCGTTTCGCCCGTATAAGGAAGCAGATGCTGAAAACTTTTCTTACAGAGATTGCGGACAAATCCAAACAGGCCTTTCTGCAGAAAGCTAGAGAGGGAAAGCTTCTCGGGATAGTTATCGGAGGCCCTGGATTTGTGAAGGAGAAACTTGTTGAAGACGACTATCTGCACAAAGAACTTCAGGAGAAGGTAATAGCTACAGAGTCAATAGGCCATTCCGGCGAAGGAGCGTTAAAGGAACTGGTTCAGAAAGCAGAGGAAAGTATAGAGGACTCACAGGCAGTCAAGGAGAAAAACCTTGTCAATGAATTCTTCGATCACCTGAAGTCGGAAGACGGAAAATCAGAGTACGGAGTCGAACAGGTCAAACAGGCCCTTGACATGGGTGCCGTGGAAACAATACTTATCTCAGAAGACCTGGAGATGTACGAGGCACAGTACAAATGCCCACAGGGCCATGAAAAAACAGTATACGAACGGGAGCCTGAGATAGATGACTCTATCAGCTGCGATGAATGTAACGAGGAAATGGATCTCGAGGAAATAGGACACATCGTAGACAGATTCGGTGAGAAAGCTGAAGAGATGTCAAGCGAACTGGAGATAATATCTACAGAACACGAGGAAGGACAGCGACTTATGAACATGAGCGGAATAGCGGCAATACTCAGATACCGGATAAGATAAAGAAAAATTTTTTCAGAAATTCTCAGAGCCAGAACTGTAGGAATGCAAAATAACTACTGCAAGGCCTCCAGAAATAGCTGCAACGGAAAACTCTGGAGCAACACTGATCCAAGAGGCCTCTACAGACGAAAGATGCTGGCTGAGCTGTAAGACAGGTGCCCGCAATGCCCCGACTATCATACTTACAAGGAATACCATTGTCGCCTTTCTGTAACTTTCCAGAGATTTTCTGACTACATGAACTATCGAAAAAAGGCCTATGAATGCTCCAGAGACGAAGACTGCGATAGGACCGGAAGTCTGTATCAGTGGCTGGATATCTCCGGTCGTTAAAAGTTTCAGTGCTGCAGAAAGGAAATCTGAAAGCGCTGCAGAGATGTATTCATACTGTCCAAGTATCACAAGTATAAGTGATCCTGATATACCTGGAAGAATCATGGCGCTGACAGCTACAGCTCCTGAAAGAACTAGAACAAGCGGAGAGTGGCTCAAAGATGTTGCTCCATAACCTGAAGCGATAAATGCAAACAGGAAACCTGCAAATGCTGTAATTTTTCTTCTTGTTGTTGATATATCTACTTCATTGTAAAGTATAACTGCTGAAAACGCTATCAATCCTGAAAAGAAGCCATAAGTTACTGCAGGAAAGTTTGAAATAGCATAATGCATAAAACGGAGCACAAGCACTACTGCAGTGGCTATACCCGCTCCAAGCACCACGAGGAATGGGATATCGATATCTATCAGCTTCTCCTTTATTTCGCTGATATTGAAATCCTTCAGAGATACGAAGATATCTTCAAAAGTTGAGAAAGTTATCCCTGTCAGGGCCTGTATCAGTCTCTCGTATATGCCAGTGATAAGTGCTATCGTTCCTCCTGATACTCCGGGGACAGCGTCGGCAGCACCCATTGCCAGGCCTTTCAGATATATCTCAAGCCACTGTCTTAATCCGGACCCCATAAAAGGAACTTTTTCGTCTGGATTTATTTAACTTGAAAGGAGATCACGCAAGGCCTGTAGAATATTTCTCAGCCATGTTGAGAAACTGTTGCTGGAAATTTTTTCAGCAGTGCTGTTATCCGGCGAGAAATCGAAAGGATTCCGCACTTCTTCTCTTTCAGGAACATCTATATCCTCTATCATGATCCTGTTTGAACCTCTATCTATCTCCGAGGCCCTGTAAACGCTGTAATTGTAGTTATTTATTCTGTCGAGACATTTTTCGAATCTCTGTCTGTTGCTGTAGTCGCAGGGCCTTAGATCAATTTTCTCCGAGTATATACTCCATTTTTCCTCGTTGGAATCTACTTTTTTCCCGGGATCGATGCTGTAAATATCTCTCATAGATCCGTTTGAGTTGACGATAAAGTTCTTGATGATAAGTTCCGAATATGCGTATCCGAATCTTCTTTCATCCGGATACTCTACAGGACTCCAGGCCTTCATGAAATCCATGTCATCTCTGTAGTACTTCCAAAGTCTTTCTCTATCTCCCTGTGATGGAAGCGTGATCCTGTAACGGCCATCATCTCTCTGAACAGTGTATGTCACATCATCTCCGAATACTTCTCTGACTCTATCACGGCCCTGAAGCTTTATCTTCACCAGATACTCCACGTACTTTCCTGTTCCCTCATCTATGTAGCTGCTGCGAGTCTGATCCCAGTTCAGAACTCTATCGTTAAGTCCGTGAACAACTTCGTGCGCCAGTATAGGTGTAAATTCTTCCTCCAGATTTCTGCGTATCTTTATGCTTCCTCCGATGTATTCTCCTGCACTCCATAGGCCTACAGACCTGTTAAACGTCTCAGGATCCATAACAGCTACAGGAAAGCGCTTAAAGTTCTGTACCTGTCCTGTCATTGCAACAGGTATCTCATACGCCAGAGAATGATTGCCTTCAGGCCTGTCGCCGAAAAATTCGAAGTATTCTGTCCTATTACCTTTTCCAGCCTTCAAACGGATCTGGACAGGGCCTGTACCTGTAAAGTTGAAGTGGTCCTTTCCATAGGATGTTTCAAATCCGTACGTGGTCCTGCCCGAGATGACGTTATCCATCTGGACTTCTCCAAAAGTTCTTTCACCGGAGAATCCTGGAAGCGAGAACTCTCTCTTTCTGAGGCCTCTGTACACTTCCTCAGCCTCTCTGTTGATCCTGAAATTTATTTTCACAGTTTCAGAAGTTCTTCTTTCTCCCCTGTTCGTCTCAAGACTGAGCATGTTTCCCTCTATACTGTAGTCCTCGATCTCTCCAATACTGTCCCTGACATTCAGGACCTCGACATCTTCAGGGAGAGGCCAGTTAGGAAGCCTCCAGCTGTTGACAGGGCAGCTGGAGCTTGATATATCGCAGTCAAGCCGCACAGTAGTATTTATCTCGACGTCTCGATTGTCGGAGTCTATAGTGTACTGCACCTGTGAAGCGGCTGGCACAGCTAAAACAGCTAGAACAAAAACGAATGTGAAAAATTTCAGAGGCCTCTTCATGTTAAACTGATTTCTGTGGAAGGGATAAGTGGTTTTCGGGAAAGAATAAAAATTTCTCGTCCGCTTCTGGAATACAATGGCTATACTTTCAGATACCGAGCTCAAGGAGATAATCGAAGAGAAAAACGCAGTATATACTGATAGAGGCCCTGATATCGATATGGATCTTCAGCTCGGGCCTTCATCCCTTGACCTCCGCCTGGGATACGAGTTCGGATTTCTGGATACGAGAAGTGTAAAGGCCCTTGACACCAGAAAAATGGAGAACTACGACAAGATAAGAAATACAAGGAAAACAACTCCTGAAGAAGGAATGGTGATCCATCCTGGGGAGTTCGTACTTGGCTCTACACTTGAATCCCTGAAAGTTCCCAACGATCTTGTTGCAAGGATCGAAGGCCGCTCATCGTACGCTAGATTAGGCCTTATCCCTCACGCTGCCGCAGGATTCGTTGATCCTGGATTCGAAGGCCAGATTACACTGGAGATACAGAATCTTGGTAACGTACCTATCACGATCTATCCTGAGGACAGGATCTGTCAGGTAGTCTTCGAGACAATGACTTCAGAATCTGAGCAGCCGTACGGCGAGAAAACTGATTCCAAGTACATGAATCAGGAAGGTGCTACAGGCTCAAGACTGGACAAGGAGCATAGATAAAGAAAAAGGTAGGTTTTTGCACCGGATCATACCTTCTGCATGCCGCCGTTCTTTTTTTCAAGACAGCTGGCATGCACACATCCTTCTTCCGAATCGTAGAACATCTGATCCGAGTGCACGCTATTACCGCAGATCAGGCAGAAACCTACCTGTCTGACAAGAGTTCGCATACTTGCATCTCCCCCTCTGTAAAAATTCTTATCCCCAAGCCAACTTTGATACTTCAAATAATAAAAATAAGATTGCAACAGGCCACAACTTAATCTTTTCTGGAGTGAGGCCTCTACGTTTAAACCGTTTTTCCGGCAATAAACCGTTATGAGGCCTGTAGATTCGCACTGCCATCTGGACTTTGAAAATTTTGATGAGGATCGAGACGAAGTGATCGGAAGAGCGAAAGACGTACTGGATTTCGTGGTGAATGCCGGAAGTAATTTTGAACATAACGAAAAATCTCTGGAACTTGAAAGTGAGACTGATGGATTTGTAGTTGCTAATCTAGGCCTTCATCCGACGTATACGGAAAGTTTCGATGAAATAGACAGGATAAAAAAGCAGATCCGTGAAAATGATCCTGTGGCAATAGGCGAGATAGGCCTTGACCATCATCACGTAACGGAGAGCGAAAGTAGGGATGAGCAGGAGAAAGTTTTCCGGGAGATGCTGGATCTGGCGGAGGAGCTTGGAAAGCCTGTCGTACTGCATACAAGAGATGCCGAGAAGAGAACAGTTGAGATACTGGGAGAATACGATCTCAAAGATGTTATGCTTCACTGTTTCAACGGAGCACCAGAACTGGCGGAGGAAGCTGTGGAGAAAGGATACTTCATCGGCGTTACGACACAGGTACTTTATTCGAACCGTGTTCAGGAAATCGTTGATAGAATAGGCCTTGAAAAACTGCTTCTTGAAACGGATTCGCCGTTCCTGTACCGTGGAGAACGGAACGAACCTGTCAACGTAAAGGAGAGTGCTGAGAAAATCGCCGAGATCAAGGAGACGAATTACGAGAAAGTTGTAGAGGCCTCTACCGTGAACGCAAGAAAAATTTTCAGGTAAAAAATATTCTTTTTTACAGAGTTCTAATGTCTGAGGTATGTAGCCCTCTCTGTCCTACAGAGTACAGGTAGCTTACTTCCTGCTCTGTTAACACATGATCATATATTCTGATATTGCAGATATCTGCATTTGCAAATCCGTCGCTTTTTGATGGATTGGCACCTATAATGAAAGGGTTTCCTCCGTAGGCAAGAGAGTAGCTGGACGTCCCAGAGTTTTCCTGTACAGCATCTACATATATCGCCCAGGAATTATCTGTTCCTCTGTAAGTTGCTGTTACTTGATGCCATGATCCGTCTTCTATACCGGTCGATGCTGAGAGAGTATTAGAACTGGAACCATCCCCTATTTCCATGGCCACTGAACCTGAAGATGGCTGGATATTGTATCCTGCAAAGCTCCAGTTGTTTCCCGCATACCTGGGATAAGTGCCTCCATGACCTCCACTGGTTTTTATCCAGGCTGAAATAGAGACTGTAGATGGCTCAATATCCGAGTTGCTTCCAGCATCCACATAGTCATCAGTGCCATCGAAACTGTATGCTCCGGAACCGAAGAGGCCTGAGACGTTCTGCGTTACTCCGCCATTCAAACTTCCATTATTGCTGTTTCTGGCGTCGTATGCTGTGCTTCCGGATGTTTCATCCAGAGGCCAGTAAGCCTTCAACACCATTTATGTATACCTCTCTCGTCGGAAAATTCTCTGTTTTTCGGAAAAGTTTGGAAATACAAGGAGGCCTCGACACCCTATTACATCATGTGAATACTGGTAGGCCTCCATAGACTTCTCTTTGTCGACATTTGATTTAAGTTTTTCAGATAACGTGAGAAAATTTTTGTCCAATTATTTCAGCGGTGAGATAAAAAAGGCTGTGGGAGAAATATTGTTTCATGGTTTTATCTAAAATAAAGGATTCTGTTAGTAGAGGGAAGAACGTTGCTATCTTTGTTGATGGGCCTAACGTTGTTAGAAAGGAGTTTGATCTAGATCTTGATCATTTAAGAGAGAAGACCGGAGAGTTTGGAAATATCAAGGTTGGAAAAGTATTTCTGAACCAGTACGCTTCCGATAAGCTTATTGAAGCTATAATATCTCAGGGATTTGAAGCTGAGCTGGGTCTAGGTGGAGAAAAGGCCAAGGAAAGTGACGTAGATGTTTACATGGCGGTAAATGCTGTTGAAGCAGTTTTCAACGATGATATCGATGTTATCGCACTTGTGACTCGTGATACAGATTTCCTTCCTGTGATACAGAAGGCTAAGGAGCATGGGAAAGAGACAGTCGTTATGGGTATGGAGCCAGGATTTTCGACTGCATTGAAGAATGCTGCGGATCACGTTGTGGAACTGGAATAAAAATCTTGACAGGAAAACATTTTTTCCATGGGCGAAATATTCAGGCCTGATCTACTGGGAATACTTGACGTCAGCTCAGGTATACTTGTGTATTTCACGCAGTCTTTCATGCCAGAGCCCATTTCCGCCGTACATGCAGGAATACTTATTTTCAAAGGGATAGGAACGATGATAAGGCCTGTACATTTCCCATTCCCATTATTCGTAATAGGAAACATGGCTGACGTACTCTCAGCAGCCATAATATTCACCGGCACCCCTCCAGTGTTTGAGGCCTACAAGACGTATATCGCAGCAGGCCTGTTCTTCAAAGGGATGTGGGGATTGTTTGGTTTAATGAAGAAGTTCTAGATAAAAAAACTGATAATTCAAGAGAAGGAGAATATTTTTTAGCGCCTGTTGTTGGAACTTCCCTCTATCGACTCCACCAGATCATTCAGAAGGCCTATGATCTTTTTGTTCTGATCAACTAACTGATTGAAGTCTTCCTCGGATACGCCGCCTTCTGCTTTCTGTGGAGAAGGATTAATACCTGCGTTCTCCATTTTCCTCCTTGTAGTATCACTGAGTTGCGGAGAATCGCCTCCCTGCTGAGGCCTTCCTGTCTGAGGATTAGGCGAGTCAAAATCCCTGCCAGAGCTCTGCTGTGAGGACTGTGAGTCCTGATCTGGCAGAAGAGAGTTCTGGTCCTGATTAGAGCCTCTTGGAGCTGCTGGACCGGAATTATCTCCAAAGCTGTCAGGGCCGTTTCCAGGTCCTGAGTTCCCCTGTGCAGGATTTCCTGAAGTATTCATAGAGTTATTGTTTGGTGCAGGACTGTTCTGTTGAGGGCCTGCTGGACTGTTCCCCGGGTTCTGTCCTCCATTAGGCCTGTTCTGTGGCCCCTGTGAGAACTGGTTTCCGCCGTTCTGTGAATTACTGTTTCCGTTTATCGGGTTGTTGTCTCCGAACTGTCCTTTGCTCTGGGAGCTGTTTCCATTATTTCCTGGAGAGGAGTTTCCGAAATTATTTCCCTGATTCTGTGAATCTCCTCCGAAAGAGTTTCCGGAACTGCCTGTGTTATCAGAGTTTCCGAAGTCTCCTCCGAAGTCATTGTCGCCGCCTGAATCAGAGAAAGAACTGTCAAAGTCGCTGTCGCCGAAAGATGACGACGAACTTCCTGAATCCGAGCCACCGACTATATTCTTTAAAGGGTCTAGAACTCCCATAGAACTTACTATTCTATCCAGCTAATTAAAGGTTTGGAAAATTTCTACATCCAACCCTTTGATTTCCTGTACCCTACCTGTATCAAGAACAGGATCAATGCCAGCAGGAGGAAGTATGAAGTCAATGTTCTGGATTTAACAGTTTCGACGGTTCTAGTCTTTACATTCCCTTCAAGCCCGTCTATACTGCTTTCATTAAGTACCTGGCCTCCTGTCACACGGGCCAGCCTCTCCATAACTTCTTCCCTGTAACCCAGTTTCCCAATTTCAGGCCTGTAATTATAATCAAACTGGTTTCCGAAATACTCGTGGAAGCCTGTTTCTTCCGGCCTGGTGGTAGCCCTGTAACGACTCTCCGCAACCCTGACAAAACCTTCCCGGTCGACTGAAGTTGTCAGAACAACCTCCTCACCCATCCTGCCATCACTGACAGTTACAGAACCATCTTCCTTCCTCTCGGGGTTACCCACGGCCCAGTTCAGAGTACGTGAAAGAACCACAGGCTCCTGAGACATCAGATTCTCAAGATCAGGGCCTCCGCCGGAGAAGGCTGCTACACGTCCGAGACCGTAACGCCACGTCGTCAGGAAAGGCCTGTTATGCGTGGATTCGATAAGTGTACGGGCGGAAGGCCTTGGGCCGACATCTTCGAAGTCTGTGGCTGTAGAGCTTAAAGATCCTAGGCCTTCAGTGATGAAGTGATTCGGATCAACTACAGAGATACCTTTCATATCGGAGCCTCCGCCTCCCTGGAAGCGATTCTCCAGAGCGTAGAACTCCTCCGTTCCCTCGTAGTATACGCCGTTGCCTTCTTCAGCCAGCTTCTCCAGAAAGTCCCTGTTCGGACTCTCCCCTACTGCAACAGTATGAAGACTGACGTTATCCGGAATATTCGAGGCAACCTCCAGAGCTCTCTGCTCGTACTCCTCCTTTGAAACACTTGAGGAAACCTCTGCAGTTCCTGAAGGGCCTAGGATCCCACTGTCTTTCGGAATCTTTCCATCTGTTATCAGTATTATGTTACCTGGAGAGTTGCCGATTATACGCATACTTGCCTGCAAGGCCTGTATCTGGTACGCTGTCCCACAGACAGGGATGCTGGCGAGGCCTCCCTGAGTCTCTGTACCGAGAAGCTTGTTCCTATAGGCCTCATTTGAAAGCGGCTGCGGATCACCAAACTCCCACACCGTGTTATTGTATGCAAAGGCTCCTACAATCGACTCAGGCCTCTGCTCAGCAAGATTGGTTACAAGGCTTGTTCCAAGCTGCTTGGACTCTTTTATCGAATCACCTACAGTACATCCTCCGGAAGTTTGATCTGTGAATCCCTGAGAATTATCTATACCTATGATTATCTTCGGATTACTTGTTGCAATATCGTACTCCCTCTTTTCCAGAGGCAGGACATCCATCGTGCCATCTCCAGTGTAAACAAGACCGTTACCGTCTGTAAGATAGTTTTTCAGTTCTGCAGAGGAGTCAATATTCTTCTTGAGAATGATTGAGTAATATTTCGAGAGATCTTGCGGCACAGTATCACTGTACTCAAGATCAAAGTACTCCTGAATCTTCTCCCCCAGAGATCCCTGATCGCCGACAACCAGGACCTCAGGCCTCTCGATAACTTTCACGGAACGGAAGAACTGATTGTTCTCACTGTACTGATCCTCTGATTCCAGTCCAGCTCTGATTCTGTGATAACCTGTCTCAGAGAACTCTTTCTCGAAGACAAAGCCTTCCTCAGTTTCCTCTGTATCCACTTCCTCACCATCGACAAAGACCTCAGGCCTTTCCTCTCCTTCAATAGTACTATGAACTTTTACAGTATAACTATTAACAGCATTAGGCACCGCTGTAGAAGGCCCTGTGATAGAAACCGATCTTTCTCTTTTCATTGAGGCCTTCAAAAAATTTATATCAGAATTTACTTGACTGTAGGCCTCTGCAACATCTCTGAAGTTTGAATCATCCTGAAGATCCGAGCTCACCAGATATGTAGTGTTTGGTTCCAGCATAGCCATCATTCCCTGCTTTATGGAGGAGCTGTTGCCTGTTGCAAGTGTTCTTTCTTCAACAGTCACGTCTTCGAGAGAGATATTAGGCCTATCGAGTACCATGGATCTCGACGAGTCCTCCAGGAATATCAGTCGGCTTTCCTCCATCTGTGATGTTTCCTGCTGTATCTGCGGCGAAGCAGCGGCTACTGCGAGCACCACAAATATTGCAGCGTATGAAATAGCCAGGAATCTTGTTCTGAAATCTTCTGTACTGTAGGCCCTGTAAAGAAGCGGCAATGCCACAAGGCCTAGAGCCAGGAGTATAGGATTCTGTAGTATCATCTTATTTCACCTATCTTGTAGAGGTAAATGAGTTCCAGGACAAGCAGTAAGGCTATAATAAATACTGAAAGATTTTGAATGTTTCTCTCTGTTGTAACAGCAGCTGTAGAACCTGAAAATTCCTGGTAATGTGAATTCAGCGAGGATTCTTCTGCTGAGAGAAGATTGGCGGCATATGTTTTCCCGTTCTCCTCGTAGAATCCTGTATTAGATACAAATAAAGTTGAATCTCCTGTGTCCAGAGATGTTCCTGTTCTAACATTCATCTCACCTGCAGTCTGCGTCTCGGACATCCTCAGTATAATCTGTCGCCAGAAAATCGGATACAGAATATTCCTCCGGAACTGAACCATCTCTGCATTGAATGCCAGGACCTCTCCATTCCCGTACTGGTGGATTTTCACGGCCTCTTCCGGAGTCGATAACGATTCACCGTCTTCCAGGCCTCTGTCAACATACACAACACTGCCGATATCGATCCTTCGAGGATAATTAAGCACCACGCTGCCTCCTTTCTCGGCGGCTGATGTATCAAACTCAAATACATCTTTCAAGGCCTCTGAGTCAGATGTTACTATCGCTGAGGCACCGTTATCGACTTTCTCCCTCACAGTTTCCGGATCTTCGGCCTCACCGTTAAGATAGAACACATCAGTGTTGCTGTCAAGAACAGTATTTCTGGTCTCGCCTATAAGCTGTACAGCCTTCTCGAAGTATCTGTCCGTCCTTGCAGTCTTTACACCGACTGATTCGGACTCCGGGACAACAAAAAAGGCCTTATTATCAACGTTCAGACCGTCATCTGGAAGAGTGAAAGTATTTCTTCCCGAACTATGTCTTACTTCATGAATATTGAGGCCTGGATCAAGCTCTAAATCCTGATTCATCCCGTTGAAATCTGCTTCAACAGTTTCTGTTTCTGAAAGGAAGTTCCTTATCGATATCTCGGTAGTATTCCTGTTCACCTTCAGATCAGTTACAGCATAGGCGTTTGAGGCCTCTGATTTCATCAGTTCTATAGGCTTTGATGATGACTCCAGAGCCTGTACAGGATCTCTACTGTCAACTGTCTGATCCAGATCGCTTGCCACTACAAGCTCGCCAGGATAGTTTCCTGCTGTCTGAATGCCCGAAACAATATCTGTCTCCGTGTCCCGGTATTCTATATTCCTTAGTATCGACAGCGCCTGCTCTCCTGCAACATTTTCTGCTATAACTTCTGTTCTAGCTCCTGATGCAATAACAGTGTTTCTTTCACCTATATTATCTTCGACAAAGTTCTCTACATCATTTATCTGCGACTGCATACTGGCAGATCTATCCAAAACAATAACAGCATCATCAGGCCTCTCAGGTACTTCCGCGAAAGGCTCTGCTAGAGTGAAAGCAAATGCAAGTATCACAAGCACATGAAGAAGCAAAACAAGATTCCTGAGAAGCGTTCTGAAAGCGTTTTTGAGCTTGCTTTCTCCTTCCTGCTGTCTGAAAAACATTATGGACGGCATCATTCTTTCCTCCGGCTGAGGCCTGGCAAGGTAGAAAATCAGCAGTGGTACAAGCGCTGCAAGTGCAAGAAGGCCTACAGGATTCAGGAAGAAGTTTTCAAGTACAGGCATCAAGGCCTGAAGTTGTTGCTCCAGCATTGTCTCTGGCTAAGTTTTTGTTGGGAAGAGTATTTTTAGTTAAGTGTTACTTCTCGTCGATCCTGTCCAGCACCTGCTGATGGAGTTCCTGCAATCTTTCTTTCTTGTCCTCCATCTTGATGACATCACTGCTTTCCTGGAGAAGGAGGTTATGGCTGAAAGGAGACGGTATATCCGCGTTTCTTACTTCGAACTCTATATCTCCATCAGCTATACCTTCCACAACTTTCTCTGTGTGGCGTATATCCATTGCATCCTCCATTATCTCCCTGTATGTCTCCTCTATCATCGGAAAGTCTTCTCCATGCTTGTTTCTGATCGCTGAAATCAGGAAGTGGCCTTTCATCTGCTGCTGGCCGACAGTCTTCGAGTTCCCCTGGTAGTTTCTGAGTATCATCAGGCTTCTGCCTGCAACGTGTCTGAAACGTCTTTTCATGAGCTCTGTCTTTCCAACAGCGTCTTTCAGCTCTTTCTCGAGATCACATTCTGCCAGTTCGTCAAGAAGTCTGTCTATATCGATAGGCCTTCTTGGAGTGACAAGGATGAATCCATTATCGTCGATCACCATTCCTATGTTACTACCTATTCTTTTCTGGAGGAGATGAGCAAGTATCCTGGCCAGAGCGTCGTGTGTCCGTCTCCCGTATATCGTCTGGAAGATAAAGTTCTGTCTGTTTTCATCGTCGATGTATTTCTCTACCTTGATATCCTCATGATTCGAGACATCTCCAGAGAACTGGTACTGTTCCTTAACATACCTGTAGATGGCCTCTGCCGTATTCTCATCCAGATAGTAGTTGTGCATTATCCACTGGATGATATCATCGTCTCCTGCACCAAGATCAAGCTGTTCTTCAACATCTTTTCTGAACTTTCCTATCTTGACACCTAGATCATAACTTAGAGGAAGCCGCTCAGAGTACCATGAAGGGACTGTCGGCTGCTTCTGAGGCTTCGGATCGACAAAGACTTTCATACCTTTAGCATAAGAGAACTGATACGTTGAGCCTCCCAGCGTGAATATATCTCCTTTAGTCAATCTATCCAGGAACTCCTCATCCAGAGTCCCGACATAATTTTTATCGCCTCGAGTTACGACATCATAGCCTGATTCATCGGGAATAGTCCCGATATTTGTCATGTAGATAACTCTTGTCATCTTGCCGGATTTCCCGAAGAGGCCTGATTTATCGTTTCGCCAGATCTTCCTGTAAACGTTTTGATCCTCTAACTCGTACTCTCCTGCCAGATACTTCATGACTTTGTCAAAATTTTCTCTGGAGAGGCCTGTGTAACAGTAACTTTTTCTCAGCATGTTGAATGCGTGATCGATGTCCCAGCGATGATTGCACGCCATGCCAACGATGTGCTGGGCCAGTACATCCAGACACCTTGTAGGGATCTGGATCTTATCCAGTTCATCTTCCTTGGCGCATTTAGTGAGGACAGAGCATTCCACTGCATCGTCTCTGTCAGTAACAATCATTTTTCCTTTGGCTTTCTCTCCTATCTGGTGGCCTGAACGCCCGATACGCTGGATTCCCCGGGCGACTCCTTTGGGCGAGCCTAGCTGTAGAACAAGATCAACGCTTCCGATATCGACCCCGAGCTCCAGAGAAGTGGAAGTTACTCCCACCTTCATCTCCCCTTTCTTCAGGGCCTCTTCGACATCAAGACGCTCCTCTCTGGACATAGATGAGTGATGTGCACCGATATTTTCATCGTAGTCATCAGGCCATCTTTCCTTCAAATTATTGACAACTCTCTCCGTCGCCGAGCGCGTATTAGTGAATATTATGGTGGATTCATGGTCCTGAATAAGATTGTGCATCTGATCATACATCGCCTCATGGATCTCCTCCGGAGGCGTATGAATCAAATCGCTGACAGGAGAGATAGTCTCAAGATCGATCTCCTTCGAGGCCGCTACATCAACTATCGTACATCCACGAGTCTCATAATCTTCTTCAGAGGCCTCTGGAGCAGATTTTACGTCATCGTACTCCGTCTCCTTCATCTCGATATCCTCCTCCACCTCGTAGCCAACAAGATACTTCGCTATCTCATCTATAGGAGCCTGAGTAGCAGAGAGGCCTATACGCGTAGGAGATCCTTTCACCATGTGCTCCATCCTCTCCAAGGTAAGTGATAGATGTACTCCTCTCTTGTTCTCGCTGAGGGAGTGGATCTCATCAACAATAGTATACTTTACATTCCTCATGCTTTCCTGGAACTTTGGAGAGTTAATCAAGATACCCAGAGATTCAGGAGTTGTGATCATGATGTGAGGAGGATTTTCACGCATTTCACGTTTCTCAGCATCCGTTGTATCTCCTGTCCTTACTGCAGATCTTACTTCAGGGACATCATACCCCATTTCTTCAGCCTTTTCTTTTATACCCTGAAGAGGATCCTCCAGATTTCTTTTGATATCATTTGAAAGAGCTCTCAACGGAGAAACGTAAACCATGTACACTTCGTCGTCCAGCTCACCTTCATCTCCCATCCGGAAAAGCTCATTCAACGCACTCATGAATGCTGAAAGTGTCTTACCCGAACCCGTAGGCGCACAGATAAGGGAATTCTCCTCCTCATGAATCAAGTCAAAAGAGTACTTCTGGGGGGCGCTGAGGCCTGGAAACTGCTCGTTGAACCATTCCTTGACGTAAGGCTCGAAATCCTCAGGAAGAGTTTCAGAGGCCTGCGACTCATCTGCAAATTTTATCTCGCTCATAACATGGAAGAGAAGACGCAATTCTTAATAAACACCGCTCAACCGGTTTCCGAGACGTAACCATCCATCTTTCTGAATAACAGGCCTGATAAAGCCGTTAGAAGACCTATAACAGGGTGAACTCCGTATATAGCGACGGCTGCTAAAGGAATAAGCAGTAAAAGGAAACTTCCTGTAAACATCGTATCCACGGCTTTCTCTACTGTTCCCGATATATCCGTTGACCGAGTGGACGCCTGCTGTATCACCCTATCCGGAACTTCATTAGAGGCCTCTCTGAAAGCACTGGAGACGTTCGCCAGATCCTCCGGACTGAGCTGTCTTGAAGTATTTTCTATAACGTATGCGTGAGTCTTCGATATAGTGACAGCGGAGATACTCTGTATCAATTTTTCCTGCCTATCTCCTGGATTGAGGCCTGTCTGCTGCATTACCTTCTCAGTGCCTCCTGCTATACTGTTTGAAACTGTTGAAGACACTGCGTCCATCTGCTGTGGACTTGAAGTAATAGATAGGAAAAGTACGAGGCCTACAAGCACTCCAGAGAACAAAAGCGGCAGAGAGACTGTCGAGTAGAAGTCACGGAAAGTTTCTCCACGTGAAAAAAATGACACCAGTACATTGCCTAGAGATACTACCACAGCTACTGCTGCGTACAGCAGGCCCAGAGGTGCGAAAGCAAGAGCTGCCAGAGAGATGAAAGACGATTTCTGGAACTTTTCAGAAGAGATATAGGCCGTATATCCGAAGAGCAGCGGCACAGTTGTGAATGCAAGCAGTGTTTCAGGCCTTGAAAGATTTACAAGATACGTGGATGATACTGCTAGAAGCGTGAAGGTAGCCTGCAAAGCGTATTTCACGTAATCGGATTCAAAGTTCACAGGAAAAGTTTACTTTCCGGCATATATAATTTTTTGAGGCCTGGAAAAGATTTATTATCCTCGTCGGGCCTAGAATTTTGTATGACGAGGTTTAACTAGAAAAATGTTCGAAGTAATAACTTCAAGTTTCACAGGTCTTCTGCCTGAAGTATCAGCAAGCACTATCGTAGCAGGGTTTGCTGTTCTCGTGGCAGGACACGTACTGAACAAAATTTCAAACGTAGCTGTCGAAAAAGCTGTTGAACGGAAAGGTGCCAGCAAGCATGCTACGCGTTCAACCAAGAGACTGACAGCGTACGTCATCTATCCATTGACTTTCGTCGCCTTCCTCGGAGTTATCGGTGTTCCACTGACTGCTTTAAGCGCAGCAGTAGGCCTGATCGGATTAGGCCTGTCGTTTGCGTTGCAGGACGTTATCGCCAACTTTATCTCAGGAATCCTGATCATGATCTACAGGCCTATCGAGATCGGCGATCAGATTGCAGTCGGCGGAGAGGAAGGAACTGTAGAGGACATACAGACACGTGCGACAAAGATCAAGACGTACGATGGGAGACAGGTCATCGTACCTAACTCAGATCTCTACAGTCAGCAGGTTATCAACAACACGGCCTACAAGAACAGAAGATTCAACGTGGTCGTTGGCATAAGCTACGACGACGATATCAAGAAGGCCAAAGAGCTTGCTGAAGAAGTCCTTGAAGAAGCAGATTCAGTTGAATCAGATCCAGCACCTCAGGTGCTTGTAGATGAACTCGGCGGATCCTCCGTCAATCTGAAGCTGCGTGGATGGACGGACAACAGAAGAGCCAACATCGTTACAGGAGGCTCTGAAGTCACACAGCTCATCAAGGACAAGTACGACGAAGCTGGAATCGACATCCCATACCCGATCCGGACAGTATACATGGAGGAATAAGGCCTCCACACCTCTTTTTCCTTTCTTCTTTAATTCAGTGAAAATTTTTTCAGGGAAATTTGCTAGAGGCCTTCAATGTGATTACCTATCTGTCACCAGTTTTTTCTTAAGGCTTGCATGATCAGTGTTTCTGTATGCCAGAAGAACTTACTCCTGAAAAGATGGAAGACGTTTCAAACTCTGATGAGACATGGGTAGTAGATTTCTGGGCCTCATGGTGCGGACCATGCAAGAAACTGGCTCCTATCTACGAAGAAGTATCCGAAGAACTGGAAGATGTCAACTTCGGAAAAGTCAACATGGAAGAACACTCCGATCTCGCGACAAAATACCAGGTCAGCGCACTGCCAACACTGCTGATCATCAAAGGCGGAGACATAGTTGCGAAGAACGAAGGATTTATGGACAAGGAAAGTCTAAAGAGCTGGGTTCAGGAAAAGGCCTGAATCCGTCAAAAAATCTTTTTCTTCCTTAAATATACTGCGTCCAGTCAACGACACCTACACGTTCTTCTTTACTTTTCAAGGCCTCTCTGATTCTTTCAACAGTCTCTTCCACAGTTTTATCAGTTGTATCTATCTCGAAAATCTTCTCCTGATTTCCCGCTGCCTGTGAAAGCACGACATCCAGCTTTTCGGCCTCTACATTCTCCTGAACTTTTTCATCGCTGTAATCTCGTTCATCGAGTCTTTCTTCAAGGACGTCGGGCCTTGTTCGGAGGACTATACAGTAATCCAGGTCCAGGAAATGCGCCATGTGGCCTTCGATGATAAGATCTTCGTCTTCAGGCTCCTCTGGCGGATTCTGTCTTAACTCTTCGATATCTACTTCTATCTCTCCTTTTTCGTTGAGGCCTCCAAGAGATTTTTCCTCGAGGTAGTCACGTAGATCCACTTTCTTGCCTTCAAGGTGCTTGGAGACTGTTGATTTTCCTGTTCCTGGTGTTCCTGTTACTCCTATTTTCACAGTTCAGGAGTTGCGGTGGAAAGCATAAAAGCTTCAGCAAAAAGTTCTGAAGTATAGAGGTAAAAAAAATAATGATCGATGTATGGACCGAAAAATACAGGCCTGACACCCTCAGCGAGGTTGTCGGTCAGGATGAGATAACTGACAGATTAGAGGCCTTTGTTGAAAAAGATTCTATCCCTCACATGCTTTTTGCGGGGCCTGCAGGTACAGGTAAGACTACCTGTGCGGTTTCACTTGCCAAGGATCTCTACGGCGATACCTGGAAGCAGAACTTTATGGAGACCAATGCTTCAGATGAGAGAGGTATCGACGTTGTCAGGGAAAAAATCAAGGATTTTGCCCGTACAAAGCCTATTGATGCAGATTACAAGATAATTTTCCTTGATGAGGCCGATGCATTGACAAGCGATGCTCAGCAGGCCTTGAGAAGGACTATGGAGCAGTTCTCGGATAACTGCCGGTTCATTCTTTCATGTAACTATTCTTCAAAGATTATCGATCCTATACAGTCGAGATGTGCAGTTTTCCGGTACAATCGTCTGGAGGAAGACGAAGTTAAAGATTATATCCAGAGGCTTGGAGAGGCAGAAGGTTTCACGATCTCCGAGGATGCTATCGACGCTATAATGCGTGTCTCAAGCGGTGATCTCAGAAGAGTTACAAATATTCTTCAGACTGCTGCAATCCAGACCGATGAAATCGAGGAAGAGGATATCTACGGCGTGGCAGCATCTTTGAGGCCTGAGGAGATCAGCAGAATCCTAAATCTTGCTCTGAAGGAAAAATTCATGGATGCTCGTGACGAGCTCTCTGAATTGATGATTGATAGAGGCCTTGACGGGCAGGATGTTATCGATGCAATCCACAGAGAGATCTACGATCTGGATATCTCCGAGAAAGGGAAGCTTGAGATTATCGATAATCTTGGAGAGTTCGAGTTCAGGATAAGTGAAGGCGGAAGCCCGGACATCCAGATAGAGGCCTTACTGGCTAAAATCGCAGGACTGGACGAGTAAAAAATGAAAATGATTATTCAAAATCTGAAGAATTCCCGAAAGCTATTCATTGAATAGCTTGTTGGGCAATCGTACCGTAACACGATGTGGGTAGAAAAATACAGGCCTGAGACTCTTTCCGAGTACCGTGGTGCGTCCAACGAGAAAGAAGAGTTGAAGGAGTGGGCCGAGGACTGGGAACAGGGCGACGGAGCAGTGCTGCTTCATGGCCAGGCCGGTACAGGTAAGACTTCTCTTGTCGAGGCCCTAGCGAATGAATTGGGCTATGAACTGGTTGAGACTAATGCTTCGGATGTCCGTACAAAGAAGAAGTTGAAGACAGAGTTGAAGGAAGCGACTCGTCAGGCCTCTTTCTTCGGCGGTCAGAAGATTATACTTATCGATGAAGTCGATGGAATGAGCGGTAACAGCGATAGAGGCGGAGTTAAAGAGATAAGCACGATAGTAGATGAAAGTCGTTTCCCTATCGTTATGACAGCAAATGATGCCTACGATAACAGTATCAGAACTTTAAGGAACAAAGCCAAGTTGATAAAGCTTGATTCCGTGCATACGAACTCTATAGCAGCTCATCTGCGTGAAATACTTGATGCAGAAGGCATAGAGTATGAAGACGGTGCTGTCAAAAGAATTGCACGTAGTGCTGGAGGACAGATGCGTTCTGCCATAAACGATCTCGAGGCAGCTGCTACAGGACAGGAAAAGCTTGAAGTAGATGATTTAGAAGCTATATCCGGGCGTGATACCCAGCAGGATATTTTCCAGGCCCTGAAGATAATTTTCAAAACTACTACGGCTTCTACTGCCGAAGATGCTACGAACAATCTGGATGAAGATCCGGATACCTTCCTTCAGTGGGTGCGAGAAAATATTCCGCGGGAGTATGAACGCAGTAAGGACACGGCAGAGGCCTATGACTGGATTTCCAAGGCTGATCTGTTTAATGGCCGTATCAGGCGAAGGCAGAACTGGAAGCTGTTGAAGTATCTTTACAAGTTCTCTACTGTAGGTGTAGCTTTGAGCAAGGATCAGAAGTACAGTGGCTATACGCGTTACCAGTATCCTTCGAAAATCAAGAAGCTGGGTAGTTCACGTGCCTCAAGAAAGAGGATGGAGTCTCTTACATCGAAGATGAGTGAAAAGCTGCATGTTTCACGTAAAGAGGCCCGTAACAGTCTTCCGCTGTTTGCAATACTTATCGAAGAAAATGAAGATCTTATTGAGCAGTTTGAATTCGATGAAGATGAAGTTGAGCTTATCGAAAAATTCAGCTGATGCAGCGGAGATTTATATCTGATCTGCGGTTGCTCAGAGTTACGTTGAAACAGTTCTGTGCGCTCCAGTACTCTACTTCAGTTGTGTAGGTATCTATGGAGTGAACCATCTTCTGGAAGTTCTGACGTTCCTTCATATACCGTGTATCAACTTCTGAGGCCTCTCCACGTATCATGTTGGAAATATAGGCCTCATCACGGTACTCATATTCTCTGTCGCCCAGCTGTGCTACTGAAGAGGATACGGAGACCATCATCACGCTGACTATGACTGCTGTTATTATCATCATCTGTCCTTTCAACCGCCCCACCTCATCTTTACCTTGTAAGGCATGTACACATTTTCGCTGATACCGCCAGGGATAGTAGTCGAAAGTGATGTGGCGCCAGCACCGCCCTCGAAACGGACCGTATCTCCTCGAAGCCAGTACATGACAGTTGCAAGTAGCTCTCTGTCTGAATCACTGTAGTTTTTCTCGTAAGCAGCTCTTGCGATTTTCTGACCTGTCATATTCTCAAATACTTCTCTATGATTGACAAGTTCCACTTTACTGCTTCCTGCAAATACAAGGCGTGCGCTACCACTGGATTCTATACGTGGAACGTACCTTCTGCCGTCGATCCTGATCACCTCATCTTCAAGGAACGGGCCTCGCCATTCTCCGTCTTCTCTCACCATTAACCCTCTGATCTGCCCGCAGTTGCCACTGTCCCGGGAAAGATCGATGTTGCGTACTTCATAAGCTTCCATGTATATCTGGAAAGTTGTCTGAGTATCTCTACAGGCCTCACCGGTATTTATCTCTGTCCAGGAGTCGCCGAAAAGTATATCGCCGTCAAGATCTGATGTATCGTAACCGGTGTTACGTGCGAAAAGAAGATCTTCACGCGAAGTAGCTGTAAAGGCCTGTCCCGATATTACCTTGCCGCCAGGCCCCATCGATACTTTCGAGATATCGCCTTCAAGGCCTCTGAAGTAAGTCTCTATCTCCTCTGAGTCCTCGTAGTCAGAGAAAGTCTCATCGTATTCTGAAGGATTGTTTGTGTAAGGTAGGTCAAACCATTCAAATCCTATATCCTGCATTATATCATAGTTCATATCGCTCTGAGTTAGATTCATCAGGAATAATGCAGAGCCTTCACGGGCAAACTCCTTGAATTTCTGATCGTTTTCCTGTATTTTCTCCAGACTTTCTGATTCCGAGAAAACAAGTATATCAAGATCTTTGAGGCCTCTTGTTGTAAAGTTAAACGTGTTTACTGCGGTTCTGGTTTTTATACCGTTCACCGGTTTTTCCAGTGTCTTTCTGAATCTTACAGCGTTATCGGCCTGGAAAAAGTTGAATCTGTGAAGAGTGTTATCGTATCTCTTGAAGTCGAAGAAGTTCCCAGGCCTATCGTCGGTTCTGTTTCCCCAGTAAAAAATTTCGTCGTTGTAGTAAGGCCCTTCCTCTGTTCTGAAGACACATCTGGTGCCGTTATCGACGTATATGCTGTCGTAGTCCGTTTCTCCGTTGAAGCCTCCGGGGATTGACGGATCGTTATCCGCAAAGTAAAGTCTGACACCGTATTTATCTTCCATAGTTCCTGTGCTGTTTGCTGTTCTGCGGATTTCCGTTTCTGAACGGTCCTGTATTTCCTCCAGATCTCCGTAGCAGAAATCATCTGCCTGAACTTCCACAGTTTGATTCCAGAATATTTTGTCCGGCATCTTGTGGAATCCTACACGCATCTCATTTATAGGAAGATTTTCAACAGTCCCGGAAACAGAGATATCTGTATCTGATAAAGTGGTAGCTGCAGTGCGTAACGCACCGGTATCAGAGTTTTTCAGAAATGTTTCAAGATCGCCTGTCTCCTTGAGGACAAAACTGATATCACGGGCAGCTATCTCCCTCTGTAACCCCGACCAGTCTTTAGAGTCAGGAACCTGAACCGCATTCATGGCGAAGGTGAAAAGTATCAGAGCTGCCAGTATCGCCTCTATAGAGTAACCAGCGCCGGCTCTCTTCCTGAGGCCTCGTATCATGTCCAGGAGTACACCTCTATCTTCATAGGCTGGAGATCTGCTCCAGGCTGCTTGAAGGCAGCGTATCGGCTTATCTTTGTTATAGTTGAATCGACATCGAACTGGGATCCAAAAGTTTTGATCTCTCTCGACAGGATAACTATATTCCCTATTTGATCGCCGCTGTTCTGGAATCCTTCGACAACAAACTCTCTTCCACCTAGTTCTATTGTATCTCCTTCTCCGTACCTCTCAGCTCCTATAAAATTCCATTCACGTGCTGAATCATTGACCATATAGGCAGTGTCATATCTCCCATTATGTGAAGTTACCAGGACGTTGTATTTTGTACCTCCCATAACTATACTGCCGTATCCTACGTTGTTTCCTGAGTTGATGTATCTTTCGTTCTCTGGCTCAACTATGTTCGGATCTTCAGGCGGCTCAGTCCTGTAAAACTTGCTTGAAGTATCTACTATAGGCATCGCGGAGAAAACAAACCTGTACTGATTAGAGATCTGTGTTATCTCTCTGAAACGGGAGTAGTTAAGCACATCTCCGCCGACAGTACCTAGATTCATCACTTTGTCCCTCTCCACAACGTGATAGTCCGATGCTAGGCCTACATCTTCTATATCTTCAAGTGTGTCAGCGTCTCTCTCCCATTCTGTTCCTCCAGAACCGTGAGAATGATACCCTGGAGAAGTGAGAAGCATTGAAGTCAAACGCGAGGCCTCTAGATTGACAGAAGCTCTTTCATTGTTCTGTTCAATCTCAGGAACTTGATCAGACGCTGTAAATATTATGAAAGCAAGTATGAAGATCACGAAAAGCATTGAAGTAACGAACTCAAAGGATATCTGGCCTTTCCTCTGCCACATCTATATCCCTGCACCTCCAACGTACGATACATAGGCCACGAAAGCTATAGGAAGCATTATAATTGCGTGCTTGAGGCCTGCGCTTGGAGATCCTTCTTTTATCTGTCCTGCAACTGCTGCAGTTGATATTCCCTGTATCATAAGCATTATGAACAGTAAGGCCTTGTAGTACGCCATTCTTCCGTATGCATACGTGGTCGCATATGTGCTGCTCAGAGATACTTCCCCGCTTGATATGTTGGCAGGCACGAATCCAAAGATTTTTGACGTCGCGCAGAACGGTTCTGCTGCAAGTACTTCGCCGTTACAGAAGTTTGTGGGGCCTCCCGATTCCTGTCCTATAACTCCGCTGATTCCTTCTATTGCTCCGCTTTCCGCTGTTCCAAGGCCCAACAATTGGCCAAGCATAGTGTATATTCCTATAGTGATGCCGATGAAGAGGAAGAAGATGACGTACATGATGAACAGCTGCTGCTGTAGCTGAGCGTCTTTCTCCTGTATAACTTTTCTGAGTCGGGCAGCGTCGTCTGCAACAGATTCTATTGTCTTTGTGATGTCTCCTCCGCTCTTGAAGCTCTGGATAATGATGGATATGGACTCCTGGATGACAGCAGAATCCTCCAGCCTCTTGTTGAACCGTTCCATGACTTCCGGAAACGGTATACCCCAGCTTAACTCGTTGTAAATCCTTTCTATCTCTCCGTTCATACGGCCGTAATCGTTGTCTGTGGCTGATTCAAATGCTCTTACAAGTGTCATGCCTCCTCGCTTCGACTCTGCCAGATCACTTAGGAATTCAGGGAACTGTTTCTCCATCTGTTTCACGGCACGGTTCTTGAGGAAAGATAGAACACCATAAGGAAGAACCCCTGTCAGTATACCTATGATCAATACAATTCCTCCAAAACGCTGGGAAACACTGAGAAATGTTACAAGACCTAAAACAACGAGTAATCCTCCTGCCCCTACTGAAGCAAGCACGACTTTATCTTCGATAGAGTATCCTGGCTCGTACTCGTCCTCCTTGAAGAAATCAACCATCACATGATCCCTCCTGGTGCTATACCTTTAATGAAAAGGATAAACATGCCTGATATCAGCGGAAGGCCTATGAAAATCAGTATGGCCTGTAATGCAACGATAAAGCCAGGTGCAAATCCTGTGAATGAGCTCATGATGGCGCTCATTGCTGTAAAGATTATTGATCCTACGACAACTATTGTAATATACATTTCAACGAGGAGGCCTAGCTGATCGGCGAATTTTTCGATTCTTCTCTCGTAGTCATCCATTAACTTGGCGGCTCTTTCTCTCAGGAACTCTCTTACGGATCCTCCAGTTGTTAATATGTGTTCCATTCCTCTTAGAAGTTCCTCGAAGTCCTCACTCGGTGTTCTCTGTGCTCCTCTTCTCAAGGCCTCGTTAACATCCATTCCAAAAGTATCTATATCTCTGTGGATTTTTTTGGCCTCTTCAGATACTTCTCCGTACTCATCTACTTTTGCAAGATTTTCAAACATCTCTGAGATCGATGATCCTGTCCCGGCCAGTGTAGAGAGATACATTACTGCGAAAGGAAGCATGTCACGGATTACAGTTGCTCTGTTGTTAACCTTCAGAAGCGGTATAACATATGCCAGAGCTGCCACGATACCGGAGACAACTATTGACAGCATCAGTGCAGATACAAGGCCTGAGAGGCCTGATCCCAAGACAAATATTGTGCCGAACATTGCGAACATGAAGCCGAACGATAGAAACACAGATGCTATGGCAAGAGCGATGTATTCAGGAAGTGAGAGCTTAATATTCGCCTTGTTAAGCGTCATGTTGAAGTCCTGGAAGTAGGGTACTACATCAAGGGCCAGGCCTCCGAACTGTTCATACGCTATTTCGGCGTAGCGTTTAAGCTCCATTATTCAAGTTTTCCGGCTGCTGAGAATTAAATGTTTGCCCTACCTTCTCCAGAACTGAGTGAGGATCCGAGTAATAACGGCTGATAATATCTCCTACTTTCCTGTAGTGCTTGATCTGCTCCTCCTGCATCCATTTCAGTACGTGCTGACGGTTTTTCAGTTCTTTCTGTATATCCTTGTAATCCATTCCTGACTGATCTGCGATATCTTTCAGAAGCATGGAATTGTTCTTAACGAAGTAATTATCATCCTGCGGATCCCATCCAAACACCTGATTCGAGTCGATACCTTTCCTCTTGTCGTATCCACGCACCTCGAAAAGCCCCATAATCCTTCGGATGTAAGTTCCTCCACGTCGGATTCTGGCGATGACCATGATCAAGTCCAGAGTCTCAATAAGAGATGGAGACAGATTAATCGGCTCTGTTGTCAGACGATCCATAAGCATCTCAAGCGAATCTGCGTGAATCGTCGATAGACCGGTGTGCCCTGTAGCCATCTGCTGGAACAGGATATATGCCTCAGCTCCTCGAACCTCTCCCACGATGATGTACTCAGGCCTCTGACGCAAGGACTCCTTCAACAGGTTATCCATTGTAACTTGGCCTCCCTCTTCGGCTGAGGAACCGAATCCGGAACGTGAAACTTCCGGCACCCAGTGATCGTGAGGCAATCTCAACTCTGGCGTATCCTCGATTGAAACGATCTTTTTGTCAGGCCTGATAAATAAGGATAGAGCGTTCAACTGTGAAGTTTTTCCTGCTCCTGTAGTCCCTGATACAAGTATGGATTTCTCGTGCTCGACAAGCATCCAAAGATAGCTCATCATACGGGCGTTCTCCGTCTCGTAATCCATCATGTGGATCGGTGTCAGAGGATCCTCTGTAAATCTTCGGATCGTGAAGTTCGATCCCTTCCTTGCGATATCAGTTGCCAGAGTGGCCTGTACACGGGAACCATCTGGCAGGGATCCATCCAGCAATGGACTGGAAACAGAAATCGATTTTCCACATCTCTGGGCCAGTTTCATGACGAAGCTGTCCAGCTCCTCTTTTTCGCTCCAAACCAGATTCGTCTTGATAGAACCGAAACGTGGATTCCTGTGATAAGCGTAGACAGGAATATCCAGGCCGTCGCAGGAGATATCCTCGACCTCTGTGTCGTTCATCAGTGGCTGTAGCTTTCCGAGGCCTGCAAAATCCCTTTTCGTGTAGTATCGTATTACCTCTCTTTTATCGTCAGGAACATCGATATTGTACTTGTCAACAATCATGTCGATCTTCTCTTCAAGGTACTCCTTCGCCTTGCCCGATTCAAGATCCTCAAAATTGACATCAAAACTTCTCTGCATTATTTCAACGATCTTCTCATAGGCCTCTGCAGTTTCCTCATCAAGTTCAGGCTCCACTATCTCGTAAATAAGCTCTCCCTGTTCCTCATCCCATTTGATATGTGCCCATGCATAGACGATTTCCCCTTCATCAGGATCCTGAGGGATCAGAGGATATGCAATATTAACATCAGTCAGATTCTCCTCGTCCTTGGCCTCTTCCACCATCTCTTCGCTGAACTCTCCTGGAGCTGGAAGACTGACACCTTCAGCTTTCTCAGAGTCCTCTTCATCTTCTTCGTAGTACTCAGGATGCTTTATCTTCCTGAGGCGTCCTACCAGTCCACCGAATCCCATCTCTATCCAGGCCTCAGTACAACTTCGTTTTCAAGCTTCATGATTTTAACCTCTGAGCTGGAAGTTGAGCCGCTGAAACCTGAGGCCCATCTAGCTCCATCTATGACTTGGGAATCAACTCCACTGCCTGTATCCACTCTTACCTGTGAGTCCTGAAGCGATACAGTGTATTCTCCGGTCTGTGGTTGGGGAAGATCCAGCGTGATACCGCTTCCCGAGTCCATATACTTCAGATTGTAGACTGTTCGTATTATCTCCGAATTAATTATGTCAATGTGCCTTTCCTGTACATCGTCAACAACACTGCTCCTGTAACTGTTGAAAGCACCTATTACTGCCGTTGCAACAACTATACTGATTCCCAGCGATAGAACCGTCTCAATAGCCAGGTACTGTCCTTTTCTAGACCCTTTAATCATCTTAGATCAACTTCTATCTCCGTTCGGCTTCTGTCAAGGGTTTGACCAGAGGATAATGTAAGCCCATCTTCACCTGTATCTACCTCTGTACCCGTATTAGTTACGTAGACCTCTGCTCCACCACTTGAGACATCACCTCCTCGTGAAATAAGATCAATCTTCTCCACCGGTGCGCCTTCAGCATTCTCAGAGTAAATATTCCTGAACTCTATCCTGTAAGTTATAACGGATGACTGAGGCCTTACAAGGAGTACCGACTGTTCATCTTCTCCTTCAAGGACGTAGTCTCCAGTATTCGATATAGATAAGTTACGCTGATTATCTCCTTTCAACAGAGTCCAGCGCCCATCCGGATACTCGGACTCCGAAGCATCAACAACGATATCTATGTAGTCAATACTGTCCTCCACACGTATCATCTCAATGTCAAAGTCGCTTTCACCGCCGTCCATTTCCACGTTAGCAGCCGCTCCTTCACCTGCCTCACTGACACGTAAAATCTCTTCCCGAAGAGTCAGTACATCCTGTTCAACCGAGTCAAGGCCTACCTGAGACTCTCTCTTGTCAAGTATAGGCTCACCCCATACATAAACTACGGAGGCAACACCTACAGTCAGGCCTGTCAGTAGAACAACTGTGACAGCCTGAATCTGGGCCTTTCTCGACAGCATATTCAACAAATTACCTACTCTGAAATATAAATGTCACTTACAGGCCTCTCAAAAGCAAAGTTCTTCCACTTTCAATCAGTTATAGAAAAGAAAAATAAGAAAATGATAAACTGCTTTAAGCGCAGCTTTCTGCTCCTGTTACATCAGGTCTACAGGTCTCTGTCCAGGTCTTTGATGAACCTGTTAGAAGGACCTCGAACTCTACTTCGTTCGTGACCTGTGGGTAAGTGATACCTGTGTTACATTCGTAGGTATCTCCTGGATCAAGAATCACACTGTCTTCAGCCGTGAAGCAGTATGCTCCACTGGTTGGGACGCTTCCATCTGCACCGGATACCGAGAGCACAAACGAAGTTGTGTTCCTCGAAACTGATCCGGAGTTCTGAAGTGTCATAGTGATGTTTCCGTAATTTGCGGGAGTATGATCCAAGCTGTTGATGTTTTCAGGAAGATCAGCGTTTGTCTGTAGCTGAGAAATTCGGATGTTTGTATCCTGATTTCTCTGCTGATCCTCGAACTCATCACTTGGATTACCTACGAGACTGTTGAACTGTGTGTATACAACACCCACAGCTCCAACTGTAACCATCAGAAGCAGAACGATCGCAATAACGGGTGTAATACCCTTTCTCTGCTCAAATAATTCCATTGAATATCCCGTACAGAAAAATAGGATACGCTGGTTTAAATAAGTTCAAGAGTCCTCAAATAGGAAAAAGTTGGTTTGTACACACTAACAGGCTCCGTCCGGATCAGATTCATCACAGATTATCGATGATGAAGTGCCGTATGTGCCTTCAAGATTGACAGAGGTGTAATCTCCTTGCGGGAACTCTATCTGAGTTTGCAGCGTCAGAGTTGCATCAGGATCAATCAGTTTCTGACCACCGGAACCATCAGAATAAGTGAATCCTACAGGCCTCCCATCAGAGTAAAGATTCCAGAATTTGTTGTTATTCTCCTCAACTGTTAAGGTGTAGCGGCCTGTATTTCTAACTACAAGCGATATGTTGCCATCACTGTTGTTATAGGCGTATTCGATATCGATACCGGAGTTCTCCCTCATCTCGTCTTCAGATATTCTTTCGTTAACCGAGTCCGACACCTGCTGCGTTGTATCCCTTATGAATACAGCAGCTGAAGTAACGGCAGACACAGCGATTAAAATAAGCAATGCAGTTCCAACTAGAGGAGTAACTCCCTTCCTGTTCATTCTCCGCTTCCTTTATCGAATTTCTCTCGCAACTTTTTCATCCTGTTAGAATTATCCGAACCCATATTCATGTTGCTTCCTCCAGACTGCTGGCCCATACCGCTTGAACCACGTCTTCTGGATCCCTGCGATGAGTTCTGTGACTGTCCCTGATCCTGCTGATTCTGTGACTGCTGTCTTCTCCTGGAGTTCTGAGGCCTGGACTGATTAGCCACACCACCTCCTGACTCAGAAGCATAGTAATTCTTCCTCATCTGAGTATTCAAGTCCTCCAAGTTATTTGCAATCATCTGATTAGACTTTGATACCTCACTCACCATGTCATCCATCTTGTCTCCAATGGCATCTGCAACACGCTGCTCAAGATCCCCAGCAATCTCTCCCTCCATATCCATTTCAGAGGCCTGCTGAAGAAGATCCATGAAAGAATTCATGTTATCAATTACAGAGTCCATCTTATTAGTCAAGTCCTCTACACTGTTACGCAGCTCATGAGTCGACTCTGTCATATCGTTGACAATCTTCTGATTCGACTTCATGATATCCAGTATATCACGTACAAGCTCTTCGTTAGCGGAACCTCCTGTCTGCTCTTTCTGTTGCTGCTGTTCCTGAAGATCCTCAACTCTTCTCTCAAGTTTCCTTATAGGTCCAAGAGGAACAACTTCGTAGTCATCGTCCCCCATATCACCGAGCTGTACTTCATCATTAGCCATATACTGGAAAATACCTCTTTACAAGGAAAATTACGTTCAGGCCTATTTATAATCTGTGGAAACTTTGAAAGAAAAACAGGCAAGAAAACAAGAAATGAAGGTAAAATGTGGAGGCGTTGAGGCCTCTCCAAATTTTTCTACATCAGGCCGCCGCCAGGCATTCCTCCGCCTGGGCCTCCTCCAGGTCCGCCTGGTGGGCCTCCGCCCTGTCCGCCGTCGGCGTCGAATCCTTTGGCTGCGATGACATCGTCGATCCTCAGAATCATCTCAGCTGATTCGGAAGCAGACTGTACTGCCTGTGTCTTTGTCTGTCGTGGCTCAACTACTCCCTGTTCGTAGAGTTCCTCCGATTTACCTGAGGCAACGTTGATGCCCGCCATCTTCTTTCCGGCATCATGCTGGTTTCTCAGATCGACAAGCGTGTCGATAGGATCGTGGCCTGCGTTTTCTGCCAGTGTTCTTGGAATAACTTCCAGTGCATCTGCGAAAGCGTTGATGGCAAGCTGTTCTCTTCCACCGATTGAGTCAGCGTAGTCTCTGAGATCCTGAGCCAGTTCGACTTCTGTTGCTCCTCCCCCACCGACTACTTTACCGTGCTGGATGGCTGAGGATACTGCTCCAATAGCGTCTTCCATCGCTCTTTCGATCTCGTCGACTACGTGATCTGTTCCTCCTCTGATGAGGACGGAAACAGACTTGGCCTCTGGACAGTCCTGTACGAAAGTCATGGCCTCTCCGCCGATGTATTGCTGCTCTACAGTTCCTGCCTCTCCAAGATCAGAGGCCTCTATTCCTGTAATATTTGTGATTATGTTTGCTCCTGTTGCGTTGGCAAGTTTCTGGATGTCTCCGCTTGAAACTCTTCTGATAGCGAAAATTCCTCTCTTGGCCAGATAGTGCTGAGCCATGTCGTCGATGCCTTTCTGGCAGATAACAACGTTTGCTCCTGCATCATCCAGAGCTTCCACCATCTCCTTGAGCTGTTCTTCCTCCTGTTCTACAAAGTTTTTCATCTGGCTTGGATCGGAGATGTTGATCTCGGCATCAGTACTTGTCTCCTTGACTTCGATAGGAGAATCAAGCAGAGCGATCTTCGCATCCTCGACTGACGAAGGCATTCCGGACTGGACACGTTCCTTGTCAAGGATTACTCCCTGAACAAGCTCTGTATCCTCTACAGAGCCACCGCCTTTCTTCTCAAGCTTGATATTATCCTTGTTAACAATCATTCTGTCGCCAGTCTGATCAGCTACCTGTCTAACGGCCTTGACACCGATCTCCGCCAGATACTCTCTTGCGGATTCAGCTGACTTACCGGTCATCGCCGTCATCGCAACTTTCTCAAGAACATCTTCATCATCAAGATCGACGTCCTCGGAAATATCTTCAAGCACCTGAGTGCTTTTCTCACGTGCCAGTCTGTATCCTTTTGTAATAACTGTCGGATGGATATCCTGATCAAGGAGATCCTCCGCCTGCTTCAGGAGCTCTCCAGCCAAGACTACAGCTGTAGTTGTTCCATCGCCGACTTCCTCTTCCTGAGTCTCGGCGACTTCAACCATCATCTTGGCAGCTGGATGCTCCAAGTCCATCTCATCAAGAATAGTAACTCCGTCGTTCGTAACAACAAGATCGCCGACGGAATCCACCATCATCTTATCCATACCTTTCGGGCCTAAAGTAGTACGCACCGCATTCGCCACGGTCTTACAGGCCTCAATATTATTCTGTTGAGCATCTTCACCGGTTTGACGTTCAGCATCTTCCGACATAACAAAAATCGGTTGTCCTCCTAATCCTGGCATAATACAAGTTCACCTATTTTTGATGATGTATGTTAAAATATTAAAAGATATCAGGCCTTAGAAACTTCTCTCAAGAAATTCTAGAGAGACTGTATAAGGCCTCTAAAGAAATCTTCATCCAAGTCTAAGATTGTCTATATAGTACTGAGTGTGCCAAGTGTCGTTAGCGTCGTCGAATAAAGTTATTCTAAACTCGTTGGAGTCTGGCAGGAATGAATTTGAGGCCTTCCCCTGACTTACATCGTCTATGAAAAGCTCTACATCTCCATTTGGCTCCACTTCTATCCGCACAGTATGATTAGTTGTCGTTCCCTTGATAGCGTTTGAGTTGCTCACTAACGTAGTGCCTGTCCCCGATTCCGTCTTGGATAATACCACTCCTGATTTTATACTGACTGTTAACTGCAACTTGTTGTTAGCATCCTGCCTCATGAACTGGAAAGAACAGTTGTTCGCATGATAATCATCGCTAGTGTACCCTCCTAGCTGAATATCCCACTCAAAAGTTCCGCAGTTCAGTTCCGAGGAAGTATACATATATCCATGATTGTTATTTCCTGTACCACCCGTAATTTCCAATCTCTCATTACGAGCATTGATAGACAGCCCATCACCATCATAAGTCCATTCAGGCCTGTAACGGGCCGTATCCAAAACTTCTCCATCATCTGCAGTGTACGACCCTCCGCTAGTGCTCCCGTTCCTGCTTGAAAGCCTGTTATCATTCCAGTCATCCTCAAGATAATAGGAAAGTTCCTCAACAATGCTATCATCCGCTGCCAGGACGCCATTCGCCGTCTGAATCCTAATATAGGGGAAAGCTGCACTACTCCTGTCAGCGAGAGGAATAAAACCAACACCTGAGCCAGTATTAACCCTCAAAAAATCGTTCTCCTGAGAACTAGCATCATCAAGATCAAACACAGGGACAGAAACAATTCCAGACGAAGTCTCAACTTTAATGCTTCCAATCTGAGCCATAACTAACCAGTAAACTAACAAAAGTCAAAATGGATGGATCGAATAAAAAACTCGGGGCACCCAGACGCCCTCTCCAGAAAAACATCAAAAACACCCGGAAACAAGTTAACTTAGAGGCCTCCTGAAAAAATGAGAAAAATATACGCAGCGTTCTTAATGATTTTTCTAGTTCTCTCCCTCACAGTCACTGTCTCCGCAGAAGAGAAAGTAGAGGCCTTTACAGCAGTCGGCACACATACGTGGGACGTTCCTGACAACGTCGATGAAGCAACTATACTTGTAGTAGGTGGAGGAGGCGGAGGTGCCGGCAGACACGGAGGTGGAGGCGGTGCAGGAGAAGCAGTCTATGGCACAATCAATATTTCAAAAGATAACTACAGTATAACAGTCGGAGCTGGAGGCCTAGGCGGAGACGGTGACGGAACAGGTACAGCACAGGATGGAAACAATGGAGAAAACTCAGAATTCGGAAGCATCACTGCGCTGGGAGGAGGCGGAGGAGGATCATACAGTGGAAGAGAACAGGGAAATGATGGAGGCTCTGGTGGAGGAGGTACAACTACAGGAGGAAACGGCCTGACAGCCAGCTCGGACAATCTTTCAAGATACGTAAATGACGGAGGAAACGGACAGTCAAACAGCTGGTACAATCATGGAGGAGGCGGAGGAGCAACAGAGCCAGGAGAAACAGGTACAACAGGAACCAGCGGAAAACCGGGAGACGGCGGACAAGGAATATACCTTGGAGACGTCTTCGGAGATGAATACGGAGAAAACGGATACTTCGCCGGAGGAGGGGGAGGAGGATCACATGACGGATCCTCAACATCAGGAGACTATCTTTACAGCCCATCAGAATGGGCAACCGGAGGCCTTGGAGGCGGAGGAAACGGAGGGCAAGGAGTAAACGATAACGGAGAAAACGGAATGCCAAACACAGGAGGAGGCGGAGGATCAGGAACAACAGACAGTGGAGACGGAGGAAACGGAGGAAACGGAGGCTCCGGAATCGTACTGATAAAATACAAAAGCGATCTAGCAATCTGCGACAAAAGAGGCCCAGTCAATGAATGCATCTCGAACTCAACACACGAAGTAAGCGGACAGAACTTCAACGTATCCTCGATTTTCCAGTCAGAATCTTCCTCCGTATTCGAGGCCTTGAATGGACAGGCCACCTTCAATCTAGCCAACTCCACAAAAATCTCAGGCCTCTGGAAAGGATCGATAACTATAGAAGCTGAAAGGCCTCGAATACTTTCAGGAGCAATTTTCAGGCCTCAAGGAGAAAGAATCATAATTGGAAATTGAATCGCCAGCGCCCGGATTTGAACCGGGGAGGCCGCATATGGGCCAGCAGATCTCGAATCTGCCGCGTTCAGCCAGACTCCGCCACGCTGGCACGAAACTTTCTGTTTCTGCCGGGCCGAGAAGATTCTGTAATTTTCGACCGCTGGCATCTGTTGTAAATTTGTTTGAGGCCTGTAAACTTTTTACCGGTAAAGGTTTTTCAACAGAAGATTTTTTATCGGGAAAATCAATTTTAGAGGTATGGCCGGAGTGCTTTCAACCATAGTTGCGCTTGTAGTAGTGGCTGCTGCAGCGATGACCGGAGGCCTTTTACTTCGGCGCGAGGGATCAGAGGCCTGGAAAAAATTCGTGTACTTCTCTTTAATCTGTCTTGCTGTTGCTGGAGGCCTGTTCGTGTTTTTTATGCGTAGTTTTGGATAGGAAAAGTTTTCCACAAATCTGTTTAAACGAGGAGTTTCCAGTTTTCTGTTATGAAGTATGGATCAGTGATTCTTGATATGGACGGCGTTATACTGAACTCACTTGTGGAGAACGAGGACTGGAAGTTCAGCGCCGTGGAAAAGGCCTTGAATGAGACAGGCATCAATCCTGAAAGACTTTCAAGAAGGGAAATGGAGTTTTTCCTCGGTGATCACGGCCGGGAGAAATGTATAGAGGCCTGTAAAAAATACGATCTTGATCCGGGAAACGTCTGGAAACTTATAGCTGAGACTACTAGTCTTGCACGCATCCAGCAGGTTAAAAGCGGGGATTTCAGGCTGTACAGCGATGCAAGAGTTTTTCTTGATGCCGTACATAGAGAAGATAGAAAACTAGGTCTGATAAGTAATGCACCGGAGAGTGCTGTCGAGACTACTATGAAGTTTTTCGAGTTGAAGGCCTACTTCGATTTCTACCGCGGAGTAGAGAGTTTCTCCGATCTCAAGCTCCGCAAGCCTCATCCCGATCATATCCAGATTGCTGAAGCGGAACTGAAGCAGAGGCCTTCTCTTTACATCGGCGACAAAGAATCAGATATAGAAGCTGCAAAGAACGCCGGTATAGATGCTGCGCTGGTCAACAGAAGCAATATCAAGTGCAGTGTGAGGCCTGAGTACGAAGTAGATGATCTTGAAGATCTAGGACGGAGACTTGAGATTGTCTGAAGTTTCAGGTGAAGGCATCCATCGATTTCTGGCCTTTTCTCTTCTTAAGATCGGATGCTCTGAGGCCTACTCTGCGTATAACAGCGTCAGAGTTCTGAAGAAATTCTTCAAGCAGTTTTTCGCCTTCCTCGATCAGAACTCCTTCATCTCTGACACGGCTTTTGAGGCTTTTTGCCCGTGTACTCATCTCTATATCCGTATCGATGACTATAAGAGATACTGATCCGAAATCCATATCTTTCTCCTCCAGTCGTTCGATTATATCAGAGGCCAGTTCAGGAAAAACTTTCTTCACCTGATTAAACTTTCTGGAGTTCTCCTCCAGCGTCGTTATCCTTGTTACCTGTTTCTGAAGCGTCTCCTTGACCTCAGAATCGTCTTCTCCCCTGGCTTTTTCCCTCAACTTGAGGCCCTGCTTCTCACCGAATTCTCTGACCAGTAAAGCAGGATCAGACTCAGCCAAGGCCTCTACAGAACTTATTCCAATATCATTCAGCTTTTCCACAGTCTTTCCTCCTATACCGTGTATGTCATCCATTTTCAGGCCTCTCATGAAATTTTTGACTTCTTCAGGCCTGATTACTGTGATGCCTTCTGGCTTTTCCTGATCTGAAGCAATCTTGGCCACTAGCTTGTTCGGAGCGACTCCTACAGAACATGTTACGCCGAAATCTTCATTGACAGAGGTCTGGATCTTTTTCGCTATATCTTCTGCTTCATCAAAGTTTTCTGTCTCCAGTTCAAGATAGAATTCGTCGATAGAGGCCTTTTCAATCGTTTCCGTGTGTTTTTCAAGTATCTCTTCTTTTATGTCGTCGGAGAACTGATCGTAGTACTCTTTGTCCATTCCAACGAAGTTTACTTCTTTACCTGATTCATCTGCGATCTTTTTCGCGTTTTTTATCGGCATCGCTGCGTGTATACCAAGCTCTCGGGCCTCATAGCTGCACGTGGATACTGCTCCGGAGTCTTCTGTCCGGCCGGAGTAGACGCAGACTACTATCGGGCCCGAAATATTTCTTCTCTGGGCCTCTACTGAGGCGTAGAATGCATCCATGTCGACGTGAAGGATTACTCCCATCGTAGTTATTTGAGAGGCCTGATTGATTTATCTCCATCGGAAGGTAAGAGTTTTTAACTTGTGATGTATTACTTTGTATTATCTGATAGCGATGAAAGCGATAATTCTAGCTGGCGGTCACGCCACACGTCTGTGGCCTGTTACGAAGCATCGGGCGAAGCCACTTCTTCCGCTCGGTGAGAAACCTATAATCGAATACATTCTCGACGACCTTGAAGGCGAAGTCGACGAAGTAATAATCTCGACGAACGACAAGTTCGCTCCCGACTTCGACGAATACGTCGAGGCCTCTGACTTCGAAGATGTTAGAGTTGTTTCAGAGGATCAGGACAACGAACACGACAAGCCAGGTACTATCGGCGCCATAATCAACTTGATAGAAAGCGAAGGCCTCTCAGACGATCTCGTGATCGTCGGAGGAGATAACTATCAGAGCTTTGACGGAGCAGACTTCATAGAATTTGTGAAGGAGAAAGATGCTCCTGCGAACGTTGTCTACGATGTCGAAAGCGAGGAGATGGCCTCACAGTTCGGTATCGTGGATGTCGACGACGACAGGATCGTAGGATTCAAGGAGAAGCCTGATGTCCCTCCTTCCACACTGGCCTCTATCGCCTGGTACTTCTTCCCAGAGGAAGATCTGGATCTCTTCGACAGATACGAGGAACACTTCGCAGAGACGGATATACCGGAGGATCAGTACCTGGATGAGCCAGGAAGGCTTATCGAATGGGCTCACGAGGAAAGAGAGATGTACGCTTACAGCTTCGACGGAGAATGGTTCGACGTCGGAACACCGCAGGGATACCTCAACGCAGTCGCAAGCATAACAGACGACAAAATCGTCGAGGGAACAGTCAAGGACTCTGAAGTCGACGACGACTCCATCGTCATGGAAGGCGCAGAAGTCAAAAACTCCAAAGTCAAGAAAAGCATCGTCTTCCCCAACGCAAAAATCATAGACTCCGAAGTCAGAAACTCTATCCTAGATCAGCACGCAAAAATAAAAGACGTCAACCTCAACGACGCACTGATCGGAGAACACACACAGCTCTAAAAAAATTCCGAGAGGCCTCAAAAAAGGCCTCTGACTTCTCAAATTTTTAACAAACAATAATCAACAGTAATACGTGACACTTGTCGGCTACTGGCCTCTCAACGAAGAAAGTGGAGATAAGGCCTATGATCATTCAGGCAACGAAAATCACGGAACAATCAACGACGGCGGAGACTCAACTGTACCAGAAGCCTCTGGAATTCTAGGCCAGAACGCATACAGCTTCGACGGAAGCAACGATTATGTAGAAATATCTTTGAACAGGGATCTTTGGAAAGCTAATACTTTGAGCATTTCTCTATGGATTAAACCTGTCAATCTGAATGCAGAACAAGATTATTTTTCGCGGGTCAAGAACTGGGGAAGCGAATCACAGTTTAAGTTGGGTCAAAGCGGTAACGGAGATTTGCAGTTCGCGGCTAAAGATGAAAATGGCGACACACGTATCACTGAACAGAGCAGTAAACAGCTCAAGACGGATAGATGGAATCATGTTACGGCAAACTTTGATGGAGCTAAAGGAGAAATATATGTCAATAGTTCAAAAATACCACTTTCGCAAGACAATACGTATAACGGCCTGAAAAATATCTCAAGCACCAATATGAGAATAGGTTCTAGAGTAAATGATTCGTTCTATTCAAAAGGAAAAATCTCCGAAGTCCGTATCTACAATAGGCCTCTCACAGAAAGTGAAATCCAATACCTCTACAACGTCGGAAAAAGAGGCCTCCAGACAACTTCAAAGAAAACTTCGTGAAAAAATTTTCAGACAAAAATAGAATTTTTCTACATTCCTTCAGTGTAGTCCAGTTTCTCGTCCCAGCCGCTCCAGTTAATCGAGTTATCTTCCATAACTCCGCCGGAATCTTCATCTAATCCATAAACGCCGTCTTCGTCGTACTCTGCAAAGTTTTCAAGATAATCTCTCACGACACCTTCGCCGTAGGCCTCTGCATCGTCCCCAATCACCAAAGCGTTGTAATCTACACCGGCAAAATTCCCTGACTCCATGTACACTCCTTCAGAGGCCTGTACATCATAAATTCTCGGTAATTATCGATAAGTTTGTTTTTCAGGCCTTGAATATCTTCCACTAGCTGGGAGTCGGCATCGAGTTCCTGTTCAACTGCTTCCAGTTCTTCTGGATAGAATTTCTTCCCTACTCTCCTGCTCTCCGGATCAAGCATGTGCGTGATGAACTCTGTAGCTCCTTCGAAAGCTGATTCGTCGCCGTAGTTCAACATCCTGTACAGTTTTTCTTTATCTTCGTCTTCGACTCCCGCCTTTTCCAGAGGCCTCTGTTCCTCCCCTCTGAAGTAGTGGCCGTGAACGTTTTCATGCAGGAGCGCGTGATTTCTCTCAGCTTTTGGCATCTGTAAAAGCTCCGGATCAGCCACGAGAACAGTACTGTCGTAAATATTTCCTACAAGCGGCGCCCTGTATTTTTCGTTCCGTGTAGCTGCCGGAACACCTTCTGGAAGATTTTCTACAGAAACTTCATCGAATACATCAAAGCTTAGGCCTGAAAAATCTTCCACTTCCCCCATAGAGGCCTCCAGCTCATCAAGTACCGGATCCTGGCCGTAGCTCGGTCCCTGTACTTCGTCCAGAAGCTCAGGCCTGAAAGGATCTACAGGCCCGGAATCAGAGTTTTTCGAGTTAATTTCCGGATTCATAGCTCTGTCGACTCGATGTTTTCAAGTCGTTCATCCAGCGGAGGATGAGTTGAAAAGTATTTAGTGATCTTGTCGCCGGAGAACGGATTCGAGATGAAAAGATTTGCACCTGCCTCTTGACTTCTTGATGCATGGCCTTTCAGAGGCCTGGATGAGGCCTCGCTGATTTTTTCAAGTGCGGATGAGAGGCCTTTTCTGTTGCCAGAGATTTTTACGGCGTCTCTATCGGCGCGGAACTCCATGCTTCTTGATACTGCCATCCTGATGATTGTTGCTATCAGCGGTGTGAGGATCATGAGGACGAGTGCGGAGATCATATCGCTTTCCTCTTCTCTTCCTCCGAACATTGCTCCCCAGAAAGCCATCTCGGCCAGTATTCCAACAGCTCCCGCTATCGTGGCGACGACTGCATTGATCAAAGTATCTCTATTCTTTATGTGCGCCAGTTCGTGTGCTATGACTCCTTCGATTTCCTCATCGTTCAGAGTATTCATAAGGCCTTTCGTGACACAGACTACACCTTTCTCAGGATTTCTTCCTGTGGCGAATGCGTTCGGCACCTCCATATCGTTCATGTAAACTTTCGGCTTCGGGATTCCAGCGTCTTCAGCCAGTCTCTCTACCATCTTGTGTAGATCCGGATTTTCTTCCTCTGAAATTTTTTCTGCGCCGTACATCTTCAGAACTATTTTATCCGAGTACCAGTACGATGCAAAATTCATTATTCCTGCGAAGAATAGGCCTAGAATCATTCCTCCACGGCCGCCGATAATGTATCCGGCTCCTATGAAGAGGCCTGTAAGAACGCTTAACAGTGTGAAAATCCTGAAATTAGTTTTCAAGTTTTGTCCTATCATACAGAGAAAGTTATCGGCAAATTTATTTAGCGTTGGGCTTTTTCGATCAGATCCTTTATATCACGATTCCAACGCCATCTCCTATCAGAGGCCTCTCCCAGCGAAATATACTTCGGAGTGCCTTCCCATGAAGACTCTAGTTCTCCATCTTTGACAGTGGCCGTGAATATTTTTTCCACGCCTGCGAAGTCTTTAACGAACTCGTCGATCTCCTCCAAAACTTCTACTTCAAGGCCTGTCTCTTCACGTACTTCTCTCTCGACTGCCTGTTCAAAGTTTTCTCCTCTCTCCAGGAGGCCTCCCGGAAGCATCAGGTAATCACTTTTATCGACTACAAGGATCTCCTCGCCGTCAAGAATAACTGCCGAGGCGCTGGCTGGAGGCCAGAAAAATCTGGATAATATACTTGATCCAATTTTTTCGCCGTGCCAGAGAATCCATGAAGTCAGGCCCATAAAGCGATTTTATTATATCGGGATTTAAATCTCTGAACTTTCGATAGAATCAGAGAAAACATATAATTGTTACTCCTTAATAGTTACAATATGGGTGCTCACTCTGTCTCCAGAGATGGGGAAGGGAACTACGTCAGCGAGTATAGAGACAGTTTGAACCTTCTAGATCCTCCAATCAAAAATCTGATGCGTGGAAATATTTTTCCACCGAAGGCTCATGAAAAAGTACAGAGTGAGGTAGAGGCAGATCAGAAGCTGACTGAAAAATACATCTCACATCACGAAGTACTTGATTACTCAGAAGAGGATGGTGTAGTTGTTACAGAAGAGATAGAAGATGCAGTACTTGTCAAAAAATATCTGGAAGAAGCTGACATACACGAAGTCTCAGACATAGGAGAGAGCATGGGACATCTGATCGCAGACATCCATAGATTCGGAACACATGGAGATCCAGGCCTCGGAAACTTCATGTACAGAGATGGAGAAATATTCTCGATAGATCACGAATTTTACTCGAACAACGCAACTGCAGCAGATATAGCGGATGATATACGGATAATAGAGGCCGACAGCAGAAACATGGCTCCTGAAAAATACGAGGCCTTCATCGAAAACTTCAGAGAAGGATATAGAACAGAACTTGAGGCCTCCGGTATCGAAAATGTCGACAGAAAGAACTCTGCAGAACTATCTGTGCTGAACGAACCCTTAGTAATCTTTGACGGACTGGGCAGAACTCTTGACGGATCAGGAAAAAATTATCAGCAGAAGTTTGATGAGGCCCTGAATCTTATGTACAACAGCCTGAAGCAGTGAAATAGAATTTCTGGATATGAAGATAAATGAGGAAAAATAGTACCGGCAACGTCTTGACTCTCCCGCCGAAAGGCAGTACCGGTCAAATCGCTGAGGGACTTAACTTCCGTGTTCGGAATGGGTACGGGTGTAAAACCCCCTCGCTGTGGTCGCCAGTAAAGTAGAAAGAGGGTGTAAATTTTATATACCTGAATACAGTGAAAATTTTGGACCGGATATTTCTGCAGAACGGAAACGTAGTTGAGGCCTTTTTTACGCGTATTTTTGAGAGGCCTCTATAGAAAATGAGGGAAAATTTTTAGAGCTGTGCTTCTAGCTCTGTGAAGTTCTCTTTTGCGGATTCTACTGCTTCCTGGAGAACTTCTTTAGGATTGTCCGACTTGATTACAAGGTTGGATTCGTCTCCCAGTGGGTGTCCTTTGTCGTATCCTGCTTCGCCGTCGTTTTCCCAGACCTTCTTTCTGATGAGATTCGCCAGTGCATGATTTTGCTTCATGTCGATGATCAGTCTGTCCTCTTTCTCGAATGCTTCATATTCCATTATTATCTTTTCTCCGTGATTATGAGGTCGACCAGTGTCTCACGGCTTTCCTTTGTATGGAAACCGTAAGTCGCCGGGAGATCAATCTGATACTCCAGCTGTTCGACCACTCTATGTCTTGAAGACTCGATGAAACTTTTAATACCTTCACGGCTGGACTCAGGGGAGATACCGTAAACTTTCTCAGAAATCATCGTTGCAGCCTCCCAGAACTTTAATCCTTCTTCACTGTGTTGTGAGAAAGGAGGATTCATCAAAACAGTATTACAGGCCTCAGAAAATTCTTCAACACCAGAATGTACAAATTCGATTTCTTCAGATACACCAAGATTCTTTGCATTTTCTCTGGCGATTTTCAGGGCTTCTTCATCTTTTTCAACTGCTATAACTTTTGATCCCATAAGTGCAGCTCCTATAGCAAGTATTCCCGTACCTGTGCCGAGATCAACTACTTTTCCTTCAAGATCGCCCTGCATGTGAGCTGTGAAAACAAGATCTGCGGCGAGATGCGGAGGTGTGACGTACTGCTCCATCGAGATCTTTGGATCTTCAAAGTCTTCTACCTGCGAAAGCTTCCGCTTCAGCTGAGCCTTCATACAAGTTTTAGAGAGGCCTCTAGAATTTTATAACAGCAAGTCCGATTTGATAGAATTTTTCCAGTTTCAAAGGTATGGCGAGGAAAAATCGGTGTGCAGAGATAAAAAGCTTTGGCTGTAACGTGTGAAGGCATGACGAGCCGAAACTTGGATGATATGTCGCGTGATGAACTTGAAGAACTTTCTAAGGAAGAACTTATCGATGGACTGAAGGCCTCTAACGAGGATCAGGTGGTGTTCTTCGAGCCTCAGAGAGAAATTATACTGACGAATCCTACTGAAGAAACTTTGAACGAGTTCTCGAATATTGCTCATATGGAGACGAGTAGTGAAGATCACTACAAGTTCCAGGTCCAGGAGATGGATATATGGAATTCGAATCTTTCTCTGGAAGAGTTGAAGGAAAAATATACTAGATTAGTCGGGAATTATCCGCATTTTCTGGAATGGCTTCAGAGGACTTACGAGAAGCAGGAGATCTTCTCGATCGAGCACGAAGGAAGATATCACGCGCTTGTATCCACTGATCCTGAGAGGATGGAGTGGGCAAGAGGCCTTGACGATGTCAGAGACAATCTTTCCGTCGATCTTTCCGATACAAAGTCAAGGATCGCTATGGGAGCCAAGTCAAGAGCCGAGATCAAGAAAGCTCTTCTGAAGAAAGGCTATCCTGTAGAGGACAATTCGAAGTTCCGTGAATCCGACAAAAAGATCGGGGCAGATCTCAACATTGAATTGAGAGATTATCAGAAAGAGTACGTTGAAAGAGCTTACGAGGAGAGAGCAGCTGTACTTGCGAATCCGGCTGGATCAGGGAAGACAGTTACTTCTATCGGATTGATGTCGAAGATCGACAGTCCGACGCTCGTCCTTGTGCCTCAGCGTTCTCTTGTCAATCAGTGGAAGCGTGAGATACTTGACAAAACTGCTTTGACAGAGGATCAGATCGGAGAGTATCACGGCGATACAAAGCAGATGAAGGACGTCACTATCGCGACTTATCACATGGCTGCGAACAAGACAAAGCTTTTCAGAAACGAGTGGGGCCTGATAATTTTCGACGAAGTACACCATATTCCTTCCAAGCTTTTCAGGAAGACAGCTTCACTTCAGTCAACGAGAAGGATAGGCCTCTCCGCTTCTCCTGTCAGAGAGGACAGTAAAGAGCGGGAGATTTTCGCCTTGATTGGGCCTGAGATCGGAAGTGACTGGGCCAGATTTTTCCGTGAAGGCCATGTTGTGAAGCCCGATGTGGAGATCCAGCTTGTGGAGTGGGCCTCTGATTATCACAGGCATGAATACGAGCAGGCCTCCGGTATCAAGAAGGCGATTATCGCCTCGAAGAATCCAGCGAAGAAAAAGAATCTTGAACAGCTTCTTGAAGAACACGACGGCGAGAAGACAATTATTTTCTGCGACTGGATCGATCAGGGAGAAGATCTCTCAGACCAGTTCGATGTGCCGTTTATTTCAGGTGAGACAGAGTTTGAGGAGAGAGAAGAGTACTTTGAGGACTTCAGGAACGATGAGATGAATACTATCATCGTTTCAAGGATCGGCGATGAAGGCCTTGATCTTCCGGACACCGAAGTCGGTATCATAATGTCAGGCCAGGGAGGATCAAGAAGGCAGGCAACTCAGAGAGCTGGAAGAGTTATGAGGCCTTTTGGCGATGCACAGGTCTACATGATAGCAACGAAAGGCTCTAATGAAGAGGACTTCGTGAAGCGTCAGGTGGAACTGTTGAAGGAGAAAGGAGTTCCTGTAAAGGTGACGGAGTAGACTTGAGAGAAACTGTTGCCTTTGAACTGGAGGATATAGGTAATCCTGTAGCATTCTATCATGTTCAGGCTTATCTGGATGAGATAGCGTATGACAGCAGGCCTCTGGATGAGGATGATTTCGATTCCGATATGCGTGAAGTGCCTGAAAAGGTTCTTGAAGCAGATTTACTGAACTCTGCAAGGAGTTACATAATCAACTACAGCCATGTAGGAGTAGGGCCTGACACCAGATCAGAAGTTGTGGAGTTCTATGATATCGGTGATGAAGTAGTTGTCTCTGGTGAAGGGCGATACCTGGAGGATGCCAGAGAGATACTGGACTCAGAAAATCCTGGCTCACGGAAAACAAAGAAGCTTTTACACCATAAAATCGATCAAGGCCTGAAAGGAGTAGCCAACAGATTAGGAGGATAGAATGGGATTGCTTGAAGATCTGGCGCAGCACAGGACAAGTTTTGAGGCCTCTGAAGTCAGGGATGAGAACTGGAGCGCTCTCGGAGATTTCTACGATGAGATCGCCAGGGACGTGACAGGGGAGGTAGAGGACGAGTTTTACTCGGCTATATCCCGTTACGGCGAGGATGTCTTCGCAGCCAGAGATGAAGGTTCTGTAGAGGTCGCAGGTTACTCGGATCTTGTCAGACATTCCGCTAATATACTTGTATCGGAGGATCCAGATCTCGGGTACGATATTGCGGCAACACAGTACGATCTGGAGAAGAAGAACGGTGTCCGTGTTGTTTCTGCTATCGATGCGTTGCTTCCCTGATGGTATTTGTTTTAAAAATAACTGACTTTCTCTAATGTATGGCTCTCATAAAAGCAGAAGACTTACAGAAGACCTTCAAAATTTACAATCAGGGCGAAGGCATCAAAGGATACCTGAAAAGCTTTGTATCCCGTGATTACCGGGAGGTACACGCCGTAGAGGACTTGAATCTTGAAATAGATGAAGGTGAGATAATCGGTTATATCGGAGCTAACGGCGCAGGAAAATCTACTACAGTGAAGATGTTGACAGGGATTCTGGAGCCTTCCGGCGGAAATATAGAGGTCGACGGCCGGAATCCTAACAGGCAGCGGAAAAAGAACGCGATGAACATCGGAGTTGTATTCGGCCAGAAGACTCAGCTGTGGTGGGATCTGCCCGTAAAGGAGTCTTTCAGATTGCTGAAAGAAATTTACGAAGTCTCTGACGAGGCCTACGATCAAAGGATTGAAGAGTTCGATGAAGTCTTACAGCTTTCAGAGTTCTGGGATCAGCCTGTCAGAAAGCTTTCACTGGGACAGAAAATGAGATGTGAACTAGCAGCTTCTTTCCTCCATCATCCAAAGATCGTGTATCTTGATGAGCCTACTATAGGCCTTGATGTTGCTGTAAAAGAGCGTATCAGAGAGTTCATCAAGAGGATGAACAGGGAAGAGGATATCACGGTGATGCTGACAACGCATGATATCGATGATATAGAAGATCTCTGTGAACGCATAATTGTACTTGATGAAGGTAAGAAGATTTACGACGGTGAATTGGATTCTCTTGTGAACCGTTTCACCTCCAGAAGGCTTGTGATGGATACACGGAGCACAGAGTCTATAGATCTTGATCTTGAGGGAATAAACGAGATTGAGCAGGAAGATGGACATATAGAGATCGTATTTGACAGAGAAATCATATCCGCCAGTGATTTGATGCGCGAAGTGCTTGAGCGATACGATGTACTGGATTTCCAGATCAAGGAGCCTGATATTGAATCTGTAGTGAAGAAAATCTACAATGAAGGCCTAGAGGAAGAATGAACGGATGAATCTGAAAAAGTATTATGCAGTGGCCAGGAACGCATTCAAGCAGGCGACAGCCTACAGGCTTGATGCAGTTACGACACTGCTTTCCTCAGTAGTCTTCCTGACATTATACTACGCTGTCTGGAGTGCGATAGACGCTTCCGGAAACATTCAGGGAGGCCTCCAGCAAGTTATGACCTATCTGGTGGCAGGTCAGATCGTTTCTAACGCAGCCTTTCTTCAGACAGAGCAATTTATCGGCTACAGGGTACGGCAAGGAACCATAGTCAATGAACTGAAGAGGCCTCTGAGCTTGATGAGCCATGTCTACTTCCATGAACTTGGATGGGTTGTATTCAATACTTTGACGAAAGCACTTCCTATAGCTGCTCTTGGAGTAATCTTCCTGAATATCCCTCTTCCAGGCCTCTTGAACAGCCTCTATTTTGCGTTGAGTACTTTCCTTGCTTTCAACCTGGTGTTCCTCCTGGCCTATGCTAACTCTATGCTGGTGTTCTGGACGAAAGTTGACTGGAGTATCAGGATGACCAGGAATACCGTCACCAATCTTTTCTCGGGAGTGCTGTTCCCTCTTTATCTGCTTCCGGCAGGCCTCTCTGATATATTCAATGTTCTGCCTTTCAGGGCGATGGCTGATGCACCGATACAGATCTTCACGGGACAGGCCTCTGGCAGCCAGGTGCTTGGAATCTTTGGACTCCAGATTTTCTGGATAGTCATAATGTTCATAGTTGCACATCTAATGTGGAGAAAAGCCAAGACGCGATTGACGGTGCAAGGTGGATAGAAAATGAGTGAATCAGATGACTACAGGGGAGAAGAATCCCGGATAAGAAGCATCAAGAAGCACTGGAGCGTCTACAAAAAGTTCTTTGCAATGTACATGAAGTCAAGGCTCATCTACAAGGCCGACTTCGTACTGGGCTTCACAAGCCAGTTAATCAGCCTGATCTTCTCAGTAGCATTCCTGACACTACTCTTCACACAGGTAGAGAACATACAGGGATGGAGCTTCAACGAGATACTTTTACTTGCAGGATTCTCAGGCCTGATACTTAACCTGCACCACATATTCTTCTTCGCGCCGTACAGACTCGGCGAAGACTACATAATCTCCGGAAGAATGGACAGATACTTCGTCAGGCCTCTCAACATGCTTTTCCAGGTGTTCGCACGTTACATCGCCGACGACAATATCTCGAAGTTCCTGGCCAACATCGCGATAATAGTTTACGCATGGAACCAGCTAGGCCTCACACTCGGACCTGTTAAAATCCTGTACGGATTAATGGCGATAATATCAGGAGTCATGGTACTCGGATCGATATTCGTAACTTTCGGCACAACAGCTTTCTGGACAGGGAGAAGCCAGGCCATCTTCTGGCTTTTCTTCCGTATCAGCGACTTCAGAAGATACCCGTACAACATCTTCTCACAGCCGATCAAGATAATTCTGATCACGATAGTGCCTATAGCATTCACAAGCTTCTTCCCGACAACATTCCTCCTCGGGATGGAACAGTGGAGGCCATGGCAGATCGCCACACTTGTCATAGGTCCTGTACTGTACTTCGGAGCATACCAGTTCTGGAAGTTCGGACTCTCAAGATACAGCAGCACAGGAAGCTAAATACATTTTTCAGTTTTACAGTCCATTAGTTTACTCAATGGAAGGAGGCCCACAGCTACAGGAGAAAAACTCAGAGGCCTCCATTATAATTTCAGATCCTTTACAGGATTTCAGTTTAACGGAACAGGACTTCTCATACTGGCGAAAGGACTGTTACGAGAACACACATCTCGTCTCAGATGAGTACATCAGAATCGTTTCTCCGGAGGAAGATTTTTCAGACGCTGTAAAACATCATGTGGCCTATGCAGTAAATCTTTCGGCGCTTCAAGATTCTGAAGTAAATGTTCCCGAGTTCGAGACAGGAGTCCGAATCCAGGAAGAAGCAATGCCTTACACTGTCATGGAGAGGCCTGAAGGAAGGCCTCTTTCAGATTTCGATGATCTTATAGATGAAGATGACTGGTGGGAGAGATTCGATGAGATGAACTCGGAAGGCAAAAGACTTTCCTCATCCAACAGGATAATCTATCCCAGGTACAGAGAAAATGAAGATGTTATAGTCGATATTGATAACGAAGAGCTTGTCTACGTAAATCCCGGAACTTACGTAGAATCAGCTTTCTACACCCAGTTCTCAAGAAGTAACGTTGTTCCATCAGATAGAAACGAACTTGGAAACTGGCTGAGTGAAAGCTTCTGGACAGCACAACTGGAAAATTAGAAAAAGAGAAAAAATTATGTAGAGGCCTCTAGGCCTCTCAGAGAAGTTATTCGACTTCTTCTCTGTAAAGTTCCTGACTTCTCTCTATGGCTTCCTTGGCTTCTTCTGCGTCGCCCCAGCCTTCGATCTCGACTTCTTTCTTAGGCTCGAGGTTCTTGTATGTCTTGAAGAACTCGGAGATCTCCTTCTTCTTGTGCTCGTTGACGTCGTCCAAGTCTTCTACGTTGTTCCATCTTGGATCCTCTGTAGGGACTGCGATGATGTTGTCGTCCTGCTCTCCGCCGTCGTCCATGTAAAGGATTCCTACAGGCCTGACTTCGATAACACATCCAGGGAAAGTACTGTGTGTTGTCAAGACTAGAATATCCATAGGATCTTCGTCTTCGTAGTAGGCCTTCGGGATGAATCCGTAGTCACCAGGGTACTGGATAGAAGAGTAAAGAACTCTGTCAAGTACGACGCTTTCTTTTTCCTTATCGTATTCGTACTTGTTCTGTTCACCTGAAGGGTTTTCGATTACTGCATTGATTACGTCCGGTGCATCCGGACCTGTTTCATAGTCCTGCCACTTGTTAACCATAACTTTTTCCTCACCGCAAAATTTTTAACTCCTTTGAAAACTTACTTCTTGAGGCCTTGAGCTAGAAGATAGGCTTAAATAGCAGGGTGAGAATAAACAAGGTTAGAGGATTCCAAAAAATGGCTCCAGAATGTGAAGAATGCGGGAACGATCTCCATGTCAACAGCGTTGATAAACCGAACGTGGACTGGGTAAAAGTAGTCTGCAGCGAATGCGGCCACATCACCAACGTATCCATGATCAGGCTGATCTCGGTAAACAAAAACGCCAAATAAAAAATTCCACTCACATATCAATTTTTCTTCATTCAAACAACACTCCTCTATTCTAAAGTACAAAAAAGTATCCACCTAAAAGTTCTTTACACAGCACGGGTTCGTGGTCTAGCTTGGTTATGACACCTCCTTGACGTGGAGGAGATCCCCAGTTCAAATCTGGGCGAACCCATGGAGTGGTTACGCTCGATCCATACGGAACGAGCCATTCTCTCGAATGGCTCATAAGAAGGATATCTCAATTGGTAAAGTGCGTTCAGCCTTGCTGAATGCTCTATTGGGTTGGCGTACCGTAACACGCTGGGAAAGTAGCTCAGGGGTTAGAGCGCTGCGCTCATAACAACTTTATGAGCGATGAGGAACTTGCTGATCCAGAATAGGCAAGTTCCAATGATTAAAACAAATTTTCTGGAATGTGAGATACGCAGAGGTCCCGGGTTCGATTCCCGGCTTTCCCATCACTCATAGCAACTTACCAAATATTTCTCTTAGAGCCGATAAACCTATAGTGGCAGTCAGAGTGTTTAAATAATCTTCTGCAGTTTCTTCGTGTTCCTCTTCTTGTTTTTTCGTTTCCTCGCTCGAATTATGTATGTGCACCTCAGTCGCATCTATGCTAATATCATTTCTCATATTTGTCCTCCATGAACTCTATTATCTCACCTAGAGAACTTGCATCAAGTTCATATACCCCGGTATCTGGCTGTTTGATAAATCCTTTTGATTTCCAGTTGCTTAATGCCACTCTAGCTGAGCTTTGATTCAGACCTAGTTCTCCACAAAGATCCTTGTAGTGTTGGCTACAGCTGTCTCTCATACCGCCTTCATGAGCATATTTCAAACCTATAAAATGTATTAAAATTCTGTCCTTCTGAGAAGGATTATTCACTTCTATGTTAATATCTCCAGAATCTGTTAAAGAGAATATTTTTTTCGCGTCCTGAAGATGCTCTTCAAGGTATTTTGGATCTTCTTTCACAAGTTCATTACGTATCTTATCTTCCAGGCTCATATTAACATCTAACCATTCTAAAACAAATCTTTTAAATCTATTTAATATGACACCAATTATTACAAAATTAAACGTGGTAAATTACCGTCCTATTCTTTATCTGAAGTTTTTTATTTCAGGCAGTAAAAATTCGATCCCAAATTTTCCCTTTAACTGCCCTAACCTTTCAAACTTATTTTTGAACTTCTAAAAAAGAAGAAAAAATTGGATTTGTGGATTTCAGGCTGCAGCGACGGCTTCACTTTTATCTTCTCTAAGGCATTCTTTACAGCAGAATCCGTCAGACGATCTTACGTATTCTTTATCAGAGTAGATTCTTTCGCCGCAGACAACGCAGTTTCCAAGTCGATGCGAGATCAAGTTCAAGTTATCAGACCCCTCCCAAAGGATGATAGTCATACATATCCAGTATAAAATAGATTGATGTAACAGGCCTCAACAAAACAGGAGAAAAAAGAATTGAAAAACTTGCTGAGGCCTCCTGAAAAATTCAGAAACTTTTTCCAGGCCTTCAGCTAGTTATGCGCGTAGTAAAAGACTTTTTCCTCTTCTGAATCACATCGGACAAATCCAAATCTTTCGAACTGCACTATTTCACCTTCTTCAATACTGTTCGGCTCGATCCTGCCTTCTATATCTCTTCCATCCGGCATCTTAACAGTTGCTGTGTCCGCGTAGCTAGGTGTCCAGTGGATGAAGTCAGCGTCTTTTTCAAGTGCTACTTTGTGATCTCCTTCCCTGTACTCTGCCGAATCTCCTTCAATTTCGATGTTGCAGAGGCCTTTCAATCTGTAGAACCCGTCTTGGAAGTCGTCCTCGTCTATGAAAATTTCCAGCTCGCCGTCTTCGATTTCAAGCTCCGGACTTCTTGTTCCTCTCTCAGGATGCTCGGGATGCACCTGCATATCTGCCTCGAGATCTTCCGGGAGGCCTGCAATCTTAAGCTTCTCAGGCTGGGCGACAAAGAAGTAGCGATCCGCTTCATCGTCGACTTCACGTGTATTAGCTTTCTCAAGGCCTTCGATCGAGGCCTCGATGTCGTTTTCTGTTACTCCCATCTCTATGAAGAATTCCTGAAGTGCTTCCGGCTGGAAGCCTCTTCTCTTCAGCGCCCGGAGGGTTGGAGCTCGTGGATCGTCCCAGCCATCGAGTTCTCCCTCGTCGATCATCTTCGAGATCGTGGAGCCGGAGACCGGTGCGTCGAAGCCGGAGATCTGGACGTTACCCCAGTACATGATATCCGGGTACTCCCAGCCTAGGTAGTCGTAGATGTATTTCTGCCTCTTTGTAGACGCTCGCAGATCTTTCCCACGGACGATGTGCGTCGTACCCATGACGTGGTCTTCGATCGCTCCCTGGAAATCAAGCAGCGGCCAGACACGGTACTCGTCACCTGTAATAGGATGATCTGGCTCATCGATGATTCTGAAAGCGACGAAGTCTCTGACAGCTGGATTCTTGTGGTCCAAGTCAGTTTTTACCTTCAGAACGGCCTCTCCCTCATCCAGTTCTCCGTTCCGCATCTTGTTCCATAACTTCATGTTTCTCTCCGGGCTCTGATCCCGGTACTTGGATGCGGTTCCTTCTCTACGATGCTTCTGCATCTCCTCCTGAGAAGCCTTGGAGACATAGGCCTCACCCATTTCAATCAGTTTCTCAGCGTACTCTATGTAAGTATCAAAGTTTTTCGAAGAATATCTTACTTCATCCGGTTCGTAGCCAAGCCACTCGTAGTCCTCTCTGTACATCTCGTAGGCCTCCTTCATAGGCCTTTTAGTCACAGGATCGGTATCATCGTACCTCAAAATTAGTTTTCCATCATACTTGTCCCGTAGCTCTCCGTTTATCGTCATACCTCTCGCGTGGCCGATGTGTGGCGGGCCGTTAGGGTTCGGAGCAAATCTTACAACTACTTCCTCTTCTTCGTCAACGTCAAGATCCGGAATCGGATCGTGCTCTTCTTTCTCAGGTATATCGAATTCATAGTTTTCGAGCTCTGATTCCTGCTCCTCCAGAGATAGCTCGTTGACTTCCCTGCATACTTCCTGGGCTTTTTGCGTGACTTCGCCTTTATTTTCAAATTCTTCTTCAGCGAAAATTTTTCCTATTACTGCACCAGGGTTGCATTCGCCGCCGTGTTCAACAGCGTTCCTCAAAGCGTATTTCCGAGCTATCTCTTCTAATTCCATGAAATACTGTTTGGTAGAAAATTTCTATAAAATAAATGGGACAGAGGCCTCAGAGTCAGGCCTCTTCTATTGCTTCCTCAACTTTCTCAGGCTGGAATCCTATGATCTCTTTATCTCCTATGAATGTCTGAGGGACTCCTCTCTGGCCTGTTCTCTCTATCATCCTCTTGGCTGCATCTCTGTCGTTGCCTACATTGTATTCCTCGTAGCTGTATCCTTTTTCATCCAGCCACTCCTTGAGTTTGATACAGTAAGGACATGTCGGTGTCGCGAATACTTCGATTTGATCTGACATAGTTTGTGTAAAGAAGTTGAACTCTTAAACACTTTATGGTGTCGGATAAGTAATCCCGGCCATATTTCCCGGAGGCCTATATTTCGTCCAGTACCTGGAGTTTTTCATCCTCCCATTCGTCCATTCTTTCTCTGATCTTGTGCTTCATCTTGTCCTTGTCCGGCACCGAATAGACGTAGTAGCGGCCTCTTTTTCCCTCCTCTACTTTGCTTTCGCGTTCAACGAGGCCTGTAGTCCTGAGCTTGGAGAGATATCTCTGGACTGTGGAGCGATCCTTCCCAAGTTTTTCAGCTATCTCTGAGGCCCTTGCCTCCGCATCACACAGGAAGTAAAGTACCTCTGTTTCAGAGCTGGATAGATTGTACAGGACTTTCAGAAGTTGCTTGATCTCTGTCGGGCACTCCATGATATTTCTTTTCACGGCAAGATGTAAAACTTCTCGGATAAAACAAAATAAAAAGTTTGTGTAATAAAGTTGAACTAAATGCAACAGAGTAAATGGCTGGAGAAACTCACAGAATTCCAGGAAGATCATGCCGTAGAAGTTGTTCTGCTGTTTCTTTTCCTATCTGTTGCGATGATACCGGGGATGGCGAGAGTTGAGACTATTGTAGCTCTTGAAAACATGATGCCTTCATCTTCGACTCCTGTCGAGGGATTCAACGACCTGAGAGCTGAAGGCCTCGGGAAAGATTCCATAGCCGTGAAGATTTCCACGGGCCGTACAGAGGAAGGCGTCCAGTCAATCCACGATAACAGGACAGAGGCCTACATCGAAGATCTTTCGAATGATATCAGGTCGATACACGGAGTGACGCAGGTGATGTCTCCACTCCAGAGAGAAGGCCTCGTGGACGAAAGAAATCAGAACGCAGTCATAACGGCGTACACGTTTGTCGGAGACTCCGGAGGCGAGATGGACAGGATATTCAATGAGATACAGACAGAGGCAGGTTTCGAGAGGCCTGAAGGGGTAGAGACGGAGATCTCGGGAGTTCCTGCAGTCCAGCAGCGCCTTTCTTCCATGGTTTCCCGCGATAAAAATGTTACAACTATGATTTCGCTAGGTCTTGTTTTCCTGATAACTCTTGGGCTTTTCCAGGGAAGTTTCTCATCTGCATTGATGCCTCTGATCGTTGTAGGCCTTTCAGTAGTCTGGCTTTACGGAACGATGGGCTATCTGGGCATCCCGCTTTCTACACTGGCCGGAAGCGTTGCAGCTCTCGTTATAGGAATCGGGATCGATTACTCCGTGCATATACTGAATACTTACAGGTTCCACCGCAGAGAAAATACTATCGGAGAGGCCCTGTCTGAGGCAGTCGGTGAGACAGGTGTTGCGATCATAGCAACTTCTGTAACTACTATCAGCGCTTTTATGGCGTTTCTTTCCGGTATGATGCCTGAGATGCATCGTTTCGGCCTTATAATGTCGATAGGTATAGGCTATGCTTTGCTTTTCAGTTTCTTTTTGCTTCCGAGCGTTTTTGTCCTTGAGGAGAAAACTATGCAGAAAATCCATGAATCGATCAACTGGAGGCACGACTTCTGATGGCCCGGAGGTTAATAGCGTGATAATCGAGGAGCTTGCATCCAGACTGGTTGGATACCAAGTTGAAGATCCAAAGAAAGTTCTGATCATTATGGGTCTGCTTACAGCAGTTGTACTTCCCGGCGCTCTAAATCTTGAGGTCAAGCCGAGTACAGAGGCCATCCTGCCAGAGGACGATTCCACTGTTGAATCACTTGACACCTTGAGGGCGAAGTTCTCGGGCGATACCACGTACATCGTTTTCGAGGCCGATCGAGACATAAGAAATACTGAGCTACTGGAGGAAATGCATCGTATAGAGAACAGAGTTCAGAGATCTGAAAACGTGCATTCGACAGAGTCACCGGCCTCGATGCTGATCCAGAGATACGGACAGATACCGGATGACAGAGACAGATTAGAGGAGTTCAACTACAGGAGCACAGTGTCTGAGAACTACAGGACAGGCCTCATAGCCGTAAGATCTGATACACAGGCGAACTCAGATGAGATACGGGAACTGTACAACGACATACACACAACAGTACAGGCAGAGACAACGGAGGACTACTATCTGACAGGATACAATATGATCGATCTGGCGACTTTCCAGGTGATTATCTCAGATTTCATGACGATAACAGCTGTCTCTTTCGCGGCAGTTCTCGGCGTACTCTTCCTGGTGTTCCGTGACATCAAGAGGATGATGTATCCTATCGTACCTGTTATGTTCGGCCTTGTATGGATGCTGGGCCTCGGAGGCTACCTTGGAGCAAACCTCACGATAATTTCGATGGTGTCTGCTGCGATGATAATGGGCCTCGGCATCGATTTCGGGATCCACGTCACGAAAAAATACTTCAACACGAGAAGGGGAGCAGAAGGCCTCTCCGAGACAATGACAGAGCTTTCAAGAGGCCTCCTGGGCGGTTCAATGACTACAGGCGTCGGATTTCTTGCCTTACTCGCCGCCAATCTCACAGGTATGCACGCACTTGGAATCTTCCTGTTTACAGGGATTATATCGGCCTATATCGGCGCAGTGTTCCTGCTTCCAACCCTGATAATCATCTTCGATGGCAAAGAATCAATTGTATAAAAATGATACTATGAAACGAACAACAACACATTCAACGACGTTTAAATTCGCATTAGCTATTTCAATCCTTGCAGTTTCGATAGGTGCAGCCTCATCTGCGCCTAAACTTGACGGCGTAAGTTTTGATCCAGGCTTCATATCGGCAGGCGACAGAGTAAATATCTCTGCTAATATGCACGAGGCAGATTTCCCCGACAGAACATGGGATGAAGACAAGAAACTTGAAGTCGTGCTGAAGCCGGGGAACCGTTTAACCAGAGAGTACGTCACTATAGAGGACGATAGAGATCAGTCATTAGGCTTCCTGTATCCGAACGGCGTATGGAACCAGCGCTACCAGGTCAAAGTGGATTCAGGCGCACCTACAGGAATGTACGACTTCGAGCTACATATCCGGTATCTTGAGGACGGTGAACCTGTTGAGATTCAGACGGAAACAGGAGAGTACAACTTCACAGTTATCAGGGATTTCTCTATGCCTGTAGACAATGAAGGAGTCGATCTCTCCAGCAACGTCGTCTCGACAGAACCTTCTGTTCCAAGGCCTGGAGATGACTACGTTGAAACCCGTGTAAGATTCACGAACACTGGGAACAAGCCTTTAGAGGATATCGATATCAGGCCTTCGGCTCCTGAAGGCATACAGCCTTCTTACTCCAGCGATGAAAAATTCTACATCAACAAGCTTGTAGAGGGAGATTCAGTAGGGAAAACAGTCTCCTTTAATCTTGAGGAGGATATAGAGCCAGGTCTCCATACTGTAACTCTTTCTGGGACTTACGAGGACGAATCCGGGAACAGTTACACGGAAGACATGGATATACCGCTTAGAGTTGAGGGGAGGCCTGATCTTGAGATCGTTAACTCAGACATGGAGATGAAGGCTGGAGCGACATCAGAGCTCAGGATCGCCGTGGAAAACAACGGGGAGCAGGACGCAGAATCGGTGACAGCCCGTGTACTCGCAGAGAGAACTCAGCCATTCACGCTGGAGGATCGCTCGAACTACATAGGCGAGATAGAATCAGGTGAAACAGGCGAAGCAGTGATGACTATCTCATCTGACAGAGCTGCAGCCCTGAAGACCCACAACATCAAGTTACAGTTCCGTGCGAACGGAGACAGTGAGGAAGGCGATCATTCAGTATACACCTTCACAGAGCAGACGGAAGTGGAATTAAAAGGAAGAACACAGTCCCCACTGATCTACATCGGAGGCCTCGCAGCCTTAATCCTCATAAGCACATTCCTCTACCGTTACAGATCCGGAAAATCTGAAGGAAAAGAAGACGGAGGTGATCTCGAGTGAAGAAGAAACAGTTCGTACGCAGATTCGCAGGCCTCGTGATAACAGCAGCTTTTATGGGGGGATGGCTCATCCATGAATACTTCTACCTGATAACGCTGTTCGCAGGCCTCAATCTCTTACAGAGTTCCTTTACAGGGTTCTGCCCTCCTGAAAAATTCTACGATAGATTCCTTTCAGGATAAAAATTCTCTCTTCTTTTTCTCTTTTTTCTCAAATAAGGCCTCTGATCGAAAGAGATAAGTCTCTTGAGGGCTCTATTTGGATTATGTCACGAAAACTTCTGCGTACGGAAAGTATGATGGGAAGAGAGGAGGCAGCGGAGAAAATCCATGAACTGGCGGACAAGATCGGAGACGGCAAAGTTGAACTCAAGGCCGGAGAAGATAGTATCGAGTTAACGCCTTCTGAACGTGTAGAGTTCGAGATAGAAGTCGAAGAAGAATCAGATGGAGATATCTCGATCGAGATCGAAGTGGAGTGGGCGAAAGACAGTCAGAACGAAGGCCTGGAAATCAACTAAAAAGCTGGAAAAATCCCGAATTTCTTCTTTTTGATCGATATTTTCTCAAAAAATTGGAAAAAAGAAATTGTGGAGGCCTATTCTTTGGTATTGAGGCCTAGTGCAGAGTATAGCCCGCACTTGCTTGTGAATGCTGTTCCCAGCAGTGCGATCGCTAGGACTCCAAGGATCGGCGATGCGATCTCAGGCAACGCCAGACTGGAAGGCAGTACATCAGCCAGCGTACCAAGTGATAGTAATCCGGCTACTGCTCCAAGCACGATCCTTACAATCCTGTCCGTATCTCCTACATTTTCTTCCATAGAAAAAATTTAGGCCTCACTGCGTAAAAATATACTGTATAGCGGTCAAGTTATCCAGGCCTCTTCCTTTTCTCCCTCCCTCAGATTTTCCTGTCCCCATGAAATCATGTCTTCAACAAGCGGGATCAGGCTTTCGCCAAAATCAGTAAGCTCATAAGTTATCTTGACAGGTTTTTCTTTCTCAACTTTTCTGTCCACTACGCCCTGTTCCTCCATCCTGTCCAGGTTATTGCTCAGAGTCTTATTCGTTATATCACCTATCTCCTGTTTTATCTCGGAAAATCTTGCTGGAGTGTTGTCGTGGATGTGATAAGTGATGACCGGCACCCATTTATGACCCAGAATCTTTGAAGTAGATTTCAGTGCACACCAGTCCTCGCTTTTACACCATACCGGAATCTTATCCTCCTTTTCAGACATGTGGTATCGACCTCGAAACCATGTTTCAGAGATTACACTCAGGCCTTTAATATCGTATGGATACCTTGTATCTATATGAAATCAAATGTTCTTGAGAATTCACCTGCACTACTTTTCCAAAATCAGAGAACAGGCCTTCAAGAGGGATCTCAATGAGTGATTCTGAAGGCCTGAAGCTGGAGTTCACTGTGAAGCAGGCGGCTGTGGCTTCTCTTGTACTTGGACTTTTGATCGGAGGGCTTGGAGGCCTGGCTGCCGGAACTGCTCTAAGCACTTCTGATGCCCAGGATTCTCCTGACTCACAGAATACTAACTCCGGTGACGGTTCAGATAGTTCAGATGATTCAGGCACTGAGTTAGTGAGTCTTGACGGTATCGAGCTTGAAGGCGAGCCAAGTATGGGGGAAAGTGATGCTCCGATAAAGGTAGTGGAGTACACAGACTTTGGATGTCCTTTCTGTGCGGAATGGCAGGGCATTGATGCTTCCGGAAGGATTCCTATAGATCAGATGAATATCGGTGACTCTCTCAAAAACCAGTACGTGGATACCGGTGAAGTAGAGTTCATCATGAAGGATTATCCTGTTCCAAATCTTCATCCTAACGGGCCTGAGGCTCATAAAGTGGCGAACTGTGTCTACGAGAACGAGGAAGAAAGTTACTGGGACTTCCACGATGAAATCTTCGAGAGAAGAGACAGCTGGATGCAGGGAGGCAGTCCGGGGCCAGAAGAGACGTTCAGAGGTATTTCCGATGATCTAGGCCTTGACACCGACAAAGTTATGGAGTGTTACCAGAACTCGAACAACTCCGAGGCAGATCAGGACAAAAGCAACGCACTCAGAAATCTTGGAAGGCTGGGAACCCCTGCATTCTTCGTAGGGAACAAAGAGACAGGCTTCGTCGAGATATCAGGAGCACAGCCGATCTCAAGATTCGAACAGGCAATCAACACGATAAAAAGCCAGTGAAGACCTGTGACAGTTGAAGTAAAAATCAGTCCCAAGGCCTGGAAACAGGAATTCTTCCAGGGAATCAAAGGCGCAGTCTCCAGCAGATCCAGAGCTACAGGTACGTTGCTGGGGACAGTAATAACTTTTTCACTGGTGATCTTCTCCACAAGGCCTGTCTACTCCTTCCAGATGCTGAGTTCAGGCCTACAGCACTGGCCGATAGCATTCATCACACGTCTTTCCGGCATATTTATGGAATCAGGATACACAGGCCTCTTCCTGACTCTTGTATTCGCTTTCATGGTCGGCGTAACGATGACGAATACAGTCATCCAGTTACGTATGAACAGGATGGATCTGAGCAGTCTTGGTGCTTTACCGGGATTCTTGGCAGGTGGATGCGCATCATGCGGACTGGGAGTATTAAGCCTCCTCGGCTTCGGAGGAGTACTGGCCTCTATGCCTTTCGGAGGCAACATATTTCGTCTAGCCGGCATATCCATCCTGGCGGCGCTGATAGTCCGTAACGGGGATCCTGATACATGCAAAATATAGAAAAGAACATCTCATTATGAAAATTGAAGAAGTAAAGGGCTATGACGTGAAAAAGTCTGTAGCCGCCTCTACATTTTTCTTCACAGTTACGGGCGTAGTTACAGGCCTCATACCGACTCCTTTCTACGTCAGGATGGTACCAATCACATTTCTGGACTATACTTTCCTGTTCACGACTTCAATCCTGGCAGGGATCTACTTCGGCAAAGAAAAATGCACTGTAACTGATTCAAGGCTTTCAGCGCTAGGCGGAGTCACAGGATTCCTCGCATTCAGCTGTCCGATCTGCAATGGCTTACTGCTTGCATTCCTGTCAACATCAGCAATAATGGCATATGTCGATCCCTTGAGGCCTCTACTCGGAGTAATATCTACGCTAGTGCTTGGATACTTGATGCTGAAAAGCCAGGACGGATAAAAATAATTTCTGAAAAATTATTCTATTAACGTCCATTTCTTCTCTACATCGCTGTTGTTAATAACTCTCAAGTTACCGTCTTCAAGCCTTAAACGTGATTTTCTGAGGCCTACTTCAGTAACTTCTCCTTTGGAGCCGTCTACTTCTACAGTGTCGCCATTGTTGAAATCCGGATCTTTAGCAAGATATATCCCTGCTACTGTATCGGATAGAACATTTTTCAGGGCGAATGAGACTCCAAGCGCTACAAATCCTGCTGCTGTGCCGAGTGAAGCTGCTATACCTTCGAATCCGAGAATACTTAAGGCAACAAGTACAGCCGCGAACCATAGAAGGCCTCTAGTTATGCTTTCAAGGAGATCAAGTATTGTTTCCTCCTCAAACTTGTGTGAAAGAGCTTTGCGTACAGCTCTCCCTGCGTATCCTATCCCGAATGCTGCAACTAGAAGAAAGGCTGCTGCAGTCATTATCTGGATCGAAACGCTTGCAATCAGGGCCTGAGTCAACGCCATGTCATGTGTTTCTGCCGCCAGATTTTTAGCTGTAACGTTCGACACCACCAGAAATTTCAATCAAGAGGCCTCAGTTGATATTCATGGAAATTGACGAGTACAGAGAAGAGTTCACAAGCGGAGCAATCAGCCTCGTAATCGCAGTAGCTGTAACTTACGCAGTCTCACTTGCATATCCGTCCTCTGATCTTCAGTGGGCTTTGATAGCTGTAGCGTTCGCAAGCTTCTTCTCAGGATTCTTCTCAACACTTCAGACCGAGTAAGGCCAAAAAAGGCCTCTAATTTCTTTTTCAATCAACAGGAGTAGAACCAATCTATGATCATCCCACTACCTTTCTCAGTAAGCTGGAAAGAAGCAGCATTAATCTTCCTTGTATCACTGACACTCTGGATCATAAAAAGACGGATGGAGAAATCAGAGGCCTAAACTCTCCTTAAAGGCCTCGGCATTCTCCAAATGCTCCTCCACAGTCTCCTCACTCATCCTGTTTAGCGTGGAAGTCATGAAGCTCATCCTCTGAATATTTCCAATCTTCTCTTCATGCTTCTTGATAAAATTCCAGTAAAGGCCTGTCCAGTCATCTTCCCAGTCGCCGCCGTCGTAATGAGACATCTTGTTGATATAGTTTGAAGATGAGATATACGGCTTTGTCATCATGTTCTCCCAGCTGTACTGGCTCATGCCGTAGATATTCGGCACCATCACCCACTCATAGCTGTCGATGAACATCTCCATGAACCAGTCATACACTTCGTCAGGGTCGATCTCCAGCAACAGCATCACGTTGCCGAGAACCATCAAACGCTCGATATGATGTGCGTAAGCGTTATCCAGAGCATGTTGTATAGAATCATCGACCGGCGGAAGGCCTGTCTCAGCGTTGTAGAACTCTTCAGGAAGTTTATTGTCTGCGTTCCAGAAGTTCGCGTCTCTCATTTCTGGCTCCAGCATGTACGTTGCCCGGATGAATTCTCGCCAGCCGATGATCTGACGCAGAAATCCCTCCAGAGAGTTCATAGGATAATCCTTCTCCTCATGCTTCTCCAGAGTCTTCTCCACGACTTCTTCAGGAGTCAAGAGGCCTATGTTGATCGATGAGGAAAGCAGTGAATGAAAGCCGAACTTCAGATCCGAGTCTATAGCATCCTGATAATCCCCGAACTTTTCCAGCCGATTTTCCAGGAAATCCTCCAGATTTTCCAGGGCCTGTTCACGTGTCGTCGGCCAGAAAAAATCATCTAAATCGCCGGGATTCTCAGAAAAGTTTTTCTCCACGTATTTCTTCGCTTCCTCTACTTTATCCGAGAAAAACTTCGGGATCTCCGGTGTTTCCAGATCCTGTGGCATCTTCTTCCTGTTCTCCGGATCGAAGCTCCATTTTCCGCCTACAGGGCCTCCGCTTTCATCTATCAGTACATCGAACTTTTTTCTCATTCTCTTGTAGTAGCTGAGCTGGAAGTACTCGTGTTCTTCGAAGTATTTTTCGTTGAAACTTCTTGAGGCCATGAAACCAGGATTTTTCAGGAACTTGAGCTCGGCATCAAATTTTTCCGCCAATGTCTCAAAGTTTTCCCGTATTTCATGATCCACGGGATCGTACATCCTGATCTCGTCGTGTTCCTGGAAAATTTCCTCAAACTTTTCAGAGGCCTCGGAAAACTCGACGTACTCGGCATCGATTTCCTCGTTGTAGGCCTTCATTGAGGCCCTGTGAAGAAGTATTTTCTGTTTATGGAAGTTTTTCCCGGTGAAGTATTTCGGATGTTCTACAAGGTATCTTTTCCCTTCTTCTACGGGTTCCGGGAAGAGCTGATTGGGAAGGATTATCGAGGCCATAGAACTATCAAAGGATTCGACTGTGTTGCTTAAAGATTTTGAGGATTAGAAACGATGAATACTATAAAAATCCAGGCCTGATTTCTGGCATAATGAATCGGAATAAAGCTCTCTTGCTGGGTCTTTTGGCTTTTGTGGCAGTCTCCAGCGGCTGTATCGATGCAGAGGCCTCTCTGCGCATGGAAAAAGTTGAAGGTGCCGAACTCGGGGAGAAGGCCTCAGTGAATATATCGGATATGCATGCGGATTTCAGGAAAGTAGCTGATAATGGAAGTTTCCTGACTACAGAGAATCCTCCCAGTGATGTACTGGATCATGGCGTCCCTGTGCTGTACAAAGGCAGTCTTTACTCCCTGAATCGGACAGTTGCAGGTACAGAGGACAGGATCGGAGTAACTTACAGCGCTGAAAGAGTTCAGGACAGTCAGAGCAGCGAAGTGAATCTGACAGATGGTGAAAAAGATTTTGTGGACTCGATATTTGATCAGGCCAGTGCAGGCAGCAATATAAGCAGGATAAAGTACTACAGAACGTATACTCTACAGGAAAAAGAAGAATCTGTTCTCGCAGATAGAAATGAAACAGTTATCACAAGAGGAGACTCCAGCATACTAGTCACGAAAAACAGCGAGGAGAACACAACAACAAAAGTTTACAACTACACAGCCCGTAAAGTCGCCGAAAATCTTTCAGAATACAGCTCCGAACTCAGAGACAGATACCTGTTTGAACTGGATACTTCAAATCTCTCAGAACAGTTCCTTCAGAAGGCGATCGATGAAACATATTACGGCGACGAAACAGAGGAAATGAAGAGAGTTGTAGAGGCCCTGAAAAAGGGAAGGCCTTTCAAGAAAGAGTTCAGGACAGGCACATGGATCGTAAGCTACAGAGACAGTACTTACTGGACAGAGGCCCGGGCGCCGTCACTAGAGAGACAGATTGAAAAAATCAGGTAAGCAAGTTATGAATATGGATGCAAGAAATCTCTGGGAGAGAAGAAGCATAGAGATCACAGGATTTTCAGCTCTTATACTTGTTACAGCCATAAATCAGGTTTCACAGACGCCTATGATCTATCTTTTCACTGTGATCTCTCTGCTGGCAACAGTCTACGCCTCGAAAAAATTCAGAGAACAGTTCGATGTTAAACTTTTCTTCAAGAGAAGTGAAGGCTGGAACTGGTGGGCTGGAGCATTTTCAGGAATCCTCGCATTCATGATGAGCATGTACGCCCAGACGATAGAAACAGGCTTCCCAAGAGCTCTCGCGGAGATATCCACAATCACAGTATTCGTGACATTGATGATCACACTTTTCTACGGCTCAACACTCCAGGATATCCAGAGCGGAGAAATAGAAGTCGAAAAACCGTAGATACTTCAGAACTGGCGTATAACTCAGAGACATGGAAATCGACAACTCAGAGGAAAGAATCAGGAACATTCATCAGGACCTCCTAGATGTGTATGGAGAACAGAACTGGCATGACAACGACGACGGAGTCAGACAGCTTCTCATAACGATCCTCTCACAGAACGTAGCAGATACAAACACTGCCAGAGCCGCTGAAAACTTATTCAACGACTCCAAAGACTACAGAGAAATCGAAGAGGCCTCTATCGAAAAACTAGCAGACTCCATCAATCCAGCAGGCCTTCCAGAGACAAAAGCGAAAAGAATCCAGAGAACTTTGAAGGCCTTGAGAGATCATGGAGATTCTGAGGATTACTCTGTGGATTTCCTCGGCGAGATGGAAGACTCCGAGGCACAGGCCTGGCTTGAAGAGATCAAAGGAATAGGCCCGAAGACAGCAAGTGTTCTACTGAATTTTCACTTTGATGCCAACGTTATGCCCGTCGATACGCACGTGGAGAGGCTGGCCAAGAGATTCAGGCTGATTCCTTTCTCAGCTTCGAATGGAAAAGCGCATGAACTTCTGAATGAAGCAGTTCCTCACGAGATCAAGAACAGCTTCCATATGCTGATGATTGAGCACGGGAAGAACAACTGCACCGCCAGAAATCCTACATGCGAAAATACAAAGCTGAAAAAGTACTGCAGCTACTACGAAAAAGTTATCAAAGGCGATTTGAGTCCTGAAGAGTATCCTCCGGAGGCCTGGGAATAAATGGATCTCGAAGACGCGATGGAAAACTGGTCATCCGTCAAGAAGTTCACAGATGAAGAAGTCAAAGAGGAAACGCTGGAGAAAATTTTCGACTTGACGACAAAGGCGCCGACAGCCTTCAATTTACAGCCGTACAGATTCATCGTCCTGGATTCACAAGAGGCCAAAGAAAAGGCCGTAGATTCTGCGATACCGGTCAACAGGTGGATCCAGTACGCCGATAAAATAGTAGTTCTAGTTGGAGATGAAGAGATAGATGTCAACGCCGACGAAGTCCTCAGCCATAAACTTGAGGAGGGCAAGATCGACGAGGAAAAAGCAGAGAATCTTCGAGACATGTACGAGAGGTACAAGGCCCGCGACGAAGAATTCATGACAGGCTGGCTAACGAGAAACACGATGATCCCGGCGACGTTCTTCATGCTGGCCTGCAGAAACTTTGGGATTGGTAGCTGCCCGGTAAGAGGATTCAGCCAGCCAAAACTTTCTGAGAAACTCGACTTGAAGGATTCTGAGAGGCCTGTACTCTTGATACCGATCGGCTATCCGAAAAAGGAGGACAGGAACTGGCGTAGAGCTGGGGAAGAGATTTTTGAGGCCTAAATTTTGATTTCTTTAATTTTCTCTTCGATTATCTCTGGGATTTCTTCGGGCCTTGAGTAAGAGACTATGTTTTCCATGACGGCTTTGATCGCGGAGGAGGGATTTCCTTCTTCCCGATGGATGCACAGGATGGGAACTGATTTTTCATCCGCCCAGCCAAGCTCTATACCTGCGCCAGTGGAGGCCTCTGAAACTTCTGCTACAACTAGATCGCATTTTTCCCTGAAGAATTCTCTGGAATCGAAGAGGCCTTCATCTTCGTGAGGGAAGACGACTGAATGCTCGTCACTTATGCTGCTTTCCTTTACAGGCCTGTAAAAATCTTCTCTAAAATCCATACTCGAGGAATGGGCCAGATAGATATCCATAACAATTCTATACAGAGGCCTGAATAAAATTCCTGTCTAAATCAGAAATCCGAAAATCTACTTCATCAAGTCATTCTTCCAGTTAAAGGCCTTTTTCTTTGTCGCTCTAGCTGTTACACGAGTGTATCCGATAAATCTTGTCTTCAGCCAGTGTAGCATCAGGTATGCGACCATGTAGGCCAGTATACCTCCCTGAACACCTGAAAAATGCGTCAAATAAAATTCTGACTGAGTTATATAGCCGTAAGAGGCCAGGACTGCGAAAGTTCCTGTAAGTAAAGAAACAGCTTCATCCGCGTTGTGCAACGGAGCTGTCAAATTAAATAAGCCGTCTTTGTAAAAGGCCTCTACAAGAAAAATCAGGCCTCCAGCTCCCATAACAATCCCGATAAAAATTTCCCCGAAGATCGGATCAATGAACTTCCACGTCTGAAGCAAAGCAAGAAACAAGAAAATATTCATCATCGCCAGACTCATGTTGAAAGGATTGAACACGTTCCTCGAACTGCTCATAGAAAGGCCTACTTCCTTCAGTAAATCACTGGATTCTGTATGAGACTTCCTCCAGTCAAAAGCAATACTCCGGGCCTTTTTCTTCGTATCCATCGTCAAAACTTCTTTATCATACTTCTCCGGCAAAATATCACTGGACAAACTCAAGGCCCACTTCTTATCCTCATCCTTATCCGCACGAAGCCTGAAATCATATCCGCCCTCATGAAGCCAGACAATACTCTCGCCATCCTCAGACTCCTTCCGCCAATTATTCGCCCTTCCCATCTACAAGAACATCTCCCTAGAGGCCTCTATCAAGAATCTTCGATACAAGGATTTTTCCGGACTGGAATAACTCACAAAATTGATTAGAGGCCCAGAAAGTTTAATCAGTAACTCCTTTTCAGTAGCTTCAGCAAATATGAGACCTATTGGAAATTTGATCTTATAATTAGGTGTTTATTCCTGGATTTCATAACTGATGGTTGAACTATCCTGCTGTATTTCTTTAACCTCAAAGGATTCTGATGCTTTAATCAAGACTCTAGTTTCGGGATCTTCTAATTCCAAGTTTTTAGAGACATCTGAAGGAATATTTTCACTAAATTCTATTGATAGATTTTCTCCTTCTGAATACTGGAGAAGTCTTCCTAGTCTCTCTGCGGTTGTGATTATTAATTTATCTCTAAGATGGTTGATATGGTATATAGGTACTTCTTTGTTGTTATAGAGATATTTTCCTTTCTCTTCATTGATTTCTAATCTCTCTATATTTTTAGCTCTATATTTTAGTCGAGGGCTATTTCCTACAAGCATTATTGGCTGAGAATCCTCAAATCCGCTTATATCAGCATCTAACATTCTGGAATCTATTTCTTCCCATGAAATTTTCTGGAACTCAATAGAGCCGAATAGTTCCTCAAAAATCACTTCATTTTCCTTTTTTGCTATAGCTCTACCCCAGTTATCATCTACATTTCTAACCCAGTTTCTGGGAGAATCTTCCACAAAATAACTGCGGTAGAAAACTCTGTTCAGCCCTAGCTCTCTAGCTTCTTCAGGAGCTTCTGATGAATTTTCTTCAAATCTGCCCAAGTCATTATAGAGTTTCCTGAAATCAGCATTTGACTCCCAACTATCTCTAAGCCCTGTTTTGAACTCAGAAACCAAAGAGTCGGACACTTCTGAATTGATTATTTCCTGTCTTTCGTCCGTCTCTATCTCAGATTTAATATTTTCGAAAATTTTGCTTACTGCTTCTTTTCTTGACCGGATATCCTCTATATCTCTCATTAGAGATTCTTCTGTTGAAAAATTCTGAGTTTGTTCTTTGAGACTTTCAATATTATCTTTGATTGATTTTCTTACTGATATCGGATTTGAGAACTCTTCTTCTCTTTCTAAGATTTCCTCTATTTTATCGTCGCTAATATTCCTAATCATTAGACCGCAGTAGAAATTTTGAATCCATGAAACTGCAGCAGGGCTTCCCATGGAAGTTGCGCCTTCAAAAACATCTAATTCCTCTGACATTTGCCAACTATTCCAGTAAGAGGGAGTGCTTTCTAGAATTTCAAAGTAGATACTAGAGATTTCGCCGATAGATTTGTTTTCAAATTTCCCTATTACCTCCTCTCTTACATTATTAAAGAAATCTTCGTCAAGATTACCGTTCTCATATTCTCTAAACACCCAGGCACCTACCCCAAAAGGAGTTTCTTCCAATTCTTGATTTAGATCATCTATCTTATCGAGTATATCAGAATCTTCTTTTTGAGGTTCGGAGTTATCCGAAATATCTCGGAAATTAATATCCGATTTGATTCGATCTAGCTTACTATTATGTTCATCAAACATCTTGAGGGACTTAACGAATAGCTCTTTGTTTTCGGAAACTATAATTTTTCTTATAAGCTCTTTTTGACTATTGTAGAATAGAGCGAGAAATTCCAGAGCAACTAAAGTATCTTTAGTATCTAAATTATTTTCTACATCATATAATATGTGGTCTGCAGATTTCTTTAATCTAAGAAGTAAAGCCCTACTCATTTCAGAGTCATTTTTCTCTAAATCTAATCTAACAAAATCTTCATATACAGAGAGAAACTTTTCCAGCATCATTCTGTCTCTTTCAGAGTAGGCTCTTGAAATTAGTAAGCGTACTGACCCGATTAACTCTAAGCTAAACTGTGTATTTGGCTTCGATATCGCCACCTCATAGAGGTTGATGAGATTTTGGATAATTCGATTTGAAGGGCGTCTTACGCTAGAACCAAGTGATCTATCTCTAGGTATAGCTCTGTTTTCCAAGTAATACTCAATTATTTCCCGATATTCCTCTAATCTTTCCTTGAAGAGGTAGAGGTCATTTTCAGACAAACTCTTTGAGGCTCGGCTTCCAAAGTAGTCTAAGAGTGTATTAAGATTTTCGTTCATAATGAAAACCCTTTCGATGTCTTAATTGATTTTCTCAACTGGTTAGTTAATTTTTCTCTAGTTTCTTGACTAATATTTTCCTTCAGTCTTAATACTGCATCATTTTCTCTAGAAAAATCTTGACCTAAACTTGGGCCTGATGTGACTTTTTCAGGATCGATTATAGAAAATATTTTCTTCAGTCTTCGATAATTTATATCAGAAATATGTCCTTCAAGATCTAAATCTTCAGCAGTTATGGTTACGTCATTGCTTAAATTCAATGATTTCTGACTTTTTCTGTATGATGGGATTTTGCTATCTAGAATTTCATTGCCTATCTGGTATTTGGTGTTCTTCCAAGATTCTTCATCTATCTCGTCTCTTGCTTGGCTAATAGCAAAATTAGAAATTCCATTGTAGAGAACTATTTTTGAAACTCTAGAGTACAACCACACTATACTCAAGACACTTGAAAGACCCAGTAGAAATATTGGGAGTGTAAACTGGGTGTTACTAGAATCTTCAGAAACTAGAAAGACTAGAACTCCTGTTGCTATCAGAACAACAAAGTTGAATATAATTATTGGAAAACTATACGTTTTTCGAGCTATTAAATCAACTATGCCTTCTGGCACGAATTCTGTGAGTTGATCCCACAAGTGAGTAAGTATGATAAAGCTTATAGATACCAGAGTTCCTTGTATTGTCCATAAAGATTGTAGATCACTCTTTTTTAGATTATCGAAAATACTGCTTGTAAAAATATGTGAGAGAGAATACCCCAAAAATCCTATAGCGACAGTCATTAACGAAGAAACTATTATTTGCGAGTTGAAGCTTTCAAGTCTAAGTATATCTCTATGCTTCCAAATCTCCTTTTTATTGGTTTTGAGCAATCTCAAGGTTAACCTTACCCTAACTGAAAATGGAGACCAGAAAAAGTCCGAAAAATAGTATACCCCTAATATGAAAAGCGGGAAAATTATCGCCAGAGTGCAAATATTCAGAAAACCAAACATTTACCAGAATATTCTTCCCAAATTTTATTTTGGTTTGGTTAATCAGGAGAATGTAGCGGAAAGAAGATTAAATACAATAAAAGGTGAGAGGCCTTGTTTCAGGCCTCTAAGAAACTTTATTCGTCCAAGTCAATGCATTTGCCGTTTTCGGAGATGTAGACGTTGTCTCCTAGGCTGTATCCTTCTTCTCGGGCTAGTTCTACGTAGCTTCCGAGTTTCTGGATTGTTCCGTGGCTTGGGACGATGTGTTCTGGATCGAAGAAGTTGATGAAGTCTCTGTGGTCTTCTTTGTGGGCGTGTCCTGTGGTGTGGATTCCCGGATAGATCCTGACTCCTTTCTCTTCCAGTTTCTTCTCTAGCTTGTGTCTGTTGGCTTCGTTGACTGGTGTAGGGATGACGTTGCTGGAAAAGATCATGTGATCTCCTTCCTCGAAGTCGAATGGGTATGTTCCTGAAGCCATCTTGTCGAGCTGTGCGCCAGGTTCTCCCTGGTTTCCGGTTGCGACGACAAGGTAGTCTTCTCTTGCTGCGTCAACTTCGTCCATCTTCTCCTCTACTTCGTCGAAGTAACTGACTACTTCGATCTGATCGGTATCGATCAAATCAAGCTTCTCTGCTGATTCAACGTATTCCTTCAGTGAGCGTCCGACGAAGATGATCTTTCTTCTTCCGTCGTTTGCGTCGATTACGGAGTTCAAGCGGCTGATCTGGCTTGAGAATGTTGAGAAGAATACTGCGCCTCCTGCGTCGTAGCAGGATTCAAGTACGTCTCTGAGTTCTACTTCAACTGACTTTTCGGAGCGTGCTCGTCCAGGGGAATCGACTCTTGTTGTTCCCGGGATCATGACTTTGACTCCTTCCTCTCCGACTTCCTTGAGTCGGTCGATATCGGTTGTGTCTTCGATAACTGGAGAACGGTCGATCTTCATGTCGTTTCCGTAGACGGCGTATCCTTCCGGTGTCTCCAGAAGGCTTAGTGTTGCATCAGGAATACTGTGGTTGACGTGAGCAAATTCTAAAGTTAGATTGCCTGTCAGATCCATCCTTTCTCCCTTTTCAAGTCTGATTACCTGGTTGCCGGCGTTCTTCCGGTCGTCGTCCAATCCTCTCTCTACGATCTCTGCTGTGTAAGGAGTACAGTAGATCGGACAGTCATGGCTACCTGCCAGTTTTGGGATTCCTCCCACGTGGTCGAGGTGTCCGTGTCCGATGACGATTCCTACTACGTTTTTGTCTAGAACCGGTTCGTCTTCCGGTACTGCCCCGATCTCGAGGCTCTGATTTGTTGTCATTTCGTCGACGTGTCCTTCTGCGGATATGACGTTTTCCATGTTGTAACCCATGTCAAAGATGACGACTTCTCCGTCAACTTCAACTGCGGTCATGTTCATACCAACTTCTTCATATCCACCTAATGTGTAAACTTTCATGTTAGAAATTTCACCTTGTTTTAAAGTCTTACAGAAAACAATTCTAGGGCGACTCTTATAAAAACAGTTTAAAACAGGTGCCGGAAAATCGGCTGCAGGCCTGAAAACATTATCCTGTTACTGAGAGGCCTCTTGACGAGGAGAATTGTTGATGGAGGAGAATTTTTCTTCGGGCGAGATGTAGTTTCTTAAACTTTGTACGGTAAATCGGGCCTATGTATTCGGAGAAAATTCTCGATAAACTTGACGAGAAAGATATTGAAACCGGTGACAGGATAAAGGCCTCTGGACGTGAAGGAGTTCTGATGCCTAAGCCGGAGTCAGGGGATCCTGATACATTGATTTTGAAGGATGATTCCGGATACAACATCGGAGTTGATCCTGAAGATATCGAGTTGATCGAGAAAAAGGCCTCTACTGAAAATGAGAGGGATGAAGTCCAGCATTCTGAGGATAAGCCGGATATCATGGTGCTTCACACAGGCGGAACGATCGCCTCACGTGTATCATATGAAAAGGGAGGAGTTGAGCCTGCGTTCGATCCGGAAGATCTTGTGGAGATGTATCCGGAGCTGGCGGAGGAAGTGAATATCCACTCCGATGTTATCGCACAGATGCTTTCCGAGGACATGGAGCCAGAACACTGGAAGAAGATCGCTGAGAAGATCGATGAAGTGAAGGACGAGTACGACGGCATCATAATCGGACACGGAACAGATACTATGAGTTATACAGGCGCAGCACTGAGTTTGATGCTGCAAAATCTTGATACAGGCGTCATGCTTGTCGGATCCCAGAGATCAAGCGACAGGCCCAGCAGCGATGCCGCCATGAACATGTACTGTGCTTCAAAGTTTTTGACGGAGACAGATTTTACAGGCCTCGGCGTATGCATGCATGAAGATTCAAGTGATACAAGATGCAATATTTTGCCGCCACAGAAAGTCCGGAAGATGCATACTTCCCGTAGAGATGCTTTTTCAGCGATCAACGCAGAGCCTCTCGGCCATATAAACTATGAGACAGGGGAAATTGAGGAAAACTTCGAGGCCTCTGATGAAGAGTACGAAAAAAATACTGAATTAGACGGGAATGTCGGATGGCTCCGTATCAGGCCTGGAATGAGGCCTGAAGAACTGGAGTTCATCGAGGAGCAGGATTACGATGGAGTCATCGTTGAAGGGACAGGCCTTGGACATATGCCTGTGAACGCGTTTGATGATGAGACACAGCATCACGCAGAGATTCTGGAGAAGCTTCAGGAGATCGCTGATGATGCTGTCGTGGTTATGACGTCTCAGTGTCTGAACGGACGTGTTGATATGGATGTCTACTCCGCTGGATTGAAGATTCAGGAGGCCGGAGTCGTTGGAGCGGAGGATATGCATCCGGAGCTGGCTTACGTCAAGTTGATGTGGAGTCTTGGCCAGGCCTCTGACATGGAAGAAGCGGAAGAATTTTTCCTGGAAAATCTTAACGGTGAGTTAAGCGAGAGGTCTGTTTACCGTGGCTGAGGTCTACGGTGTTACAGGGATGCCTCTGTCCGGCAAGACGACTGTAGCGGATTACATGCAGGATCATGGCTTTGCGGTGCTTGATATGGGGGATGTTGTCCGTATCGAGATGGAGAAAAGAAATATCGCTACAGAGGATACCGGGCAGTGGGTCAATGACATGAGAGCTCAACACGGCATGGATGCGATAGCCAGAATCTCGATCCCGTACCTGAAGGAGATGGCGGAGGAGAAAGAAAGGATTGTCATCACCGGGATGCGTGGCTGGAGCGAGAAAAAACGTTTCGAAAAGGAGACAGGCCACGATATCGAAGTAGTGGCTGTCTGGACCTCTAGAGAAACACGGAGAGAAAGAAGAGAGGATAGAAAGAGAGAAGAAGATGTCAAAGGTGACGGATTCGATGAAAGAGATCTTAGAGAAGTGGAAAACGGTGTCGGGAAACTTATGGCTCTCAGCGACCACATGATCAAAAACGAGGATATCTCAGAGGAACAACTGGAACACAAGGTGGAAAAATTAATTGAATCTTGAAGAGGAAAGTATAAAGAAGACTTACGAACTTGAAGACAGCGATAGAGCCAGGAAAGTTATCAAAGAGGCCTCTGAAAAGCTTGGATACCGTTTTCAGGAGATGAATTCAATAGCAGCAGCATATGACGGACCGAAGGAGGCCATAATCAAGAACGGCGATGAGTTAGAGGCCTACAGAGAAAAGGCTCAGAGAAAGATCGAGGAGATCGTGGAGGATGAATAGATAATGGATTACGAAGAACTTGGATTCAAATGCGGTATAGAGATTCACCAGCAGCTTAACACTGAGACAAAGCTTTTCTGCCGGTGTCCGGTAGATCTCGAGGACGAGGCCCCGGACGCGAAAGTACAGAGACGTCTTAGATCAGTGGCTGGAGAGACAGGAGAACAGGATGAGGCCGCAGAAGTAGAATCCATGAAGAAGAGAAAGTTCATGTATCATTACCACGACAGGAACAACTGTCTCGTGGAACTGGATGAGGAGCCTCCGCACAAGATGAGTCAGGAGGCCCTGAATACAGCTCTGACTTTTGCACGTATGGTCGACGCCAGTATCCCGAGAGAGATCCAGGTCATGCGTAAAATGGTTGTAGACGGCTCGAATACGAGCGGTTTCCAGAGGACTTCGATGGTAGGCCTCGATGGAGAGCTTGAGACAGAATCCGGAAAAGTTGCGATCGAGGACATCGAGTTAGAGGAGGAATCCGCAGGAATCAATGATAGAAGTGAGAAGAAAGCTGTCTACGATCTCTCAAGGCTTGGAGTTCCACTGATAGAAGTTGGAACGGATGCATCGATAAAAGATCCGGATCACGCCCGTGAAGTAGCGGAGGAAATCGGTATGCTTCTCAGATCTACGGGAAAGGCTCGCAGAGGGATCGGAACGATCAGGCAGGACGTCAACGTCTCGATCGACGGCGGTGCACGAGTGGAAATCAAGGGATTCCAGGACGTCCGCAACATCGATACACTGATTGAAAACGAAGTTGAGAGGCAGAAAAATCTTATCGAACTTGGAGACGAACTTGAAGAAGAGGCCTCGGAAGTCGTAGGAGACAATGTTACACATCTTTTCGAGGACTCGGAGAATCAGATAATTTCAACAGTTCTTGAGAACGATGGAGCGGTCTATGGATTCAAGTTCCCGGGCCTCGCAGGAAGGATGAAGGAGAAAATCTCAGGTGACAGATACCTGGCGCTTGAACTTGTAGACTACGCTAAGACTCGTGGCATCCAGGGGATACTTCATACTGATGAAGATCGTGACTACGGAATCCAGGAGGAGTTTGAAGAGCTGAGAGATATCTTCAAGGCCTCAGAAGACGATGTTATCGCGGTACTGGCAGGTCCTGAGGATAAGGCACGTGAAGCAGCTAAAGCAGTCAGGGATAGAGCTGAAAAATTCTATACTGGAGAGGTACCTGAGGAGACACGGAACGCGGAGCAGGATTTCACTACAAGTTATTCCAGGCCTCTTCCTGGAGCAGCCCGTATGTATCCGGAGACAGATATTCCTCCGATAAAGATCTCAGATGAGAAAATCGAGGAAGTTGATGAAAATCTTCCGAGGACATTGGATGAGCGTGAAAAAGAGTATACTGAAGAGATAGGGGAAGAACTGGCCACTCAGATTGTTTCATCGGAGCTTTTGCCTCTTTTCGAGGCCTTCAAGGATGATTTCGATGCGAAGCTTGTTGCGAACGTTTTCACGAATATTTACTCCAAGCTGGAGTCGGAGAATGTTCCTGTAGACAAGCTTGAGAAAAGGCATTACAGAAGTCTTTTCGAGGCCTTCGATAGGGACGAAGTTGCTAAAGGGGATTTCGAGGAGGTTCTGACAGAGATGGCTGAGAATCCTTCAAGTCCTGAAGAGGCTGTCGAAGAAGTTGTCTCGGGGAAGGCCTCTGAAGATGAGATCCGTGAAGTTGTCCAGGAGGTAATAGATCAGAAGCAGGAGATGATTGAGGAGCAGGGAGAGCATGCTCAGGGTGCTTTGATGGGCCTTGTCATGGAGAGAGTTGAGGCCGATGGAGGAACTGTTTCAAGAATTCTGGGCGAGGAGCTTCAGGATTATCTGTAGAAATTCCTTTTTCTTTACTGGAGACAGTAAAATGTAATATAAAGAAGGATTGAGAAGTTTTTGTTAGGTATGCGAAAAGCTGCTCTGATCCTCGCATTTCTTGCAATGATTTTCACAGCTTCAGCTTTCACTGCATCGATGGAGCCTGTGGATCGTGAGGCCTCTCCAGGTGAACAGGCAGTTTTCAATGTTACAGTTTTCAATAATGCCTCGGAGGAGCGTCGTTTCGTTCTGGATTACGAGTTCAGCCGCTCAGGATGGATATACTTCGATAACTCCAGACGGATTCCTGCCGGCGAATCCAGAGACTTCCGTGTTACTATTTCTCCAGGCGAAGATGCTTTACAGCAAAGTTACAGTTTCAAGATATTTGTTACAGATTTCAAGACAGATGAGACGAAAGTTCTCTCTGATTACATGCGTGTGAACAGAGATTACAGGATGAACGTCCCCGATTTTAACGTGAACAAGGAAAGCTTCCTTCCAGGAGAGACAGTAGAGGCCTCTATAACAGTACAGAATATTCTGCCTCGTATAGTCGATGATTACAGTATTTCATCGAGTTTTGACGGCGAACAGAGAGATGTGGATACTGATCCTCTTGCACCAGGAGCGCTGAAGACTTACAGCTTTGAATACGATATTTCACAGGAGGCCTCTCCAGGAAGCAGAAATATCTCGATTAAGCTTGTTCAGGATGGCGAGGAAAGAGTTTTCTCGCGTCTTGTACAGGTTGAAGAAGTTAGAAAGATTAACAGGAGTGGAGAGATGGATGACAGAGTCCTTATTGTTACAGGTAGCAGGAACGTAGAGAACAATGGAAACAGTGTTGCAAATCTATCCGAGAATATTACTTTCCCTTCGTATCTGGATCCTATTCTTGATCTGGATCCTGCTCCTAGCAGGACTGTGAAAGAAGAAGACAGCAATACGTATATCTGGGATTTCCAGCTTCAGCCAGGCGAGGAGATGACTTTCAGTTATCAGGTTAATTACTGGATTCCTCTGGCGCTTGCAGCAATTATTATCCTGGGTCTTGCAGTACTTGGAAGATTGACAGGCAGTTTCAAGATTAGTAAAGAAGTCGAGGAACTTGATGAGGATCTGAAGGTTTCACTGGAGATAGTGAATGATACTGAGGGCTTCAAGCCACAGGTAACTATCAGAGATTACGTCCCTAATGCTGCACAGCTCCAGGAAGAGTTTGAGATGGCGAAGCCTGAGATAAGGAAGACTACTGACGGCGTAGAGATGGAGTGGACGCTTGAAGACTTCAAGCCGGGGGAGAGAAGAGTCATCCAGTACAGAGTAACTCCAAAGGTAGAAGTGGAGGACGGCATGGAGCTTCCCGAGGCAGAAGTAATCGAGGATGGAGAAACAGTAGCACAGTCGAAGAAAAGATAAAGAGAGACTGTATTCAGCAAACCCTATTAAATATTTTCCACTAATTCCTAGACATAGAGAAGGGCCTGATTAACAGATTTACATGAAAGAGGCCTTCAACTGTACCCGCCTTAGCTCAGCCTGGCAGAGCGGTCGACTGTAGATCGACTTGTCCCCCGTTCAAATCGGGGAGGCGGGATTCTGATATAATTTTTCCGATTTCGACTGTCCAGAAAACTCTCCTAGTTTTAGTACGTTCAAATCGGGGAGGCGGATTTTTCACTTCCGTATTGTGTCTTGATAGATCTTCTAGAGATTTCTCGCTATTCCTGATAGGCCTATACGGTCAAAAGTTAGCTCCTCGATCCATTCACGTGTCTCCACAAGCATTTCATCTTCATCGATCATATGATCCGAGAAATCTTTTTCTCTGGACGAGGCCTCTCTGAGTGCTTTATCGTACTCGAACTTTGCGGTATTCATGTATTCCTCTGCGTCGTCGACTTCGTCTCCGGAAAGGCCAAGTACAAGCCGGTCAAATCCCAAGCTGTCCAGATTATTCCGTGTATCCTGAAGATAAAGCGAGGCCATAAAACTCTGTACGGCCTCTTCCATCATTTCCGCTGATCTTTTGAGGGAGTACTCGAGCTCGCTGTCAGTTAATCTTCCGTAGACCTCCCTATCCCTGTAATCCATAAGTTGTTATCAATCAGTAAAAATTAAGTCCTTTTTTGGAAAAGGAAGGAGGAAAAAATGTAGAGGCCTCTTCCCGTAAGGCCTCCATGAAGTTTACTCTGATTCCTCGTCCTGTTCGCTGCTGGATTTTCTTCTGCGGAAAATGTAGATTCCTGCTCCGATCAGAACGATAAGGCCTCCCAGTAGAGGCACAGGAATACCGGATTCTTCGGTCTTTCCGTTAGTGACGTCTACCTGTACTGTTTCGTCTTCTACGAATACTTCAGTGCTTTTGACTCCTCGTGTCTCAAAGTCTACGAGGTATTGCTTGACTGCTGCATCGGATTCGGTGTCTACTTCGAATACTGCTTCTCCGGTCTTTCCTGGTTCAAGTGTTCCTATGTACTTGCTGGATGAATCATAACTGAACGGCTGGTCGCTTGAATCCAGTACTCTGATTCTTGTAGAGGATGATTGTTCTGCGCCGATGTTCTTGACTTCAAGTCTCAGTTCTCCCGTGTTCCCTGTTCTGAGGTTGCTTTCGACTCCTGTGATCTGGAACTGTGGCTTGCCTTCCATGTAAAGATTGAAGCTTACAGGATCTGTGATCTCTGATGTTGAGTCTCCTGCAGAATACTGTAGGTCTCCGTTGATCGATGTTGATCCTGCTGGAGCTGTCTCATTGATGTCGAAGTTGAACTCTGCTGTCTTGATCTGGCCTGGCTGGATGTTCCCCAGCGCCTGGCGTGTGGAGAAGCTTGATGTCTCCTGGAAGAACCCAGGGAAGTAAAGGTTCAGGACGACGTTTTCAGCCGTCTTCTCTCCATTGTTGACTATATCTACAGACATCATGTTGTTGTCTGTATCCGGCATAAGCTGCTGTGGCTGTGTCTTGAGATTTGCCACGTTCAGCTCGATGTCCTCGCTTTGAACTTCTACAGGGATGTTCCTGGTTACAGAAAAATCTCCGTAACTGATCTGAACCCTGAAGTTGTTGGAACCATCAGGCGCATCATCTGCCACAAGAACAGATGTAGAAATCTGGTACTCCTGACCTGAAACCATATCGCCGAGAGAATAGTTCCTCTGCCTATCCGGCTTCAACTCAAACGGATAGTTATCAAGAAGCCGTACCTCAACGTTCTGGGCCTCTTTATCCCCGTTATTTACGATCTTGAAAGAAAGATCGCCCTGTTCCCCGGACTGTAGAGGGACAGGATCGGAATTGATTAGAGAGGCCTCAATATTCGTCGAGGCCCGTGTAGATTGTTGAGCTGCCGCAGAGCTCATTAGGAGGCCTGCAAGCAGCAGAAGTGTCGTAAGTCGTGTCTTGTTCATTGTTGTTTCACCTTTAGCATAATTTTAGTCAGATAGCGATCATATACGACCAGAGAAATCGGTATAATAGTCAAAGCACCGATGTAGGCGCATAATGTAGTCAGAGTAAGCATTGTACCCATATCGGATAGGAAAGTTATCCTTCCGAAAGACAGCGATGTGAATCCTATCAAGGCCGCTATAAGAGCGATAGTCATAGGATTCAGAATTCCCTTGATAGTCTCGGACAAGGCCTCGCCTATATCCAGTTTCTCTCTTTCCTCCCTGTACCGTGATACTGTCTGGATCCCAAAGTCTATAGCGATTCCCATCCCCATGGATACTGCTCCGGAAGTTGCAGGACTCATGTTAAGGCCCAGCCATCCGTAGAGGCCGAATCCTGCGATTATACCGAAAATCAGGGCAGTCAAAGAGCTTAATCCATACGCTATAGATCGGAAAAGCAAAATCACGACCACAAGAACTCCGATAAGCGATATAGCTGATGTACTGCTCATTGTGCTCTGTGTCTGTTCCTGAAAGGCCTGATTGATGAAAGGCGTCCCGGTGTACCCTGTTTCTATACCCGCAGGCTTTTCGTTGACCTGTACAGATGTCTTTATCCTGTCCGCAAGAGCCTGCTGCTCTTCAGAGGAAAGATCTGTAGATGTTACCCTCATTATAGTAAAGCTGTAATCATCCGAGACGAACTGTGAGGCCTGTCCGCTTTCACGCAACTGTCTGGAGGCCTCCCTCCTGCTTGAAGGCTCGTCGACAAGATCAGCTGCAGATGAGACTGTAGCGACGTCGTTCATGCTTGATAGATCATTTGAAACTCTTTCTATGTATTCAAGCAATTCTGGATTCCGTACATCTCTTATCTCGGTCGAGTTGGCGTACCGCGGATCTGTCTCGAATAATACAGTGAAAGTTGCGCCGCTGCCACCTCCCTGACCGAATTCTGCTCCTATAACATCGAATGCGGCTACAGAATCAATGCTGTCAGGAAGAAGATCCTCCTGATTCTGCTCTACTGTTTCAACTTTTGATGCTCCAGCAGCAAGAAAAGCTGTAAGAACTACCATAACCGTCAGCAAGGCGAAAGGCCTCTGAACAATCAGACGTGAATACCTGTCAATCATTCTATTTTTCATTTTCTCCACCTCTCGTACTCGATTATCAATGCAGGAGTTATCACAAGCGCTGAAACAAGCGTCAGAGCGATTCCAAGGCCTAGCGTAAGCCCAAGATTCCTGATAAATGAAATAGACGCGATAAGCAAAGCAGAGAACCCTACAATAGTTGTAGTCGAGGAACCAAGTATGGCTAGGCCTGTGGTAGGTACCGAATCCTTCACAGCTGCCTCTACATCTCCAAGCTTTTCCTTTTCCTCTATTATTCTTTCAGTGATGAATGATCCGTACTCTACTCCAAGGCCCAGAATCATAGCTCCGAGAGCGATTGTGGCAATAGTCAGAGGAATACCGAGATGCCCCATCATTCCCAGAGTCCATATCAGGCCTATGAAAAGCGGCACAAAAGTTATAGGCCCGTAGATTCTTCCACGAGCAAAGCCCAGAAGTACAAGTATCAGCAGAGATGCAGCCGAGATAGTTGTCATCGAATCGGAGACCATTGTGTCTCCCATATCGGTACGGATGACAGGATTTCCTGTAACAGTGATATCTATACCGGGCTGTTTCGGAGTCTGTTCAAGATTCTGTTCGATTAATTCTGTAGCTGCCCGGATATTCTGCTCTGTCATCTCGTCCTCAAGATTGACGTACATCTGAGTTGCGGTGTAGTCTCTGTTGAAGAAACTTCCTGTCTGTGTTCCCTCAAGAGCTTTTTTCACCTGCTCCTTTGTATCCGGTATCCGTGGGAACAACGATGCCGGAGACTGTACCTGGCCGACCATCGATTCCGCCTCCAGCTCCTCAGTCAAAGTCTTCTGCATCCTGAGCATCCGCGGATCACGTACATCAGTTACAAAGTTCTCCTCAAGAGATTCCTTATTCGTCTGGAAAAGTACAATTATGGCGCTTGAGGATCTAAACTCTGATTCAACCTTGTCCTGCGCCTGGATCTCCGGCAGAGTATCCGGCAGACTTGACTGGAAATCAGTCTCCAGTTGAATGCTTGGAAGGCCTGTCGCAAGTACAACAGTCATCAAAAGACCTCCAAGAACGATTGCACGAGAATACTCGACCTGAAGATCTGCAAGCATCTCCAGAGGATTATTCATAACATATCTCGATGCATACAACCTTATAAAACTGAATAAATGTTCAGCGAATCAGTTGATATTGTACTTCTCACCGATCAACGGATTCATCAGCTCCTCAACAGGCGCATAATCATCCTTCAATACCGGAACATCTCCAGGACTGATATCCTCAAGATTTCCAACCTCATCTGAAAGATTCAGGCCTCTATAGCTTTTCGCCCTGTCTCCAAGGCCTTCTCTGGACATCCTGCTGTTTTTAGAGGCAACTATCTCTATGTTCTGCGCCAGAGAAGTATCAGCTGTCGGGAAATAATACACAGACTCATAAACTGAGTCTATAGTCCTGTACTGGCTTCTGGCGAACTCTGATCCCGGGCCTGAAGCCGTAGAGATGACGTTGGAGACAACTACACCGTCTTCATCTGTCTTGTTGTACGTGAGTTGCATGAACTCCTGTGTCGTCAGATGGAACGGCACCTCGGCCTTCCTGTACGCATCCACATAGATCACATCGTAATCTCCTTCAGAGGCCTCCAGAAAGTTTCTTCCATCGCCGGTACGGACATCGAGATTTTCTGACTCCGAGAGATTGAAGTACTGTTCTGCCGCTTTCACTACTCCAGGATCGATCTCCACGGCGTCGACAGATATATTCATCTCTGCAAATCTCTGTGGAGCTGTGAACCCTCCTCCGCCGATGAAAAGAACTTTTTCAACATCATCTCGCATCAGGAACGGCATGTGAAAGTAGTCAAGGTAATCCCAGACATAATCATCAGATCCATTAATGTATGTGGCGCTCTGTGGCTGGCCTCCAAGATAAAGCGTTCTGACACCATCACTATCCGATACACGTAGCTCCTGATACGGAGTGGAATCCTCGTAGACCGTGTTCCCGGAGACCGGTGTTGAACCTCCCAGGACAATACCAGCAATTATTATACCTGGAAGCAGCAGGCTTTTCGGATCTCTGAAGCTTGAGATCGCAGGGATTATAGATAGGGCTGCGAAAAAAGTATAGATACTGTTGACAGAAAACGCCGGGATGAGGAAGAAAGTCGTTCCGAAAGCTCCAAGTATACTTCCAGCCGTCCCTACAGCGTAGAAATGTCCTGAGGCCTCTCCCTTGTCTTCCTTCTTCGATAGCTGGACTGCGTACGGACTGATAAATCCCAGAAAGTAAGTCGGAGGCCCGAAAAGCACTGCAACAGGTATAATCGCAGAGTAACGCGCAGGTATTGGAAGCGCAGAGCTTAAAGTCAGGAACATATCTCCGAAGTAGATCAACGCAGTTATGTAAAGCGCAGTATACGTCAGGTAACGACTCAAGTCGTTGAAAGAAATATTCTTCGAGCTTTTCCCGCCGTAGTGGTATCCAAGGCTCAAGGCCAGCATCGAAACACCTATAATCGATCCCCAGGTGTAGATACTGTTCCCGAACTCCGGAGCAAGAACTCTACCTGCTAAAATCTCCAGGCCCATACTGACTATCCCTGAAACAATTACAGCAGCCTGCTGGCGTGTAGGCCTGAAACTTTGCGCAGAAAGATTTTGCAAGTTCACAACCGAGGATGGCAGAACCACTGATTTAACTCTGTCTCTCACATCCCGAAGGCCTCGGGAAAAATTCCTTCAGATGGTGTATCTGGACAGAAGTTTTTTAGCAGAGGCCTCAGAAAATTTTCTGTGATGTCTTTTCCGATGAATCCTTCGGAGCTTGATACTTCGGACCGCGGGAAACTTTTGGGCCTGGCAGTGACGGCGCTAGTTTTCTCAGGATTTATCTTCGCAGGCCTGATAAATATCTCGCCTTTCGGAAGAGGAACATGCACGCTAACAGGCTGTCCATGTGAAGAGGTCTCTATAAACAGAACTACTATGGAGGCGAACACGACGCCGTTGACAGGAGAGATAGAATGTAATGAATGCACAGGATCGAGATACCTGTTCCACGCCGGAGTTTTCTGGATCGCACAGGAAGAGGAATCGACACAGGTAATCCAGTGTAGATCAGGTGAGAAAACAGGAGAGAATTACAGAGTGGACTCCTACGGCGAAATACAGACAGGTAACATATTCAGCACATACCTTTCAACAGGCTAACCTCAGAGGCCATAATAGGATTATGCGGTGAAGGCCTGTATTCTCCAGTTGGATTAAAAGTTCTATGCGACAAAACTCTGAGTATGAGTTTCCGGGATAAATACAGCGAATTCTTCGAACAGCTGGATGAAAAATACTTTGACGAAGAACGCTTCGTCCCTGCTGTAGGCCCGGAGGACGCAGAAGTGATGATGATCGGAGAGGCCCCTGGAGCTAACGAAGTAGAGCAAGGCGAGCCTTTCGTCGGCAGAGCCGGAGAAAAGATGAACGACGTACTGAAAGATATCAACGTTGATCGTGGAGATATCTACATCACGAATCTTGTGAAGATCAGGCCTCCGGACAATCGTGATCCGAAAAGCGATGAGATAGAGGCCTGGGCGCCGCTACTGGAGAAGGAGATCGAAAACGTGAATCCTGATATAATTTTGACGCTCGGAAACTTTGCCTCCAGGCACATGCTGGATACTTCCAAAGGCATCAGCAAGATACACGGCAGAATTTTTACGCGGGAAGGGCAGAAGATTATGCCGATATATCATCCGGCAGCGACGCTGTACGACAGATCTAAAACACCTGATCTGGAGAAAGATCTGAGGAAGGCCTTTGGGAAAGAAAACACGGGACAGCAAAAACTTTCGGACCTGTGAGAGAAGAGAAAAATTTTATGGAACGCTATAAACCGATAATAGATGACTGGGAGGCCTTCAGGGAGGAGTGTCAGAAGGATGCAGTTCCGGCAGTAAGAAGAAATCCTCTCAAGGCTCGAAAAAGCTTTGAACAGGCTCTGAAAAAAGATTTTCCGGAAGCCGAGAAATCGGACTGGAACAGTGATGTGTACAGGCTTCCACGCAGCAAATCTCCCGGAAAGTCTATGCTTCACTGGCGAGGAGAGTACTATGTACAGGAGGAAAGTGCATCGCTCCCCGTGGAAGTTCTCGATCCAAGGCCTGGCGAAAAAGTTCTTGACATGTGTGCCGCTCCTGGAGGAAAGACAACACAGATTGCATCGAAGATGGATAACAGAGGCCTTGTCGTGTCGAATGATGATTCCTCAAGGCGCTTGAAAAGTCTTCATGCAAATATTTACAGGACAGGATCCGCTATCGTGGATGTAACGAACTACGATGGGCGCAGGATTCCAGGAACAGAAAAATTTGACCGTGTTCTTGTTGATGCACCGTGCAGTGGCGAGGGAAATAATGCTAGAAGAAGTTTTGAGGCCTCAAGCAGTCATGAAAGAGAGCACCTGGCCGAGTTACAGTACCAGTTGCTGGAGAAGGCCTTCCAGATAGTAAAGGAGGGTGGCGTAGTTGTCTACTCGACATGTACTTTTGCACCGGAGGAGAACGAGGCCGTAGTATCTAAAGCTCTGGATGAAAAAGATGTGAAGCTTGAAGATATCGATACAGATGTAGAAAGTAGGAGAGGAGTGGAGAATTTTTCAGGCCTGGAGTTTGGAGAGGAAATGTCTAAAACCGTGAGGATTTATCCGCATCATCTGAATTCGGGTGGAATATTCGTTGCCAGGTTCAGAAAGTAGAGACAGCATGAAGGTGGAAGATGCCTCTGAATTTTTTGATGAACGTTTTGAAGTAGATATAGATAATATTGAAGGCCTGGAGCTGGAGAAGATCTCGGGAGATTTCTGGCTAGTTTCGGAAAAAGAAGACAGGGATATTGACTCCGAGACGCGTGGAATCAGAGCTTTACGGGATACTGGAAAGTTTCTGAAGCCTACTACGTATGCTCTACAGCTTCTGAGCGATGAGATCTCCCGTAACAATGTAGAACTGGATAAAGAAGAACTTAAAGAGATTTTAGACGGAGAGATGGTTCCTGCAGAGGCCTCTGAAGAAGGATACGTTGCTATAGTTTTCGAGGGTAAAGTTGTGGGATGTGGCCTGTATAAAGATGAAGTTGTTTCGTCAAGGATATCCAAAGGACGTGGAGAGGAGCTTCTGAGCTTTCTGTGAAAAATTTTTGATGGATAAAATGCTCTGAGGCCTTGACTGTATTTTTTTATTCGCCTGCGCTGTCGATTATCGCTTCTATAACGTAGATAGCTATTACTAGGGCTGTCAGCTGGGCGGCGAGCATCTCCTGGCTTCCTGGCATCTGGAGAAGACTTGAGGAGCCGTATCCGGAGTCTCTCAGAAGGGTGAAGTTGTATCCGAGAACTCCGAGAGTAAGAAGATCTACAAGTGTTGATCCCTCGAGAAGCTTCTTCAGTTTTCCTTTATCGCTTCCTCCTCCCAGAGCCGAGCCTTTTCTGTTTTTCAGAATCATTCCTATAGTAAAGACTTTTCGAGGCCTGTAAAATAAACATTTCGATTGGTAAAGCACCACGAGAATACTTTCCCCCCGGGGCAGAGAGGCCTATCCTTTGGCATGGTTTATAAGGTTTAAGGCCTGTTTGTTTGTTGCTGGCGGTCACAGCGTGAAGGTTACACCCGTACCCATTCCGAACACGGAAGTTAAGCTTCTCAGCGATCTGGCCGGTACTGCCTTTCGGCGGGAATTCCAGGACACTGCCAGCACTATTTTTCCTACTTCAGTTTTTCTGGAAGATTTTCTTGAGTGAAGTCGTCAGTTTAAAAATAAGTGGTGGAAAACTGTTTGTTGTATGAACAGTGAACTTCAGGCCTTGAAGGATTTTGTCGATGAGAACCGTTTTCTGGATGAGTCGTACTTTCTGATTCTGTCTATTGTTCTGGCGTTCGGCATCCTTCAGACGGCTGGAGCAGGCCTTGGAACGGAGAAACCTGTCGTAACTGTTATTTCGACTTCGATGTGTCCTGCGCTCCAGGTAGGTGATATCCTTGTTGTCCAGAGCGAGGATTACAGTGAGATACAGGAGGATGATATAATCGTGTACGATGTGCCTGACAGAGCAGAGTTTACTGTCAACGGAGAAAGTTATACTTTAGAGGCCTCTGAGGAGCAGCCAAGTGAAACAGTTGAGACAGGTATCGGGACTGTCCAGCTTGTTGATGTGAGGCCTTCAACTACTGATCGTTCTAGAGACTCTGCAATCTTCAGGATCAATGGTTCGATCCCTGAATCAGGAGGAGACGACTCTGTTCTTGTGGAAGGCAACAGTTACGAGTTCGCTGGAGGTAGCATCGAGATAGATTATCTGACTGATCTTCCTTACGGGAACGTTCCTATAGTCCACCGTGTTATCGAGAAGAGTGATGATCACGTTGAGACTATGGGAGATAATAATCGCGGGCAGCTGGAGTTCGAGGACAGTGTGAGGCCTGATCAGATTCATGGAACAGTTGCAGTGGAGATTCCGCGACTGGGCCTTGTGAAGATTTTACTGATGGATTTCATGGGGTATAGCGGCGATCAGCCTTTCGTCATCGATAACACTCCGAGCTGTGGATCAGCTTAACCCATTTAAATGTAAGGTGCACATGTAGCTTAACCATGGAGTTCTGTAAAGACGAAGACTGTGGAGGACTACTTGTCTCTGAAAAAGTAGATGGAGAATCAGTGATGAAATGCCGTGACTGTGGGACTGTTCACGACGTCGACGGCAGCTACAGAGTAACAGAGACAAAAGAAGAAGATCCTATGGATCGTTTAAACGTTAACGAAGGAGCAAACAACGAATCAACAAGGCCTACAACAAACAAAGTATGCCCTAAATGTTCATCCGATAACGAAGATGAGAAAGAACATGAATGGTGGATGGAACAGACAAGAAGCAGCGACGAGCCACCTACAAGATTTTACAAGTGCCGTGACTGCGGAAACGTCCACAAAGAATACGACTAGAGGCCTCAAAAATCAGGGGAATTTTTTACTCCTCTGAAATTTTTTCAGAAAACTGCTTTATAGATCCTCTGAGTTCTTTAAGTTCGTCTTCAACGTCTTCCTGACGTTCCTCGAAGCTTTTACTTTCCTGAGAGTTTTCAGCAGAGGCCTCGCGTTCAACTTCCTCCAGCTCTTCCTTTATTTCTGTAGTTTCCTCAAGTTTCTCCTCGTGTTCATCTAGACGTCGATCAAAGCTTGAGGCCTTTTTCTCTATAGACTGTACACGGCTTTCAAGATTCTTAGTGTTTTTGTGCGCCTTCTTCAGCGTTTTCTGCATGCTTTGAAGCGTTTCAACAAGTTCTGATTCAAGATTTTCGATCTCGTCGACTCTCTGCTCTGTTTTTTTCTGCTGGCGGCTTAACTGGACGAAGAAATCCTTCAGTTCTTCGAGATCGACGTCGTCGTTATCCGGTTGTTCAAGTATCTGTGCAAGCTCCTGACGTGTAACAGTGTTCTGGTTGATATTCTCCAGTCGGCCTCCTATATCCTGTACTGCGCTGTCAACAGCGTTCAGATGCGACTCAAGGTTCTCAAGCCGCTGCGCGATATTCTCTATTCCTTCAGCCGTACCGGAACCGCTTCCCAAAAGACCCATAGAACAAAAATGTACTATCCACGTATTTGAAGCTTAACAAAAAATCGGCTTCAGTCACCGGATTCCACATGCTTCTGATTCCTCAGAGCCAGCTCCGCACCTATCACAAACAAGACGAAGCCAAGAACCACGAGAACCACGCCAGCCTCAGCATTCAAACTCACAAAACTGTAGAAAAGACCTACCAGTACAACCATTGCGAAACCCAGGATACTCAACCAGTAACCCAAGTCATGCTTCGACTCCTGATCCACAACAAGAAAATACCAAGGCCTCAATAAAAAACTGTCTGAAAAAGAAAACTCCTAGCTCGACTTCTTAACTGTCGTCTGAAGGCCTCTACTTCCAACACTATACAGGTACTGGATTTCACTTTCTGTCAAAGGCCTGTCGTAGAGTCTTACTTCAGAAATTTTTCCATCAAAAAACGAGCTGTCTCCTCCTCTAGATCCTACAGTCCACGGCGAGCCTTTTGAACTAGCAAGATCTCCAGTATTAGACTTTTGTGCAACAAGTTCATTGTTCAAATATTGGTATTGATTTTCTCCATCGTATATCAAAACAACATGATTCCATGAGTTCAATTCTGGCGAAGTATTCCAGTCCATAGTGTTGGAGTTATTTGCATGGATGTAACTACCCCAAGTGTTCCGACTAGAATTCCAGAATACTCTCAAATTATCATTGTTTGAATCACTGGCATGGCTGAAAATATCCCCTTGATCAGCTCTCGGATAGAACCATCCAGATACGGAAACAGAATTTCCCAGAGAACTATTTCCAAATCCAGAGGGCTCACCAATGCCCACATAATCATTATCTCCATCAAAACTGTATGATGTGTCTCCTAGCAGGCCTGTAACTCGCCGAGTGACTTCTCCAGTTAAAGTTCCGTGATTCTCGTTTCCGGAGTGATCATAGGCCTTCGATCCAGATTCTTCGTTCAAAGGCCAGTATCCGACAAGTGTCATTCCCTGTTTACTGTTTTGTTACAGGCCTGCTTTTACTTGTTTGTGCTGACTGGTGCAGGAGTACAGTTAAAACATTTGTAACCTGTTTCTGTTTCATGCCTGATACTCAAGATAATCAACGTAGAGCGCCTGCAAGGCCTAAAAATATCGAGGATATTGATCCACGTGAAGATATTCGTGTACGTGTAGTTGGAACTGTTCTTTCCATAGATGATGATTCAATCTCTGTGGACGACAGTACAGGTTCTGTTGACGTATTTCTGGAAGAAGATAAGATAGAAGATCTGGAGGAAAGTCAGAGAGTCCGTATCTTCGGACGCGTACTTCCTACACCGGACAGCTTTGAGATCCAGGGAGAGATCGTACAGGACTTTTCCGACGTGGATCCGGACAACTACAGTAGGATTAAAAAAGTTGTATCCACTACTGAATAACAATAAGGTGAAAAATTTTGTTTAAGGCTGAACTAGAAGAAGTCGGACTTGTCAAGGATTCCATGAAAACCATTTCAGATCTTATCAGCGAGGGACTGTTCCAGTTAACCGATGATGGGATCCAGTTGATCGCTGCTGATCCAGCGATGGTTGCACTCGTCGACTTCACTCTTCAGGAAGACGTATTCGAGAGCTATGAACTTGACGAAGAGGAAAAAGTAGGCCTGAACCTTGAAAACTTTTACTCGATCCTCAGAAGAGCAAATTCTGACGATACTATTACTTTTGAACTTGACGAAGATGAGTCAAAGTTCCACATCACTATGGAAGGAGCTTCAACACGAAACTTCTCACTTCCTATCCTCAACCTTTCCGAGGATGACATCCCAAGCACAGATCAGCTTGACTTCACAGTTGAAGCTGAACTGGAGGCCTCAGTACTTGAAGGCGCTGTAAAGGATGCAATGGTAGTTTCGGACTCCGTAACTGTTTCCGCTGACTCGGAAAGCATCCAGATTGTCTCGAAGGGAGATCAGTCGAACGTGGACTTCGAGATCTCCAGCGACGCCGAAGGAGTTATCTCACTTGAGGGAACGGAGGCCTCTTCGATGTTCTCACTTGATTATCTTTCAAAGATGATCAAGGGGAAGAGTCTTTCAGATACTGTCGCTATGAAGCTTGGCGATGACTTCCCGATGAGACTGGAGTTCGTTGTACCTGAAAAAGCTGATCTCAGCTTTGTACTGGCACCGAGAATCGAAGAGGATTAAATTCCTCTAACCTGATTTTCTATGTCCCGCCAGGGAAAGCCTCCGGTAGATTTTTCGATAGATTACAGCGGAGAGATTTTCCCTTCACGTGAGGAGAAAGAGGCCTTCGGATTCAGGCCTCTTGACGTTTTTCTTGTAGATGAAGTTGATTCAGACGATGTTCTGGAGCCGCGTGTGGTTTTCTACGGGGATTCTGGCGAAGAGCTTGTCGAGGATATGGAGAAAGATCTTTTGCTGGCCTCCAGATACGTTCTGGAGGACTTCGATCTCGACAACAGTGTAAGCGTTCCGTGGGATGCAGATAGTTATCCTGTGATTCAGAGGGAGCTTTCTCCTGCTTCTGTGGAAGTAAGCGATGATTTCAGAGGCCTGATGCAGATCCTTGATGAAGGATTTGACGACTTCGATGCCGAGTTCATGTACAAGATGACTACGAGACAGAACGGGAATGTCAACAGATTCATGGACGTCGACAGTTACACCAAACATGTTTCTACAGGGCCTGTAACCGTCTGGCCTGAAACTTTTGGCGTGAACTCTGTCACGGTTTTCCCGCAGAGCTTCAAAGCGATGATAACTCTTTACGAGCAGGAAGTCACCGCTCCAAGGAACGAGGAAGAGATGCGGAAACACGGAATCGGAGGCGACGAGTACTGGGAGACAATCCATCTCGACTACGATGAAGAACCTATCAATGCACTTGAATCAAGTTTACAGCGTCAAGGCCTTGGAACAGAAAGAGATTATCTTCCGCCATCCGTAGTGCCTGAAGAATTCAGATAGAGATCTGTTAGACATCTGTACCAGTAGCCATTTGAGGCCTTTCAGCTAATTTTCTTGCATGATCTGTTTCGTAGGCCTGATAATTTTTGCGTTCCTCGGGATTTTTTCAGCTGTCTACAGGCAGTACGCACTGGAGGCCTTACAGTGTATTAAAAACAGAGCGCAGAGAAATCCGTGTGAGACCGGTTTCGATGAGAAGTACAGGGCCTGGAGCATCGATCTGGCGATGAAGCTTCATCCAGGAATTGCCAGGTTCGTGAACCGGTACTTCAAGGCCATCAACTGGTTCCTGCTGTTGCTGACTGTCTTACTGACTGTGGACGTCGCCCAGTCACTGTACAATCTGTACATCTACGGGACCTGCAACCCGGGAGGAGCTTGCAGCATCGAGCACTTCCTCTGGCTGATGGAAAGGAGGTGGGAAACTCTTGTACCGTGAAGACTTCCCTCTACCCGATGTAACGTATCTTGACAGCGCATGCATGTCCCTCAGGCCTGAAAAAGTCATAGAGAAAGTAAACAGATACTACAGGGAATATCCGGGATGCTCCGGGAGAAGCAGCCACTCGATCTCCCAAAAGGCCTCGAAGGAGCTGGAACAGGCCCGGAGAAAAGTCGCAAATTTTATCGATGCCTCTCGCGGAGAACTGATGTTTACCTCGGGAACGACTGAAGGGATAAATACTGTTGCCAGAGGCCTCGATGTTGAAAGAGTTTTTCTGACGGAAAGAGAGCATAACTCGAACAGAGCGGTGTGGCAGGAACTCGGAGTTGAAACTGTGAACATGGAAGGCCTGGATACGGATTTTCTGGAATCTGAGCTCCGTGAAGGCGATTTACTGAGCGTCTTGCACGTCTCAAATCTTGACGGGAAAGTTTTCGATGTTGAAGAGGCCTGTAGAATCGCGGATGAACAGGGAGCTTACTCACTGATCGATGCTGCGCAGAGTATCCCTCACAGGCCTTTCTCAGTACAGAGTATAGAGCCGGATTTCGTGGCTTTCTCCGGGCACAAGATGCTGGGGCCTTCAGGCACAGGAGGCCTCTACGTCGCAAAAAAGGTTCAGGAAGATCTTTCGCCTCTGAAGTACGGCGGCGGTGCAGTCGAAAATTCCAGTTTCAGTGGGAACGAACGGAAAAGTTTTCCACAGGGATTCGAGCCTGGTCTGAAAAATATCGCCGGCTTCACAGGCCTCGGGGCCGCAGTCGAGTACCTAGAGGATATCGGTATGGAGAAAATCCAGCGGCACGAGGAAAAATTAACGGATGAAATAGTCAGAGGCCTGGAGGAAGCAGATGTGAAAGTTTTCTGCGAAGGCCCGGGGATAGTCTCTGTAGCTTTTAACTCTGTAACTCACGGGGAGGCTGCACAGTACCTTGACAGGAGAGACATAAAGGTCAGAGCCGGCAGACACTGCGTCCATCCATGGTTCAATGACAGAAACTTTGACGGAACTGTCAGAGCCTCCCTACACCTGTACAACACGGAGGAAGACGTGGAAAAGTTTGTTAAAGAAGTCAGAAAGCTTTCAAGGCTGTAGAACAGATTTTACTTCAGGCCGGACTGCTTCGTTCTCTATGACACCTGCTTCGCGTAACTTTTCGACGTGGTAATGTACAGTTGCTCTTGAAACATCGAGTTGGCGGCTGATCGAGGCCTGTGAACATTCATTGAATTTTTCTACGATGAATTTTTTCTTCTCATCTGCAAGAACGTTTAACATGCATTTTTCCCTGCAGAGGCCTTTGAGAGGACAGTTATCGCATTCACTGCGGAGCATCAGGACGTCCTTCTCCCTGACAATCCTCTCGGAGTTATCGGCATGGTGCTGGATGACTCCGTTGGCGAGGCCTGTCTCCTTCTTTAGATCGGAGAAGTTTCTGGGCCTTTCATTCAGTGCGTTGAGGATTTTCGCCAGGTTTCTCACGGCAAGAAGTTTCTACTTGAAAAGTTATACTGTTTTCGCCTGTGAATAGAAAAAATTTCTAGAAATCGTCTTCCATATCGACGCTTGTATAGATTACCGAGTTCGGATCCGGGATATCTGAGCGTCCCCAGGCCTCGAAAGCTTTGTTTATCCGTTCTACAGCGTTGACGTAGGCCTCGTTGTCGGACTTCTTGAAGGCTCCGAACGGGACTACGAAATCGGAGAAAGTTTCTATCTGATCATCCTCGTATTCCTCCAGCCATCCGTTTACAGGCCCATATCCAGTGATCTCTGCCTTGCTTCTCAGATTGCTTTTCGGCATGTTCTCATTTATTTTGTGCATGACAGGATTATGGAATCTGAAGCTTCCTCTGGAGAATACATCGAACGCAAATCCTTTTTCAGCGACTCTGGAGGCCTCCTGTACTACTTCAGGCTCATCTACAACATCAAGGTGCAGCATACGTGGCATAACAACATAATCAAAACTGTTGTCCTGGAAAGGCAGTCTGTGGCCGTCCACCTGGTACTGGGCCTCCGATCTCCCGTTTTCACGGGCTTCAACTAATGGATTTCTCTCTACATCAGCAGAATGCATCTCGTACCACTCTGAAAGGTATTCAGATAGAAGTGCGTCGTTGGAGCCAAGCTCCAGTACTCTGTCTCCTTCTTCAGCGCCGAGGCCTTCAAGCATTTCTCTGTAGTGCTTGTTCTCTTTTTCAAGTATATTCTGGCCTCCGAGGGCGCCATAACGTTCCTCTGAATATCCTTCGTCGTAGTCTGCCATAGGTTTAGACAATCCGGCCAGAATCTTAAATACTGTAATGACTTGGTGGAAAGAACACTTATCGAAAAGTCTTTTTACCGTTTACCGGGAAACTTGAGTTATGGGGGAGAGGGAAAAACCGCAGGACTGGAAGATTCGCCAGTATTATGAACAGGAGGAGCTTGTGAACCGGTTTCTGGACAGAGGCCAGTACCGTGAAGTAGTTCCGACTTATGAAGAAAGTTACGGGCAGAGGCCTGACGCGATAAATTTTCCTGGAGATTTCCAGCAGTTCGTGGAGGATGGCGCAGTAGCGTTCCATGCGTCCGTTGAGAGATGGCGGAATCCTCTGCTGATTGATTCTGTATCAAATCTTGATGATCTCAGGAAGAGCTGGGATCTAGTGATAGATATTGACTGTGATTACAGCTTTGAACTGGCAAAGGAGACAGCTAAACTTGTAATTGAAGAACTAAGACAGCACGGTATCGAAAATATCTCTGTAAAGTTCTCCGGAAACCGCGGATTCCATATCGGCGTTAGAGCTGAGGCCTTCCCTGAGAAAGTAGGCGACGAAGGCATAGCAAATCTTTATCCAGAGCTGGGGCGTGGAATAGTTGATTACATACGTGAAAAGCTTGAAGACGAGCTTGTAGAGAAGGTACGAGATGCAGGATTTGAGGAGGAGATGGAGACGGATGAAGGCCTTGATCCGTATCAAGTGTCTGATATAGAGAACGACTGGGGACAGAGACATCTCTTCCGTATGCCTTACAGTCTTCACGACGGCTCGTGGCTTGTATCACTGCCGATAAGGCCTGAAGAAATTGATGATTTCGAGAAAGAGGACGCTGAGATGGATAAAGTTGATTTTGAGGTAGGATTTCTCGACAGCTTTGAGGAGAACGAAGCCACGAATCTTGTAGTCCAGGCCATGGATTTTATGGAGCAGAAGCGTGAGAAAAGGAAAGAGAAGCGTGTATCAAAGTCTGATAAAGATTTTGAGAGGCCTGATGAGGCGATCTCGGAGAAGCATTTTCCGCCAACGATAAAGAATATTCTGGAAGGCCTGGAGGACGGCAGAAAAAGAGCTTTGTTTGTGCTTGTTAATTTTTACAGAACTGTTGGCTACGGAATGGATGAGATAGAGGCGAAGATCTGGGAGTGGAATGAGAGAAATAAAGAGCCTTTACGCGATTCTTATGTTAAAGGACAGCTTAACTGGCACAGGAAGAGAAGTGAGATTGTTCCTCCTCCGAACTATGATTCCAACGGATATTACAAGGATATGCAGGTGTATGAGGGAGATTCTCTCGAGGAGAAAGTTTCTAATCCTGTGAGTTATGTTTTCAGAAAGGTGAAGAATCGTAGTGACGATGACGACGATGAAGATGATCTTGTCTGTCCTTACTGTGGTAAAGAGTACGAGATGGAGAGTTACTACAAGAAGCACGTTCAGGAATGCTTCGAGTGAAAGTTTTTGTTGAAGGATAAAAAGCTTTGATAACAGGTTCTAGGTATAATGAGTGAGGATTCTGAAAACGTTCTGACGTTCAGCGAACTCCGGAAAAAACAGAAGAAGGAGAACAAACAGCAGGAACTTGTGGAACTTGATGACAAGTTTCTCTTGAGGACTGCCAACTACTTCCAGCAGAAGAAACAGGCCGAAGGAGAGTCACGAGAATATCAGAATGCTCGCAGAGTCCTTGACAAGATAATATCACTCAGAGAGGAGAAAATAGTGAAGAAAGCCCGTCTGTCATCAAACACGGGAAGTGTAAAGAGCTCAAAGCTGAATCTTCTTCCAGAGGAGCAGGAACTTTTCCGCGACATGAAAGACATGTTCGACAGACATCATGACAGAGTTGACAGCATGATAGAGTCAACGGAGAAAGGCCTGTCCAGCATGGAGGAAGAGGCCTCTGAAGAAGTTACTGAGGAAATAGATAACGGGCCTGCTATGGATGAAGACGATAAAAGTGAAGAAGACGAAGAGGCCGAAGATGAAGTAGATGTTGAGGATGGCTACAATCTTGTTGAGATAACTTCAAGCGTTCCAGAGTTCATGGGAACTGATCTCGAGGCCTACGGGCCTTTCGACGAAGGGGATGAAGTAGAAATCCCTGAGGATAATGCAGAGATACTTGTGAATCGTGGAAACGCCGAGGTGGTGAAATAGATGGTTGAAAAAGTTTTTGCCGTCGGTGGAACAGTTATACAGGATAATCTGGAGAGGATCAATGATTTCGCAGAGGCCTTTCCTGATGAGCAGATCGCTGTAGTTACAGGAGCCGGAAAATTAAACAGATATCAGAGTGCTGTAAAGGGAAATAATGGAGAGAAAGATCTGATCGGTATAAAGGCTACAAGGCTTCACGCTCAGACTTTGCTGACGGCTATGGATGATACGTATCCTGAAGTACCTGAAAGGCCTGAAGAAGTTCAGAAGGCAGCTTCCTCCGGGATGAATGTTGTCATGGGAGGCCTTGTGCCCGGCTATTCCACGGATGCTGTTGCGGCTACTGTTGCAGAGTTACTTGATGCTGATCTGTACATCGCGACTACTGTTGACGGCGTGTACACCGATGATCCGGAGAAAGTTGAAGACGCCAGAAAGTTCGATGAGATCACTGTCGAAGAGCTTCTGGATATCACAGGAGGGAGCAACGAGCCAGGTATATACTCTGTCGTGGATGAGGCTGCTGTGCGTTTGATAGAGCGCTCCATGATAGATACAAAGATTTTCGAGGCCTCTCTCGAGAACCTGGAGAGTCCTGAAGAGGCCTCCGGGACAAGGATCATTCACAGGTAAAAGAATTTTCAGGAGGACGGGGTTGTCCTTTTAAAGTTTAACACCATTTGTTCTTTGTATGGTTACGATTCCAAAAGAGCAGAGACGTTACTGCCCGAGCTGTGATGAACACACCGACCAGACAGTCAAAGAGGTCACCAATCAAACAGCTAGCCCTATGAAGAAGAAGCACAGGAAGCGACAGAGAAAAATTGATAACGGATACGGAAGCTTCCCTTACGAGAATCCTGCTAATCGGGCAAGAGGAGGAAGCAACCCTACATCAGGCAACAAGGATCTACAGTTCACATGTACAGAATGCGGTAAATCCTGGAAACCTAACAACTCGATCAGAGCTGCAAAGTTCGAGATCGAAAGATAAAACAAGTGATTATATCAATGGCACAGAAATTTATTAGAGCAGAATGCAGCGAATGTGGAAATCAGCAAGTAATCTTCTCAAGGCCTTCCGAAGAAGTACAATGCCTTGTCTGCAGTGAAGTTCTCGCGCATCCTACAGGAGGAAAAGCAGACTTGAATGCAGAAGTAGTAGAAGAACTCGAAGTAGAATAAATTTTCTCTACTCCCTTTTCTTATCTCAGGAAGTTTTCTTGGAAGTTGTCTGAAGGCCTCTACTCCCAACTTGATAGAGGTACTGGACTTCACGTTCTGTGATAGGCCTATTGTAGATACGGACTTCGGAGATTTTTCCTTGTGTGTAGTTAGTTGATCTGGGGCTTCTTCCTGTTTGCCAGGTAATATTGTTTGTGTTATGTGTCAGGTTCTGGCTGGAGTTATCCTGTTTTCCGTCTATGAAAATTCTGGCTTGATTTCCGTCCCATGTGGCGCCTACGTGATGCCACTGGGATTCCTGGATCTGAGAGTCTGAGTCGAAGCGATCATCGGAGGTGTGAAATCTTATTCCGCCTTGATCGTTTTGAAGTAGTTCGTAAGATCTGCCGCCTACAGAGTTTTCTCCTCCGTACTTGCTGATCAGTGAATCGTAATTGGAGATATCTGTAATGTATATCCAGCAAAACATTGATACCTTGCTGAAGTTCTTTGAAAATCCGTAGTCAACGTAGCTATCTGACCCGTTGAAATTATAGGCATTATCTCCCAGAAGGCCTGTTGTTCCCTGTGTAACCCCTCCATTCACTGTGCCGTGATTATCGTTGCCGGAGTGATCATAGGCCTTTCCGGAGTTTTCGTTGAGAGGCCAGTAGCCGATTAAAGTCATCTGTACTTGAGTTTTAGTTGGAGAGGCCTTTATGTTTTTCAGTTTATTTTTAAAGTTGTCTTGCGTTTTGTGTATTTATGAGATGGTACAAGGATAGGCCTGAGGAAGGAGATTTTGTTGTTGTAACTCTTACTGATGTTGACAAGAACTCTGCTTATGCAGATCTTGAGGAGTACGAGGACGTTGAAGGCCTTATCCATATCTCCGAGGTTTCACGTTCCTGGGTTCAGGATATGACTAAAGAACTCAGTGAGGGTGAGAAGAATGTTGCACAGGTTATTGACGCAGAGGGAGATACTGTTACTCTGTCTTTGAAGCGTGTAAATGATAATAACAAGCGCGATACGATGGAGCGCTGGAAGAAGGAGCAGAAGGCTGAAAGCTTTATCGAGGATCTTGCCGAGAAACTGGATCGTGAAGTCGATGATGTATACGAAGATATCGGGTTCAGGATGCAGGAAGAGTTCGGAAGCTCTTTCTACGGATTTGAGATTTCAGAGGCCGAGGAAGAGAAGCTTCAGAATCTGTTCGATGAAGATGTTGTAGCGGCTATTCAGGACGTTGCAAGAGACAACATCGATCTGAAGCAGGAGAAACTGGAAGGTACACTGGAGCTTTCTTTCCCTCAGGGAGACGGAGTTGAACGTATCAAGGAAGTTCTCTCCGATATAAATGACGGCGTTGAAGTGAAGTACATCTCCGCTCCAGAGTACTCTATCACTGCCTGGGGCCGTACACAGGAGCTTGCGAAGAAACGTATCGATAACTCTGTAAGAAATATTCGGGAAAAAGTTGACGAGCTTGACGGGAACTTCGAGTTCTCAAGAGCCTGAAAAATTTTTTCTTTAACTCAGGTGAAAAAGTTACCGTGATTAAAAAGTGTCCAGAGACTAATAGGTACACGTTGAAAGATGAACTTGACGGCGTGAAAACTGTCAAGGCCAGGCCTCCAAAGTTTTCGTTCCCGGACAGGCATGGCAAGTACAGACGCAAAACGAAAAAAGAGGTTGAATAAATTATGAAGACTACAAGAATAGAGATGGAGAAAGATTTTGATGTCGAAAATCCGGTATTTATAGAGGGCCTTGCAGGTATAGGCCACATAGGGAGGAATGTAGTCAGTTACATAGCTGATCATACAGAATCCGAGAAAGTTGGAGAGGTATACTCGCATCACTTCCCTCCTTTCGCTATGGTGACTGACGATAAAACCGTTGAAACAATCAAGAATACTATTTACCAGTTGAAGCGTGACGGAAAGAAAGATCTCGTGCTTCTGGAAGGAAATGCACAGGCCTCAACGCCAGAAGGCCACCACGAAGTAGCTGAGAAAGTTATGGAGATCGTGGAAGATGTAGAGGCCTCTCAAATCGTTACAGTCGGCGGATACGGGCAGGGAGATGTCGTTGAGGATCCTGAAGTATTCGGAGTGACGACTTCCAAGGAAGATCAGGAAAGATACGAGGATATGGGAGTCACTTTCGATCACGATGTAGGCCAGATCGTCGGAGTTTCAGGCCTTCTACTGGGCATCGGAGAGGAAAGAGGATTTGAAGGCGTCTGCGTTCTCGGTGAGACACCTGGCTTCCTGTTGAGCGATCCGAAGTCTACTGAAGAAGTTCTGAAAGTTGTCGAGCAGATCATCGATGTCGACGTTGATTACTCGGAGCTTGATGAAAAAGTGAACGAGTCACAGGATATCCTGAAGAAGGTGCAAAATCTGAAGCAGTCTGAAAGCCCGGAACAGGATCAGAACACCGGAAACACTGATCTCGGGTACATAGGATAAAAAACTTCCTGTGAAGTGAGTAGTTATGAGTTACACGCGATACGAGAGAGCACGGATTCTTGGAGCTCGAAGCCTCCAGCTTGCTCAGGGTGCTCCGGCATTCGTCGACACCGAGGAAGGAGATGCACCTCTGGAGATCAGCAAGAGAGAGCTTAGAGAAGGCAAGCTCCCGATCACAGTAAGATAAAATTTTTCTCTCCACATATTTTTTCTCTACTTTTCCATAAGGCCTTTTTATCCAAGTCTCCACAATTTTTTCTACATGAAAATTGATTCTGTTAAACTGCGGAAGATACTTGATTCAAGAACTAACTACACTGTAGAGGTGGAGATCAACGGCTTCAGCGGGAAGGCTCCTTCAGGGGCCTCAACGGGAACTCATGAGGCGAAATGTTTCGTGCCGGAGGATCTTGAAGGCCTGGAGGAGGAGCTTCAGCAGCTTGAAGGCGAGGTTTTGAATCAAAGAGAGTTTGATCGCCGTCTCCGTGATATAGATGGAAGCGATGATTTCTCACGTATCGGTGCTGTAGGTATTGCGGCCAGTCTTGCTTTCAAACAGGCCTCTGGATTTGATCACGGGAAAGAGTTTCCTCTTCCATTGAGTAATGTTATCGGCGGAGGAGAGCACGGAGGAAACACGAGCATCCAGGAGTTCCTTGTCCTGCCTGTTGAGGCCGAAACTTTTCCCGAAGCTATTGAAATCAACAGGAAAATCTATCAGGATCTGAAAGAGGATTATGCACATCGTATACAGGGAATGAATGATGAAGGTGCTTTGATCACGAGTATGGATGATGAGCAGACTTTGAAGGCCTTGAAAAAGATTGCTGATAGACATGGTGCTCGTATAGGCCTAGATGTTGCTGCCTCAGAGTTCTACAGCGAGGGGAAGTACAGTCTTGGTTCTCTGCGTCAGGAGTTCGATGCTAATGAGCAGTTGAAGTTTATACAGCATCTTATTGATGCATATGATCTGGTTTATGTGGAGGATCCTTTCGATCAGGAGGATTTCCGTATGCATGCCAAGTTGACAAGCCAGAATCCAGATGTGATGATCTGTGGAGATGATCTTTTCACGACTAGCAGAGACAGGCTTCAGGAAGGAGTTGATCACGGGGCTTGTAACAGTCTTATCATCAAGCCGAATCAGATCGGTACTGTTTCTGATACGGAGGATGCTGTTGAACTGGCGGAGGAAGAGGATTATACGCCTGTTATCTCTCATCGGAGCGGTGAGACATGCGACAGCACGATCAGCGATCTGGCTCTGGAGTGGAACTGTCCTGTAATCAAGGCAGGTATCGCAGATATCAGGATTGCAAAACTGAATCGACTGCTGAAACTGTGGGATGAAACAGAGGATAGAGAGGTGTACAGGCCTTGAAAGAACAGAACTTTGAAGTACTGAAGTATACTGCTGCAGCATTTTTCCTCGTTCTTATTTCAGGCCTTGTGGCGAATACTTTCGCTCCGGATACAGAGATTGGCCGTTTGATTGAGTTCGGTGTCCCTCTTCTGACAGGTGTAGCGGCAGGCCTCTGGATACATTTCCGTTTCCGTGATATACTGGACTTGGATCTTGAGAATATCGATCAAAGTGGATGAGGGGTCGGGGGCCTTATTTAATATTTGCCTCCAACAATCTCGGTATGGGCGATGAAGAAGAACTACTGGTTGAACGTGAAGAATACTTGAAGAACGGAGTCCATATTGGAACCCGGTCACAGCACGTTGACATGGATGATTATATTTTCCACGTCAAGAAAAACGGTCTTGCGATTCTTGACCTGAATAAAACTGATGAACAGATAAGAAAAGTGGCAGAGATCCTTGCGGATTACAGCCCTGAAGAAATACTTGTAGTAGGAAGGAAGGAAGAAGTTTACCAGCCTATCAAGACTCTTTCAGAGGTTCTTGGCACAGACAGCGTTAACGGACGCTTCATGCCTGGAACACTGACAAATCCACGCTCCGACAACTTCAAGGAGCCGGAGATCGTACTTGTTACAGATCCTGAAGAGGATGGACAGGCAATCACAGAGGCCTCAGATGTTGATATCCCTGTAGTGGCTATCGCTGACTCTGAGAACAGTCTTGACGATGTTGACTACGTTATCCCTGCTAACAACAAGGGAGAGAACGCTGTCGGCATGGTATTCTGGCTTCTTGCCCAGCAGATCAAGGAGGCTAACGGAGAGAAGCTGGATGCGAAGCTTGAGGACTTTGTCTCAAGTTACTCCGAGGAAGAAGACGGAGAGGCCGCAGAGGCCTAGAAAACTTTTTTCTTTCCCACTTTCTAATCCAACATCTACTTGATTTTTCTACGAAATTTTCAGTGATTTCTCCTGTAACAGGGCGTAATATTTAAACCGGTCTAGCACCCATTTTCTGTTAGAGCTGCTATGTTCAATTTTGGATCTGACGACAAGGAGGAGCTTGAGGAAAATATGCAGGAAATCAAGGGAATGATTCAGGGAGACAAGAAGCGTCAGACTCAGCAGGATCAGGGATTCGATGGATTTGACGATTTCGGAAGTTCTGAAGAAAATAACGATAATAACAACCAGAGTCAGGGACAGACACCGCAGTTCGTACAGGAAAACAGTAATCAACAGGATAACACGCAGAGTTCTCAAAGCCAGATGCAGCAGCCTCAGTCCAGACAGAACATGAACAGTACAAGTCAGGGCCAGGCCTCTCAGGCACAGGAGCCATCTCCGGCTTCTCAGCCGCAGCAACCGGCTCGGAATCAGCAGAGTCAGGGACAGACGCAGAGCAGTCCTCAGGCCTCCAGCTCTCCGCTAGCTGACAGTCCTATCCAGAATGAGAGTTCTCAGGACTCGGACAGTTCACGGAAAGAAGTTATACGTTCCGAGCCAAAGGATACAAGGCCTGAAAGCAGCGAGCCGCTGTTCCTGCGTGAGGAGCAGTTCCGTGATGTGCGGGAGATGATTGAGGAGATGGGATATCTGGCTCAGGAGCTTCAGGGCAATCTTGATGATATGAGGAAGACTGTGCACCGTGAGAAGGAAAATTCGCGGGATGTACGTGAGCTTATAGAGGCCTACAGTGAGAGGCGTGGAGAGATCGAGAAATCTATCAAGACGGCGGAGAAGTAAAAACTTTTCTCGCGTAAGGGTATCTTATGAGTCGTGAAGAAGTTAAGGAAGCACTGGAAAATTTTCGTGAAGAGGCCTCTAGTATAGAGGTAATGCGTTTTCTCAGGGATGAGCTTGTGGATGAGATGAATGATTTCCCTGTTGAGGATTCCGACTCCAATGAGCATCAGTTGAACATGGTTATCCGTGGTCTTGAGGAGGACTTGGATCTGATTGAGAATCGGAAGCTTGGTGACTGGGATCCTGAAAGCGTGTAGCGATACAACGGATTTTGACTTGATTAAATGGGTATAAAAAAGTTCCAGTCGACTGTATTCTTTACATAGCCTTGATGATCAAGGGCGTGAAAGGTGTTATCAAAAAATGGCTTACCAGAAATTTGAACCAGGCGATCAGCTCGCCGACGATACTTACAACGCAGTAGAAAAAGCTAGAGATACCGGAAAGATTGTCACCGGTACAAACGAAGTAACGAAGACTATCGAGAGGAACGAAGCAGATCTCGTTGTCGTAGCCGGCAACGTTGATCCTGAGGAGATCGTTATGCACATCCCGGCACTTGCCGAGGAGAAGGATGTTCCTTTCACTTTCGTCCCTGACAAGGAAGAGCTGGGAATTGCAGCAGGCGTCAACGTTCAGGCTGCTTCAGTTGCAGTAACTTCTACAGGTAATGCAGGAGACGAGATCGAAGACGTTCAGAGAAAAGCACAGGAACTGCTCGAAGCAGAGGAAGAGGAGTAAAAATCCTTTCCTATAAAGGTACAAAAGAGGACTGAAAAATCAGATGGTAGCAGCTAAAGTAATCGAGGTCATCGGAGAACAGGGCCACAGAACGGTCAGGAAGATCAGATGCAGGATTATCGAGGGAAGTGAAGAAGGAAAGATTCTTGTAAGAAACGCAAGAGGCCCTATCCGTGAAGACGACGTAGTCCACATCAAGGAAACGGAGATGGAAGGGTGATCTCTAAATGGTAGAATGCGAATACAGCGGCGAAGAAATCAGGCCTTCTGAAGGCATTATGTACGTAAAGAACAGTGGAGAAAGGCTCTACTTTGCTTCCAGCAAGCATTTCAAGAACTGGAAGAACGACCGCAATCACAAGTACGCGTCTCGAGAGGAGTAGAATCGAGACCACCAACATATTCTTCTTATCTATTTTTCTCTAACTCGTTAAATTTTCTCCAGAGGCCTTGCATCGAATTTTTTCTGTTGTTCTCTGCTGGGCAGGTATTTAAAGCTAAAGTTAGATGGTGTTCTTAGTGATGTTTAATGCCTCGTCAACCTATTCTCTCTGTTCTCGGCCACGTAAATGCAGGTAAAACAAGTTTTCTTGACGCCATAAGAGAGTCACGTATAACGGAGGGTGAGGCAGGTCAGATAACACAGATGATCGGAGCCACAGAAGTTCCTCTTGAAACACTGGAGGATGTCTGTGGAGGCCTTCTGAATCAACTGGATACGGAGATAGAGATTCCGGGAATTATGTTTATTGATACTCCAGGACATGCTGCGTTCTCATCTCTCAGGAAGAGAGGTGGCTCAATCAGCGACATCGGTATACTGATGATAGATATACAGGAGGGAATTCAGCCTCAAACTGAAGAGGCTATCGACATACTGAAGAACTCCGGAACACCTTTCATTGTGGCATTAAACAAGGTAGATACCGTCAACGGCTGGAACACTGACAGCGATCTTTTCACAGAAGGTATGAGAGAGCAGCAGGACCACGTACAGCAGCAGGTTGATCAGAGGATCTACGAGATAATGGGAGAGCTGAACGATCACGGAATCGTATCAGACAGGTTCGACCGTGTCGACAACTTCCAGGAGAAAGTTGCCATAGTACCTATATCAGCTGAAACACACGTAGGAATCCCTGAACTACTTATGGTAGTTACAGGACTCAGTCAGAACTATCTCAGCGACGAACTTGATATACATGAAGGAATAGGAAAAGGAACAGTACTTGAAGTCTCCAAAGAAAAAGGAATGGGGACGACCGCAGACGTTATACTCTACGACGGAATTATGGAAAGCGATGACACCGTAGTTTACGGTACATCCGATGGAGTGAAAGAAACAGAGATAAGAGCGCTTCTTGAACCAAGGCCTCTTACAGAGATTCGTGAGGATAAACATTACTCGGAGACAGACAAAGTTGAGCCAGCAGCAGGAGTGAAGATCTCTGCAAAAGATTTTGAAGGAATAATCTCAGGCGCACCGATAAGAACGGCCTCTGAAGGAAAAATCGAGGAGGCAAGAGAGGAAGTGGAGGACGAACTTGAATCACTGTCCTATGAAACTTCTACACACGGAATAGTCGTTAAAGCTGATTCCCTCGGCTCCCTTGAGGCCTTGATGACAGAGATCGAGGACAAGGATATACAGGTGCAGAAGGCTGAAGTCGGGCCTGTCAACAAGAGCGACATAGTTAAAGCCGAGGACGAGGAGTCAGAGCACCGTGCGATCTTCGCCTTCAACGTAGGCGTCACAGATCAGGCTCAGGAAGCCCTGGAAAAAGACAAGGTAAAAGTCTTCCAGAGCAAAGTTATTTACGAAATACTTGACGGCTATACAGAGTGGAAACAGGATTTAAAGGAAAAAGAGAGAAAGGAGAAGCTGGAAAGTGTTTCAAGGCCTGCAAGAATACGTCTGATGCCAGATCACGTTTTCAGATCCTCCACTCCTGCTGTAGTAGGATGTGAGATAGTTAACGGAGTACTTACATCAGGTTCAAAGCTTATGACTCCTGAAGGCGACGTTATCGGCTCTGTGAAAAGTATTCAGGAGCAGAACGAAAGTATAGATCAGGCCTCTAAAGGTGACGAAGTAGCTGTCTCGATCTCAGGAGCCACAGTCGGAAGAAACGTTGATGAAGGCGATATACTGGTAACAGACATCAACTCAGATGATTACAGAGTGCTTCAGGAGCTTGAAGATCTATTGAGTAGCGGGGAGAAATCTGTTCTTGATGAGATAGTTGAAGTCAAGGACAGGAAGAATCCTCACTGGAAGCTGGGATGACTCAGAATTTTTCGGCCAGATCATCAAACATTTCTCTGACTGTGCCACGGGCCTCGTCAAGATCCTGTAGCACCAGTGTTTCTACAGGATGATCGAACTCTATATCTTCTATATCTGCTATTTCTGAGTAAAGCTGTGCGTACTGGATCAGGTGTGTCTTTTCGTATCCTGTGCCGAATCTTCCGAGTTCTTCGATGAACTCTCTGAATGTTTCCTCTCTGTTGTCGAAGAAAGTGTCGTTAGGCCTCGAGTATTTTCTTGATAGAAGGCCTGAAAGTCCGAAGCTTGCTCTCATGTACTTGTTACCGGATTCGAAATCCTTGTCTATGGGATAGAAATTTAATCCGTACTGCTGTTCCAGTTGTTGTGAGATATCTTCTTGAGCTGTATCCATGAGGCCTTCTGTTATGTCCTCGACGTATCTGTATATTTCCCGCTGGTAAGTTTTTCCTGGATCCGGATTTTCCGACATTGAATTTTTATTGGAAAGTTACTCTTGAATCAGTTTTCCTGTATCGGAAGGTTCTAATTATTCACGTTCCTGTTAAGATACATGGGCTACGGCAAACTCGCAAAAGGGATGAGTGAGGACGAGGCCCGCAGGAAGCTGGAAAGAGTTATGCCTTCACAGGAACGGAAGAAAAGCTTTCAGGGCCTTTCTCCTCCAAGTGTGTTCATCGGTTCTCATAACTATCCAAAAGTGAATACTGGTGTTCTGTCGCCCCAGCAGCAGACGGATTCCCAATTGATGGATTCTCCTGACAAATGGTACCGTGAAAACTACTCTATCGAGAAAGTGGCCTCTCTGAGGACTTCTCTTGTGAACTCGAAGAGAAAGCTGAAGGTGAAAGACACGGATACATTCCTAGATAACACCCGGGAGATCGCTATGGCCAGGAAACCTGTCGATATAGAAGTCGATCTCAGTAAGAGGCCTAACGCCAGTATCAGCGGTGGAAGAGCTGCGCCTGTTTCTGCCTCAGGTGATATAGAGAGGTTTCAGCTGGGAGAGAATCCGACTGTAGCACGGAAAGTTGAGAAGGCCTTTTACGATACCGATTTGAAGGCTGAGACAGGTGTTAAGGAGCTTTACTCTAAAGGCGTTGATAATTACAAGATTCAGCAGTCACTTTCCACAGGTATGCTGGGAGAGGAAGAAAATAGAGAGCTTGTTCCTACACGCTGGAGTATTACGGCGACGGACGATATGATCTCCAAAAAATTGCGTGAAAGAGTGAAGCATTACAATCAGATCGATAAAATCGAGTACTATCGAAACAGTTACGTTGGAAATAATTTCCATATCTTTCTGATACCCGGGAAATGGGAGTACGAGCTTATGGAGTTCAAGCGCTCCGGCTCCGTATGGAACGCGGCGAAAAACACGTACATCGCACAGAACTACGAGCCATACAGCGGGAGAACCAGTTACGCAGAGCAGACAGCCGGGGCCTTCTACGCAACCAGACTAGGCCTTATGGAGTATCTTGATGAACGAGGAAAACAGGCGAAGGCTCTTGTCCTGAGAGACGTTACACCAGACTACTGGGCACCTCTGGGAGTCTGGGTGATACGAGAGACAGTCCGGAACGCGTTCACAGAGGAGGCCGAAGAAATCGAGACGTTCGAAGACCTGAAGTACAGGGTAAGCAACGAGTTCCGATACCTGTACAACAGAATCAGGAGAAGAAGCAAGATGCTGGAAGGCCGACAGTCAACACTCACCGACTTCTAGAAAATTTCTGTAATACAGAAATATAGAGGCCTTTACACAGATTTTACAGGAAAATTTGCATAGTATTCCCCAGAAAAAGTTTTTCTGTAATACAGATCTAGAAAAGATTTATATGTAGAGGACTTTCAGTATTACATATGGGTAGGGCTTGATGGCAACGGTCTCTGTAAGACTCTCTGATAGTTTGAATGAAGAACTTGACAGGAAAGTTGAGAACGGAGTCTTCAAAAACAAGACTGACGCTTTTCATGAGGCCGTCAGACTCCTCTTGAAGGAGTACGATGACTTCGAGCTCTAGCCTCCCCCTCCCCCCCCTTCTTTTCTGATCCAGACGAGTTCAGAGGCCTTCAGAGATAGTCGATGAACTATTTTTTCAGGGCAGTGTAGACTTCCATCTTGTAGCTGTACAGGTATACCTGGAAAGGCATAGATACAGCGACCATTACAGCTACTGCCATCAATGCCAGAGCGATTAGAGGCAGTACGAAAATCAGGGATAACTCTGTCAACATCAGAACTATTACAGCCGGAACTGCGAACATGAGGCCTGTAAATCCTGCTGCCGTCGCAACTGCCACGCCTATAGCTGCTGTGAGAACAATTCTTACGATAATGTAGACCGCAACTTCTTTCCATTGAGGCCTGAAGTCTCTATACACAGTTCTGATGGATTCCAGAAGTCCTTGATCGCTTTCCAGCATTTCAAGCAGAACAAAGTCTCTTAAAAGCAAATCAAAGACCGCCAGCGCTATGAAAATCGGTATCAACAACAGCAGAGACAGTAGGCCTAGCAGAGGATTTATCGCAAATATTAGTACTGCCAGTCCGGATACTGTTACAGCTGTAATTAAGACAGCTATCCTGTATGCCATGTATCTCAGGCCTCTGCCTGTATTTTCTTTGAAGTAGCTCCAGAGCTTTGCTTTTTTAGTTAGAATAGTCTTGAAAAGTGCGAACTCGGCTATACTGTTCAGAAGCATGAAGATGAATCCCAGTGAGATTATGAGGCCTGCTATAGCGATTACAAGATTTGAGATCTGTGGGGAAGGCGTGTACATCATTCCCTGATGCATCCCTGTGTTCGGCGTGTATGATGTCTGGAGGAATGCCGTGCTGAGGCCTGAGCCTGTTAGAAATGTCAGGAAAGTTAGTTTTGCCCAGAAGCCTGGCTCGAAAGGTAGCAGTAGTTCTCTTGTCTGCTTTGCCGCCTCCTCTATTTTTTCTACTGCTGTCCAGGCCATATCCTTTTTACAGGCCTCTAATTTTTTACGTTTTTCCGGGGAGGCGGGTAGGTTTCTTATGGTTTCGCAATTCGTCTTATTCTTGTATGGAGCTCTTTCCTTTTGAAGAAGTTAGGGACAGTCAGAAAGAACTGATGGACGAGATACAGGAAACAATAGACGAAAGCAGTTCTCTTATCGCACATGCGCCAACAGGGCTTGGGAAGACTGCTGCAGCACTGACACCAAGCATCCAGGAAGCTCTGGAGAAAGACGAGACAGTGTTCTTCCTTACACCTCGACACTCACAGCACGATATCGCACTGGAGACAGTAAAAGGGATGAAAGAACGGCACGGACAAAACATAATTTCAGTTGATCTAATCGGAAAAAGCCATCTGTGTGAGGCAGATCCCGGTACAACAGCAGGAGAAGGCCCGGACTGCCCACGGTACAGCAAGACATACACAGATTCACACGAGCTTACAGAGAAAGCTAAGAACAAGATAAAGGCCCTGAAGCATCAGAACTTGAGAGCAGAAGAAGTTAAACAACGCTGCAAAGAGGTGTGCCCTTATGAAATCCTTATGCATATGATGCATGATGCAGACATAGTAATCGCCGACTATTTCCATGTATTCCATCCCATGGTGCGCGACATCGTTTTCGAAAAGGCGGATACAACTCTGGAGGATTCTATACTGATAGTTGATGAGGCGCACAATCTTCCATCGCGAACTCGCTCCCTGTTCTCCTTCACTTTGTCTATACCGCTTCTGAACGATGCTATAACAGAGACAGACAGATTTGGATACTACAACGAACAGGAGAAGCTTGAACAGCTTAAATCAGGCGTTGCATCACTTGGAGCCGACAAGCTAGGAATGGAGGAGCACGAGGCAGAGCTTGAAAAGAGTGACATAACAGATATCGTGGAGAGCTTCACTGAAATCGAAGATCTTATCGTAGAACTCGAGAATGTTGCCGAGGAAGTGCAGGAAGAAGAGGAGAGCAGTTACTGTGCCTCTGTTGCAGAGTTCTTGGAGAACTGGAAGGAAGGAGGCGATAAAGGATTTATCCGTTTCCTGAAACGTGAGCGATCAAGCAGCGGCGACAGATACATCAAAGTACGTTACTCCTGTCTCAATCCACAGATATCAACTGAGAAACCTTTGAACAAGGCCCATGCCAGCATACTGATGTCAGGAACGCTCACACCTCAGAAAATGTATGCCGATCTCTTAGGCCTCGAAAATGCACGCAAAGTAAGCTTTGAATCCCCATTCCCTAGCGAGAACGAGCTAGATCTTATAGTGCCTACTCTGACGACAAAATATTCGGAAAGAGGCGACGACATGATAGAAAAATACGCCTGGTACCTCAAGCAAAGCTTTGAATCCGTACCAGGAAACTGCGGAGTATTTTTCCCGAGCTATGCAATGCTGCACAAGATCAAGCAAGTTCTGAAGGACAGAACGGACAGAGACCTGTTCATAGAGAAAAGACGGATGGATAAAGAAGAAAAGCAGAAGCTCTTCGATGATTTTGCAGCGACGAAGGGAGAAGGAAACTCCGTGCTTCTTGGAGTAGCAGCCGGAAGCTTCGGAGAGGGAATCGATTTCCCGGGAGAGATACTGAAAGCAGTATTCATAGTCGGTATCCCTCTGAAGAGGCCTGATATCGAGACTCAGGGCCTGATTGATTTCTACGATGAAAAATTTGGGCATGGCTGGGATTACGGATACAGTTATCCTGCCATGAATACAGCTATACAGGCAGCAGGGAGATGTATCCGTTCCAAGACCGATAAAGGAGCTATTGTCTACATGGATGAAAGATATGACTGGAGTAACTACAGGAAAGTCTTCCCAAAAGACAAACAGCTGAGGAAGAGCCGTGCACCGTGGAAAGAGATAGAAGAATTTTTCAGTTAATCCATTGATTCATAGACGTAGATATGATCAAGCTCATTCGTCTGAAATTCATCTTCAGGATCTAGAGCATCATTCACAGCTTGCTTTAATGCGAACCATTGATCCTTGAAATCTTCACCGTCTCTTTCCGGATCATCTACCGATAACTGGATAAAACGTGTTCTGGAGGCCTCAGGATCGAAGTCCGTAGTAAAGGCCTCTGTGAGCTTTGAAAGATTGATTGCATCCTGATCGAAAATATCTTCGACGCTGTACGGCATATCATGGACAGTTACACGGAAAGGTAGAACGTCATCGTAAAGACCCATATCGGCCTCGTAGGTATGCATAGCGGACTCAGTTGTGGCTACAGCCGGGCCTCTGTTAGTAATCGCCTCCGGGCCTGTGAGCTGTATATCCATCGTATCTCCGTATCTTTCTCTGTAGGCCTCTTCTATCTGTTCGGCGTATTCAGTGCGGAAACTGTCAAGAACTTCAGTTCTCGATGCAGATCCCAGATCAAAATCACTCATTGGAATACTACTTGTTGATAACAAATAAAAACTGTTGTTTTTTCCGTAGTTCGATAAAGCTTCAGGCCTCAAATGAATATTTATGAAGACAGTGATGGCACAGGGTACTTTTGACATTCTTCATCCAGGACATCTGCATTACTTTGAGGAGTCAAAGAAGCTCGGGGACGAACTAGTTGTAGTCATATCCAGAGATTCTCGCCACGAGGACAGAAAAATTTTCCTCGATGAAAACGACAGGCAGAAAATGGTACAGGCCCTCGAAACTGTAGATAAAGCAGTTCTCGGGACAGAAGGAGACATCTACGAAACTGTGGAGAAAATAGATCCCGACGTAATAACTCTCGGCTACGACCAGAATCACAGCAAAGACGAAGTAAAGAAAATGGCTGAAGAAGCTACAGGCCACAAAGTCACCGTAAAACGCATAGAAGGCCTTGAAGACTTTTCGTCAAGCAAGATAAAAGATTTTCACAGCTAGAAAGGCCAGAGATTTTCTCTAGGCCATCTCCAGTCATCTATATCGAAATCAGGTACTTCCTGAGAGGCCTCTATCTCGGCGTCGTTTACAGGAATTCCTTCCTGCTGTTCAGCGACTTCCATGTTGTACTCTATTCTTTCCTCGGCATCTTCGAACTGCTGTATCCTGTCACAGAACATGTCTGAAAATTCAGAGGCCTTGACATCATCTCCATTCACATTGTAATGTCTGAATCCGTTCTGACTCTTCAGCTCCTGTGCCGCATAGGCTAGCTGTCCTACTCGCGCCTCAGAGAACATTAACACGTCCTGGGCAGTATTAACAGCATCCTGAATCTCTTCATCAGTTATATCTTCGCCCAGATACACCGGTACCCCGGAAAGGTTATCGCTCAGTCTGGTCGCCACATAGCCTGAAACTGCAGAAGTCAAGCTCTCTCTAAAATTCTCCATATACTCCTCTTCATCTGCCGCCATCCTGTAAAGCTCTTCAAAATCTGAAACAACAATCCCCTCTTTTTCTTTGTGACCTTCAGGTATTAAATCCTTTTTGCAGAAGCTTCAGCTCAGGATTTAAAGATTTAGGCCTACCTAAAGTAACTATGAGCAACGAGGAAATCCAGAAGAACCAGGAAAAGTTCGACCATATCACCGACGCAGAAATCAGCTACGACTCCGGAGAAGGCCTCTCAGAAGAAACAGTAAGAAAAATTTCCGAGGAAAAGGACGAGCCGGACTGGATGCTGAAAAAACGTTTACAGGCCTACGATCACTTCAAGAGGAGGCCTATGCCGGACTGGGGCCCGGATCTTTCAGATCTTGACTTCTCAGAGATCACGCCTTTCCGTGTGGCAGAGGGAGAACAATCCGATTCATGGGAAGAAGTGCCGGAAGAGATCAAAGACACCTTTGATCAGCTCGGAATCCCGGATGCAGAAAGAGAAGCTCTCTCCGGTGTCGGCGCACAGTACGAGTCCGAAGTCGTCTACCAGAACATGAAAGAAAAATGGGAGGAAAAAGGAGTAATCTTCTGCGACATGGACAAAGCAGTCCAGGAACACGAAGAGCTGGTAAAAGAATACTTCATGAACAAATGCGTCCCTCCACAGGACAACAAGTTCGCCGCCCTACACGGAGCAGTATGGTCGGGCGGAAGCTTCGTCTACGTACCGGAAGGCGTAGAAGTTGAGATCCCGGTACAGGCCTACTTCAGGATGAACTCGAAAGGAATGGGCCAATTCGAACACACACTGATCATCGCAGAGGAGAACTCAACCGTACACTACATAGAAGGATGTTCCGCACCTCAGTACACGAGAAACAATCTTCACTCTGGCTGTGTCGAGGTTTTCGTCAAGGAAAACGCTCACGTACAGTACTCAACAGTCCAGAACTGGAGTAAAAATACTTACAATCTGAACACGAAAAGAGCCAAGGTTTCAGGAAAAGGTACAATGGAGTGGGTGTCCGGATCAATGGGATCCAAAGTCACGATGCTCTACCCATCAAGCCATCTCAACGGAGAAGGCGCACGCGCCAATCATATCACAATTTCCTTTGCCGGAGACGGACAGGATATCGATACAGGAGCAAAAGTAGTACATAATGCGCCAAATACGAAGTCCACTATAGAGTCAAAATCTATCTCTCAAGGATCTGGCCGTACAAACTACAGAGGTCTTGTAAGAATACCTGAAGGATCTCATGGCTCAAAGACATCAATCGAATGCGACGCACTGATGTTTTCAGACGAAGCAACTTCCGATACAGAACCTTACATCGAGATCAAGGAAGACGACGTCGAGATGGCGCACGAAGCCACAGTAGGAAGAATCGGCGACGAAGAAATCCATTACATGCAAAGTCGTGGAATCGATGAGGAAGAAGCCAAAGAAATGATCGTAAGAGGATTCATCGAACCGATCGCTAAAGAACTCCCGCTTGAATACGCAGTAGAGCTTAACAGATTGATACAGCTTGAAATGGAGGGATCGCTCGGATGAGACGGATGTCGAAATCCGTGGATCTCAGAAAACGAAAATCCGCCAGAGATTTTCTTGAAGAAGATTTTCATAAAATCTTCGAATCTCTGATTTTCGTCGGGAGGACTAGGTGATAGAAATGAAGCTAGATACGATAAGAGACGAAGCAAGATCAAAGATCGAAGGCCTTGAAATGCCAGAAAGCATTCGAACACCGGGAAGAACGTGGACTCGGTACCCTGAAGGCCTTGAAGAAAAAATTACAAGTTCAGAAAGTATTGAGGCCAGTATAGAGACTGAAGGCGAAGTAAAAGTTTTTACAGGAGAAGAGGTCCTGAAAAAAGCCGGTAAAAAGGCCTTTGACCTGATCAAAGCAGATGAAAACAAATTGAACGCGATTCACGCGGCCAATATTAACTCTCTGATCTATGCAGAGGCTTCAGGCGAGTCGGAGCTGCATATCGAGTACAGTGAGGACAGGCCTGTGATGAGCCACTTAATCGTTGACGCAGAGAAAAACGCTGAACTGACTGTTACAGAGGAAACCGATAGCGAAGAGTTCAATACTTCTTTTACAGAGATCTATGTCGGTGAGAACGCTTCTGTAGAGTACGGCGCAGTTGAAAAACCAGAGGGATTTTCCTACAGCAGGAGAAAGGCCATCACAAAGAAATATGGTGCGATTAACTGGCTGAACGGAATCTTCGAAGGCGATCTGAACAGGACGAAGATCGAGACCGTTCTGAAAGGCGATAACTCGGAAACCGAGATGACAGGTGTCTGGTATCCTACAGGAGAACAGCACCACGATATCTCCCTACACGTCCGGCATATCGGCGACAATACGAAATGCGACATGGATTCAAGAAGCGTAGTAGATAATAAAGCAAGAAGCCTGTACGAAGGCCTGCAGAAAGTCGAGAGAACTGCAACCGATACATCCAGTTTCCAGGATCAGGAAACACTGATGCTATCCGATAAAGCAGAGTCAGACGCATCACCGAAACTTATGATCGAGAATCCAGATGTCGAAGCAAGTCACGCCGCAGCTGCCGGAACAGTCGAAAAAGACAAACAACACTACCTGGAATCCAGAGGCCTTAACGAGGATAAAGCCGAGAGACTGGTCGTAAAAGGATTTTTCGAGCCTGTTATGCGAGAGATCAAAGTGCCGAAGGTTAAAGAATCTATCAGAGCCGAAGTCCAGCGGAAACTGGACGAAAAAGAATAGAAAAAGAGCATAAGTCGCGATACCCAAAAATGTTTCATGAGTCGAAGGAACCTGTATATTTCCGGTCTTGTGGCCACGCTGGCTTCTTACGTCTTCAATCAGATAGCCTTTACTGGCAGCCTAAATCTTCTACACACAGCCGTGTAGTTATGGTTCCAGTCATCATGTTCGGATTTGAGAAGTTCATGGACTGGGCCGAACCGGAAAATTAATTCTCAACACGAATATAGGAACTCAGGAAAGCAGAGAGGCCTGCCAGTAGTCCAGATATTATTGCTCCTCCTGTCGCCATAGTATAGACAATATTTCCTGGATCTACACTTACAGTCAATGCAGCATAGTAATCCAGGCCTATATAAGTCAGTGGAGCAGCGATTATAACAGCTATCACTGCTTTCAAAACCGATTTCTTCAGGCCTCCACTCAAAAAATCCATACTAGAGATTCCTCGCCCAACTAATTAAAATTTTTTGTCAAGCAGACTTTACATTTAAAAATGTCAAGGACGCTTTACATCATGTGATCAGTATGGAACTGGAAAAATATGCTACAAAGAAGACGCATAAAATTACTTTACTGGCTGGAATGATAGCAGCTATAGGCCTGTTTGCCGCGGAGTTGTACATTGGAGCGGCTGTTGCGATAACTGCGACAGTAGGCCTCCTGTATTTGATAAAGAGAAAAAGTGAGACTCCGATAGAGGATGAACGCGATATCAGTATCGCCAAGGACTCGATATTCAAGGCCTTTACCTGGACAGGCGTGTTTCTCGGTATAGCCATGATCGGAATCTCAATAGCTCTGGGAACCGGCTACCTGGAAAGCTATCCCGATCAGGTTGCTCCATATTATCTGACTTGGGGTGCGATAATGCTGTTCGCTATTTTAATCGAGGCCTTGAAGCGTTTGAAGGAGGTGACTGATTAGATGGAATTTTCTGGAAGAATCGAGGGCCTAGATAGAGCTATTAAGCAGAATTTTATGATTTTTATCGGGGCCTTAACTGGCATGGTGGTCGCTGAGACCTTTCTCTCGACAGAAACCGGCGTCAGTCTTGTAGTGGCTCTTGGAGCAGTCATAGCCTTCAACATAGGAAATCTCGCAGCTAAGAAGATTAGAGATAAGCCAGGCTACGATGAAAGAGATATTCAGAACCTGGATCAAGGCCTGGCATACGGCTTCATAGTAATGACAACTCTTACAGGTGTAGGTATCGCCACAAGTCTTTCATTGTCAAAACCCGAGATATTGATAATATCTGTCGCTGCCGCAGTCCTTATTATGATCTGTAAAAATCTTCGACAAACAGGAATCAGAGGTCTCAAGAAATGAATCTGGCATCCAGATGTTCATATGCAGATCTCACCGAATATTCTGTACTATAATCTTGGAGGTGAAAAACAGTGAAAGGAGGAGATGAAAGAGAAAACAGGATTCATGCGGAAAGTGCGAGAAACGGCTTCATCGCGTACACTGCTGTGAATTTCAGTGTCTGGGCCTACAATCTTGTCTACATGGATCAGATTCAGTGGATTCTGTACTTCATGGCCTTTGGACCGTTCGCAGTGTTTATCCTCTCGATGATTTACTATCACTGGAAAGGACTGGAAAACGGGCTAAGCCTATCAAATCTCGGGTCTAACTAAACGTTATGGAGATCAGAAACCAGGTCAAAAAATTCCGGAAAAACCAGGATATCACACAGGCACAGCTGGCAAAAGAACTGGACGTCTCAAGACAGACCATCAACGCGATAGAGACAGGGAAATACGATCCCAGCCTGGAACTGGCCCTGAAGATAGCGGAGTTTTTCGATCAAAAGGTAGAAGAACTTTTCAAGTTGGAAAAATAAGATCAGGTACGAAAGTTATGGAGCTGGAAAAGCACGACTATATTTCAGGATTTACAGGCCTCCTGCTCGCAGCTATCACCATTTATGGATGGATCAATCTACCAGATCAGATAGCTATACATTTCAACGCTGCAGGACAGCCAGACAACGTCACTGGCAAGCTATTCGGACTCTTAATGATGCCTGCAATGTTTCTGGGTCTCTACAGCCTTTTCAAAGCTCTTCCACGCGTTGATCCTCTGGGAGAAAATATTCAGGATTTCAAAGAACAGTACCAGCTTATTATATCAGCAATCCTGGGATTCCTTACCTACATTCAGGCCTTGATAGTTTCCTGGAATCTAGGCTACTCTTTCAGCATCAGCCAGGCCCTTGTTCCCGGCATAGCAGCACTTTACTATATTATGGGCGTTGTGATTGGTGAGGCCCGGCAAAACTGGTTTATCGGTATCCGAACGCCGTGGACTCTCAGCGATGAAGAGGTATGGAAAAAGACTCATGAGAGATGCGGGCCTCTGTTCAAGGTTGCTGCAGTTATCACTCTTGTAGCAGTAATTCTTCCGGATTACTTCATACTGTTGACTGTGGCACCGGTGCTTGCAGTCTCGCTTTACTCGGTTCTCTACTCCTACAGAGAATACCAGAAACAGAAGTAGTCAGTAGTCGCCTAAAAACTCTTCAAGATCGTTCTGGCCGTGAACATGCTCGTAAACTTTCAGATACCCTTTAATCAGGTCTTCAAACTTTCCTTTTTTCTCCTTTGAGGCCTCTTCCAGTTTCTCACTGCCTTCATCAGTGATAGCAAAGTACTTCCTGTCGCCGGTTTCCAGGCCTTCTTCCTCAGCTTCTTCATCAGAAAGAGATTTGACGAGGCCTTCTTCCTCCAGTCTCTGAATCAAAGGATAGATAGTACCGTAGCTGGGACTCCAGTGGCCTTCGGTGATATCCTCGATACGTGAGACTATTTCATATCCGTAGGTCGGGCCTTCTTCACAGGCCTCCAGCACCATGAATCTCAGGACTTTGCCCGGGATTTTCTTTCCCATGAATCTTGAGCGTGGACGAATCTTTTTGTCGATTACGATTCGAAATGTTTCGATTCGATACAGGTTTTTAACTTTTTCAGAAGAATCTCACTACATGGTTCTATCCAAAATCAAGGACAATCTTTCGATCTCAGGCAACTGGTTCAAAGGCCAGTTCAAATCCAAAGAAGAGCTTGACCTCTTGAACGGGCCTGTCGGGAAAAATCTTTTCTACCTCTCGCTGCCGGTAATTGTAATCAATCTTCTTCAGACCGCATATAATCTGGCGGATACTTTCTGGCTGGGGCAGTACTCTGGAGAGGCCTTGACAGCGATAACTTTTGCCTTCCCTCTTGTATTTTTCCTTATCTCGCTGGGAATGGGCCTGGCGGTCGCAGGTAGCGTACTGGTAGCACAGTTCGAAGGATCGGGAAAAACTAAGAAACGAGACTACGCAGCATCTCAAACTATCGCTTTCTCTGCTTTAGCCTCTGTTATACTGGGCCTTTTCGGATACTTTTTCATCGGTGATATCGTAGGCCTCTTAGGTGCAAAAGGCGCTGTAGCAGCTTCAGCCTCAGGCTATCTCGAGATAATTTCGATCGGATTGTTCTCAATGTTCGGATTCCTGGTCTTCCAGTCACTGATGCGAGGATTCGGCGACACAGTAACACCGATGCTGCTGATGCTCGGAACAGTGATCCTAAACATCATAATAGACCCGCTTTTCATCTTCGGATTCTGGATTATACCGGAGATGGGAGTAGAGGGGGCAGCAGTCGCAACAGTACTTGCAAGAACACTATCGCTGTGCATCGGAATAGGCCTCCTGTTCAAAGGTATTAGAGGCCCACAGATCTCACTCAGCGAGATGGGGCCGGATTTCAGCTTCTTCAAGAAGATGATGGCGATCGGAGTCCCGGCGACAGTCGAAGGCGCAGGACGATCCATCTCAGTTAACGCACTGACAGCAGTCGTTGGATGGACGTTCGCAGGCCCAATCGTCGCAGGATTCGGAATCGGAATCAGAATTTTCTCAATGATCTTCCTTCCGGCCGCAGCAGTCGGCAGAGGAGTGGAATCAATGACAGGTCAAAACCTGGGAGCAGGAAACTATGATAGAGCAGGAGAGACGGCGAGAGACGGAGCAAAGTACAGCTTCCTGATACTCACAGGCCTTGGAATCCTTACATTCATCTTTGCTGATCAGATAGCAGGTGTATTCATCGGATCAGGGCAGGAGAACAGCGCTCTTATCGCAAGCACCGGTGCAGAGTTCCTGCGATACGTTGCATTCAGCTTCGGATTCATAGGAATCCTCAGAAGCTACAACGGCAGCTTCAGAGGAGCTGGAAAGACAGCTACAGCCGCAGTAATCTCAATCGCCACACTAGGCCTGATCAGACTCCCGATTGCGTACATCGGATCGATCAAGATCGGCACAACAGGTGTGTGGGCCGCATTCTTCATCTCGAATGTCGCAGGCGCAACTATCGCATATCTGTGGTACCAGAAAGGTACATGGCGTCAAAAAATTACGGACGACGATAAAGCACAGGGAGAAGTTGCAGAGGAGACTGAAGGATTCGGAGGAACCATTACAGAGAAGCTAGGAGGCCTGAAGCCGGAGCTACCGGACTTCTTCAGCAGTTAAAAAATTTTTAATTTGAAAGATTTTCTACAGTATCCTTTATCGTTCCTTTCATTTCTTGGAGGCCTTCTCTATCGCCTATGGAAACTTTCCTACTTGCTGCTCCTTCTACTGAGGAAAGAACTATCTCAGATATATCTCTGTTTTCAATTCCGATGCCTGAGAGTATCTCCTCCAGATTTTCAAGTATCTGTCTGTCCATCTGTCCGAATTTTTCCTTGAATTTTTCGTTGTGGGCTGCCTGAGCTCTCAACTCGAGGAAAGCTTTCTGGAACTCCCATCGCTCCTTTTCCTCCAGGCCCAGAGCCTTGTCAAGAAATGCGTCCAGTCTTTCCTCCGGAGATAGATCCATGATTTCTTCGTGAGTACTCTCCATATGATTCTGCATGTAGTCAAGGAAGGACAGCATCAAGTCCTCTTTATCATCGTAGTGATAGTAAATCAGCGACTTCCCTTTATCGAACTCATCAGCAATCTTCTGTATAGAAAGATCTGCATATCCATGCTCACAGAGCGCGCAGTAAGTCGCATCCATTATTTTCTGCTTTGAATCCTCCGCCATAATTGAGAGACATTTTACAATACTTATAGAACTTAGGTAACGTCAATGACACCAACAGTAACCTGAAAAGATCAGGCCTCCCAACAATACAACATGAAACCAGAAAAAATCAGGGAAGACTTCCCGATATTCGATGAAAGGCCTGAACTGGCGTATCTCGACAACGCAGCCACTTCACAGAAACCAGAATCAGTTATAGATGCCGTAGAGAATTTCTACAGAGAAAATAATTCAAATATTGGTAGAGGCCTTTACGAACTGGCGAACGATGCCACGCAGGCCTACAAGGATGCCCGGAGTAAGGTAGCAGGATTCATCAATGCAGACAGCGACGAAGTAATTTTCGTAAGGAATACTACTGAGGCAGAAAATCTTCTGGCCTCATCTCTTGATTTTGAAGGCGGTATCGTGCTTTCAAAGATGGCTCATCACTCGGAACAGCTGCCATGGCGCAGAAAAGCTGATGAAGAAGATAAAAATATAGAGTACCTTGGGACAGAGAACGGGAAGATCTCTATCAAATCCGCAAAAGATAAGATCGATGAAGATACAGGCCTTGTAGCTATATCTCATATATCAAATGTTTTTGGAGCTGAGAATCCCGTAGAAGAAATTATTGAGATAGCTCACGACAACGATGCTCTAGTTGTGCTTGATGCCGCCCAGAGTGCTCCTCACAGGCCTCTTGATGTCAAAGATATCGATGCGGATTTCGTGGCTTTCTCAGGCCACAAGATGCTGGGGCCTTCAGGAACAGGAGTGCTCTACGGTAAAAAAGAGCTATTGCAGGATATGAGGCCTTATCAGGTTGGCGGAGGAATGATCAACTCTGTTGAGCACGACGAAGTAAAGTATGCAGATGCTCCCGAAAGGTTCGAGGCCGGAACACCGAATGTTGCAGGTGCTGTAGGCCTTGCAGCTGCTGTCGAGTATCTTGAAGATATAGGTATGGAGAATGTTTCAGCTCACAGCAAGAAGCTTGCAGAGAAAATGATTGGAGGCCTTGAGGAGATCGAAGGTATCGACGTGATTTCTCCGGAGGGAGCGAATCTTGTTTCTTTCACGTGCGAGTACGCGCATCCGCACGATGTTGCAGAGGTTTTGAACCAGCATGGAGTTGCTGTGAGAGCCGGTCATCACTGTGCTCAGCCGCAGATGGTGGAACTTGATGTAAACGGTGCGACCCGGGCATCACCTTACATCTACAATACTGAAGAAGACGTGGAAAAATTCCTGGAATCAGTCCGAGAGGCCTCGGAAATCTTTAACGCGACGTGAGATATTGTAAAGTGTTTTTGATCTTGTTGAAGTCTCTTTTAGCTAAATTGTCGCGTGTAGTTTCTATTACCATGTCTCTCTTTGCTCTTGTTGTTACATAGTTTTCAAGGCTTTCTCCATAGTTCTCTTCAAATGCCTGTCGAAATTCTCTTCTCGTATCTTCCGGCAGCTGACTGATATTTACCGCCAGGCCTCTTAAATCGTCAGCTATATCTTCTTCTGAGGCATCGGCCTCAAACCACTCTGTATCCACAGCAGCGATATAGTTTTCATCACTGAAGCTGCAGTCCTCATAAATGAAGTTCTCGAGCCGACAGTCTCTAATCGCAAACCCATTTTCATGAGTTTCTTTTAGCGCCTCAGCAAACTTACCAGCTATATCCTCTACTTCTTCCCTATCACCTGATAAAACATATTCCTCTAAACTGGATCCTTGAACCATTTCAACTTCTTCTATGACGCCATCCGAGTGAATTATTTCTGGAACTCTGAAACCAATACCTCCACGATTTCTGTAGGCCTCTCTCGAGTTCTCGATTCTCTCATCTCCTTTCTGACCATAGCCTTCATCAAAAAAATTAGAGACATACTGCTGTACAAGAGGAGGGTCATTATACTTTCTTGCAACCCTATGTTTGCCTATAGAAACTTCATTCATATTCCCATCTTGAGGCTGCTTCGGCTGTTCAAGAAGCATCTCTGCATACTCCGATAGCTTCACAGATATCACGGCCGCACCAGAGAGTTAAGTATTTACCGGTTAGTTACAACAATTTCAGGTTTAAATCTGGAGGCCTGATAAAACAAGTATGTATAGAGACGAAATCCTTGATCACTACAAGAGGCCTCGAAACGAGGGAAGACTTGATACAGCGTACGAGGCCGAGGGAGAAAACGCCAGTTGCGGCGACGACACGCATATCTTTCTGGATGTAGAGGACGGAAGAATTCAGGACATGAAGCACGAGACCGACGGTTGTGCGATATGTACTGCAGCAGTATCGATACTTTCAGAGGAACTGCCAGGAAAAGACGTGGAGGAGATCGAAGGCCTTGACAGCGACTGGATGCTGGAAGAACTCGGTATCGAGATCTCCCCTATGCGTATGAAGTGTGCGATGCTGGGCCTGAAAACAGTTCAGAAAGCTCTGGAAAAATGACTTGAATCTTGGAGTAGAAAAGTTTTCTATGTCGGATTTTCACGCTGTAGCGGCGAATCTAATCGAGAAAAACGGAGAATACCTTCTTGTACAGGAGGGGAAAGAGGCCGTCAGAGGAGAATGGAATCTTCCTGCCGGAGGAGTAGATAAAGACGAAAGTATTCAGGACGCTGCAGTACGCGAGGCAAGAGAGGAGACAGGCCTTGAAGTAGAACTGGAAAATTTCATGGGTGTATTCGTAGATGACAGCGACAGAAGCGACTCAACCGTCCTCGTATTCGTTTTCCATTCCAGGCCTCAGGATTTCTCAGTTGAAAGGCCTAAAGGCGAAGAAATTCTTGATGTAAAGTTTTTCACGCCCGAGGAATTTTCAGATATCGATGTAAGAATCCCTTTCCTGGATGAGGCAGTAAAGAAATTTGAAAGAGGGGATTTGAGGCCTCTTGACACTGTCGTGGACTGTCGAGAGGATCTGGATCAGTAGTAAAATTTTATTTTTCCCGGGCCAGTCTGTATCTTTCACCGTTGTTGATCTCAGCAGTGTGAGCTGATAGCTCCAGACCTAACTCGTGGAACTCGCTGGCTATATCTTCAGAGGCCTCTAATTCAAGATACATGAAGTCGCCGTCCTCTTCTACATCCATTTTATCGATTTCATCCGTCCACGATGCATCGTAGGTCTTTACCCGTTGTACAAAATCCTCTATACTGTTGTCCGTGTATTCAACTGCTGACATTTAATCTCTCCTCCGGAAATACTGAATAGACAGGAAAATTATTTATACCAGACTATGTTCCAGCCTCCACCTTAAAGAAATTTTAGGCCTACCTAAAATATTATGACACGAAATTCAAAGAATTTCTACTACATTCTGCTCAAAGGTGGGCTAGAATGACATTAAAAGTTGAAAACTTGGAAGTTTCAGTTGAAGACGAAGACATCGTAAAAGGAGTTTCTCTAGAAGTCGGGCCCGGAGAAGTCCACGCAATCATGGGGCCTAACGGCTCCGGAAAATCCACCCTCTGCAAATCCCTGATGGGCAATCCAGTCTACAGCATCGACGGAGGAAAAATCCTTGTCGACGGCGAAGACGTTACGGATGAAGAAACAGATGAGAGAGCGCGTGAAGGCCTTTTCCTTGGTTTCCAGTATCCAAGCGAGATCTCCGGGATCACAGTCGCAGAATTTTTGAAGGAAGCGATCGACGCCCGTAGAGAGGAAGAAGGGCAAGATGCTATGCCTCAGAGCGAGTTCAACGAACTTCTCAGAGAAAAACTTGAACTACTGGACATGGAGGAAGACTATGCCCGTAGATATCTGAACGAAGGATTCTCCGGCGGAGAAAAGAAGCGCAATGAGATCCTTCAAATGGCAGTACTGAATCCAAAGTACGCTATCCTTGATGAGATTGATTCAGGCCTTGATATCGATGCTCTACAGGTAGTGGCGAAAGGTATCAACGCACTGGCCAATGATGACAGAGGAATCCTGATGATCACGCACTACCAGCGGATTCTGGATCACGTCAAGCCTGATCACGTCCACGTCATGGTAGACGGAAAAATAGTGGAGTCTGGAGGCCCGAAGCTCGCTGAGAAGCTGGAAGATGAAGGCTACGAGTGGGCGAAGGAACTTGCCGAGGCCTGAATTTTTCTTTTCTACTTTAATTTCATTTTCAGGAACAGATGATCTGTTTCGTACGGATCAAGGAGAGTTTCTTCTTTTATCTCGAATTTTGCCTTCAATTTTTCCTTGACCTCATCAAAGATTTCTTCTGCAGGCCTTGAAGTGGATATTGACTGGGCCTTTACTGCGAGGAGTGCTACTCCGTCTTTTTTCAGGTATTTTTCGGCGTTTTTTGTGAATATTTCCGCCTGATCGCTCTGTGAGATATCCTGAAATACGGCATCGACTTGTGTGACAAGGTCTTCGTATTCGTCCGGATTTCTGGCGTTTCCGAGGATCGGTGCGATGTTTTTCCTGGATTCTGCGACTTCTACAAGTTTTCTAATCACTGTATCGGAGTACTCAAGTGCAAAGACGAAGCCTTCCTCAAGTATATCGGAGAAGTGTGAGACTGTGGTGCCTGAGGCGGCGCCGAGATACAGCACATCGGAATCAAGGCCTAGTTCAAGATTTACTCCTTTTTTGACTGCTGCTCCGGCTTTGGAACGATTGGGATTCCATTCACGGTATTTTTCTCCGTCTTCCTCTATGAATTTTTCCCCGTAGACTTTCTGCGTGGATGAGGCCTTTGTGTAAAGTTTCTGGCCTTTTTCGTAGATGCCGGGCTGTATCTGTTTCATGTAGATTCTTTTCTGACGTGAAAGTTTTAGTCTTACTGCGTGCAAAAAGTTCTTATGGCAAGTTTCTATGTTGCAGCAGATGCATTGATCGAGAGAAACGGAGAGTATCTTATGATAAAAGAAGGCAAAGAACGATGCAGAGGCACATGGAACATCCCGGGAGGAGCTGTTGAGCATGGAGAAAATCCAGCAGAAGCCGTCAAAAGAGAAGTATGGGAGGAGACAGGCCTCGAAGTTGAAGAAGTGAAAGGCCTTCTCGGAGTAGCTGAAGGAAATTCCACTCTTGACGGACATCCGATCTTTGTCTTCGTTTTCTCATGTAAAGTGGAGGACGGAAGGCCTGATCCGGAGTTCGACGAGGAAGTTCTGGATGCAGAATTTCTTTCAAGACAGGAAATCGAAGATAGAGAGCTCAGGAACGATATAGTGCTCAAGGCCTTCGAGATGAAGGAGAACGGAACAATGGATGTAGAGAATTTTTCGGAATACAGCCATCCTTATCTCGACGAAGATCTCTAGAAATCTAGTTCTTCAGTTCCTCGTATCTTTCACGGGCCTCTTCTCTGAGGCCTTCGGATTTATCCTCATCGCCGTAGTTATCAATCCTGGCTGCCATAACTGCTTTGTTGGCGAGGAAACGTGCCATTTTCCCTCTTTCTTCTTCAGGAAGATTTTTCACGAACGGATGATTGAATAGAACTCCGTGTTTCGGTGGCGTGCCTTCTCCGTGAAGGTAACGGAAAAGTGCTTTCTCTGCTCCAAGCATCTGGACTGTAGAGGCCGGCTTCTTCGCCAGTTCGTCCAGGCCTCCTGCCAGAGCGACTAATCTTGTCGCCAGAAGCGGATTCAGAAGGCCTGAAAGATTCTGGAACTCTTTTTTCGCCTCTTTCTCAACATAGGCCTCCAGTCGTTCTGTAGTCTCTTTTGTCTCAACTAGCTGGGAGAGGATATCTTCAATTATCTGTTTTTCTTCATCGTTTATCGCAGAGCCTGTAGAACTTTCTGCTAGCTCCTGAAACGGCTCAAGTTCTGATCTCTGTACTCCAAAGCGATCCAGCATATCCACAAATCTTTCGTCATCGGTCAGTTCTGATACAAGCTCCGGGAAGTGCTGTGAGTAAAGATCACGGAAGTTTTCAACGTCTTCACGGAAGTTCTTGTTCAACTTGTCGAGTTGCTGTACAGTTTTCACCAGAAAAAGATCTTTCTCCACAGGCTTGCGCAGTTTTTCACGCGTCTGTTTCAGCGCCTTATCTCTAATCTCTTCTCTATCCATCTCAGAGGCCTCCACTACATCTTCTCCGGGTTAAATCCCATAAGCTTCAGCTTGACTTCAACTTCTTCCTGAGGCCTGTCAAGTCTTTCAGCGATCTCTTCAGGACTGGATGTCTGGTAGTTCTGTATCATGAATTTCTCTTCTGTCCGGGAGTAATCGTTCCAGTTCTTGAGCGTCTCCGAGGCCTCGTGTTCTCCTGCCAGGAATTTTTCCAGTTCCTCGTTGTCCATACCTGTTTTCTCCTGTACAAGGTATTCTACCTGCTGCGGTGTCATCGAGGCCCCTGTCTTGGAGAAGGCCTGTCTCTCAATCTTCTCCTCCTGTGCGTTCTTCTTGTGTTTCATCCCAGGCTCTGTTTTTTCAAGTACATCTGTTTCTATAGCTTCCCTGGTTCGTTCCCTGAGACTTTCCTCGATGATCTCATCCAGATCCATACTTTCAGTTGGAGAGTTAATCTTGAAAACATCTTCCCCTGCCACGTAAATTGCGGAGAGTCAAGATAAATTTTCAGGCAGAGCAACTCCAGAATTCTGTTCGAAAAGCCTCGAACAGCTTTAAAGCATTTAAAAAGTAAAGCCAGGTAACTTATAGGTTATGAGACGAAAGATGCTGGTTTTTTCGGTGTTTTTTCTACTGTTTTCAGGCCTTGTACTAGGCCAGAGCTACAGTCACGATGAGAAAATGTATTTTGGCGAACAGGAGGAAATCGGCGACTACATTGTAGAGTACAGCAGTCAGAACGGCGACGACGTACTTGAGATAGGCCGCTGGATGGACACATCGTTCCGTATAATGGATCAGGTGGAGAACGACGATATCTATGAGAGGGAAGGAGAAACTCTGAATATTTCAGAGAATCTCAGCATCAGAATAGGTTCTTCCGGCTGGGACAGGGATGGAAGATTTCTGAATCTTGATATAATGGCTGATAAAGAGATCCTGTCCTCTGGAGAGATCGATTCATCGGCTCCAAGCAAGATAATCGTTTCACAGGACGACAGCGCTGACATACCTTTCACTATAGAGAATACAGGATTTCTGAATCAAACCTATAATCTTTCCGTGGATACTAACGCCTCTGTAGAGGCCTCCTTCAGTTTTCAGGATTTCAACGTTACAGAGGTCTACGTGGAGGCAGGTGAAGAGGAATCCGTTACTGCAAATCTTGAAGTCCCTGAAAACGCAGAGTTGGGAACATACAAAGTCCGTTTGATCGCTCAGAACGGAGAAAAGCTTTCAGAAGAGTTCCAGATGGAGATACGTGGTGCAGAAGTTGAAAGAGAGATGTCTCTGAATATAAGAGAAAATTATATGGCGTCAAATCCTGATGAGACAAAGGAGATTCCTATAACAGTCAGGAACAGCGCCGGATTCGGATACAGGGATGATAGCACCGGTGCAGCCCTTGAAAACGTTGAGATAGAGGTGACTGCGCCGGATAGCTGGGAATACGATTTAAATCCTGAAGGATTCAGCGAGCTGGATACAAGAGAGCGTCAGAGATCCATGCTGACTCTGGACGTACCTGCTGAGGCCTCGCCAGGAGACTACTTTGTAGAGATTTCTGCATCTTCAGACAAGGCCTCTATAGAGAGTCCTTCCGAGATAAGGATCAATGTGAGAGAGGAGAGCGGGATGAGCAGTGTAGGCCTTGTTTTGATGGCTTTGAGTCTTGCAGCATTGATATTCGTCTACAGGAAGTTCAGCAGAAGGTGAATTTTTTGACAGATATAATCGAACTGGAAGGCGTTGAGAAAAGCTACGGAGATTTTGAAGTACTGAAAGGTATAGATTTTTCTGTAGAGGAAGGAGAGATCTTCGGCATCTTGGGGCCTAACGGTGTTGGGAAGACTACTCTTTTCCAGACTGTTCTAGGCCTTTTAAGGCAGGATAGTGGCACTGTGAAGATCAAAGGGACTGAGCATACGCAGTCGAAGGAGATAAAGGAGAAGATCGGCTATCTTCCCTCTGATATAAGCTTCTACGAGGGGATGAGTGCGCGGGAGAATCTTGAGTTCTTTACAGAGCTTGCCGGGACGGATCCTGATCTGGATGATCTTCTCGATCTTGTAGGCCTTGAGGACGATGCGGATAGATCTGTAGGAGATTTTTCCACAGGGATGAAGAAGCGTCTGGGGATCGCACAGTCGATGATCAAGGATCCGGAGATCATCATCTACGATGAGCCGACTACAGGCCTTGATCCACAGGGAAAAAAGGCCTTCAAGGATCTGGTGAAGAAGATTAACAGAGAACGTGGCAAGACCATCATAATTTCATCTCATATCACCACCGAAATTGATACTTTATGCGACAGATTTGCCATTCTCAGTGACGGAAAAGTCGAGGCCTGTGGGACGAGACACGAGTTGAGCAGTGAGACAGATACAGACTCCTATATCCGTTTGAAGACTGAAGATCGGGAGGCCTCGGAGAAAATTCTTGATGAGATGGACGTGGAGTACGAGGCCGGGAAGAAAGAATTGGAGATCCTGGCGGAGGATGATATCCGAAGTAAGCTCTTCGATCGATTGATGGAGGAAGATATTGATGTTGAAGCTTTCGAGATGGAGGAGGAAACTCTGGAGACAACTTATCTGAAGTTGACAGGTGGCGGATAAATGGGCTCGATGTGGGATATAGGCCGGAAACAGATCGAGGATAGTTTTTCAAGCAAAAAGTTTCTGTTGATTCTGGGCCTTTTCCTTGCACTTTCCATGGGATCGGTGTACATGGGTGTCGACGAGTACAATCAGCAGATGGAAAACTTTGAAGGCGGAAACAGTTACGGGCCTGTACCGGAAAAGCCATCTCTAATCGATGTATTCGGGCCTCTTGTAGGCCTTAACTTGCCTCTTGCAGCGGCAATACTTGCTCTTCTGTTGAGCTATGATTCTATCTCACGGGAACGAGAGGAGGGAACAATCGAGTTGCTTTTATCATATCCTGTATACCGGGACGAGATAATCAACGGAAAATTTGTCGCAGGCCTTTTCACAGTAGCCACAGCACTCCTGATAGCATTTACAGCATCATCAGGCCTTGCAATATACCTTACAGGTGTTTTGCCGAGTGCAGAACAGGTTTTCCGCTTAATTTTTCTCTGGCAGGGAAGTATAGTATACATGGCATTTTTCTTCGGACTTGGAACACTTCTATCAGTCATACTGAACTCGAGCTGGAAATCACTTATCTCAGGCCTCGTGATACTTCTCCTGTTCCTTGCAACTCCTTTACTGGCGAATATGGCTGCAGGAACAATCTATCCAATGGATACAGGAACATCAGGAGGCCACGTTGCAAGAAGCGTTGCCGTATCCGGAAGCTCTGGAGACGTCGCAGTAGCAAGGCCTCCCGGCATGGAGGACGAACAGGATCGCAGACAGCAGATCCTGGACAGGAGAGAAAAATTCGTTGACAGCGTATCAAAATTCTCTGCAACGACAAGCTTCCAGAACTTCGCCTCAACTATGCTGGGGACAGACTACGACGGAGAGACAGGCCTCAAGCCTACTGTATGGGAGAATCTCCGATCTGCGTTCGGCTACCTGATCTTTCTCCTGAGCGAGACAATGCTGGCCTTCACAGGCGCATACACATTATTCATGAGACAGGATCTGTAGGCGAGGGAGTTATTTAAGAAAATAACGTAACAATTCCAAGACACAGGTAGACTGCGGTGTTGGTCCAGTGGCTAAGACCCCGGCCTTCCAAGCCGGTGACCCGGGTTCAAATCCCGGACGCCGCAATTCGTTACGCTGAATTGGGACGCAAGACATGGTTCATCCGGTACCATGCATTCTGATGATGAAACTTTCAGAACTTCAATCCCTGAAGCCGCAAATTTTTCATCATAAATTCCATCACGAAAAATTTCTCCAGATTTTTCTGAAGAGGAACTCTCGGATCAAGAAGTTTTTTGAAGATATAGAGGCCTTGAATTTGTATGCTAGAGAATTTTTTGCCGGAGACAGGAATATACGTTCAGTTGCTGCGTTTTCTCGTAGTTCTGGTCGCAGGAGTTGTATTCACACGGCTTATTCTGATGCCGGCAGCGAGAAGAGCAGCCTCCCGAAAAGGAGCAGATAAAGTCTCCATGCATTCTTTCGAGAATATAGCAGGCCTTGCAGGACTGTTCCTCTCGTTCATAGTGGCTCTTCAGGGCGCACAGCTCGGAAATCTCGTTACAGTACTTGGAGCTATAACAGCTGCTCTTACTGTAGCAGTAGGATTCGGGATGAGAGAGCAGATCGGAAATGTTGTAGCTGGCTTCTTCATATTCACAGATCATCCGTTTGTCAAAGGCGATTTCATCAGTTCAAAAGAATTTGAAGGGGTTGTAACAGAAATAAAGTTGCGTCACACCGTGATCAACGGCTCTTCAAGTGAAAAAGTTGTCTTACCGAACGCCATGCTGACAACACAGCCTCTAAGAAACTTTACCAAAGGCAGGAGAACAAAAGTCGACAAAGAGTTCAAGATACCTGTTAAAAAAGCTGAGAAATTCGAGGAAATCTGTAAAAAACAGGCCTCAAGCCACGAGAGAGTTATAGATAATCCTGAGCCAGAAACTGTCGTGAAAGGCCTTGAAGACGATAAAGCTATTATAGGCCTTAACTACTGGATTAAAGATTCTGAGAATGTTAAAGAAATCAGAAGCAATGTAACGAGGAATATACTTGACGAAGCAGTCAGCAAGAAGATTGTAGCAGAGGAAAAGAAAGAAGATGAAAAATAGAGTTCAGTGGCTTGTCCAGCCACCGTCTACGGGGAGATTTACACCTGTGATATACGTTGCATCGTCCGAGGCCAGGAAAGCTACTGCACCTGCAATCTCCTCCGGCTCGGCGACTCTTCCCATCGGCGTCTCTCCTATAACGTGATTTCTGAAGTCTTCGTCTTCAAGGGCCTGTTCTGTCATAGCAGTCTTGACAAATCCCGGGCATACGCTGTTGACTCTGACATTGTCCTGTGCAAGATCGTCTGCTACTGATCTTGTGAAGTTGACAACTCCTCCTTTCGCTGCGTTGTATGCTGTTGCTCCTACATCTCCTACAAGGCCGTAGATAGATGCGATGTTGATTATAGTTCCTTCTGACTCCTTCAGGTATTCTACAGAGGCCTTGGTGCCGTGCATTACTCCGTCAAGATCTACGGAAAGAATTTTATCCCATTCTTCTTTCGTCATCTCCTCTATTCCTGACTGGGCGCCTATACCTGCGTTGTTCACCATTACATCGAGGCCTCCGTGTTTTTCCGCCACTTTATCGACTGCTTCCTGCACCTGCTCCCAGCTGGAGACATCGCATTCAATGTAGTCGCATCCAATATCCTCTGCGATTTCTTCGCCTTCTTCAGAGATATCGAACACAGTAACTGCTGCACCTTCTTCAGCGAATCTCCGTGATATAGCTTTTCCGATTCCAGAGCTTCCTCCTGTGACGATCACCGTTTTATCCTCGAAGCGTTCCATTAAAATTTTGTCACCCTGTAGGATTTAGAGGCCTCGTTGAATAAAAAATTCTCTGAAAAAATGCTCTGAGAAAAATTTTCAGCCTTCAGGATTTGAATCCAGGATTTTCTCGAGCTGTTCACGTGCAGCCTCTTTATCGGAGAATCCGTACTTCGGGAGATCAAGATTCTGTATCCCTGAGGCCTTTACAGTCCAGAATCCAGCACTATTCTTCACAAGTTCCAGAGAGGCCTCTGTATCAGTGTGCCTGTAGCTGTCTTCATCTGTCTCTATCCATTCTCCGATCCTGCGCAGATTTTTTATGTAGCTGGCGTATTCTCTGTCGCCAGGCTTTGATATGAGAAAATGCTTTGCATCCTCGTCGAATATCTGGTACTGTCCGCCTTTCGGGCCTTCAACTATCACTTTTTTCTCATCGGTTTCCTGTATTTCAAGTGGCTGGCTTCTCTCATCGAAAAGTATTTTGTCGCCTTCATCCAGTTTTCCGAGGTCTTTGATTTCTTCCATTGTATCAGAAAATTTTCCCTGTTTTCAGGGTGTTCGGTGTTGTTCGAACAGTTTCAGTAGTTTATAAATGGTAGTGGAGGGAATGAATGTTTTATGAGAAAGTTTTTGGTACTGATCGCACTGGCTTCACTTGTAACAGGTTCAGCTTTTGCAGTAGTAGGCGGACCTGAGCCCGGTGAAGGCGAGATGGCGATAATGTCAGGAGGCTCCTCAGCTTCGGCCACGACGTCGGTCGATGCGAACGGAACCGAATGGCGTTCGGAGATAAGCAACCTTAACAGCTCTTGTATGTCCGGAAACATGTCTACAGGCCTTGAATTCGGCGAATTCGAAGACGTCGAGGAAGGCCAGAAAGTCGAGTTCTCCGGAGCTATCTCAACAGCAAATCCATGTGCCACGATTGAAACAGAAGTCTCAGAAGTCTCAGATAATTCCTACAGCATGGAACTCGTTGAGAAATCCGGGAACGGCACCTGCGTCAGCTGTGTAGGTGTTAGAAAGATCGAAGGAAGTTTCACGGCAGAAGGAGAGTACACGCTTGAAGTTGTTAAAGACGGAGAAACTGTTGAGGAAGTGGAGACACCAGGATACGGCGAAGAAGAAAATGATAAGGGAGGCTTCCCTTCATTCGGATTCTTCGTAGGCCTCCTGCAATCCCTCTTCAGCTGAAGCCGGGAAAAAGTCTCCAACCAAATTTCTTCTTTTTTCTTAGAAAATCCTAGAAAACTAAGTACAGTACCTTCACGCCAGAAAAAATTATCTATGATCTGATTTGTCTCAAGACGTATGCATAGCCCAGTGCGAGAACTGCTGTAACTATCAGGCCTGCTCCAAGAACCACCAGTGCTGCCTCTACCGTACCTGTCTGTGAGGCCTCTGCTGCTCTGGGAGCCTGTTCCATACTCTGCATCGTCATCTGTCCCATTGCCTCGGCGGAGTCACCGCTGCTTCCTGTTAAACTTTGATCCGGGAGAAAAGATCTGGAAAGCAAAAAGATTCCTACTATGCCTGTAAGAGCGGATGAAACAACTGAGAACTTGACTTTTCTTTCCTTTCCTTCCGCTATAGCGCGGGCCTTGTCTGTAGGCCTGTAGACTACTCTTCTGCGGCCTTCCTCTTCATCTTTCTCGAGGAGGCCTGATTCTGTCAGCACTTTCAGATGATTCGAGACCGTGGACTTGCTTTTCCCCATCCTGTCAGCAAGCTTTGTTGTAGTGGCTTCCTGATCCAGAACCTCGTTGATAATCTCGAGACGTGTCGGGGACGCCAAGGCCTTTACAGATTTGAAATCCAGATCCATGTAAAGTCTTTAGGCCCGCTGATTTTTTATTCTAACTTTGACTGTTCGATGGAAAGCGAACAGCTAAAAGATTTCAGAGGCCTCGAAAAAATACATGGAAGGAGTTTACGCCGTATTTTTCCAGCTGGAAGAGGAGAAAATTATAGAGATCGGGGCACTGGGAGAGAAAAAATTCCAGGCAGGCCTTTACGTCTACATAGGCTCGGCGATGAACTCTATAGAGAAACGAGTTGAGAGACATTTTTCCAGTGACAAGAAGCTTCACTGGCATATCGACTATTTTTCGCTTGAGGCCGATCCTGTATACTGGCTGGCGTTCCCTCTCCCTTCAAGATTCGAGTGTATCCTTGCAGAATGTGCCGCAGAGAAAGGAGTCGCTGTAGATGAGTTCGGGGCATCTGACTGCAACTGTAACTCACATCTGTACAGACTGGACAAAAAATAAGGCCTCCTGCCAGAAGAATTTTTAACTGTACAACAGATTATTTCCTTCTATGGAATTCCTAGTTGAGTACCTGGCATACGTTATACTACTACTTGATATCTCGATAATCGGATACCTTGGAATAAAGGCCTTGCAGCGATTCTTCACTTTACCTATAGACGACTACGTTGAGGCCTTCGAGGAAAAAATTGATTCCCGTTACAGAGAGATAGGCCTGATTGTAGCTACTGTAGCTACTCTGGGCAGCCTCTTCCTGTCGAACGTTCTTGGATGGACTCCTTGCAGACTCTGCTGGTTCCAGAGAATCTTCATGTATCCTCTGGTAGTACTGCTTGGTGCTTCTCTGCTGTTCAATGAGAAAAACGTCTCTGACTATGTCGTGCCGATGACAGTTATCGGGGCAGGCCTGAGCATCTATCACTACGCAATCCAGATGATGAGCCGCATCCAGAGCAGCGGATGCAGCATCAGCCAGGTGTCATGCGAGACAAAGTACACATTCTACTTCGATTACATCACAATCCCGATGATGGCGCTTACAGCCTTCATCATCATCCTGATACTGGCTTACAGAAACTGGGAGTAACCCAAAAAAGGCCTGGAAAAAATTTCAGGCCTTGAAATTTTCTCTTTATTGTTCCTCTATTTTCTCTGCCGGGACTCCGCCGACAAAACTATCTTCTTCAATATCTCTGTTTACAAGAGAGTTTGCAGAAACTTTTGCGCCGTCACCGATTTCTACGCCAGGAAGGATTGTCGTATTGGCACCTATCAAAACGTTGTCCCCGATCTTGACTTCTCCTTTCCTGAATTCCTCCTGAGTTGTCTCATGTGTCAGGATTGTCGTGCCGTATCCGATCGTAGTATTTTCTCCTATAGAGATTTTCTCCGGGAAAAATATATCGATCTGGACGCCGAGGCCTATCGCCGTATTCTCTCCTATATCTGTGCCGAGAGCCCTCAGTACAGTATTTTTCAGGCCTAGTGGCATTATTTTTGCGATCTGTGTGATTGCTGTGTTCCAGACTGTCCGGACTGTAGAGGCCTGGCTCTGCCAGTGGAGAAGCGGATTTCCCCGGTATTTTTCGGATTCGAATTCTCTGTCTCCCACAACGAAGTTTTTGGCACGGTACCGGTTTATTTATTAGGCCTTTCTTTCCGTGAAACGGTAAAGGTTTTTTGAGTATATGCATTCCTTTGTCTTTCTATGGTCGACGGCGACAGCATCAAGGTAGATCTCCATATACACTCTGATGCATCACATGACTGCAACGAGCCTGTGGATCTTATACTTGAACACGCACAGGAGATAGATATCGACGCTATCGCCATAACAGATCATGACAGTATCGAAAACTCTCTTGAAGCAGCTGAAAAGGCCTCTGAATACGGGCTTATCGGTATTCCTGGCGTGGAAGTTTCTACAGCTGACGGACATTTACTTGCGCTAGGTGTCGAGGAATGTCCGGAGAAAGGGAAAGATTTCATGGAGACTGTAGAGGAAGTCCGCGAGATGGGCGGCATAGCTGTTGTACCGCATCCTTTCCAGGTGACACGTCACGGCGTGAAAAAATCCAGGCTGGAGGACTGTGATGCCCTTGAGGTATACAATTCCTGGGCCTTTACAGGATGGAAGAACAGGAAGGCCAGAAGCTTCGCCAAGGAAAATAATTATCCGGAAGTGGCCTCAAGCGATGCACACTCACTTGGAATGATAGGAAAGGCCTACACCGAGATAAATACTGCTTTCGTCGATGAAGATTTCACAGCCGAAGACGTTCTTCAGGCTATAGAAACAGGATCTAACTACATGTACGGCAAAAGGAAGCCTGTAGCATTAAGCGTCTGGGATTATGGACAGGCAATGGTGATGAAGGCGGGATGGCTGATGAAGGAAACACTTTTCCTTCCTCTAAGTATAGAAAAAAAGATTTTCCGCAGATAAAAATTCAGAATCCCTGCATTCCCGGAAGATGTCCAAGTTCTCCTCTTGCATCCTCAGAAATTTTTTCAGGGCTCCAGCGCGGCTCAAAAGTAAGCTCTACTTCGATCTCTGACTCATTGAGGCCTTCTAGCTTTCCTACTTCTCTTCGCACCATTTCATCGAATATGCCGTGTAGAGGACATCCAGGGGTAGTTAGCGTCATCAGTATGTATACTTCATCGTCTCTGACTTCTATCTCGTATATCAGGCCTAGATCAACGATGTTTATGTCTAGCTCCGGATCCATAACTTCCTTCAGCTGTTCTCTCACAGCTTCTTCATTAATTTTCTCTGAGTCCATGATTCCTTTGTAGAAGCTTAAAGATTTATTGATGCAGGTTTTAGAGCCAAAAACTCAAGGCCTGAAAAGTTCATAGAACGCCCGTTCAGCTTTGTTATAAGCCCATTGTATCCGGATAGAATTTATAAACCGGGAAACCCAATCCTTGTATACAGATGAAGTTAGACAAGAGCATCGCAGTACTTGCGATGGTTGCTTCACTAATTCTAGCCGCGGGAGCGGCTGCAGCCCAGGACAACACACCGGCTGGAACAACGATCGATGAAGGACAGACTCTTGATGAGTATTTCAACTCACAGGAGCAGAGCGTTGATCTAGACGGTGGTAACGTGACTGCAGCAAATCTTTCTGCTGAACAGTCAACAGACAGCTGGGCTGGTCTATACGGAAACGCAACCGGTAGCCTTGTATTGGGAACCGGAGACAGCGGTAGTGTCCTATACAACTGGGACGCATCTGCTGAGAACGTTTTCGCTTCAAGTGCATCAGTCACTTGGACCAACCTTACAAACGGTACAGCTGAAGATGTTGATAGCTACTACTCCTTCCTATCCGGAAGCGATAATGCAGTCAACACCTTTACGAGCGGTAACACGACCATCACTCTAGACGGAGAGGATTACAAAGGAGAAACAGCAATGACAAACAACGACGCTGGCTCCGGAGCATGGTCTACAGTCGCTCTACTGGACAACAGCAGCGAAAAGAATCCTGTATTTACAGGAATCGTTGGAGAAGACGCAACAGCCTTTAACGGAGATTCAGCTGATTACCAGCTGATTCTTCCTGCAGAGGACGACAGTGTCAACTCATTCAACATGTACCTAGAGCTTGGTTAAAGCAACCATCACTAGCAATCTTACTTATTCCCTTTTCTTTCTTTTTCCTTAAAATCTCAGTAGAGGCCTATAGCTGATATTCTCTGTGATTTTTTGGCAGTCTTTAAAGCCGAGTTTAACGCATTTTTGCCTGTAGAGTCATGGATATTGAGGAGGATGTTGATTATCAGCGTCTGGAGCTGGATGCGGAGAAATTGATGTTTTTAGGTGTTACAGCTGTTGTGCTTCTGGGGATAGGTATCGCTGGAAGTATCAGTCTCGAGGCCGGGCATGTTGTCCAGGCGATACTCGGGCCTACTACTGTTTCCAGTAACTGGGCTGGTGTTTCAGGAGATATCAGTGGTTTTCAGGAGGAGACTGCATCGCCGATCGATTATTTCTATGCAGGAGATTCGCGTTCCGGGAGTGTGACTGATCTTTCTCTTGAAGGCCAGAACGATGGAAGGCATTTTTTCGGTGCTTTGCCTTTTCATGATGAAGAGTTTGAATCAGGGAGAGTAGGGAATCTTTCGCTCTCCGATCTTGATGCTGGAGGCCTTTTCGATGAAGAGGATTTCCCTGTTTTCTATCCGAACGGGACGAGTTATGATGAGGTAACTGATAATCCGGAGAAAACTTTTGAGGATACAGAGAATATCAAATTGCTTGGAAGCGAGTTCAAGGCCTTGAAGACGACTTTGAACGGCGGCGTAAATTATTACATGCTCGGGTATGATATAAATGGCACCACTCAGCCGGTATTTGTTGCTGGTATAGATTCTTACAGTAGCTGTTATGATGGAGAAGACTGTGATTACCAGTTGATGCTGCCCCGGATAGATGATGATTACAGTTTCTATATGCTTTCAGAGTCCGATCCTGTAAGAGTGACTACTCTTGTAGATGGAGTTGAAAGCCGAAGCTTTCCGTATGCCGGGAGGCCTTACAATCTTACCGTGATCACTAAAGACGTATTTGATAATTACAGTCCTGTGGATACCGGGATAAGGATCACGGAACGGGAGGGAAACAATCTTTTCACACCTGCTATCTCCCAGGACTACAGTTCAGAGGCCCAGATCATAACAGAGACAGTCAACGGCTCGAGAAGTCTGATGTATACACCTACAGCATACAACTCTCCTTCAAACTATAATCTGACAGTAGACGTGTACAGCGACGGCGAAACAATTCAGAGCGTTCCATTGAGTGTAGAAAACAGCAATATAGAGTTTACTGATTCAGGTCCTGCGGAGAAAGGATTTGAAGATCTTGAAACAGATTACAAGAAAGGCGTCAACAGATTGAGGCCTGTAGCCAACTGTCTCTTCTCAAATGTAAACTCCGACGAGGCCTACAGACTGGATGTTACAGGGAACGAGAGTTTCGAAGTTGTACGCGGCATACCGTATATCGTTGATGTAACTGATTCAGAGGCCTCCTACTTCAGTCTTGAGGAACGTGGAAGCCATCTTGTGATGTTGCCGGCCCGCAACGCAGATACTTTGCATCTGGAATCAGGAGGAAGTCCTTACGCGGCTGATTCGAGTATAGTTTTCACTCCTACAGTCAGCAAGGATGGCGATGATCAGCTTGATATCGAGGTGCTTGATTCCCAAGGTGATTTATTAGGCGAAACGAATCTCAGTGTTAAGGGATCTACATGCGGTTCGCCGACAGATGGATTGAGCGCTGGAGTCCCTAACTCAAAATCTTTCAAGAAAAGAGTTAACGCGATCAGGCCTGTGCTGAACAGCCTGTTCGTAGCTGGAAACTGAGATCAATCATGGTAGATAAAAGAAAGATACTGCTGGCTTTTTCTGTATTTCTACTTTTATCCGGAGGAGCTGCAGAGCTACAGGGATACGTAGTTGAGTCAGGACCCGGCGAAGTTCAGAACCTGATCTATACCTGGGGATCACCTGATACAACAGCATACTACCAGGATGCTCAGGCCTATCCTGATGTAGGACTGATGCTCTGTGATACTTCAGGAAGTGTACCTGCGGATTACTATGTAGGACTGGAGTACTTCATGGATGGAGAAAATCAGCTTGTAAGCTACAGCAGCGATCAGAATCTGGGCCTGGCAGATACAGAAGTAAGCTTTAACGGCAACACGTGTAAAAGAACTTCTATAGGAGGCCTGACAGTCTCACCTTCAGAAATATCAGGTACTCCAGAAACCAAGATTGCAGCTTTTCCGGCAGAGGCCTCAATGATAGTCTCTGAAAGCTCGGATGGCTCCAATCCAAGTTTTGTTGATACAGGTTCAAGTCTTTCCGGATCCTACTCCGGAAACATAAACTATGATTACAGCAGCAACAGTTTGAACGTTGATCTTGACAGTATCACCGTAAACTCTGATATAGGAACCAGAAGCTTTGATCCCGGTGCTTCAGGCCGCGGTATCAGCAGTTCCAGGCCTCTAATAATCGGCGCATGTAGTGATTCAAACGGTGGAAGCTGCAACGGCCTTGTGAAGAAAAAGACGTCTAATTCATTCCCTGAAACATTCAGTTTTGATATTTCGGCAAGCGAAGTCAATGATCAAAATGTTTACACGCGTTATGCGCTGGCAAACGGGAAAAGTTTCGATCAGGTGAGCATAGGAGCAGATCTGGATGTTACAGGGCTTTCCGCAAGCAGAGATCCTGTTTACTACTCTCAGAATCAGACAGTAAGTTTCTCAGTCAGGAACACCGGTAACGTGCCTGTGACAACTGATTTCTACGTTGAGGCTCAGATAAAAAGTAATGGAGAAGTTTTCGACACCAGAGTTTTCACCGTTACAGAGGATATTTCTCCGGGGAATCAGGAAGCATTCCAGTACACGTGGGAGGCCTCAGAGGAATCGGGTAGTTACAGTATCGAAGTGGAGGCAGATACGTCGAACAGTGTTCAGGAGATATCTGAAAACAATGTTGAAACACGTTCCTTCCAGTTGAGGCCTGTCACGTTCCCTGAGATCTATGTCAACGGGGAAAAAGTGGATGAAAAGGAGGTAGAGTTCCCTGATCCCGGTGTACCGTACAATCTTACTGTTGTCATGGAGAATTCAGACAACAGTACTCTGGAAAACTCACAGATCGCCATCACTGAAAACGATGGAATGTCTGCATTTGCTCCAAGCCAGGAGATAAGTGATGGAAGCTTCACAGATGTGGAAAAAACCATGAGATTCCAGACGGATGGCAACGGTACAGCAAGCTTAACTATGAGTCCTACCGGCAACATCCTTCTTTCAGAAAGGTACGACAATACAGCGGTACAGGACAGCATCGATTACTCGATAAACCTCAGAGGATCGAGCAACGGAAACGATCTTACTTTCATAGTCGATGGCTCACTTACAGATACTTACCCTCTTGAAGTAGCTGATCCAGGACGGCTGGACGGTGAAGGAACTTCAGAACTCCCAAATCTTGATACGCACGTTAAAGCAGTTATGAACGGAGTCTACACAGTATTCGCAGAGTTCTGGGGCGCGGTAACGTGAATAGAAAAATCTTGACAGGCCTGGCGCTGATACTGCTGGCCAGCACTGTCTCAGGCCTGGATGTCTCAACTGTGGATAACAATGAGACTCTTTCGTCTCCGGGATTCGATGTAATTGAGCCTCAGGGATTTTACACGGATTTTCCGGATGGATTTGAGAGGCCTGAGGAGGTAGGAAGCTACTCCTTTACAGATAATTCTCTGGTGTCTCCGAACATATTTCTGAACTTTGATGGAGAAGGAGCTAATATTACAGGTGAGCGGCTTCAGCTCTATTATGGATCTCTTTCAGGAAACTTCACGAGGCCTGTTCTTACACAGCCTGCTCTGCTGAAGGAGAACTCCGGGACTGTAGAGGTTGAGATCTCGAGCTTTGAAGCTCTGTACCCTGGAAAGCTTTATGCAGGCCTTGAATCTGAAAACGGTGTAGAAAATCTGACTGATGTATCAGGAGGGATTTTTCAGGGGAACTTTACTGTGAGGCCTGTAGTTTTTGATTCAGAGGGCCTTACAGAGCTGGAAGTTACAGAGATTCTGAACTCTGGAGAGGTTATACATGAAAGCAGAGGTCTTTCTGACAGGCTTTTCATCTCAGTTCAGAGAGATGGAACGGTACTGGATGAAAACGAGGCCTCGTTTATGGAGTCCAGAAGTTTTGATCTCAGGTTGATGGGCGGCGATGAGGTTTACGTCAACAGCATACTTGCATTGAAAGCTATCTCCGTTGATCCCTGTGAAACTCTTACCGGCGATAACAGGTACTACATTATGGATGACAGTAGCTTCAACAAAGATCCTCACGGAGCAGGTGGCGGAGAACGTTCATGCCTGAAAATCGAGGACTCCCGTAACTCTGTAATCGATTTCGCCAACAGTACTCTTGACGGAGATGCAAACTTCTCCGACTTAGAGGCCTGTGGTTTGAAGATCACAGGTTCTCAGGACATTGAAGTGAAGAATCTTAGAGTGCAGGAGTTCAGCAGAGGCCTCTGCATCGAGGACTCTGAAAATGTAACAGTGAACGGAGACTCTATCCAGAGCAACAGTCTTGGAGTGTACGCCAATAATTCAACAGCATCGGTATCGAACGTAAAAATTGTCAACAACGGTTCAGAGATCGAATCAGTCTCAGGTTCCAGTATCAATCTTGAGGACTCTGAGCTTGCTACGGCGGATGTCTCCGTTAAAGGCCTGGATATAGAGATCGACGATGTCGATAATATTCCTCCTGATCCTTCCGGTACAGAGAATATCAGCCAGTGGATCGATATCTCATCTACCTCGGCTCAAGGCCTTATCGAGAATCTGTCTTTCAGTTACAGCGATCAAGATCCTCAATTTATCTACCTGTCTGAATACAGTGATGGATGGAGTTACACGAATCTTTCAGCTACAACTTCAGAAGGCGAGATATTCACGGATGAAAGCATAAGCAGTTTCTCCGTCTTCGCACCATACACCCGGTACAGAGAAGATGAAGAAGACGATGAAGAGGAATCTCCCGGTGAAGGTGGAGGTGGCTCCGGCGGCGGGGGCGGAGGTGGCGGAGCATTCCCTCCTGGTCCGCCTCCAGGCGGAGGACCTGGTGAAGGCCCTCCTGATGGCGTAGGAGACGGACGGCCTCCATGGGTACCAGCGGGCCTTTCCCCTGCAGGTGTTCCAAGGCTTGAGTTAACTGTGACGAGTCAGGATATCAGGGTTCAGCAGGGAACAACGTTCAAGCTGAACTTTTCGCTTGCCGCAGTGGGTAATGTATCAGCAAATGACGTCACAGTCAATGGAAGTATGAGAGATGGATGGAAAAGCTCTAGAGAAAGTTTCGACGAGATCTTTCCCGGCGAAAACGTTTCCGGAAGCTTCCTAGTGGACGTCTATGAGAGCGAAATTATCGGCGAGTACAGTATACCCGTAGAGGCCTTCACATATATCAACGGCACTTTTGTCGCACCGGCTAATGCAACTGTGGATGTTGAAGTTGTTCCGCGTGGAAAGGTGAGAGATCTTAACGTGCTTGAAGGCCCGTACAGAGTAAATATCACAGAGGGATCAGTTAGAAATCTCAGATTTGATCTGCTTAACTCTGGAGACTTCGATCTGGAGAACGTGGAGGCCTCAGTGTTGAATGCTGAAAACTGTATCCGTGATGTTACAGGATCGAGTTCTTTCGATACAGGAGAGTCAAAGCCTGTCAATTACACAGTTGTCACAGGCGATCCAGGTGTGTGCGAGGGAAGTTTCGTGTTTTCCTCGGATAAAAAGGAAAATCTTGCTATTGCTCCAGTCCAAATAAGAGTTATGGAAAGGCCTCTGACAGAGGAGTTGACTTCGAACATACTGCCAGTACTTGTCCTGATATGGACTGTGTTCACGGCTTACTGGGGAAGGAGGCGGTTCTATGAATAAAAGGAGAAATAAAGGAAAGGACTTTTTCGATGAAGATGAAACATGGAAGGAGAAGATAGAGGATAAAGCACAGGAAGTAGCTACTGATATAGAGAAAAAGTTACATCTTACGGAGACGGAGAAAAATCTGGATGCCTTCCACAGTAAACGAACTGGAGAAGATTCACCTATCTGGGGTTCCGATAGTTACGGGACATCTGAGACAGATAATAGATTTGAGGCGAATTCAGAGAGCGACTGGAAGGAAGAAGTCGACACACCGACATTCATAGTTTTCTCAGTCGAGATAATCCTTTTGACGTACTTTATACTTGCGGTGCTTGGGTACGTGCCTTTCTTCTAAGACTATCTCTCCAAAAAAGATTGAGATAAAAGTAAAGAGAAATGTGGAGCCTGCGTTACTTTTCAGACTTTTTTACTTCAGGCCTCTGTACTTTTTCTGGTCTCTCCTCTTCTTGATGAGGTAAAGAAGCAGCAGTAGGATCAGCAGGATCACTACGTACGGTCCATACTGTACAATTACTACGAGCACTCCTCCTTCTCTTACTTCTAGCTGTACTTCCTCAAAGCTGTGGAGATCTTTGGAGGTGTGTACTGCATCTCCTGCCGTAACAGCTAGATCAAGCTGGTTGTTACGCTCCAACGCCTCTTCCGACATGTATGCGTCGACGTATACTGTTTCAGTATCTCCTGGAGTTATCTCAACTATCTGATCTGTTGTAGGATTTACAGATCTGTTGATTACTTTCAGATCATGTATCTGCGCTCCAACGTAAGTAGTGTTTTCTCCCTGATTGCGTATCTCTATCGCAAGCCTTTCCTGAGGCTCAGAGTAGTATACATCTTCAAGAGAGATCTCTGAGGCAGCCCAAGAATCAACGTTCTCAACATTGAATGAACGAGAGCTTATTCCTTCTGAACCCTGATACGTGAAAGATACCTCTGCGTTTTCAGGTGAAAATCCTATACTTGAGTTAAAGTCTATCGTGATATTTCGTCCAGGACGTGATATTATATCATCTTGTCGGCTGATAAGCTCTTCCTGGTTGCCGGAAGAGAAAGCGACTGCTGAAAGATTTATCGCAGTATCAATAGTTCCCTCGTTATCGAATACAAGCTCAACCATGTTCCCTGAATCGGATACCTTGACGGAACTAACAGAGATATCACGTACTACAGGCGTAGCAGGAATCTGTTTAACAGGATAAGTCGAGTCAAGTCCCTGTGCTCCTGTGAATCGTCTTCCAAACTTTGCTATAATTGTAGTACTATCTCCAACCTGATCTTCAAGACTGTTACCGAACCCAACGTTCTCTGCACCGATAACTTCAACCGTTGAGACATCAAGTGCCCTGATAACCTGTGCAGTATCCTCTATACTCTGACCGAGGATAATAGGATCTCCTTTCTTCATGAAACCTTTCTCAAGATAGCTGTCACCTGCAACGATCGCAGATTCACTGTCGTATTCCTGTGCGATACGTCCTACAAGCCTGACATTGTTCTCCTCCTTTGAACCTTCAGATATAATAGTATAATTCGAGTCGAGGCCTCTCCAAGGCTGCTCAATGTACTCTCCGTAGAAAATTACATCTTTATCAGAGGCCTGACGCTGAAGGAATCGATCTGTGTCATCTCCGTTGTAGTAGATAGGCCAGTAATTCCCGTTGATTATCTGAGGATAAACAGAAAGAGTATCCATGGCAAATCCAGGCCTTATGACTACGATACCTTCTACTTCCTCCTCTACGTCAGAATAGTAATCGTACTGGCTTTCCTGCCAGTTGAGGAATGTGGACGAGATGTCCTGCTTTCCTTCGTTCCTTAGATAGTTAGCATAGTTCTCCCATACGGCATCATCGCCGTTTTCTGGCTCGTAAACAGTATGGCTTCTGTTATCTCTGAGCATCTCCTCGATTAGCTGTCCTTCGGATAGACTGGTCACTGCGTGCACTTCCTCGCCCTCGAAATGGCTTCTGGCTATGACCAGGGAGTTGTCCTTCCAGCTTTCGGAGTTACTTACTAATGCTGACGTTGCAAAACCGGATAGAAGCACCAAAAAGATGCTGAAAATTGCGAGTCGCTTAAGATTCATCGGAATTTCTGGACCTCTAACACTGTATTGTATAGCATCTTTTTAGTACTTTAACGCCACCCCTGAAAAACCGAGATCTGTAAGGTAAAATTTCTACTTAAGTTCAACACGAAGATCCACGAAATCGCTCGGCGAATACTGGCTTGAAAGCGGCGAAGGCACCTTTATCTCGTAATTGTAAAACCCGTACCTTCCCTGCTTCTCATCCTTTATCTCAGTAGCGAAAACTACGTCCTGCGAACCATTGAAATCACCGGAACCTGCACCGTCATACAGAATACCTGTCTGGAAATTAGATGTATTTGTGGAATTAACCAGCGGGATCTGGCACTGTGTCTCCCCTGCTATATCTATGCAACCTGTAGTATCAGCAAAACCATCCTGATCCTCGTCGTATATACTGGAAAGCGAGTCGTTGTGACCCTTCATGCCGAGAACCTTGTCAGCCTCAGAGAGATCACCTGATTCATTGAGAGGCCTCAAGTCATCTACACTGTAAGAGGCCTCAAGATCCGAGTAGAATATCGTTCCTCTTGGATCGGACTGTGTCCAGCTCTTCAGTTTCTGTCCGCTTCCCAGAGTCAATGCCGAGTTACTGTTCCCGTACTTCAGATGATAGCTTGAAACATCCAGCATAGAAGAGATATTGTTGTTGGACTCGTTCTTCTCATCTATAGAATCATCAGAATCAACATAGGCCGTATACCTGTTAGGCCCTGTATCAGGAGTTACAGTGAAGTTCACTATGTTGAACCCAGAGGCCTCTAACTCTTCCTCCCTGGTTGAATTTGAGACAAACTCCCATGCAGAACCGTTGTACTCCTCCTCAACGACAGTTATATTGGCGGTGGCGTTTGCACCTCCGACATTGCTGACGTTAAACTGTAGATTCACGTCCTGGCCTTCAACAGGCTCAGTAGTATTGAATGAAACATTAGAGGCCTCAAGATCGATTCTGTGGACTTCAAAAGAGTTTTTAGATGTGTATGCCGTATTGTCAGCTGCGTCTGAGGCCCAGAGCCGGTATCCAAGTTCTCCGGTGAAACTGGTGTTTTTCCAGAAGAATTCAGACAGGACGAATTCATCGGAAATATTTTCAAACTCCTGAGGTGAATTATAGACTGTCTTATTCGAGAAACTTCCTGTTTCATTTGTGGAAAGTTTCACTTCACTGAGGCCCGAGTACTGATCGTAGGCCTCGGCGGAAATATTTGCGGTATCAGGGCTGTAGAAGCTGTCGGTCACGTTATCAGCGAGGTTCTGGAACTCAGGATCGGAGACGTCGACAGTGAAACTTACAGATTCCTGTGCATAGATTCCCGGTTCAAATGCGTATACCGTAATGTTGTGCTTTCCTTCGGAGAAGTTTTTCAGAGTTGTATTTATCTCGAACTGTTTTCCTGATGCCAGGCCTACAGACTGTTCCGCGGCCACGTTAGACGAATCCTGTTGAACGAATTCAGTGGTTCCGTTGTAAAACTGGTATTTGATATCTCCGCCCGTACCGATGTGAAGTATTTCTTTTTTGGCATCTCCCTTCCAGTCCACAGGTGAAATTCTGGTCTTCGCCGCAAGCCCGTAGTTCGAGTTAATTTTCTCTTTGTTCCCCTGGTAGTCAAGTAAAGCCAGATTGTTGCTTCCCGTCACGTATGCAACTCTTGGCTTTCCATCCCTGTTCACATCCGCCACCTGAGATATCCCGTACTGCTCGTTGGAGCCAAAAGACGAGAAGCCGGTTGATTTTACAGTTCCCTCATCAAGATACTTCACAGTATTCGATGTACCCAGAAAAACAAGCTCCTCAGAGCCATCAACATCGAAATCTGCCGCACCCAGAGCACCATTCGATCCTACACCCGAACTTACTGCCTGAGGTTGCTCGCCGACTCTTACACGCTTAAGATTGTCACTAGCTGTTGCATCAGGATAGAAAACATAGTCATCAGTCAGATTCCAGTCACCTGTAGCGATGACCTCCATCGAAGTATCCTGACCTGTATCAAGTACAGAAGTCTCACCAAACCTGTCTATCACCTTCAGATAACCTGAAGTATTGATGAACGGCACCTCCAGATATGTATCGGAATCCAGATTCGCCTGATCGCCGACCACGCTTGCCTGCTCACTGAAATTTATCGAAGTACCGTTCCCGTACAGGACTCTCAGATGATTCGTCGAATTCGTATAGAAAACACCCGAAAGGCCTGCCGTCCTGTTAGGCCCATCATCTATACTGTAAAACCATGAATCGCTTTTATTCTCCCATGAAACCTCCAGACGCACAGAAGTATTATCGATGTACTGTCTGCTAGGAGAATGGATCACTGCATTGACGTACTCGATCTCATTTCCTGTTTCTACAGCACTCTCATTTTTCAGGAATCTGTTAGAGGCCTCGATCCAGGCCTCCGATCTATCCAGAGTAGAAACTCTGAACTCATCCATAAGGCCTCCAAAACTCAGATTGGAGCCGGAAAGAGAGGTTGCACCGGAGGCCCCCAGAAGGAACTCTTCAACAGGATTTTCCCATTCAACACCTGTCGTGGAGTTTTCCAGTACGCCGTTGACGAAGATATCTGCCGTACCTGCACCGTCATACCGCAGAGTAGTCGAGTAAAACTTGTTTTGCTGAGTTGAAACATTTGACGGCAGCAGAGATCCATTGAAACCGACTACAGGATCTGCCTCGCCGTCAATTCCTCCTCCGTCGAGGAACACGGACCAGCTGGAATCGGAATCAAATCCAAAAACCCTGTCATCACCGTCCAGTTCCTCCGTCCTGTTGAAAAACGCTGTGAAAGTGAAGGCCTCTGTATCAGAGTAACTGAAACTATTCGAAAAATTCAGGGCATCGTCTTTCCCGTCAAAATCATATGCTCCATCGAAAATACCCGTTGAAGAAGTTGAAACACCGTTTAAAGTCTCTCCAAATATCTGATTTTCCGTAGATCCTGAAAAACTTCCTCCGTCACCTGAAACATCATTTTCAAGGTGCTGTACAGTTGCAAAATCCTGATCCCAGACCTGCTCCGGGCTTTCGGCATCTGATACAGCAGTCGTATTATCGTAGTAAACTGAAACAGTTTTACCTGATGAAGGAAGATCCGGAACCCTGATCCAGGCCTCTATGCCCGAGCTGTCTGTTTCCTCGAATTCAAAGTCAAGCTGCTGTCCTCCGTTCCCACAGCTCTTGCTGTAAAATCTTACATCCTGATAGCTCTGAAGCATCTGCTGATCACTCTCCAGTCCTACAGGCACAGGAAAATCCTGGAGATTCTGCTGGCCGCCTTCAATCCAGATATCACGGCATTTATCCGTTTCCTGTGAAGCCCATCCTGCAGAGACTGATAATTGTGCGAAAAGGCCCAGAAGAAATACCAGGCAGAAAAGTTCCCGGAGACGGAGCATACAGATAACTGAGGCACCTACACATTTAATTTTTGGATGAAACAGGACAGCTAGGAAGCCTAGATCAGCCATACAACGAGAAGTATGTACAGCGCAACCAGTACTATCGGTATAAGCCGTACCAGTATATTTATCGTGTAGATCAGTCCGAAGTATTCATCTGTCAGGAACTTCATCCGTTCCGCCTTACCAACGGAAAATCCTGCAGAGGCCTCCGAAAGATCTTCAACAGCTTCATCGACAAGCTCACGGATTTTTTCTTTGCTTACCTGGCTTTCACTGGCAAGTTCGTGTATACTGGCGTGTGTATCCGTTGTAAACATCAGCGCCCGATCAAAATCATCTTCCAGCTCTCTCTGAAGTTCCAGAAGATTTTCCGAAGCATCGTTTCCTTCAACACCGAAAAGTATTGTCCTCTGACCCCCTGATTCTTCAACCAGAGCCATTACAGGCCTCTGACTTGTATCAATGGCGAATCCTGCACTGTAACTCTGTGTGGAGGCCTCTTCGAGATCTTGCAGGAACATCTGTAGTTTCTCACGTATCTCATCTGATTTTGTCGTACCATACCGGAGTTCCTCTTCGTGTACAGTCTTCGGCTGGTTATGGAGATCTATCAGCAGGACGTCATCCTTGTCGATTATCTCCTGGAAAACTGCTGCATCGTAGTCATCAAATCCTTCAACCTCCATGAACACAATCTTCTGACTTCCTAACTTCCTACCGTAGAAAGTACAGAAACCGTAATCACCTTTGACAAGTTTGGAGGCCTGAGAAGACTTTTCAGGCGACTTGGAGGCCTCAAGGACTTTTTCAGCGTCTCCAGGATCAGATGGATCCATCTGGTGACAGGACGGAACATGGAGGAAAAATCCCTCCCCGTCATTATTGAGCTGTTCGATTATCCTGCTTGTTATCTGTCCCCCTCCAAATCCCTGCAGAGGCCCAGGATGAAGCCACGGCACCAGGAATTTTTTCAGGCCTGAAGAATTCTCCAGCTCCAGTGTCTGTACATCAGGCCTGACATCTCTCCCGATATCAAGTTTTTCCTGCCTGTTCTGAAGCAAAGCAGTTGCAAGAGATAGCATAGAGATATCAGATACATTCGATCCGACAAGGAACTCTGTAAGATAAAATGCAAGCAGCAAAACTATTCCTGCACCTATAACAACAAGGAAGTTGGACAGGTATGACATGAGGCCTATCTCAAGATATCTGCCGAGGACGAAATGAAAACCAGTGAGAATCATGACAGGCTGTATCATGCTTAACACAGAAATCCTCTCCATAACATCAGGCCCGTTGGATAGAACGAGCACGAAGAAGTTCGAGGCGTAAAGAGTCGTTAATCCTAGCCAGATAATATTCCAGGCCTCAGTAAAAGTACTTGCAAGAGCTACAAGTACTGTAAAGAGAAATATTATAAGTTGATTAACCAGAGATAGAAAGTATCCCCATTTGCGCGGATAACCTGATAGAAAAAAGCTGTAGGCCTCCGAAGCAAGGATTCCTGGAACGATAAAAAGTGCCACAGCGAGGAAAGGAATTACTACAGGACTTAAAGCAGATATTGTTCCTTCTGAAATCATGAAATAAAGCAGTGTGCTGTAAACCACTCCAAGAAGTATCAGGCCTGTAAAGCTCTTCTTTAGATCAGGTAGCTGGAAAATAACTTTTTTGAAGATTTCAAGATTATCTGCTGGCATCTTTTTTATCCTCATATATCTCTTCAAGCTCGTCTATAGTTTTTGAGAGGGAATATTCTTCTACAGCGCTTCGAGTGTCGAAAGATTTTTCTGAGGCCTTCTCTGCTTTGTTCTTGAACGCCTCCACATCGCCTGAATCATACAGGATGCCGTTTTCAGACTCGATTGTGTTTTCAAATGGGATTGCATCAGGTGCAACTACCGGAGTTCCGCATGCGTTGGCCTCAAGCGTTGAGAGGCCTAGAGTGTCTCCTGTGGATGCTGTGACAAATACATCTATGTCCGAGTAAAATTTAGGCAAATCTTCTCTTTCAAGAAAATCATGGAATACAACGTTCTGTGGTGCTTTTTCAACAAGTTTATCCTTCAGAGGACCTTCACCTACCACGACCACCGTACCATCGAACTTCTCGGCCATCTCCACAAGCTCACAGGGATTCTTCTCCATGCTGATCCTTCCGCTGTATCCTGCAACAGGCCTCTCAACATCCTCTTCATCGAAGAATTTTTCTTCAGAAGGCCTGAAGAACTGCATGTCAATCCCTACAGGAAGCTGCCTGAAATCGACAGGCCTCCTTGGCTCCGGAGTAGAAGCGGTTAGGACGTCAAATTTTTCCAGGAAAAAATTCTCCAGAGGAACATAGATTTTCTCAAGGCCTGCAGAGATTTTCTTGCTGTGCACACTCTGCTCAAAGTACTCCTCTATCGGCGTGTGATGCGTATATATCGCAGGCACATCGTTTTTACGTGCAAATCTTAGGCCTGAGATCCCGAGAGTTGCCGGACTGTGACAGTGCACGACATCAAGATCAGGATACTCATCTCTGAAAACAGGTACCGGTATATTGTATCCGCTGTAGAAAGGATTTGAGACAGATCGGACAGGTATCTCATTTTCCTGAGGTTCGTACTCCTCCGACTCAGGATAGATTATGTATACTTCATGACCTCTCTCCTCCAGTCGCTCCTTCCAGGCCTTCAACGTGTAAGTTACTCCATCAAACTCCGGGAAGTAACTGTCGGAGAAGAATCCGATCCTCATAATCAGAAGTAATACATCAAGATTTTTTATAACAGGCCCGGAAAAAAGGAGAGAAAAACAGGCCTCGACGGATTTTTAATCGCTGCTGAGGACTTCTCTGTACATTTTTTGAAGTCTCTCTCCTATTTTCTCCAGCGTATGGTGTTCTGCCATTTCACGTGCATTGGCTGCGATTTTTTCCCGCAATTCCTCATCGTCTCTAAGAGTCTTAACGTGTTCTATAAATTCATCTGTCGTTTCAGCCTTCAAGCAGTTCTCCCTGTGCTTCAGCCATCCTTCAAAGGCCTCGATATCACGTACTACAAGAGGCATCTCGCAGTAGGCCGCCTCAAGAACAGATATTCCCTGAGTTTCTTCATGAGACGGGAACAGATAGACATCGCCTATTCTGAAAGGTATTCTTTTATCATCGATAAATCCAGGGAAGCTTACGTTCTCAGGAGTGTCATCGATCTTTTCTATAGTCTCTTTCGGATTCAGTTTTTCGTGTCTTGGACCGAACCATGTGAACTCTGCGTCAGGCATCGATTCTCCTACCTCAATAAATGTATCAAGGCCTTTGAGCTCGAATACCTGTGCAAGATTCACGACTCTGAAGGCCTCTTCCGAGTATTCATCGGGCACTTCGATTTCGTTGTATCCATCAAGTACATCGTTGTCAACGCCGTTGCTCAGAGTGATTACATCTCCGACTTCTCTTTCCTCCAGAAGCTCCTTCGAATAATCTGATACTGCGATCACCTGATCGCTGTGTCTGAAGATAAACTGGTAGTACTTTTTCCCTATAGGCCCCCAGATACTGGAGAATGCAAGCGTGTCCTCAAGATTATCTCCTGTGGAATGCGCATGGACAACAGTTTTTTTCCCGAGAAGCTTTGAGATAAACAGCAAGGGCAGAGCCAGAGGCCCGAGAAAATTCAGATGCATGATATCGTAGTCGAGAGTGAAATCTGTTGTGTACTCAACTCCGACTTTTTCAAAGGCCTTCCTCTGCTGTTGAGCTGAAACTTTTACTCCACCGACGATAAATCTCTCGATTGAATCAGGATGATAAATCTTCATTTTTTACGGAAAAGAATATTCTGATCTATTTTTATTAAATATCCGCAGCCAGGCCTAGTATTTTCTCCAAGCTGATTTTTTATATCTTGCAATCGAACTGGACTAATAGAAAGGCCTGAGAGGTATAACCAATTTTATGACTTCGATATCTATAGTTGTCCCGACATACAATGAAAGCGACTATATCAGAACTCTTCTGGAGTCCATTAAGTCGCAGAACTTCGAGGACTATGAAATAATTATATGTGATGGCGGAAGCAACGATGGCACTCTCGAGATACTTGAAGAGTACGATGTAGAAGTGTTCAGCGATAAAGGTGATGGACCTGGTGCAGCAAGAAATGAGGGCGCCGAGCATGCTTCTGGAGATACCATCCTGTTTCTGGACGCTGATGTCAAGCTCGTGGACGACAAGGTGCTTTCAAGAGTAGAGGCCTCGATCAGCAGAGAAGATGTTGTCGCAGGGACTTCTTCATGGATTCCCTTCGATGGAAGCATCAGAGGAAGACTTTTATTGGGCCTCGGCTCCAAGATGTTGAAGTTCATGAACTTTACAGGCCTTGGACGTGTTGCTGTCGGAAACTTCCTGTTCATAGAGAGAAAAGTTTTCGAGGAAGTAGATGGGTTCGATGCATCTCTACCTTTCAACGAGGATCACGAGTTGATGAAGAAGGCCTCCATGCACGGGAAAATAGTAACTCTGAAAGATCAGTTCTATGTCTCTGTCAGACGTGTCGATGAGAAAGGTGTTATAGGAACACTGAACGATTACGTTCCTCCATCAATCTACTACTTTTTCGGAAAGAAAGACGCTATGAAGGATAAATACAGCTTTGAGACAGTTGGGTGAACTGTATGACAAATATTGCTCTGGAGAGGATCGAAAAACTGTTCGATCTTGCAGAGAAGCGTTTTGACTCCGATGAAAAAGAACTTGCGGACAGATATGTTGAACTGGCCCGGAAGATCAGTATGAAGTCTGAAAATCCTATTCCCTCCAGACTGAAACGGAAATTCTGCAATAACTGCGGATCATTTCTCAGGCCTGGAGATAACTGTGAGGTACGTATAAAATCGAAGGGAGATAAAATACTGTACAGATGCCTGGAATGCGGAGACACGACAGTTTATGGAACTGAAAAAGAGTAAGCTTTCAGCCCTGAAGAAGAACAAGTACCTCTGGTTCGGAATCTCACTAATTATCCTTCTAGGCATGGTGTACATATCAGATGTAAGCAAGTTTGTAGAGGCCTTGAGAAGCGCCAATCCATACTATCTCATTCCTGCTCTCGGCCTAGGCCTCTCCGGATTCCTGATCTGGGGATACGTCTGGCACATGTTCTTCAGGCACATGGACTTCGATCTAAAGTACCAGAGAACTATGGAGATGTTTATGGCAGGGAACTTCCTGAACTCTATTACGCCGCTAGGCCAGTTCGGAGGAGAGCCTTTCATGGCATATATCGTGTCACGTAACACAGATGCCAGCTACGATAAATCACTATCATGCGTTATCTCTGCCGATATAATTAATGCCATACCTTTCCTTACTTTTCTCACAGCAGGGGCAGCCTACATGTTCCTCTTCCAGTCAGTTAAAGGCCTCGTAGCACAGGCAGCTTATCTTGCAATCATTTTTGCACTGATTGGAGGCCTGATAGCATATCTTCTATGGTTTGACGAGGAAATACTTGAGAAATACCTTTTCGTAATCCTCAACAGGATACAGAGCCGGATTGGGCGTGGAGAAAAATTCATACAGAGGATAAAGGAAAGAATTTCATCCACCAAGGCAGCATTCTACAAGGCCGGAGACGATCCCAGAATGCTGCTTGAAGCAGCAACTCTAACACATGCAACTTTCCTTCTGCAGATAGCATCATTGTACTTCATACTACTGTCTTTATCTATAACCCCTAACTTCCCTGCTATATACTTCACCGTGATGCTTTCCGGAGTTGCAACTTTCTCACCGACTCCCGGCGGCTCAGGCACATTTGAAGCAGCCTTCGCAGGCATACTGATGCTTTTCTATCCTCTGAACTTTGCAATAGCGCTTACCGCAGCAGTCCTGTTCAGACTGACGACTTACTGGCCCGGACTTATCATCGGATACCTTGCATTCATTAAACTCAACACACCAGACAGAGAACAGGCCTGATAGAAAAATGAGCTACATCTACATTCTAGCCGGAGAAAATCTTGAACTCGCAGAAGCAGAACTCAACGGATTCTTGGAAAGCCAGGAAATAGATGAAAAGGCCTCAAGAAGAAAAAATCTAGCGGAGACGGAGGCCGAGCCTATGCAGCTGAAACGTCTCGGCCTGACGCATGAAGTCTCCAGAAAGATCAGTGAGGCATCAAAGCCAGAGAAACTGGATGCAAACATCGATTTTTCAGGAAGCTTTGCTGTACGGGCCGAAAATCTTACAGAAGAGGAAAAAGATACGAAAAAGATTGAGAAAGAACTCGGCAGAAAAATTGAATCCGAAAAAAATTCTGTTGATCTTGAAAATCCGAAGAAAACTTTCAAGGCCTATCTATTTGAGGAAAAAATTGTTCTATCAGAACTTGTACAGGATATCGACAGAGGCCTTTTCATGAAGCGGAAAAACGACAGGAGGCCTTTCTCATCGCCTGTTTCTCTTGATCCTGTCCTGGCACGTGTGCTTGTGAATCTTTCAGGTGTCAGGCCTGGAAAGCATTTGCTTGATCCTTTCTGCGGGACCGGCGGAATATTGATAGAGGCCGGTCTCTGCGGCGTTGGAGTTCACGGCCGTGACATCGACGAGGAGATGATCGAAGGTGCGGGGGAAAATCTCGAGAATTATGGAATAATCAATTACGACATAGAGAGATGTGAAATCAGTGAAGTTTCAGGCCTGGAAAAATTTGATGCAATTGTAACTGATCTTCCGTACGGACAGGCCTCTAAGAAGACTTCGAACGTTGTAGAGGATTTCCTGGAAGTCGTGGAAAGTTTTGAGGGAGAAGTAGTGTTTATGTACAACGAGGCCTCGATAGGCGGCTACGAGGCAGATTACAGCGTCTATGTGCATAAAAATCTGACACGGTACATCTTTACAGTGTAGTGTACTCTGAGGCCTGGTAATCAGATAGCTGTGTCTGTGCTGTGGCCTCTTCGTAGCTTGCGTCTCCTGACTGGGCCTTGTTAAACATTATGACTTCTTCAATATCTGAAAGGCCTCCTTTCTGCATCAGTGCATTTACTTCCTGCCAGCCCTTGCTCGGAGACGAAACCTCATCAACCATAAGTGTTACATAGAGGTAGCAATATTTATTCCTTTCGGGAGGCTAATTAAAGACTCAGTCAAAACGTTTTGAATATGAGAGTCTGGACAGTGGGAACTTCAAGCGCAGTACCTACCGAGGAGAGAGGCCTCGCCGCCAATCTGATAGATTTCAATGGAGAACGCATACTTTTCGACTGCGGAGAGGGAACACAGAGAACTTTGATGAAGGAGAAACTGGGCCTCATGAAGATTTCCAGGATTTTTATCTCGCACTGGCACGCCGATCATTTTTCAGGCCTGCTTGGACTGATCCAGACGATGGAGCTTGAAGGCCGTGAAGAGCCGCTTTACATCTACGGCCCGCCGAGAACAGAGGAATTTACCGACAGGATTCTTGACACCGGATACTTCAACCGTAGCTACGAGATCTTTGTCGAGGACATTGTCGAAGGCGAGGAGATCGTCGGCGACGGCTACAAAATCAGGCCTTTCGAGGTAGAACATGGAGTCAACGCTTTCGGCTTCAGCTTCGAGGAAGAATCCAGTAAAAAAGCGAACAAGGAGAAAATGGAGGATTTAGGCCTTGGATCATCGCCAAAGATCGGGAAACTGAAGAACGGAGAGACTATCGAATGGGAAGGCGAAGAGATCAGGCCTGAAGAAGTCATCGAGGAGATGCCGGGTAGAAAAATCGTTTACAGCGGTGATACAGAGAAATGCGACAATCTGATAGATAATGCAGAGAACGCTGATCTCCTGATCCATGAATCAACGTGTCTGCATGAGATGATTGAAGAAAGACACGGACACACATCCGCACTACAGGCCGGGGAGATCGCAGAAGAGGCCGATGTCGAGAAGCTTGTACTGACACATTTCTCCCGTAGATACAGGAACAGCGAGCGGAAACTTCTGGAAGAGGCCTCGGAAAAGTTCGGGGAGACTGAGCTAGGTGAAGATGGTAAAGAGTTCGAGGTTAAGCCTCACAGACCGGAATAAAGTTAAGTTTAAGGTCTTAACTGTTTCTACATGGAAGAATTTACTCGAGAAGAACGCGGCGGTGAAGAACTTTACGGATTCATAACAGATGACGAAAGAGCGATGTTCGACGATCTTTACGAGGCGGAGAGATGGATCGATTACCTGCTGGACCCTAACGCAGGCAGCGAAAGGGCTTCAGAGAACTTTGACAGGACTACAAGTGCCTTGAACATGTTCGGACTTCATCTCACCGAGTACGTGCTTGAAAACTATGATGGCGAAGGCCTGGAAGATGCTGATGATCTTGAGGAAGACCTGAGAAATCTTGAGATGTTCGGTTACAGCGACGAGATCAGGGCTTATGCAGGACGTGTAAGAGAGAAACTCGGGGAAACTGTCTGAAAAATTTTTAGCCGGTTTCCTCGGTCAGTTTCCTGTCTTCTGAAGGCCTGACACGGATTTCTGCGTCCTGGAAATCTTCTTTTATTTCTCCTTCCTGTATCCTGTCCATGAATACGGCGAGAGCTGCTATCTCAGAATGAGGCTGGTTTCCTACAGAGATATTGTAGTCAACGTTTCTGTACACCCAGCTAGGAACTTTTTCGGCACCGACGATAACAAGTAGATCTCTGTCCTCAAACTTTTCTTCAAGGGCCTCTATTTTCTCGTTGATTTTTTCGCCGTACATCGTTAGATGGACTTTGAGGCCTTCGAATTCCTTGATCTCTTTCTTCCATTCCTCTGTGTATCTTATTTGTATGTCGCCGCCCCAGCGATCGATGATGTCTCTCTGGCTTTCCAGTATGTTAGTGTCTTTTTCTCCGGAGTAGATTATTTCATCAGCTCCCCATTGGCGTGCTGTGAGGCCTACGTGAGTGGATATTCTGTCGTCGCGGCCTCTTCTGTGTCCGAGGCGGAGAACTTTGATCATACATGGATTTTACTGGCATAAATTATTAAGAGCAGAGGCCTCAACTTTTGATGCAATGAAAGGTGGACGTCCTACTCCACGACCGCATGTCTCGCAACCAAGCCAGCTTTAACTTTAGCTGTCAAAATCTTTTCTATCAAATTAGAAACTTTGCAGGAGATCTCTCATGATTGAAGTAGAACTACCAGATGGCTCCAGTTTAGAAGTAGAAGAAAACTCGACAGTAGAAGATGTGGCCTACGAGATAGGAACAGGCCTTGGAGACGATACAGTAGCCGGAAAGATCAACGGCGAACTCGTAGCCAAAGAGGAACATGTCTCAGACGGAGATACCGTCCACATAGTAACAGATCAGAGCGAAGAATACATCGAAGTCCTGCGCCACAGCGCCGCACACGTATTCGCACAGGCCTTGAAGAGGATCTACGGCGACGAAGTAAAGCTTACGATCGGACCTTGGACTGATGAAGGATTCTACTACGATATCGACGGAGTCGATCTGGATCAGGAGGATTTCGAAGAAATCGAGGAAGAGATGCAGAATATAATCGAAGAAGATCTTCCGATAGAACGTGAACTAGTCCCACGAGAAGAGGCTGAAGATTTCTTCGAGGACAACGAGTATAAACGAGAGATCCTGGATGAAGAGGCCTCTGAAGGAGACAAAGTTTCCTTTTACAAGCAGGGAGAGTTCAAGGACTTATGTAAAGGCCCTCACGTAGAATCTACGGGGGAAGTTGAGGCCTTCAAGCTTCTGGAGATCGCTGGCGCCTACTGGAGAGGCGATGAGGAGAACGAGATGCTTACAAGAGTTTATGGAACAGCTTTCTCCTCCGAGGCAGATCTCGAAGATTTCATGGAGAAGCGCAGAGAGGCTGAAAAGCGTGATCACAGGAGGATCGGACAGGAGATGGAACTGTTCTCGATCCCTGATTTCTCGCCAGGTGCCGCACATTTCCACAGAGATGGGATGAAGATGAGAAGAGAGCTCGAGGAATACATCCGCCAGAAGAATAAAGAACTCGGCTACGAGGAAGTCTGGACACCAGAACTGAATAAAGCAGAGCTATGGAAGAAAACGGGGCACTACGAGGCCTTCAAGGAGGAAGGCGAGATGTTTGCCTGGGAGCAAAACGATGAAGAGTACGGCCTCAAGCCTATGAACTGTGCGAACCATTCGCATATATTTGACTCCGGTAAAAGGAGTTACAAAGAGCTGCCTATCAAGCTTTCCGAGTTCGGGACAGTTTACAGGAATGAACAGAGTGGAGAGCTTTCAGGCCTTTTACGCGTTAGAGGTATGACCCAAGACGATGGCCACGCCTATATCCGTAAGGATCAGATCGAGGAGGAGATCAAGAAGCATCTCCAGATCATTATCGAGATGTACGATGAGTTCGGATTTAATGTCAACTTTATACTCGAGACAAAGCCTGAGAAGGCTCAGGGACCGGATGAATTATGGGAAGAAGCAGAAAGCTCCCTGAAGAACGCGTTAGATGAGAAAGTAGATGACTATGTGATTAACGAGGAAGAAGGAGCGTTCTACGGGCCTAAGATCGGTGTCGAGGTGGAAGATGCGATCGGAAGAGAATGGCAGCTGGGTACAGTCCAGCTCGATTTCGTCATCCCGCGTAACTACGGACTGAAGTACGTCGGAGAGGACAACGAGGACCATTACCCCGTCATGATCCATCGTGCGATCCTCGGATCTATCGAACGTTTCATGGGAGTCATGATCGAACACTTTGCAGGAGACTTCCCGACATGGCTTGCACCGGAACAGGTGCGTATCCTTCCTGTAACGGATGACAACAAGGCCTATGCTGAAAAGATCCAGAAAGAACTTTCAAAGTTCAGAGTGGAGATCGAGGATCGTTCCTGGACCGTCGGGAAGAAGATTCAGGCCGCTCACGACGACAACGTGCCATACATGCTTATTCTTGGAGATGACGAGGAAGAGGCCGGGAACATTTCCGTCAGAGATAGAGAAGAGCGTGAAGAAGGTGACGTAGATCTGGAAGAGTTCAGAGAGGCCTTGAGACAGGAGGTTGAGGACAAGAGCCTGGAGCCAGAGTTCCTGGGCTGAGGCCTCCATCTCTTCTTTTTTATCAAATTTTTTCTTTTTATTCTACAAGTTCAAATTTTTCCGTATGAATGAATTCAAATCTCTGGAAAGCAATATCTGGAAGATCTATCTGCGGAAGATAATCTCCAGTTTCGCTCTTTTCACACCTGTAATCGTACTTTTCTTCCTTGATAACGGCCTTTCGATGACAGAGGTGGCTTTACTGCAGACTGCGTATTCTGTAACTGTTGTAGGCCTGGAAGTACCTTCAGGATATTTTGCAGATCTTTACGGGCGACGGACAAGCCTGACACTTTCAGGACTATTCCTGGCTGCTGGTATAGGCCTCTACAGCATTGGTACAGGATTCTACGAGTTTTTGCTGGCTGAGATGATTTTCGGAGTGGGTGCAGTCCTTGAATCCGGCGTATTATCGGCAGTGATGTATGATTCACTGCAGGAGCTGGATCTTGAAGATAAGTACAATCAGATATGGGGGAAAGCAACGTTTTACGGCCTTGTATCTGTCGCTGTTGCCAGTATACTTGGAGGATTTATCGGAGAGTTCAGTCTGAGAGCCGCAATCATGGCCATGGTGCCTCTCTACATTTTGCTGATTCCTCTATCGCTTTCGCTGAGGGAGCCTTCAAAGCACGAGGATCTGAAAGATGAGAGCTCAAGGAAGCTGAAGGGGATACTGAAGTACTGTGTCAACAGTGTGAAGATAAGATGGCTTGTAGTCTACGCTGCTATAATCGCAGCAGCCGGTAAATCAGCTTACTACCTGTACCAGCCATACTTCCAGATTTCCGGGATACAGGTAGCCTACTTCGGACTGATCTTCGCAGGCCTCAGCATAATCTCTGCTGTAGCCGCCAGAAAGGCCTACACACTGGAGAACTTTCTGGGCCGGAGAAAATCACTTCTATCACTTCTAGGCGTCACAGTGGCAGCTATAACGCTACTCGGCTTTTTCCAGAACATTGCAGTTGTCGTCTTCGCAGCCTGTCTGAGCGCAGTCAGAGGATTCTCGAAGCCGGTTATCTCGGATTATCTTAATGGACTGATCTCATCGGAGATGCGAGCCACAGTGCTTTCTGTTAGAGGCCTTGTCTCCAGAGCTGCTTTCGCTGTGTCATTCCCTGTTGTAGGTCTTGTAGTTGATACTTACAGCTATCAGGTAGCTTTCAATGTCATAGCAGCTTCTACAGGGTTCATCGGGCTTTTGGCTTTCATCCTCCTTTTGAGACACTGGAGATAATTTTCAGGCCTCCGGGAATTTAGAATAAAAAACTGGAGTCAGAATTTCTGTACATGGTTGAAGAACGGATCAAGGAATTTGCAGAAGTTATTGTTGAAAAAGCAGCAGAGGTCGAAAAGGGAGATAACGTATCTATAATGGCGAAGTCTCTTCAGGCACTTCCACTTTTCAAGGAGGTACGGAGACAGGTTATAGACAAAGGAGCTTTCCCTTACGAGCATCTGTTATACGATACTATGTCAGGAGAGATGAAAGATTATTACTGGATGAAAAATGCTTCCGATGAGCAGATGAACGAGTTCTCGGAGGCCCGTATGGAGGAGATGGAGAACATGGATGCTGTGATCAAGATCAAAGGCCTTGATAATTTCCAGGAGCTTTCCTCTATCGACGCAGACAGGATCTCTAGGTGGAGAAGCACCACGCGAGATATCATCAATGAAAGAGTAAGGACTAAATGGGTTCTGGCAGCTTATCCTACTGACGGCCTTGCACAGCAGTCAGAGATGTCTACAGAGGAATTTGAGGACTTTGCTATCGATGCAGTTGTGAAAACTGACTGGGAGGATCTGGAGAGAAAGAATCAGGAGATAAAAGAGATTTTTGATGCCGGGGATACAGTCAGGATAGTCGATGACACCACAGATATCGAGATAAGTATCGAGGGCCGTGAAGGAGTCACCGCTGACGGTAACCACAATCTCCCGGATGGAGAGGTTTTCTACGCACCTGTCAAGGATTCTCTGGAAGGTCATATAGAGTTCAGCTATCCGGTCACTGCAGAAGGAAACGAGATCAAGGGAATACGACTGGAGTTTAAGGAAGGCCGTATAGTTGATTTCTCGGCAGATCAAAACGAGGAGTTCCTCAAGGAGATGATAAACACTGATGACGGTTCAAAGTACATCGGAGAGCTGGGAATCGGTACAAATAGACAGATCGACAGATACATCAAGTACACACTCTTCGACGAGAAGATCGGCGGAACGATCCATATGGCTATAGGAAGAGCATACGAAGATTGCATGCCGGAAGGAGAGGAACCTAACGAGTCAAGCATCCACTGGGACATCGTGAAAGATCTCAGAGAACGCGCAGGCGGCGGAAAAATATTCGTCGACGGCGAACTAGTCCAGGAAAACGGAGAATGGGTGTACTGAACTAGGAGGAATTCAATTCCGGTACATCTATATCATAGGCCTGAGACCATTCGTTACAGCTTTTTCCGAATACGTCGAGGGCCTGTACCGGTATTCCATCTGCCGAGTTTTCACAGGCGGAAGTGATTACATCGTACTGTTCGCATTGTTGAGGTAAGTCGTAGAATGTTTCCTGAGTCTGGAGACCTATACAGCCGTTTTCTGTCGGGATGCCTCTGCATATAGATACTTGCTGTGAGCACGTGGCTTCGGACTGCACGGTCCGGAATCCGTAGCCGAGTGAGAAAAGGATGAAGATAAGTATGACTATACCGAGGAAAAGCAGCGGCATCGCCCATTCCGGAAGCTCTTCTATATCCTGTAAAGTTGGTAGCCGGGATATTTCAGGCCTCTCCATCACGTAGTTTTTCTGGAGGCCTGCGTATTAATGTTTGTATCCTATCCTGAAATCGACAGGTTCGCGGGTGATTTAAAAGTTTTTGAACATCGGTTTTGTTGTATGACGACGGTTTATGATGTAAAAGCAGAACCTCTGATTATGGAGGTTGCAGATAAGCTTGAAGACGACTTTGAGGCCCCTGAATGGACAGATTATGTAAAAACAGGGAGTGATAAAGACACTCCTCCACAGCAGGAGAACTGGTACCATATCAGAAGTGCCGCTATCCTGAGAAGAATCTATACTGATGGACCTCTTGGAGTTTCCAAGCTTCGAACTATCTTCGGCGGTAACAAGAACAACGGCCACGGACCTGAGCACCACGGAAAGGCCTCAGGAAAAGTCATCAGAACTGCTCTTCAGAATCTTGAAGAAGCAGGATACCTCGAGACAGAGGAAGGAGAAGGACGTAAATTGACTGATGAAGGCCGCAGTTTCCTTGACGAAAAATCCGAAGAAGTAGCATAAAAATCAGGCCTCAAAACGAGGTGGAGAAAGAATGTCTGACGATGAGCTTGACAGGCTTCGTGAAGAGAAGATGAAGGAGCTTCAGGAGCAGCAACAGAGTCAAGAAGAGCAAGTTGAGCAGCAGCGTCAGGCGATAAAAGAGAAGGCCTCCAAATATCTCAGCGATGAGGCCCGTTCCAGGCTTGGAAATGTCAGGATGGCCAGGCCTGAACTTGCTCAGAGCGTTGAGGCGCAGATAGCACGGCTCGGAGAGATGGGCCGCATACAGAAGGTTGGTGACGAAGACTTGAAGGATATCCTCCGTGATCTTCAGAGCGAGAAGGAAGATAGCGAGGGTAATATAAGCTTCAGGAGATGATTTGAGGTATAAAGCAATAATTGGTGTTCAATAATGAGTTCAAACAAAAGTTCCACACTTAAGAAGAAGCTGGCAAAAGCCAACAAGAAGGCGAAGTCAGCCCCACGATGGGTTTCACTGAAGGCTTTCGGCCTTGACAGAGCTGCAAAACGCTCAATTAAACCTAGGAAGGATAGGCACTGGAGAAGAAACAGTATAGAGTGAAAGATTCTCTTTATACTTCTCTAGTTCAGGCCTCAGCTTTTCCTGCAGAAAATTTTCTTTCCGGAGCAGTGAATATACTTGGAAATTGAAAGATACGACTATCTCGGCAACAGCAACATAGGATTTTACGCTACTGTTACGAGCAGTCAGGCTATCTTCCCTCCAGAGTTCTCCCGGAAGGAAATATTTGATGTAGAGAACAGTGCAGAGACATATATCGCAAAGACCCGTCTTGTAGGCCTGTTCACAGCAGGAAACTCGAACTGTATACTGATACCTGAGACTGTAAGCAGCAGAGAGAAGGCCAAGCTGGAGGAATCAGGCGTTGATTTCAAGGTTCTTGAGACACAGGAGACAGCGCTCGGCAATCTTATTCTTGCGAACGATAAAGGTGCTATAGTAAGCAAAGTTCTCGAAGACGATATAGATGAGATTGAAGAGGTACTGGAAGTACCTGTTGAAGTTGGTGAAGTTGCCGGAATCTCAAATCCCGGCGTATGCGCTCTTGCGAACTCTATAGGATCTGTTATCCATAGAGAGGCCTCTGAAGACGAGGCAAAGCATATCAAAGAAGTTATGGATCTTGAGGATATCGATATCGGGACAACTAACGGAGGATCTCCTTTTGTAGGTGCTGGTGCTCTTGCGAACGATTCTGCTATCCTTGTCAGCGAGGACACGACAGGTCCAGAGGTCGGAAGGATCGATCGAACAATGGTAAGACACGACGAATAAAGCCTATACAGATTTTTCACTTTTCTATACTAACAAGTCCTTTTTATGGCGGCGAGGCCCAGTTAGATTGTATGAAGAACGTCCTGGGATTCGGAGAAATCACGGCCGATTATACATCGAAAGTCGGCGGAAAAGGCGCAAATCTTGGAGAATTAAGGAACGAGACAGAGGTGCCTGTTCTGCCAGGCTATGCCACTACTTCAGAGGCCTATGACACATTTATCCGTGAGACAGGATTGAAGGATAAGATCGAGAGACTTCTTGACGGCCTGGATACAGATGATGTTCACGATCTGCAGAGGCGTGGAGAACAGATCCGCGCACATATCAAAGAGGCAGATATGCCGCAGGAACTGCGTGAGGATTTTGTAGAGGCCTACAGAACTCTTGAAGATGAGATAGGTGTCGATGATCCAATGGTTGCTGTGCGTTCATCGGCTACTGCTGAGGATCTTCCCGGTGCTTCTTTTGCTGGGCAGCAGGAGACTTATCTGAATGTTTCAGGTGAGCAGGATCTTATCAAGCGTATCAAGGACTGTTTTGCCTCGCTTTTCACGAATCGTGCGATAAGTTACAGGGAGGATAAAGGTTTCTCTCATTTCGATGTGAAGCTTTCTGCTGTAGTGCAGAAGATGGGACGCTCCGATATCGGGGCCTCTGGAGTCATGTTCAGTATGGATCCTGATTCCGGTTTCGATGGAGTGGTGACGATCAACGCTTCGTATGGATTGGGTGAGTACGTTGTACTTGGAGAGGTTAATCCCGATGAGTTCACTGTTTTCAAGAATAATCTTGGTATAATCGAAAAGAAGCTTGGTGACAAGGAGAAGAAGCTTGTAAGGAACGAGAATCATGAAGAGGGAGATAATGAGGAGAACAGGAAAGTCAAAGTTCCTCAGGAGGAGCGGGATCAGTTCTGTATTACAGATAATCAGGTAAAAGAACTGGCAAAGTACGCTGTGAGAATCGAGGAGCACTACGGAAAGCCTATGGATATCGAATGGGTGCTGGACGGACAGACCAAGAAGCTTTACATTGTACAGGCAAGGCCTGAGACAGTACAGTCGGAGAAAGATGAAAACGTAATTGAAGACCACAAACTTGAGGAGGAGTCCGAGGTGATTCTTGAGGGAAGCGCTATCGGATCGAAGATTGGCTCAGGTACAGCACATGTTCTCTCGTCGCCGAAGGAGATCGATCAGTTCGAGGAAGGAGAAGTTCTTGTCACGGATATGACTGATCCTGACTGGGAGCCGATCATGAAGAAGGCCGGAGCGATAATAACGAACAAAGGAGGCCGTACAAGTCACGCTGCGATCGTCTCAAGGGAGCTTGGAGTACCTGCCGTGATCGGAACGGAGAATGCAACATCAGTTATCTCAGACGGCGATAAAGTTACAGTTGACTGCTCATCCAGTACAGGAAAGATATGGGACGGGGAACTGGAGTTCAACGTTGAGGAACACCACCTCGAGGAGATTCCGGAGACTGATACCGATGTACAGGTGAATATTGGAGAGCCAAGCGAGGCCTTCCACCTTGCGCAGTTGCCTGTTGATGGAGTAGGCCTTGCAAGAGAAGAGTTCATAATTTCCTCTCATGTCGGCGAGCATCCCTTGAAGCTTATAGAGGAGGATCGCGGAGAAGAGTTCGTAGAGGCATTGAAGTCGGGCCTTGGAAAGATTGGAGCAGCCTTCTATCCCGATCAAGTCGTTGTACGCCTAAGCGATTTCAAGTCGGATGAGTACGCAGAGCTGGAGGGCGGCGAGGATTACGAACCGGATGAGGCTAATCCTATGATCGGATTCAGAGGAGCTTCCCGTTACTACGATGAAGAATTTTCCAAGGCCTTTGAGCTAGAGTGTAAGGCCTTGAGGAAATGTGTTGACGATCTTGGCCTTGATAATATCACCGTCATGGTTCCGTTCTGTCGTACTGTAGAGGAGGCGAAGAATGTAAGGGCTAAGATGAAAGAGTATGGACTTGATAACGGAGATATTGAGGTATTTGTGATGGCTGAGATTCCTTCAAATATTATCCGTGCAGGAGAGTTTGCTGAGTACTTTGATGGTTTCTCAGTTGGAACAAACGATCTCACACAGTTAACTCTGGGGGTGGACAGGAACAGCGACAAGTTGAAGAAGCTGTTCGATGAGAGGGATCCAGCAGTCAAGGATTCTGTCAGCAAGTTAATCCGCAGAGCACACAGAAACGATGCACACGTTGGTATATGCGGCGATGCCCCTTCAACACATGAAGACTACGCAGAGTTCCTTGTTGAGGAAGGGATTGATGCGATCTCTGTCAGCCCTGATGTAGCTCTTGAGACAATACTGAAAGTTGCCGATGCCGAAGAGGCCTCTACGGAAGACAGTGTAGAGGTCGAAGTGGATGTGAATGCAGAGATCGGTGGTTCCGCAGGGGAGATATACGATGCTTTGCGTGAGAAAGGAGAGGCTCAGGCGAACAAATTACTGAACTTTACAGGCGATCTTGATCACGAGGCCCTGAACAGAGGTCTTGGATGGCTTGCGAAGGAGGGAAAGATTGAGGTCCGTGAAGAGGACGGTGAGAAGTATTACTCGATCAGCAGTGAACGATAGGTCAGTTCTAAAAAGCTGTACCTCTTCTTATCTTTCATGGGAATAGAACTTTGGATGGTTTTCGAGGCTGTTGCCCCGACGAGAGAGGATCTTGAGAACTCTCTTGACGACCACATCGAAAAGATGAAGAGCGAGGACGAGCTTGATATCACAGAGTACGAGGTAGAGGAATCTGAAGAAGTCGAAAATCCTCATCCAGGCCTGGAAAAAGGTTTTTCACAGGTCGCTGAAGTGCGGGCAGAAGCTGAAAACTATACTCGAGCCATTAAGACCGTGATTAATTACGGGCCTACTTATGTACAGGTTGAAGGCCCTGACACGTACGAGATGGAACTCCCTGACACACAGGAAAGTCTCCAGGAAGTTGCAAATATGATGCACAAGTACGCCCAGATGGGTGTTGGAGGCGTTCTAGTATCAAATCCTGAAGCAGATGAGAACTAGCGTCTATTCACCCTAGGTAAACATAAATGTGGAGTTATTAATCTGTGAACGTGTCACCAGATTCACGTCAAGCGGAGGCCTTGAGGGCCGGAAATATCTCAGGTAAGAAAATTTTTGCCTTGCTAGCTCTTATTTTATTCGTTTCCACAGCCTCTGCTACAGATATCGTTAGAGAGGATGTTACTGTAGATCTTGCCGATTCGACAGTTGATACAGATGTTGTTGTCGGCGATCTTACCTCTAATGCGTTTATCTACATTACTTCAACAGATATATCCGATGTTAATGCTACGCTGGAAGGGGAGGAGATGAACTGCAGTACGAGGGAAATAGCTCTGGGATCGGAGATCAGATGTGAAACAGATAGAAAATCTAATTTCACAGTACATCTTAATTACCAGGTGGAGGATCTTATAGAGTATCAGGGCAAGACGAACATATTCCGTTATCAGCACCCTATCTACAGGCCTACCGATGAATACGATCTGGAAGTTATACTGCCTGAAGGAACTGCGTTGATGAACCGCGAGAATGAGTCACAGCAGGTGATCAGTCCTCTCGGCGCTGAAACAGACACTAACGGGAGACGGATATCAGTTAAATGGCATCTGGAGCCGGATCTTGGTGATACACTCAGTTTCTACATACTTTACGAGGATTTCACACCTTCAGAGGAACCTGCTTTCCAGAGCTACAGAGAGCTCCTGATAATTATTCTGGGCCTCCTGGCGATAGGGCTTGTGGCTTTCCTGGTAAGAAGAAGGCTAAGGCGGGAAAATCTTTCTGATGAGTATCCTGATCTCGATGAGGATGAAGAGGAAGTTCTGGATATACTGAAGGAAAGCGATGGAGAGTACCTCCAGAAAGATCTTGTAGATGAGCTGGACTACTCAAAGGCCAAAGTTTCAGGTATTGTCTCAGGCCTCGTGGATAAAGGAGTAATTGAGAAAAAGAAGGAAGGCCGAAGCAACAAACTTGTTATCCCGAAGAAGTACAGTTACTGAAAACAGGGAGAAAAAATTTATTTTGCAGTTGTTATCTGTATAACTTCCACGTTTTCTCCTATCTTTCTCCTGCAAACACATCTAAGATTCGATCTTTCCTCGACTTCTTCAGAGAGATTTGCCTGAAGCTTGCCTGGAAGCATGCAGTTGACAAATCCCTGATCCATCTGATCCTGAAGGCCTTGCTCAACATCCATACAGTAGTTGCGGGCCTGTCTTTCATCTTCATGAGACATGTATGAAAATGTGAGGCCTGCTGAAAGCCCTAGAATAAATACGATGGCTGCAAAAGCTGTCTTTTTTCCTCTGGACAAATTATTCACCTTGGGTGTTGACGAATTTTTCGATTTCGTCGCTCGATACCCTTCCTTCAAGACGGTTCGAGGCGTTCTCGTTGACTATAACTGTTGGTACCTCTGTGATGTTGTACTGTCTTTCAAGTATGTCGATCATACCGTCCTCCAGTTCTGTAGGAACTGTGAAGACCAGAAGCTGATCTCCGTACTTCTGTTTGAGGAATGAAAGCTGTTCCCCTGTGTATCCGCATGCATCACATTCATCAGCGTCGCCTATCTGTGTTGTGAAGTACAGAACAGTGTCAACGTTGTAGTCGCATTTATCCTGCAGTTCATCGGCGAACATCCAGTATCTCAGGCCTGAAAGGACATACAGATTCTTCATTGATTCGAAGTCATCGGAGCGGAAGAAACTGTTCTCCTCATAGTCCTGGAGATTTCCAAGCCTGTTGTTGTAATTCGCTACAATATCCTGTAGACCTGCTTCTAGGCCCTGACATGAGTCAACATTGCCTGATCTGATATAGTTTAACTGAAGTTGTTTGCTTTCAAGCTCAACGTTGTCCTGCTGTATCTCGTTCTGCAGAGAGTTGTATCTTGTATCATCGACGAAGTTACTGAAAAGTACTCCGAGTGTGAAAATCGTGATTGTCAAAACCGCTGCAAAGATATAACGGTATTTCTGGACTTCTCTCATTTTTATCTCGGCACCTCGTAAACTGTGAAGTTACGATTATAGCCTTCGATGTGAACTTTCTTAATATTCTGCTCTTCGATCTCGTTCACAACTCCATCTATATTGGACTGACAGTTAGGAATCGCATCCGTACAGTACCAGGCCCCGGAGTCAAACGCATAGTAATCAACTTCATCTTTGATACGACTGTATGTCTCGTTGATACTTTCAGGCCTCAAAGCAACATACTCAAACCTTCCGTAAATAGATATGACAGGATAATTACCTGCTACAGTACCGTTCAGCTGATCCATCTCATCCAGGAACTCCACACGATACTCGTTAGTCCACTGGTTCTGACTGTAGGTAATCGAGAAACTTATCGAAGTCAAAATCAATACTACAACGACAAAGGCCCTCATAAAGTTCTCCGATGTGAGATCAAATCTTGAAACGATCTCCTCCTCTACTATTTCCAGGCCTCTGGCAGCAAATACAGCCATCAATGGCAGGAAAAGCAGAAGGAAACGCGGCTCCTTGTGCTGATATACTGTGAAGAAGCCGTAAAGCGTGAAAAGTGCTGCTGCAAAGCTACCGTATCTCCAGTCCTTCATGTAGATTACAGCACCCAGTCCTACAGGGAAAAGAACCAGTAAAGGATTGGCAAGTACGGCCTCCCTGAGATAGTAAAGCCCAAAGAAGTATGTCTCAGGATTTGACTGCACAGGAACGCTGGCTCCTGCAGTTATAGGCCTCAGAAAATTACCGTACAGGTGCTGATTGAACAGGAAGAAAGGTGTTGCAACGGCGAAAAATCCTAAAGTGTAATAGAAAGCGTTCTTGAAGGCTTTCCAGAAATCATCTTTAACATCTCTCAGGAAAACGTATCCTGCAAGGCCTGGTCCTACTATCGCTGATGGGAATCTTGTAAGGAATGCAAGCGAGTTGAGGCCTCCTGCGAAAAGATTATCACGCTGATAAGCAAGGTATGCAGCTCCAAAGACAAGGAATGATGCCGGTATACCTGTCAAAATCATGTGAGTGTATCCATAGAACAGTGTTGTAGATGCGACTATTCCCGCTGTATATAACGCTATTTTTCTTGATATTGTTTTCTTTGTAAGGAAGTATACTGCTGCAAGGCCTGTTGAGACGGCTACTGTGGAAAGCAGGTATGGTACTCCTATCATCGGGACTCCGATCTTCCATAGCGTGCCGAGTATCACAGGAAGCATTAGAGGCCTGAAGGCTTCCCATATTCCGAATGCGCCGTCAGCGAAGAGTCTCTGTCCCATTCCTATGTATATTGAGGCATCCCATATTGGAGGTTGATTCCAGACAGTTTTGACTATGTACAGCTGTGTGAGAAAGAAGACTGAAAGTATTAGCAGGAATTTTCTGTCATTGTTCCAGATATCTGCTGCATGTTTTTCTATTTCCTGTCTCATCACCATTTCGCCTCTACATCAAAAATCATTTCCAGTAAAACTATCATGTACATGAATCCTACGAAAAGTACATACCACGCCAGGTAGATAAACGTTGGCACCACTCCCTGCTTGAGAACCTTCTCTTCAGTGTGCTGGGCGGCCATGTACGCCATGGATGCCGATACTACAAACATTGTAGCTATCATCAATATACTCGTGAAACGCATGCTGATAACAGCCCAGTAGGCCTTTTCCAGCATCAGGCCTATTGAAAGCGATCCTGCGCTGGATATGAAGTTCATTAACCCTACATGGTATATGTTGTGCAGTAGATCGTATATCGGGAGGACGGTCACGTAAGTTATTATCAGGACCGCCATCATAGACAGGACGCCTGTAAGAACTTTGGAGGTCAGTCCGAAATACCCGAAGTCGCCGTAATCTGCGTTAAACATCATTTCTCTGTACTTTATCAGGTTCTCTATAGATCCCCTGTACCATCTTTTTCTCTGGTGGTAAAGTTCCTTGAAGTTTTGAGGAACGATAGTATATACTTCACCTTTACGTGAGCTTTTCACCTTCCACTGATTTTTCTGAAGCCTGAAACAGATCTCCTGATCTTCAACTAGGGATTCTTCGTCAAAACCTCCTACCTCCTCAAGAACATCTTTCCTGTATATACTTAGAGGGCCTGGAGTAACGTGTATAGCATTGATTATGCTCATGATGCTTCTGGTGAAGATTCCAACAATATATTCGAACCACTGAACCTTCTGGATCATGTTATTCGGCTTGTAGGCCTTCATCGCAGATGCAACAGCAGCAGTATCTTCATCGAAGAGAGAAACCATGTTCTTCAGAGATTCCTCCATGATCCTGGAGTCTGCGTCTACACAGGCCATGTACTCTCCTGAAGCATTCTCAAGGCCTGTGTTCAGGGCGCCTCCCTTTCCTTTATTCTCCTGACTGATAACAGTTACAATATCATTTTCCTCGTACTCTCTGGCTCTCTCCTCTGTTCTATCTGTACTTCCATCATCTACAACGATAACCTCCATCTTGTCCCTTGGATACTCGACAGAAAGACAGGATTCTATAGTCATCCCTATACTGTCTTCCTCGTTGTAAGCAGGGATAACAAGCGTGATCGAAGGCCATTCCCCAAGCCATTCTGCCTCAGGCTTCAACTCTCCGCCCTCAAGAAATACCAGCAGCAGGAAAACTGTGACATAGATAGTCGCTCCGTAGAGCAGCCACAGTAAAACATCCATCATAACAAGAAGAAGTTTCTAATCAAAACTTAATATATCCAACACAAGAACACGGAAAAAGAGCTTTGAAGTAAGCTACAGGCCTCTAGTTCTTCATTACTTCCCTGAGGAGAACTGTGGCATAACATCCCTTCGGCAGATCGAACTTCACACGCATCTTGTTCTGATTCATGTTCAGATCATCTTCATCGATCCCCAGAATCTCAAAGTTCCGGAAATCAGCAAAAGCACGTCTGAAAGTTCCCTCGCTGCGCAGCTCCGGGAAGTCCTGAAGCCTGAAATCCTCCTGACTGACACCTTCCTCCTCAAGAATCTCCTTGATCAAGTTCTCAGGCCTGTTGTCCTTCAAGTCAGTCTTATACCCAACAAGAGGGATCTCATACTTCTCATCGTACCAGTCATCCTCCAGAAGAGTCGAAAGTACTCGATTGAAGATCCATGACTGATAAGCATGTATGAAAAGCTCCTGAAGGCCTTCAGGCAGGCGCTTTATAGCTCCCTTATAGTCACCAGGATTCTTTGTCAGGTGATAAAGAAGTGTTTTCTCGTATCTGTAACTTTCAGGGAACTTTTCCGCCGCATCCTCGGGATCCCTGGATTCCCAGAGATTCTGACGTGTCTTCCTTATGCTTTTGTACTCCGAATCATACGGCTTGGCAATATAAGTCCATACCGCTTCCTCAAACTCGCCTCTGAGAATATGACGGCCTACCTGGTGAGTTATAGGCCTTGCAGAGCCAAATCTCTGATCCCCAAAGTAATTCGGGAACTTTCCATCAAGTTCATCAACTATCTTCAACGTTCTGTTCCTTATATCTTCAATAGGAAGATTAAGATCTCTAATTACAATTTCAAAACGGTTAGCATCAAGATTTCCAAGGCCGATATGGCCGTTCATGCCGATAACTTCAAGATCAAATTCATCAGTGAATATCTGTCTTACATCTTCAGGAGAAACTCCCTGAATTGAAATATACTGTTCCGTGACTGCTCTCTTGTCCTTGTTTCCAGCGTATCCGATCCTGTCTCTGGAGATATGGAGCATGTTTGAAAGCTTTCCTATAGCTTCCAGAGTAGTCATGTTCTGCTTCCTCAACTGAACTATGACGTGATCTCCTTCACCGGTATCATGACGGGCAAGTTCCTTGACTATGAAGTCTCCGACCTGTTCCTTGATAGCTCCTTCTATTCCAAACGTATCGGAGTAGTACTCCCAGTCCATACTGGCCATATCCAGATCTGCAAACTCGTCCTGTTCCTGTTCAGTTTCTTCTGTCATTCTACCGTGTAACCTTGTTTGTGTATTAATCGTTTTTATTTTATCAGCTTCAAGTCGCCAGTGACAGAGTCGATTCTTGACTCCTCATCCGGCCCGATCGCAATAGCCGTTTCAGTGCCAGGATCGACTTCAGTATGACCGGCATCCTTCACAGTAACAACTGTTAAGCCAGAGGCCTCAGCATCCATCCTTTTCTGCCTCAAACTTTCTTCATCAACTTCAAGCGTAACTTTCTTCGCTCCTGAAGACTCCCATTCACTCCTTTTCTTTTCATCAGCCTTCTTGTACGCCTTCAAAGATGCATGGCAGGCCTGTGCAATCATTTTGCCCTTTGACATATTTAGATCCTCTCTCAGGAGTATAGCCTGCTTGTATGAACTCATTTAATCGAGACCTCGTACATCTTCAAACCTCTTGACGTACAGTCAAACTATTCGACACTTAATCCTTTAATACGTATTGATGACAACAAATGTTCAGGCCTGTAGATTTTTTCAAGGCCTCTGATCACCTTATTCTATCTTGATAGCGTTTAAGAGGCAGATATTTTTCCTCCAGGAAATGAGGACTTCAAAACCGGAGATGGGTTCGCCCAGATTCGAACTGGGGATCTTCGCCTTGTAAGGGCGACGTCATAACCAACTAGACCACGAACCCCTGTAGATAACCGTGGGAAGTAAATTCTTAAAATACCACGAGTATCATCCGATTTCCTCTTCAAGTATAGGATCGTAAACAACGTTGTCTGAAGAGTAGTACGGATAGTAAACTTTGCTTATCTCTGATTTTTTCAACCTCTTCGAGGCCTTTTCCTCATCGACCTGGTAATCCATCAGATCTTCCTTTACGACGTCTTCTTCCTTTATCTCCAGATCAAGTATTGATTCACGTACCTCGAGTTCTCCGTCTTTGACCAGATTCTTGTCTCTCAAGTTATCGATCTTGGAGCTCAATTTTGCGATTGAGAGGCCTAATTCCTCCACCATATCGCTTTTTCCTACTCCCTGTCTTATCTTGTGCATGATATCCTTCTCTTCAGAGCTCGGCTTGCTCCTCTTGGCCTTGACTTTATTCTCTATCCCATCGACAAGAACTCTTTTCTCATCGTTTTCCACAAGATAGAGCGGATAGTACGTGGTATCGAATTTTTCACCGTACATGTTCTCTACCTCGGAAATCCTTTTACGCGTCTCAAATACACGGATACTCTCTTTCTCCTCGTATGTATCAGCTGTCTGAGTCTCTCCACCGTGCTTGGATTTTCTCTGCCGGACATCAGTCATGACAGGATACTGATTCCCGAGAACGAAACAGACACCCGGCGGAAGCGACTTTATCATACCTTCAACACCGGAAGTAATTCCCTCGAAAGATTTTGAGATCGCCTTAAGATCGTTAGGATTCGTCACCTTCAGAATAAACTGTGTGTTGCACTGTGAAAGAACGTTCTTATCTATACGTGCAGGCCTCTGAGAGATCACTCCGATACCGAGGCCGAACTTTCTTCCCTCAGATGCAATCTTTCTCATGATAGGATTTGAGATAGCCTGTCCGAATCCTTTCTCCGGGATGAAGTTGTGGGCCTCCTCGAACACCATCATGAACGGCGGGACTTTGTCCTTCTTCCTCAGGTCGAAAAGTTTTTTCGCCAGTAGGTACACCGCCATCTCTGCTGTATCCGGCTCTACGGCCTTCAAGTTGATTATAGTTGCTCGGCCTTTCTCCACCAGTTCCTCAGTATCGATAGGATTATCTGAGAAAAGGCCTGATTCCTCAAGCTGCTCCAGATAGTTCAGCAGATTCCATTTCGCAGTGGAGTCTTCCTGCTGTACAGCATCCTCAATATCGATCAGAGAATAGTCCTCGTCTTTGTCTCTGAGGCGTTTCAGGGCGTTGTAGAGAACTCCCATCTGGGAGTTAGTTAATGAATCCGGTATCAGTGTCTGTAACTCTTTTTTCTCGAAGTTAAGCGAGGAAAATTCGAGCGGAAGTGCCGACTTGTTGATATCCGTGTTCGGAGAGTACTCCTTGACGTTGTATCCCTTCGGCTCTTCTTCATTATCCGGATTAGGAGTTCCCAGGGAAGAAAACTCTCCGTGAGGATCGATTATCAGTATAGGAAAGTCCTGTTCAAGCATTTCCTCCATTAACACACCTGTAAGATAAGATTTACCAGCACCTGTCTGGGCCAGAACTGCAAAGTGCTTGTAGAAATCCTCTGGATTAACAAAAATATCTATATCAGGATTTGTCTCGAGATTACCTACTCTCAGACCGTCATCGTTGAGGCCTAAAGTCTCAGAGATCAGGTCCTGATCTGCAGAGTAAACTATTGAGTCCGGCTCGATAACCTGGCGGGGAGCACGAGTCATACCTTTGTCTCTGTAACCGATGATGTTGGCATCGGCGATGGTCTCGCCACCGGATTTCTTGGTGACTTCATCCACCTGTGCCAGAATCCATTTTTCATTACTTTTTACAGATACGAAATCGAATTTTCCTACTTCTTCAGTTGCTCTGAACTTGAAACTGTCAGTATTTACTTTTCCCTCAATAGTTCCTAGTTGCATCTGTCTAATAGTTGACGACGGAGCCTTTTTGTAATTGATTCTCGAGTAGAAATCAAAAAATCGAGAGGCCTGTGGACAGGGGGATTTAAGAAGCTGAACAACTTGAGTCAAATGTATGGAGTTGCCAAGCCTGCCGGAAAGATTTGAGGAAGGCCTCGAAAGAGATCTCTTCTTCGTAGCTATCTCACTTGCAGTAGTACTAGTTTTTGTCGGAGTAAATAATTTCACTACACCGGATGAGCCGATGAACGTCGGACTGACAGAGATCGAGACAAACTGCTTCGGAATCGAGGCGGGAACATGTATAGGCCTCCAGATGAGAGACCACACCACGTACAATTACGATAACTATACTGATCCTGAGCCAGGTACAGAAAACTACTACAGGCTTGTCGAATCAGAGCTTATGCTTCAGGCCTACAATATCTGTGAATCAGAAGAAGTTACAGGTATGGACTGGACATCCGAGGCCTCTTACGACAACATGACAGGCAGCGAATGGCTTGAAAACGAGAACGTGGAGCTTCTGGAGTGCGACAAGACCACTTTCAGACATCTCAACGCTTCAAAATAGAGAAAACTTTTTCTTCTCTATGTTTCAGGCCTGTTTCTGGCTGTTTTCTTAAAAAATTTCCTGCATAACTGAAGTACAAGGTGTATTAAATAATGTCAGAATACGTTGAACGGACTTTTGTAGCTTTGAAACCTGATGCCGTCAAAAGAGGTATCACAGGAGAGATCATCTCCCAGATCGAGGATACAGGCCTCAAGATCATGGGACTGAAGATGGTCCAGGCTACAGACCAGCTACTTGAACAGCACTACGAGGAACACGTCGATAAACCTTTCTACGAAGGCCTTGCAGAGTACATGAAGGAAGGACCGATCGTGGCAATGGTAGTCGAAGGAGTTCACGCAGTAGAAAACATGAGGAAAATAATCGGAGATACAGACGCCAAAGACGCTCACCCTGCAACGATCAGAGGACAGTACGCACACATGTCCATGGATCACGCAGACGAATCCGGAGGCCTCTACAGAAACATCATCCACGCTTCAGCAACAGCTGAAGAAGCCGAGAAAGAAGTAGGCATCTGGTTCTCTGAAGACGAACTTCACGAATACCAGAGCAGCGTCGAAAGCGAAGTGAGATAAAAAATGGCTAAACGACTTTACCGCTCCGAAAGCGACAGAATCCTTGGAGGAGTCTGCGGAGGAATCGCAGAAGTCTACGATCTAGATCCTACGCTAGTCAGACTTGTAGCAGTCGCACTATTCTTCGGACTGGGAACAGGCCTGCTTGCATACCTTGTAGCATGGCTGATCATCCCTACAGAAAGCGAAGTCGAAAACTAGAAACAGAGGCCCGAAAAGGCCTCTCACAAAATTTTTTCTTTACTCTTTCAGTTCAAGCACTTTCTCTACATCCAATTCCAATCCAGAAACAGGATAGCTAAGCTCCCAGTTTTCAATGACTTGTTCCGAGAACTCTCCTATGATTCCTACTCTCTTGTCTTTGAAGTAGACTGCTGCGGATCTTGATTCCTTGAAGCAGCTCCGGTACTTTTCCTGTATATCGAATTCGAGGCCTAGATCTCTTTCAAGTACCTGTAGAATTGCTCTTGCATCGGTGTAGTCTTTTTCGTTTCCTATTGTGATGTATGCCAGTTTTTTCTGGTTGGAAGCGCCGACATTTGAGTTTTCAAGTTCTACCACATCCGATACTTCGAAGAATGTCTGTGGGTAGCTGTGATGTCGGTTGTCGTGAAGTGTCTGGAACAGCGATGGGAGAAGCCAGTTTCTGACTACTTCCTGTTCCTCACCTGATGCGTTGGCTACTTCTGCTACTTCATTTTCCTCTATCTCCATCATTTCGAAGATTTTTTCCTTGCTGGAGAGGTAGAATGTATTTGCTTCGAGGGCGCCAGCTCCAGTCATTACATCTCTTATTCTGTCTGTGAAGTCTTGTAGCGGTTTCACTGAGGCCATTTGGTCGACGTCAGGAACTTCCGGTTCGATGTTGTCGTATCTGTGTGCGATCACAACTTCTTCGATCAGGTCGTACTGGTGGATTATGTCGTTTCTGTAGGCCGGAATCTTGACTTTGATCTTGTCTCCTTTCTTTTTGGCCTCGTGCTTCATCATTTCCAGTCTTTTGACGATTTCTTCTGTTTCTAGATCGAGGCCCGAGATGTCTTTGAAGTATTCGATATCCAGCGCCATTTCTTCCGGTGTTAGGTCTGGCATTTTTTCTCCGTCGACTGTTACTGATTCTATCTGGCCTCCTCTTTCTGATAGTGCTGTTGTGAGGATGTTGAGGGCCTTCATTACTGTTTCTCTGTGTTTTCCTGTGACATCGATGAAGATATCGGTTGTTTCGGAGTCTACTTCCGTTAGCTGGTTGTTGATGATAGGTGGGAAGCTGAGTACTTTTCCTTCTGAGTCTTCGATTATAGGGTATCTGTCCTCGTATTCCAGTATCCATGCGTATTTCTGGCCTTTTTCGTGTTCATCCAGGATTTCTCCGAGCTGCATGTGTTTATCGTATTCCAGCGGTTTGAATGAGACTTTTTCTGGTTCTACAGCTTTGTATGTGAACGGTGCTTCTACTGTGGAAAGGTCGTGAAGGCCTATCGCCAGCTTGTCTCTTCTGCGGCCCATTGTTTCGTGCATTTTTTCCTGTAGCTGGATCAGGCCGTTAATCTTCTTTTTTGAAAGCTCTAGGCCTCTGACTACTGCTCCTCCGATGTGAGGCCTTACATTTTCCACCGAGTCATCGACTTCTACTTTTAGGTCTCCTTTCTTTACGTTGTATTCTTCTCTTCCTGTTTTTATGTCGAAGAATCCTCGGTATGCTCTTGCGAGGCCCTCTACTGATAGGAGGTCTGGCCTGTTCGGGTATGTTTCTACTTCGCATACGTTTCCTTCGATGCGGTGCCAGTGTGCTCCCAGCATTGAGCCTTCTTCTATCATTTTCTGGTTGTCGATGCTTTCTCCTACAAGTTCGTCGAATTCTCTTTTATCTATCTCCAAGTTGGCCATTTATTGTTCTCCTCCGTTGTGAGGCCTCCATTTTGGAGTTTCCTCAAGTATTTCTATGTCGTTTCTGTAAAGTTCTCTGATGTCTTCGATTTCTGCTGCTTTCATTGCTACTCTTCCGAGGCCTAGTCCCCATGCAAGTACTGTTGCTTCGAATCCTAGCATTGGCTTGACTACTTCCGGTCTGAAGAGGCCTGCGCCTCCCATTCCTAGCCATTCTTCGTCTTCCTCGTCGTATACCTGTACTTCTGTGCTCATTTCTGTGTAAGGATAGTATGAAGGGATTAATCGGAACTCTTCGTATCCCATTTTTTCGAAGAATTCGCTGAGGTATCCTTTGAGGTTTCTGTAGTTCAGGTTCTTGCCTACCACGATCCCGTCCAGCTGTATGAATCCTGGAAGGTGTGTTCTGTCTACTGTTTCGTTTCTGAAGTTTCTACCTATGATGAAGAATTTTTTAGGCAGTTCTTCTTCGTTAATATCGATTTCGTGCAGTCTTCTTGCGCTGACTGCAGTGGTATGTGTTCTGAGTACATTTCTTGAGGCCTCTTGTTCGCTCCAGTCGTAGCCCCAGCCCTTGGATCCTGTAGTCCAGCCGTCTTCGTGTGTTTCTTTGACGTGCTGTACTTTTTCTCCGTACTCCGAAAGGTCTGTTTTCTCAGGTGTCTTCATGAAGAATGTGTCGTGGAGGTCTCTGGCCGGGTGGTCCTGTGCGGTGTAGAGTGCGTCGAAGTTGAGGAAGCTTGGTACTATGAAGTCTCCTGTCATTTCCTGGAAGCCCATTTCCACGAATTTTTCCTGTGCGAAGTCGAGGATTTCCTTGTAGAAGTGTTTTTTACCTATTCGCGGTGTCTCAACTTCCGCTTCAACGTTGAAATCTTCCTCGATTTTCTCTGTCTCGACGTCTTCTCCTTTTTCTGTAAGCCTGATCTTCCTGACTGTTGACTCTCTGATCTCGACGAGGCCTCTATCCAGATGTTCATCGGTGAAATCTTTCTCCTCAAGTTTCTCTCTGACAGGATCTTGTTCGACGTCTTCGACAAGTTCGACTTCCCCTGAATCTATCTTGATCCACGAGCGTTCACGGGCCTTTCCAAGCGCTACATCGAGATCCAGATCCTGGAGATCTGACATATGTGTATCACCGGATCTTACTCTTTCGACAAGCCTGTACTCCGGTGAACCTTTCTCCTCTACCTCTTTACCTGTATCCGTGAGAACGTAGTATTCATCTGTTTCCTCATCTACTTCTGCGAGGCCTTCCTGTTCAAGCTCCAGAGAGGCCCTGTTCACCATCGACTGGTCGAATCCTTCTTTTTCAAGTTCTGTTACAGTTGATTCTCCGTTTTTCTGTTTTAACTGCTCGAGAATTTCCAGGGCCTGTTTCGAAAGTTTCACGCAGAAAGTTGACGCGATCAAATATTTTATACTTAAGCCGTCTCCACGACAGCTGCTACAAGTATCAACACGAGGCCTAGAGCGACAAGTTTCACGTAGTCGATCCATGTATCCCTGTCAAAATGCTTCCTGTAGACTGCTGCGGAGATCAGAGTCCCTGCGACTCCTGCAGTGATGAATCCAAGCATCTCAAGCGATGCATGCGGAACATAGGCCAGTGCCAGGAACGGATCAGTGCTGAAAACTTCAGCCAGGAAGATGCCAAGGACTGAAGCATTCCATGTAAGTACAAAGGCTCCTGCAGAACCTATCACAAGTGCCAGGAAAAGCGCCGCAGCGAAAACACCCAGATTGTTCAGTAAAATTGTTTCAAGGCCTGCGTTCGAAGCTGCTGCACCTGAAAGACCTAGAACAGTCCTCTGAGCTGTGAAAGAGGCCTCTGTGAAAAGCGAGATCAGGAAAAAGGCCGAGGCCTGTCCTGCAAAGATCGAGAAATACATCTTCAGCTCCGGTATATGCGGGAGGCCTTCCTGTTCATCATCCATGAACTCCTGTGTAAGCGAGAAAATCAGGGGTACAGCAGCAAAGATGACCGATACGAAGGCTATCCTTGAAGGGAAAAACGTTGAAGCTGCTATAAAGCCTGTGAAAACTGCTACTGCTCCCAGGACAAAAAGCATGCCGGGACTTCGCCGCTCCTCTTCAAGGAGGAAAAGCTCCTGCAACATAATACAGGTTTTTGTGGAGGCCTGTTAAAGAATTTTCAGGTGTTTTCGCGGACGAACTGTTCGACTTTTTCAGAGGCCTCTTCACGTTTCCTCTGGTGCTCCGTCAGGAACTCCTCAAGTCTATCCTTAGCTATCTGTTTCAGTTCTCCGGACAGCATCTCACCGCTGGAGTACTCTCTTTTGATCCTTGCGAGTTCATCGTCGTCTTCAATCAGGTGGAAGGCCAGAAGCTCGAATACCATATCTTCCTCGATTTTCGCACCTTTCTCCCTGTGTTCCTCCAGTGTGTCGCGTCCTCCGGTCTTCGCCTGATCGATCTTCTTTTTAGCATCCTTTATATCATCTGTCAATGCGATGTAGCTTTTCGGATCGCTGCTGCTCATTTTTCCGCCCTGGAGGCCTCTCATGAACTTGTTGTATGTACTTGAAGGCTTGTAGAAATCCGCATCACGGTACTTTCGAGCGACCTCTCTTGTCAAACGGATGTGAGGATCCTGATCGACGCCGACAGGGACGACAGTCGGCTTCGGGGAATCGAACTGAGGCCTCAGTATATCAGCGTACTGTGTCAACGCCGAAGTGATCTTTCCAGGCGCTGCGCTGCCGTAAGTCGCCTCCACCTCGTTCTGCGTGAGATGTTTCGCGAACTGCTTGCTTTTCAGATGGTAATCGTTTCCTCCCTCACTCTGGAAATAAAAATCAACTTTATCCAGGTCAAGGCCCAGAGCAACATAGTTTTTCAGGTACTCCTCGATAACAAGCTCCCGGGACTTTTCAAGGCTCATATCTCTCGTGTTGTAGGCCTCTATATCAGCTGCTGTGACTGTTATCTCGGCTCCCATCTCCTGGTACATCAGGATCTGATCGACGACAGTCTTGTGGCCGAAATGGAAGACTCCTGACGGCATGATACCTGTCATCATCGCAAACTCTTCGCCGTCCTCTTTCGCATCCAGGAACTCCTTCAGGCCTCTGTGCCCGAAGATTATACCTCTACGAACGAGAAGGTTATCCGGGAGACGATCCTCCACATCACTTATCGGATCTATACCGAATTTTTCCATCTTGTCGCTGTAATCTCCTATCTCAACGTCGCCCCACGGATCAATATCTGGCATTAAAATTTTCCACCTGTTGAAGAAATTCCTTGACAGCTGTTTTGAATCTTTCTCATGAACCTACCTCACCACCTCGACATCGTACGAACGATCATCGACCATGCTTTCATAGGCCTCTTCTACATCCTGCCTGGAGACTTCTCCGGCAGCGATCACAGCATCCCCGTTCTCGTATTCAAGCAGCTCATCAGTGAACTCCTTCAGCCTGTGATCCGGTATCTCATCGTACATCGCCTCAGGATAGGCCTCTTTCATAACCCCATCCTCAAAATCTGCATCCGGATCAAGAGCTCTCGCCACCTTCTCGAGAGCCTCTCCAACATTTTCCGGAGCTTTTTCATCTTGACGCGGATAGGCATTGAAAAGCTCCTGCATATATCCAAGAACAGCAGGATTCTGCGTCCTGGTAGAGACAATATCTTCATCTCCCATCTCCTGTAGCACACCATACGTTCTTGCCAGCTTACCGATTCCCTGATTCTGGTAATCGCTGTGAACAGCAAGGCCTACTGCATAAGCAGTATCAGCAACTCTGTCAGTTGATGAGAAGCCTATTATATCTCCATCTGCCTCAGCAGTGATAAATGTGCTTGAGGGAACTATATGTTCTACAACATCCTCCCTCTCAGGCTGTCCTTCTTTGTTAAATGCGGATTGAGCAACTTCAACAAGTCTGTCAAGAGAATCGTCGTCTAGTAGTTCTGGATTTTCATGCAGATTCAGCTGCAAAGTTCCAAACACGTCCACCCGAATTAGAATCTTCTGTCATGTGAACCACAGACATAGAATACGCATCAAACCTTAAATAACCTTCAGAGGCCTTTAACATAGCATAGAGCATAGCTGAAGCTTTTTTCAGATAAAAAATGGCGTTGAAATACAGAAATAGCGAATAAATTACGTTTACCAGGAGAAATTTTTCACTGAAGATATGCGGAGAAAGCTATGGCTCATAGAATTAACGGAAAAACTTCCAAACACGTCCACCTTTCTGAGCCATAGCAGATTTTTTGTCTTGAACTGTTTAAACGTTTTCGCATTCTACTCTAGCTTTCTGGCCTTGAATCCGAGCATGCCTTCGTATCCGTCTGTGGACATCAGTACGGGATAAAAGCTTTCAGAGGCCTCGAGTTTTTCTCCGTCTCTTTCAGCGAATACTTCGCCTTTCTCGACTTTCTTGAAGTTGTCCGCCAGGAACTGCCAGTCGCCTTCGACAGTTTCGTAGTACCGGAATATCACCGGATCTGATTCCTCGAAGTCGATATCCAGTACATCCTGTGCTGCAAGGAAGTTCTTGATGACTCCTTCAGCGTTTCTGCGGGCCTGCGGTGTTCCCTGATGTCCTGTCTCCACTACTATGCCATCGACCTGTTCGTGAAGAGTTCCGGACTGTTCAGGAAAGTGAACGGCATTTTTGACACCTGATCCCGCCAGCATATGTCTTGTGGTATCATTCAGATCCGTGAATGTTGCAAACGGCTGGGGATAGGATCTAGTGGTATGCAGATCAAGAACTTTTGTGCCTTCTATAGCACTCATGATTTCCGAAGCCAGACGTTCCTCATGGCTTTCGCTTTCAGAGTCGCCGGGAAAAACCCTGTTCAGGTCGGTATCCAGAAATCTGACATCTTTTTCCAGGGCCTCTTCGTTCGCTATGATGAACTGTACAGGCCTCAGAAATTCGTGGTTTTCATCCAGAAAGTTTTCTATAGCGTCTCTTCCTGCTGGTTCATCTCCGTGTACGGAGCCGACAACTGTTATCTCCGGCTCTCCTTCTCCTCTCTTGTATATCTTCATAGGAAAAATTTAGGCCTATACTTCAAAAATCCTTCAATCATTCGAGTGCCTGAATTGCGGCCAGTTTCTCCCCGCTCATGTAGCGTACGAAAGCTCCTCCTGCTATAGAGACATGTGAAAAATCTTCAATACCGTATCCGAATCTCTGGACGAGTGAAGAAGTGTGGCCTCCTCCAAGGACAGTGAAGCCTTCTGAATCCGCCAAGGCCTCCACAATTTTCTCAGAGCCGTCTGGATAATCCTCGAAGGCTCCCATAGGGCCTTTCATGACAGCTGCATCGGCTTCTCTGATTATTTCAGCGTATCTTTCCGCTGTTCTCTCCCCTATATCCCATGTCATCTCGTCGTCGGGAACTTTTTCGGCGTCAAAATCTCCTTTATCTGTTCTCAAATCTTCAGGGAAAATTATTTTTTCTCCGTATCTGTCCATCAGGGCCTCGAGTTCGTCGGCGCTGGCATCGAAGCTGTTTTTCTCTATCCAGTCGTTCTTCTTCCCGGATCCAAGGCCTCTGATCTTCAGAGCCAGTTCGCCAGGTATGCCGCCGAGAAGAACTTTTTCCACTTCTTCAATCATGTGTTCCATCATTCCGATTATATCGGAAGGCTTCTCCCCTCCAAGTACGAGTACGCCGCTTTCGAACTCTTTTCTGACCTTGCTGCAGCTCTCCATCTCCTTCTGCATCACAGGTCCTGCGTACGAGTCAAGGAGTTCTGTGAATCCTACCATGGATGCATGTGAACGATGTGCGGCGGAGAATGCATCATCGACGTATAAATCGAAGTACGGTGCCAGATTCTGGACGAAGTAATCATGCGAATGCCTCTGCGGAGAAGCGTTCTGAAGCTCCTCTGACAGGAAACGGATGTTCTCAAGAACTGTTACATCGCCGTCCTGCATCGAGGCCACTGCATCTCCCAGTTGAGGCCCGAAAAAAGTCTGTACAAAGTTCACTTCCTGGCCTAGCTCCTCTGCAATCATCTCGGAATGTTTCTCCAGCGAGGTGAAATCGTTTCTCGCAGGCCTTCCCTGATGCGCCATCACAACAGTACGTGCTCCCTCACCGCTCAGTTTCTCGATTGTTTCAAGATATCTCTCGAATCTGACAGTCTTCCTCGGTTCACCGTCCTCCACAGGAAGATTCAGATCAGTTCTCAGAAGCACATTCGTTGACTCTAGATCAGCGTCTTCAATACTTTTCATCCCGGCACCACTATATTACGATGTATTACCTGTGGTCGTTTTTAACTCTTTGAGTTCCAGAGGACAGCTATAAAAAAATTCGAGGCGAAGAGGCCTTTAGAGGAGTTTTTTATGTCAACCAAGGGTGGACGTTTTGGATTTACGCAGGTTCGAACACGAGCCTGTGTCAAACAGAAGCAATGAATGCTTCGCCCGAAACTTCTGTGAAGTTTCTTACAACCAGAAACTCTGTGAGTTTCGGATTTTAAAACCTTCTAGAGTTTCTGCTATAAAAATTTCCAGTGACGGTGTTTCTCTATGAAGAATTTAAGTGAGAAAGTTGCCGAACTGTCGAAGAGAAGAGGATTTTTCTTCCAGAGCAGTGAGGCCTACGGCGGCGTTTCCGGCTTCCAGACTTACGGACCTGAAGGCGCCGAGTTGAAGAGAAAAATCGAAAATAGCTGGAGAGAAACATTTTCACGGGCGCTGGGACACAGAGAGATAGAGGCCCCGACAGTTATGCCGGAGCCTGTATTTGAGGCCTCAGGACACTTGGACGGCTTCGACGACATGATAATTGAATGCCCGGAGTGTGGAACTTCTACGCGAGCTGATCATCTTGTAGAGGGCAACACTGATATCGAGGAGGCGGAAGGATTCGATACTGATCAGATAGAGGCCTTGATCAAGGAGCATGATCTTATCTGTCCTAGCTGTGGCGAGAATCTTTCAGATGTGGAAGTCGAGGACTTCAACTTGATGTTCGAAACAAGTATAGGCCCTGGCTCAGGACAGACAGGATACTTGAGGCCTGAAACAGCTCAGGGAATATTCGTCGAGTTCCCAAGATTGAAGGATTACATGAGAGGCCAGTTACCTTTCGGAATCACTCAGATCGGAAAAGCGTACAGGAACGAGATAAGTCCACGTAAAGGCCTTGTCAGGACTCGTGAATTCACTCAGGCCGAGCTTGAGCACTTTGTGGATCCTGAAGAAAATGAGCCGAATCTGGATAGAGTGAAGGATGTGGAGTTGAAGCTTTATCCTGTCAGCGAGCAGGAGAAAGACGACGGAGAATATATCTATGCGACTGTTGAAGAGGCCGTTGAGGAGAATATTGTAGAAGTTGACTGGGTGGCTTACTATCTCGGTATCGCCAAGAAATGGTACGAGAGGATCGGAGTTGACATGGATCGTTTCCGCTTCAGACAGCACCAGGAAGGAGAAAGAGCTCACTACGCGACTGATTGCTGGGACGCAGAGTCCGATGTCGGATCAAGTGAAGAGGACTGGCTTGAGATCGCAGGATTCGCCTACAGAGGATGCTACGACTTGACGAAACACAGGGATCACTCCGGAGACGAGAAAGACTTCCAGATCTTCAAGGAGTACGATGAGCCGAAGACAGTTGAGAAAAATACTGTCAATCCAGACATGGGATTCCTCGGCCCGGAGTTCGGCGATAAAGCAGGCGAAATAAAACAGGAACTGGAAAGAATCGCCGAGGAGGAGCCAGAGGCCTTTGAGGCCGACAAGATCTTCGTTGAGATCGAGGATGAGACGTACTCCGTTCCCGTCGAGAAATGCAACTTCAAAGTTGAGGAAGTTACTGAGACAGGAGAACACGTAGTTCCTCACGTCGCAGAGCCTTCATTCGGTGTCGACAGGACAGTCTACACTTTGCTTGTCCATGCGTACGATGAAGACGAAGTAGACGACGAAGAGAGGACCGTCCTGCGATTGAGCGAGAAAGCAGCTCCTACTGAAGTCGCTGTCTTCCCGTTGATGGACAAGGAAGGCCTCGGCGAGAAAGCACGTGACGTAGCGGACAAACTGAGAAGTGAGGGCTTCGCTGTCAAGTACGACGATACCGGAAACATCGGAAAACGTTACAGGAGGCAGGACGAAGTCGGAACACCTTTCTGTGTCACTATAGATTACGAGACTCTGGAAGACGATGGGAAAGTTACAGTACGGGATCGTGACTCGACGGAACAGGAAAGAGTCAATGTAGAGGATCTGGCCAGTTATCTGGCCTGATCACACCTTTTACTTTTTAATTTAGGCCTGCCTAAATTTTTCTTTATGTCTATCCAGGATGAGATAGAAAGTATAGAGCAAGGCCTTGTTGACATGCGGTACGATGAAGATGTTATGAGTATCGCAAGATCTGTTGAGCATCTTTTCCCGAGCATGGAGGATGCTGCGGAGTACGCACAGGCCTATTCCGAGACTTATGATAGCCGGAGCCAGTTCTTTGATCCGGAGGGATATGCGGAGATGTGGCATGAAAGTTTCGACGGAGATATGTCGGGAATAACTGGAGATCTGATGTATGAAGATTGATAAAAAGATACGTGAGTAGTTCTTCTGTATGGCCGAGTGCTCCGAATGCGGCAAGCAGACTATGAGCTTTACCTGCCATTACTGCGGGGAAAAGTTCTGTTCGGAGCACCGTCTACCGGAGAATCACGACTGTGAAGGCCTTGACTCAGGGAAGAAAGAGGAGTACCTGAACAAGGGAGAGGAAAAAGAAGAGGCCTCTGATGAGAAATGGTTCGATGAAAAATTCGAGTCTCAGGACGTGAAAAAGGAAGTTCACAGGAATCGCAGAAGTACAGGCCTTGGAAACGATATTCTTTCCACGCTAAAAAATAATTACACTTTATCGATCATAGCACTGACATCTTTCTCTTTCATGCTGCAGTTCATAGTCCCCGGTTACTTCAACAATCTTGTACTGAATCCTGCCGTCGGGTATCTTGTTACCCATCCATGGAGTCTGCTGACCGTTATGATTCTTCACGCAGGCCTTTTCCACCTGATGGCCAACATGATAACGTTTTACTTTTTCGGAAGCATACTGGAGAAAGCTATAGGAAGCAAAGAGATGCTGAAGTTCTACATCGGTACAGGCCTTATCTCAAGCCTTGCCTACGTCCTGATGAGCAATATTTACAGTTTACTGCACGGCGCAGCATTCTCATCAGGCATAGGAACAATGACACCAGCTGTCGGAGCCTCAGGAGCAGTAGTTGCTGCAGTAGGCGCAGTAGCAATGCTTTATCCACAGGCAGAAGTACTGCTGTACTTTGTTATCCCTATGAAAATTCAGACAGCTGTGAAAGCCTTCGGAGCAATCGAGGTACTGAACCTGACATCCAAACTTATGGGAACAACACTGCCTGTGATCGGCGGATTCGCCAGCTCCGCACACCTCGCAGGCCTCATCATAGGCCTGATCATAGGAAAACGTATGCGGAAAAACGTCAGCAGAACGTCAAGAATCGATCTCTTCCAGGCCTGAAAAAATTTTCTATGGAGTCAGTCTATCGACTTCGTAGTAAGTTACACCTGACTCGTTATCTACTACCGCCCACAACATCGTAGCACGGATATTATTCGCCAGGCGTACCGCACGGCTCATCTCCTGAAAACTCAAAGTATCGTTCTCCGGGACAGCATGGACAACCCATTTAGTATGCTGCTTCTGCTTCTTAGGGCCTTCCTGATACGGATTGACACCTCTCGGATACACACGGAAATGCGCTCCAAACTTGAAACCTGTCTTGACGATAAAACCTCTCTCCCGTAGATCACTGTAGGCCTGATACTTGTGATAGAATTCTTCATCTTTTGAAGTGAAAAGCTCGAAGGCCTCATCCTTTGAAAGCTTCTCACCATCGTTCTCGACTTCTATAAGATCCCTGTCTATCAGGTGATAGGCCTCTACCATCGAAAGCTCCAGTACATCGTCGTTGTACTTCCCGTAGTAGTGTTCATCATGTACTTCCTCTGCGTGTTCATCGTCTCTCACCACTACACGTGAGCCTGTGAAACTTCCTGATGGCATAGAAATAGAAACAGGCCTCTATCTTTTTCAAGTTATAATTTATCTCTAGAAATCTCCGAGAGAGTTCTGCTGACTTTCCTTCAAGATACGTTCAGCGGTGCTCCATGAAAGTCTTGTCTCCTCTGGAAGCTCTCCGTACTCATCGATATGATTCTTCAGGAAGTTGATCGTCGGCTCATCGTGCGGATAACCGGACTTGAAGTCGTAGCCGTACTTCTTCTTCAGTTCATCGACGTGGCTTTCTCTTGCGCTTTTAGCAGCTATAGAGGCCGCTGAAACAACAGGGAAAGTATCATCTGCGCCGTGCTCTGCAACAAAGGCGATATCACCGGTGTAATTCATAAGATCCTTGACTTTTCCGATAAATCTTTCTGCGTTCGGCTCCGGAAGATCCATGAAAACCTTGTCAGGCCTCGCCCTGTCAACAAGATCTGCGAAACCTTTCAATTCTATCTCATTCAAGCTCATGACCTCTCTCAAGTCATCTATATCAGATGCTGTGAACTCCTTCAGGAAGACTTCTCCAAGATCCTCGATCTCCTCTCTCAATCTTTCACGTTTCTTGTCGGAAAGTTTCTTCGAATCCTTTACACCGAGATCTTCCAGTTCCTCGAGATCTTTTTCATCTACAAGAAATCCTCCGATAAACATGCTTCCTACTACCGGGCCTCTGCCCGCTTCATCGATACCGAGAACCTTCGTCATTGTAAACAAGAAATAAGATAAGAGATGTTAAAAATAAGAGGCCTTACTCGATGACGAACTTGTACACTTCGTCCTGATTTCCAGCCCTGACCCTGTCGTACTCCAGTTCAACTTTTTCATCTCCGAACTGGAGGACAAGAGAATCATCCTCAACGTAGTCAAAATCCCTTCCTATACTGCTTTCATCGACCTGTACCTCAAGGCCTCCACCAGGAAGATCCATAACGTCAACTCCTCTCTGAGTTTCAAGATACTCTCTGGCTCCTATATCAGAAACAGCGCTGTCATAGGCCTGCTGTGCTACATCCTCGCCTACCTGGAGATAGGCAACACCTTCATAACCTGTTCCTCCGCCAGGATTCACCAGAAGAGCTCTTCCACCTTCAAGTACGTCTTTAACACCTTCATCGAACGAGAAACGGTTCAGCATCGCGAAAAGATCCGTCTGTTTGGGAAGCAGCCTTACAGGAATATTTCCGTTAACAGCACCTACCTCAGCTACCTGCGAAACATTACCGTACAATCCTTCATCCACGTAAAGAACAGGCCTCGATCTTCCAGCCCGTTCAGATTCCTCGAGAAAAGTATCGACCTCTGAATCGAAATCATCAAGGCCTCCGTTCTCGAAAGACTCCACTATACCGTGGAAGTCAACGACTTCTATCTCAGCAGATTTTGCAGCTGCATCAGCCGGAACCAGTTCCTCAGATCTATCCATGTAGGATACAACAGCACTCAAAAGATAAAATATCTTCGGCCGGAAAAGAGAGGCCTTCACATGAATGGGGTTAAAAATCTTCCTACCTCAAAACAGTACACAGAGAAAGCGGGGTGGAGCAGTCAGGAGTGCTCGTCGGGCTCATAACCCGGAGGTCCGTGGTTCAAATCCACGCCCCGCTAAAATTTCTCTGAAATTTTCTTGGTATTAGAAAATCTTTCTATTCATCTGCTACAGGATACTGAACGAAATTGTAGCAGTTATTCTCCGAGTTCAGCCGTATCAGATATACGCCTCTGGAAGTGAAACTTTCACCGTCCTGTGTATACTCCAGATCCCATTTGACTGTAAACTTATCGCCGTCAGAACTGAAAACCTCAAAATCGAGATTGATATCCTGTTGATCCCTGATACCTTTCCATTCCTCACGCAACTCTTCTCTATTTTCGAACTTCAGGAACGGCGTCTCGAAGTATTCGACACCATCTGTAAACAGACTCATTACTCTGTCAATATCTTTATCCTTCCAGGCCTCTCTGAAATCTTCCATCCAGGCCTCGATATCACGGCTCATACCAGTAAAATTTTTGTACAAGACTTTTTTGAAATTTTCAAATTCAATCTCTAGGCCTATACGTTCTCAGCAGGAAGGAGGGGAAATTTTTCATGCATCAAGGCCTCTGTTCATCGTTTTAAATCAGGAGCTGTAATTACTGCCCGTGAGTCTTAGTGATGAGATTCGGGATATAGAATCTAAGGAAGAGTCTGTTAAGGATCAGGAAGGAAGTATTCTCTCAGATCTGTTTGAAGGAGGAAGCATCGATACCAGTCAGATCCTGAAGAATAAGAGAAAGTTTTTGAACGCTGTTGAAGAACTTGAGATGGAGATTAACGAGATAGAGGCCGAGATTGAAGAAGCTGAAGAGGAGGTCTATGAGCGGGAAGAAAATGAGTTCCAGAAACTCTCGGATATAAGCAATACTGAGACAGAAGTTGAAAACGAGGAGAGTGCTCTTTTCGAGGATATAATTAATATGAAGAATTCTCTGAAGAATGCTCAATCCAGTAAGGCGCTGGGATATAATGCTGATCCTGACATGGATAGCCAGTACGGAAACGGAAGAATTGAACGTGATGGAGAGTTTCCTTCGGATAAACTTCTCGAAGAAGTTGAAAAATTCAAGACAGATGTACGGCGTATGCATACCATCCTCGTAAATATTGACGATATCGAGGAAGTTGAGATACAGGACAGCATACCGGCAATAGAGATGCTTGAAGAAGAGATAGGACGTCTGAGAATGGAGGAGGAACGACTTGAAAATCTTGTCGGCGTCCTTGAAGAAGTAGAAGATAGTGATAAAACAGGAGAGATACACAAGATAGAGAGTAAAGCAAAAACCTTGAAGGAACAGCTTAACACTCTGATAAAACAGGGAGAGGCCTTGAAGAAAAGAGGCGCGGAAGTAGAGGATCAGACTCTTCAAAACGTAGAGCGTATACAGGAAAAAATACACGAGTTGAAATACGGAAACACTGCTTCTCTGAGGGATGTAGCAAGATATTTTGCAGATGTACAGGCGAATCAGGATCGTATGGGGCCTGGCGCCGGGACTTTACGTGTCAGGAAAGCAGATGAAATAAACGAAGCCTTCGAGGACCTGTTAGAAGCAATACATCGAGTGGATGAAGAGGCCGAACACGTCAGAAAAGAGATTCTGGATGCTAAAGATTTCTACGACGACGGCCAGGATTATGCAGCTGATCCGGACAGATACCAGTCCGGGGAAAATATAGGAAAAGCTACCTGAAAAACTTTCTATTGGATAAAAAGTACCTGAAAGTTGCTTTAATCCAGTCTATCAGTGCTTCATACATCAATTCAGAAAAGCCGAAACCTCTCCAATATACATATCGATGTCACCTCCTCTAAATTAAAAAACCTTAAAATCTTTCCAGAAGCAAATAAAGGCCTCTAAAAGTTCTTTTTAGAGTTAAAGACTTTAAAAATTATTTTTCAGGCCTCTAACTTTTTCTTAGAGCATATGAATTTTCAGTAAATCCGGGGATGGAAAGCCAAAATAATCTTTATTAAAGACTGTTAACCATTACATACATATCTAGGAAATAGAAAAACCCCGTGGAGAAAAATTATGCTACTTGAGAAGTGATACCAGAATGGAGAAACTTGGGAACGTACTGATTAACGTGATGCAGGATCTGTCACGTGTATCCACGAACGGGCATGCACATATCAAAGTGAACAGGAATATCTGTGATCCCGATACATTCGAGAATCTTTTCAACTACTTTGCCATGGGGACTATCCTTGAAAGAATTGATCTGGATGTAGAACCTGTGAACCCTCAGGCCCAGTGTGTCTGCGGATACAACAAAAGAATCAAGGGCGATCACCAGGGATACATCAGATGTCCTGAATGCGGGAAATACGCTGATGTGAAAGACGATGCGTACAGTATCGAGGATCCTGATCCGCAGAAGACACAGCTGCGTCAGAGCCGTACTTTCTAGTAAAAAGGCCTAAAAATTTTCTCTACAACTATTTTTTGTGGAACAACTGGAAGTATACCTTGATGAACTGGAAGAGGCCTACGAAACTTTCTACAGTAAAACTGTCGAGGCAGCGAACTATGCCGATGCAGCCGGAGAGTATCACGGAGAACTTTTCGACACTCTTGGAGAGGAAGTATTTCCATCAGAACTTTTCGATCTGAAGGAACTTAGAGACGAGGCCGTTGAACAGGCCCGTGACAGGAAAGCAGACGTAGACGATCAGCTTTTTCTGCTTTCAGGAGAGTTACAGGCCTTTCTCGACGGCAGAAACGGCACACCACAGAGAGCAGATGAGATCGATTCACGTATGGGAGAGATCCGAGACAGATACCACGAACTGGAAAGAGAACTGAAGATAATCTCCGGAGAAAAAACACCGGAAGACTACGTAACAGGACACGACGTACAGGAAGGACACCTCGCCGCAGAGGCCCTGAAAAACCAGATCAGCCACATCGATGCAGAAGGCCTCTAACACATACTTTAAACATTTCTTGCACAGAACAATTTTTACACGATGCCGGGATAGCCAAGTGGCCAAAGGCGACAGACTCAAGATCTGTTCCCGCAGGGGTTCGCAAGTTCAAATCTTGCTCCCGGCATATTTTTCTAACATAATTTTTCCAGCTACGGACTTTCTGGAGAAAATTTTCTGCCATTCTGCTTGAATTTTACCACAATGTTTCTTCTGAGAGTCTTCAGCTAGCTCTTTCTTCGAGCCGTAATTATTATTTCTCAAGGCTTCGATAATCTCTGCGTTCCTCAGTGCTAACATTAGGATCAAGCAAAAGCACATCGTCGATGCGGTTTTGACTCATACCTTAGAGAATTAGGGTAGACAAACTAGTGAACTAATGGGGGCACGAAGGCCCCCAGTCCGCTCACTAGCTGTCGAGCTAGACTTTGCAGAAGAGACTTGACAAAAACGTCAAAGTATTCCTTTGAGTCTAGCGTGTCTTTACCCTTGGTGATTGGTCACCACCCAAGCTCTGGTTTCTATTCAACCCTTAAGAATATCAGTGCTATCGAACAGAAACTATTCTCTCAAAATTGGGTAAAAAATAGGGTAAAGACACCCCCTAGGGTACCAACACACCCTAGGGGTCGACACCTAAGCCAGTGTTGGTTATGTTATAGGCTGGTTCGGATTTGGCATAACGTACTCGTGGATTGGTCTTTCGGTTATGCCCTATGTAACATTATAGGGACATAATTTAAAAATGCTTTCGGAAGACCTAGCTTCCAAAGCATCGCTCTAGCTACGTTTATCCCATAATCAGAGAGTTAGAGAGCCCATAAATTGAGTGATTAGCGTTAAGTCCACTAGAGCCATTCTTTTTATACCAGCTTTTTGAAGAGCTAGCTGTACTTATCGACCATCCCCAAAACTCCTGCTTCGACTTATTGGTTTATTGGTTCTCCAGGAATCTTCCTCACCGGATTACACAAAAAACGGGCTTGCTTTTATATTTTCCGTATAGAGGCCTCTAGGCGATTGTAGAACCGGGAAAAATTTTTGATGAAGAAATTAGGAAAGTTCTAGAATGCGAGCATGATCCTGGAGCTCTGTACCAGCTCCCTTGCCACCAACATCAATGTCAGTGATAACATAACCTATACCGAGTCATTCATCCCGAAGTAATAAATAAGGATGCGGAAAATCGGCGTGAACAGTCATACAGAATTCCTCAACTTTCCCCAGAACTTTTCTCTCCCTGTAAAACTTTACGTAGAGGCCTGTACTCCTGTTCGAAGTTGGGCGAACAATGCTGGGAAAGATTTTTCAGACTCTAAAAGTTCATAAAGATTCAAACAGGCCTCAATAAGTCAGAGAAAGATTTTCAGGCCTCTAGAAAAAGATTGAAAACCTGTAAAATATAGTTTGTATAGAAGCCCGGAAAGACATTTTCAGGCCTCTCTGTAAAGTTCTAAGAGTTTTGATTAACGAAAGAAGGATTCTAAAACGTTGAATCAGGAATTTGAACGGTAAAGAACGTGTTAGAACAGTGCATGAACGGTTAGAACAGGCCTTTATTCAAAGGGTTTAAAAAGGTAGGGTGGTAATGGTTGGAACAAGGACTTCGGCCAGATACAGCGATAGCCGATGGATCTCAGGTTTCCCGCTATAGTGATTGAGTCAGGAAGCAATCGACTCAGGTTTTTTTCCGGGAACGGGATCCCGCGAAGCAGCATCGGAAACTGCTTCGATACAAAAGATCCGTGACGGGTCCAGGCACAGGCCTGTTCATAAAATAAAGAAAACACACGTGCACACGCGTGGCCTACCAGCCACCGACTCGAAGACACAACGCGTCTTCAAACAATCAACAACACGGTGACTTCAAACATGAAAACAATTACCAAGATCAAAGAAAGTTCTAAAGCAGTCGCAGGAACCGCACTGCTGGTCGGAGCAACAATTGCAGGAGGAGCTGCAATGGTATCTGCTCAGGACAGCGGGTCAAGTGGTGACCTAGGCGACTATCCAAGTCCATTCATCGACGATGATGGCAACGTAGCATCTACTCTTGTAATGGGAGCAGACGCAAAAGCAACAGACGTCGTAGCTGCAACAGAAATCGCAGGACAGCTAGGAAACGACGCATTCTCAACATCCACAGAATCAGTTGACGTAGCAGGAAGCTTCGGATGGAGCGCAGACGGAGGAACAACACTAGACACAAGAAACGACAACCTCTACTTCGGCGACAACATTGACGAAGTAAGAGAGACACTAACACAGGACGATCTAGACTTCCTTGCAGAGACAACATTCCAGGACGATTCAGGAACATCAACAGACATCACAACATACCTGAATGTAGGAGAGCATCCTGTAACTTTCGGAGAAGCTGAAGAAGACGAAGATCCAGCTCTTCACGTAGACTTCGGAAATGCAGCCGAAGGAAGCGTAGACGCAACCACATACGTTTACAACCTTCAGGCAAACTTCGGAGACAGTCTTGATTTCTCTGACAGCGATGTAGCTGGAGAGGAAATCGAACTGTTCGGAAAGACTTACACAATCGCACAGGAGAACGAAAACGGACAGAGAGGAGACCTAGACGCTGACGAGCTTCTTCTTTACGGAGCACAGGAAGAAGTAACAGTCGAAACTGGAGAATCCACAACCGTTACAATCAACGGCGAAGAACACACTCTAGAAGTTGTATCTGTCAACTCCGGCGGAGACGACGGAAACGCAGCAATCAGAGTCGACGGATCACTAAGATCTGAAGACACTGACGCAACATTCAACATCGACGGACAGCAGGTCCGAGTAGACCAGATCATCAAAACAGGAGGATCTGAGTCAAGCTCTGGAGTAGTACAGTTCGCAATCGGATCAGAAGAACTAACTCTTGTAGATGGCGAGCCTATTCAGGATGAAGACGGCGACGACATCGAAGGATCACACGTTGAATTCAATGGAGATTCAGATGTAACAGACATCGTCGCATCCGATGATGGAGTAGAGATTTCCAGCATTGACGTTTATGTCGGTGCAGAAGATGACGACGAAAATTACGTCACAGCAGGAGAAACATTCTCCCACAGCATGTTCGAAGACGTCGAGCTACAATTCGGCGGTCTGAATCCTGACGCACAGGAAGCAGGAGACAACGTCGGCATGGTTGAAGTTTCAACTTCAGGCGACGACACAGTCACACTGGATATGACAGGAGACTCAGGAGACGATGCTTCAATTAACTACATTTATGGAGCAGATCCTGAAGATGGAGAACCTGTTACAGGAGACGGCCTAGAACTAGCTGACTCAGACGGACACAACTTCATCTCAGTTGAAGGACAGTCTATCGCAGAAGACGAGTACTTCGCAGCAGATGCCGGAGACTTCGCACACATGTGGGAAGTAACAAGCATCGATAGAGACACAGACTCAAACAGCAACACACCTTCAGTAGGCGACGAAGCAACAATCGATCTACGTGACGCTGTAACAGGCAACACAGTAGAAGTAGAACTAGACGCACAGCCAGACGACAGTACAGGCGACAGATCCCACGTTGACTACGTCGGCGAAGAAATCATCGATGGACAGGCATACCATTTCGTCCTAGATGGCGACTCAACAGGAACCGGTCTACAGGTAGCATGGGGAGACTCATCAGACTTTACCGGTAACGACGATGACACCGATACCGGCGTCACAACAGGCACAACTTCAGTATTCACACCTCTAGACACTGATTCTGGAGCATCAGTAGCATTCACACAGACAGCAACACTAGACAGCTCCAGCACCGGATCAGATACTGATGTAGTCTACGAACTGCCATCTACCGAATCTACAGATGAAGCGACAGTTCACTTCGACTACGATGTAGATACAAACACCATCAACAACGTAGAATCAAGCTCTGGCGTTACAGTCGGAGACGATGACAACGACGGAGTCTTGACAGCACAGGTAAACGGAGGAGAGACTTACACGTTTGACGCTAGTGGAAGCTCTCTAACAGTTTCACCTTCAGAGACTGATCCTGCAGCACTCGTTATCGAGCCTGAAGACGATAGCGACACAGAGAACACCTACACAATCACCAACGGATACGATTCTGGTGATGAGGAACTTACAGTAGGATCTCCATCGACAACAGCCACAATCAACGGAGACACAGATGATTGGGTAACGATGGAGTCTGACGACGATGTCAGCGCTGGATATGATGTATTCGGAGCTTACTCCGAGTACGACAGCGATGGTCAGGGAAGCTTCACATTGCATCTTCCTGATGGACAGTCTACAGCTGGAGTTGCTGTGACTGGACAGGATGGAAGTCTTTCAGCTTCCGCAGGAGCTTCTGGTAGTGTAGAGACAATGACACCTACTGGATGGCCTGCTCAGAGTGTTGCTCTTGACAGCGACGATTACATCGGCGAAGTCAAGAACGACAGGAATCTGATCCTTGTTGGAGGACCGGCAGCTAACAGCCTAACACAGGAGCTAGCTGACGCCAACAAGACCTGGAGTACAAGCGATTACACAGAGGGAGAAGGCCTTCTACAGCTTGTACCTGAAGCATTCAACGAGAACCACGACGCACTTGTAGTCGCCGGTTACACCGGAGAAGACACAAGAGAAGCAGGTCGCTTCCTGTCCAACTACGGACAGCACGAAGAAGCTCTTGACGGAGAGACACAGGTTACAATCAACACAGCAGAAGGAAGTGTTGTACAGTAATCCTGTCTCCTTGAAAGGCCTCTAACGGGGCCTTTCACTTTTTTCTTTCTCTTTTTATTTTCACTTACTAGATACAATTTAACTGATTCTGAAAGTTCGAAATTATTTCTAACTGGTTGAAAAAGCGTCTGAATATTTTTACGGGCCTGAAAAATTGTTAAGACGTGTTTACAAGCTGTAAAAAGGCCTTTAAGGCAAAGGATTTAAAAGGTTGGGACATTTTATTCTTGTACTGCACAGTTAGAAATCGCTATCTCGCAGTAACTCAGCTATAAAATATAATTTTGAACTGTGCGCGCGCACGAAGTGGTTACACTAGAGCCACTTTTCCAGGGAGAACTCTCTGGAGTTAAAGAATTCAAGGTGAATTACACACATGAAACGAATTGAAAAGATCAAAGAAAGTTCGAAGGCAGTCGCAGGAACCGCACTACTGGTAGGAGCTACTATTGCTGGAGGAGCAGCAATGGTTTCAGCTAGTTCTCACAGTGGGTCAAGTGGATCCGGCGATCTAGGAGATTATCCTCACCCGTTCATCAATGATGACGGTGAGATTGCTTCCACTCTTGTTATGGGAGCAGACGCTAAGGCTACAGATGTTGTAGCTGCTACAGAGATTGCAGGTCAGCTTGGTAACGATGCTGCAATGTCTGAGACAAGATCTGTTGATGTTTCCGGTAGCTTCGGTTGGAGTGCAGACGGCGGAGTTACTCTGGATACAAGGAACGATCAGCTTTACTTCGGAGATACTCTTGATTCAGTTCGAGAGACACTTACAGAAGACGATCTGGACTTCCTTGCAGAGACAACGTTCAGAGATGATTCAGGTACAGAGACCGATATTACAAGTTACCTGAATGTAGGAGCCAAGGATATCAGCTTCGGTAACGACGTTGATGGACTTGACAACGAAGATCCTGTTCTTCACGTTCCTGTCCCATCTGAAGGCGAGGTAAACGATGAAGATTACCTTGTCAACCTTCAGGCAAACTTCGGAGACAGTCTGAACTTCTCCGATGAAGATGTTCAGGGAGAGGAAATCGAACTGTTCGGAAAGACCTACACCGTATCACAGGACGACAATGCTTACGATGATAGTGAGCTAGTTCTTTACGGTTCAAGCGAAGAAGTAACAGTCGAAACAGGCGAAAGCACAACAGTCACCATCAACGGCGAAGAACACACACTAGAAGTCGTATCCGTCAACAGCGGAGGTTCTGATGGTAACGCTGCTATCCGTGTAGACGGCAACCTCAGAAGCGAGGACACCGATGCTACATTCAACATCGACGGACAGCAGGTCCGAGTAGACCAGATCATCAAGACCGGCGGTTCCGAGTCAAGCAGCGGAGTCGTACAGTTCGCAATCGGAAGCGAAGAACTAGTCCTATCGCACGATTCAGCTATTGAAGATGACGATGGAGACGAAATCGAAGGAACACACGTCATGTTCAACGGCGATGGAGGACTGACAAGCGGCAATCTTGGAGAAGGAGTTTCTTCAATCGATCTATACCTTGGATCCGAGGATGACGACAGCGATTATCTTGCTGCAGGAGATTCCTGGAGCCACAGCATGTTCGAAGACGTCGAAGTACACTTCGGCGGCCTGAATCCTGACGCTTCAGAGAACGGAGAAAACGTCGGACAGGTAGAAGTCTCAACAAGCGGAGACGACACAGCAACAATCGACTTCACAGGAAACAACGGAGACTCCGCATCAGTTGAATGGGCTTTCTACGATGAAGAAGATGATCAGGTAGTTGAACTGGCAGACAGCGACGGAGACGCAATTGTTTCCGCAGAAGGACAGCCAGTTGCTGAAGACGAGTACTTCGCAACAGACGCAGGAGACTTCGCACACATGTGGGAAGTCACAAGCGTAGACTTCGATTCAAGCGACAACGAAGAATCAACAGTCGATCTACGTGATGCTGTAACAGGCAACACAGTAGAAGTAGAACTTGACCACGACGACGGAGACGTCGACGATACACAGGCACAGGGAGAAGAAATCATCGATGGACAGACCTACTACTTCGACTACGACAGCGACTCAGCTACCGACTCTGGCAGCGATACCGGTCTAGAAGTAACCTGGGGCGATAGTGCAGGTTACGAGGATACAGGTCAGTCTGGAGACGGAGCCACATCAGTATTTACACCTGTAGACACAGACTCAGGTGCAGCAATCGCTCTAGCAAAGGATGCAGTAGTAGCTCAGGACGTATCTGAAGGAGATACAGTAACACTTGAGCTTCCAAGCACAGAGTCAACTGATGAACAGCAGGTAGACGTTACAGTTCCATCAAGCTCTAGTACATTCACAGTAGGACAGCTTGATTACAGAGCAAGATATGATGGAAACGATCTACACGTTGCTCCTGCAACAGTAACAGAGTCAACAGACACCACTCTAAGCATCACCGTTTCCGACTACTTTGCAAGCGATAGCAGTAGCGATACACAGTTGACAGCACCGGTAAGCGACAACAGTGCTGGAGATAGTCTAGATCAGATAGAGATTACTGACGATGACGTCCAGCTTCCAAGTGCTACATCCAACTACACAGTAGATTACGCTGATGGAAGCGGCGGATGGACAAGTGTTACTGTAAGCCAAGCCACAACAAGCAACAATGGCAACACAGTGACTCTTGACTTCAACGACAGCCCTCCATCCTCTCTAACAGCTGACAGAGATGTCCGTGTAAGGATGAACACAACCGATGTAACCTCGGGCAGTAATCCTACAAAGTTCACTATCAATCCTCAGAGCGATCCTACAACTACTTACACAGAAAGTGGCTCTACAAGCGTAGATCCAGTAAGTGTTGCAGCAATCACCATGGAACCTGAGGACGACAGTGACAACGAGAACGCCTACATCAACACCGTCAGTTACGATGATGCTGACGATGATGAACTTGATGTACAGGATGCGTCTTATACTGGTGACACGAGAGAGCAGCAGACTCTTGAGTCTGATGACAATGTAGAGGCCGGTTATGATGTATTCGGTGCTTATTCCGAGTACGATGATGATGGTCAGGGAGAGTTCACGTTGAATATTCCTGATGGCCAGTCTACGGCTGGTGCTGCTGTTACTGGTGCCGAGGGAGGCCTGAGTGCTTCTGCTGGTGCTACCGGTACAGTTGAGTCGATGATGCCGACCGGATGGCCTGCTCAGAGCGTTGCTCTTGACAGCGACGATTACATCAGTGAAGTTCAGGACAACAGGAACTTGATTCTTGTCGGAGGGCCTGCTGCGAACGGACTTGTGCAGGATCTTGCTGACATGAACAAGACCTGGAGTACAAGTGATTACACAGAGGGAGAAGGCCTTCTACAGCTTGTACCTGAGGCCTTTAACGACGAGCATGATGCTCTTGTCGTTGCAGGTTACACCGGAGAAGATACGAGAGCTGCAGGAAACTTCCTGGCTAACTATGGCCAGCATGAAGAAGCTCTTTCCGGCGAGACACAGGTCACAGTCGATACTGCTTCAGGCAGCGTCGTAGAATAAAAAATCTCATTTGAGAGGCCTCTGAATTTTTGAGGCCTCTCACTTTTTTCTTTTTCCTTTTTTGTGGAGAAAAAGTTTTTTCTAGAGTTGATTTATCGAGTTTTCCAGTACTTTAGTGGTGTCGTGGCCCGGGTTATCGGCAAGGATCTGTATGCTGCGGATTGAGATATTTCTTATCAGTGAGACAGTTTCTTTTCTGTGGCCTTTTTCATCCACGAATCTTCCAAGTATTTTTCTGGCCTGTTCAAGTTCTCTCTGATTCAGGCCTTCATCACTGTAGTCTTCATCCGGCATCTTGCCTCCTACTACGTAAGTTGATGCCATGGCGGAGGCCTCATCGATTACTTCTGTTTTACTGTTTTTCAGCGGTGTAGTGGCCTGTGTGTTGAGTGCGTGTGTCATTTCGTGTACGGTGTTGGCTTCGAGTGTTCTGAGGCCTATTCCGTAGTTCCTGTCTACTCCTGCGTCGATGGAGCTGTTTAATCCGTTCCAGAGGAATGCAAGTATGTCAGGTGCTTCCGTGCTTGGAGGCAGCTGTTTTTCAGGTATTTCGTTGAAAAGCATGGAGTTGTCCTCTTTCTCGTATTTTGCACTCCAGTTGAACTGTCCGTTCCTGAATCCGTTGAGCAGGCCTTCAGCAGTTTTCCCCACTGAGGCCTCGCTAGTGTTTTCAAGTTTTCTGTGAAGCGGGTCACTGGAGGGATTGGCAAGTTCGAAAAGTGCTATAGACAAGGCAATAAGCAGTCTGTCTTCTCCTACTTCAGTAAGTTCTGGTGTGAATATCGGGTATACTTCAGGTTCCTGTGGATGGCCGAGTAAACTGTTTTCTATTCCTTTCTCGGCATCTTGTAGGACTTTCTCCAGATTTCTGTCAAGTTTCTGTCTGAAGCTTTCTACCTGTCTTAGTACAGGCCCCGGATTGTTGACGAATTTCTCCACTTCCTGGCCTATTCTTACAGGCCCGTTTCCTGTCATATACTGTGTTTTTCTGGCGGCGGCTTAAATCTGTTGACCTCTCTAAACCCGATTTATAAAACTTCAGTTCTCTTTTCAGTAATACCAGTAGTGGCAACCGCAGATATTAGATCTGCTTAAGCGGGCGACCTCTACAGAGGATCGCCATGTGCCGCGAGGTGTTAATTCAACAATGGATAATAATGCAGACCCTACGAATACAGTGCTTCTGGAGACTATTGAGCTCTTGGAGCATCAGGATGCAACTATCTGGAAGGAAGTTGCTGAAAATCTTGGAAAAGTTAACAGGAAGAGGCCTGAAGTGAATATCTCGGATATCGAGAGGAATGCTGAGGACGGCGATACTGTTGTCGTTCCCGGAAAAGTTCTTGGCTCAGGACGTTTGAGCAAGGAAGTTAATGTTGCGGCTTTCAAGGCCTCTAAAGGAGCTAAAAGTGAGATCAGGGAGAACGGAGAGTTTATGTTCATCCGTGATCTTGTCGAGGATAATCCTGAAGGCTCCAATGTAAAGGTGATTAAATGATGAAAATTCAGAGAATTTTCGGATTTACAGAAACTCAGGTGAGTTTCGAATAATGACAAAAGTGATTGATGCAAGTAATCGAGTTATCGGACGTCTGGCTTCTGAGATCGCTCAGGAAGCTCTTGACGGCGAAGAAGTTAGAGTTGTCAACTCTGAGGAAGCTGTTGTATCCGGTGATACGGAGCAGGTTCTTGATGAGTACAAGACGAAGCATGATAGAGGTGTCCGTGATAGAGGCCCTCATTTCCCTAAGAGTCCTGAAAGGATTTTGAAGCGCAGTCTGCGTGGAATGGTTCCTTACAAGGAGGATCGCGGGAAGGAGGCTCTTTCACGTGTGAAGGCCTACATCGGTGTTCCTCACGAGTTTGAGGACGATGTAGAGGAAGTTGACACAAAGTCTGGAGACGAGCTTCAGAACAGGAACTATGTAAAACTTGGTAAAGTATCAAGACATATCGGCTGGGAGCCGGTAGGTGAAAGATAATGTCAGATTCTGTACATACTAACGGAAAGAGGAAGACGGCGAAGGCCCGTGCAACAGTCAAGGAAGGAGAAGGAACTCTGAGGATCAACTCCAGGCCTGTGCATCTCTGGGCGAACCAGAGCGATATGCAGGCGGAGAGAATCAAGGAGCCTCTGAACATAGCCGGAGAAGATATCGTCGGCGATCTTGACATCCGTGTCGACGCAAACGGAGGCGGAAAGCAGGGGCAGACAGAGGCCATTCGAATGGCTATCGCCAGAGGCCTTGTAGAGTACACCGACAGCGACCAGCTTGAAAGAGATTTCAGGGATTACGACAGGAATATGATGGTCGAGGATCCTCGAAGAACCGAGACCAGAAAACCAAGTCAGTCGAGCAAGGGAGCTCGTCACAAACAGCAGAAGTCCTACCGTTAAAGGTAGGCCTCTGCGAGGTTTTATTTTATGCAAGTACCAGTAAGATGCTTTAGCTGTGGAAAAGTTATCGGCGACGAATGGGAAGAATTCCAGGAAAGAGTTGAAGAGGACGAGGAAGACGCAGGAGAAGTCCTTGATGATCTAGGCCTGGAGAAGTACTGTTGCCGTACAGTGTTTATGACTAACGTCGATGTAATCGACGAAGTCGGCGAACACCACATCAGCTAATTCCCAAATTTTTCCTTTTACTTTCTATCATACAGGGATTTTTCTGAAAGGCCTGGAAATCTTTCTCTCTACTTTATGGCCGAGATTCGCTAGGGCCTCTACGTAGCTATCCATGTATTTTTCGATCAGTATGACTGCAGCGAATCCTATGATTGCTGCGATCGCTGATCCAAGTATATCGACGGGGTAGTGTTCTCCTATGTATATGCGTGAGAATCCTGTCAGGAGGCCTGTTCCAAGGAAGAAGTATGCGAAATTTTTCCTCTTTCTCCATAGTAGAGGCAGCACCATTGCAAGTAAAGTTGCGGTGTGCTGGCTTGGGAAACTGTTCTCCGGTTCGCCTGATGCTATAGTGTTGTATACCTGGAAAGGCGACTCGTGCTGGATGGCCTGTCCCAGAACGGCATAGGATGCGATCAAAGCTACTGTGACAGCTATGAAAACGTATAGCGAGTCTATCCTTCCAGCCTTGCCTTGGTACCACAGGTAGACTAGGGCAGCGGGCACGGCCAGTACAAGAAATTCTGCGAAGAAGATCATCAGTTGATCCACTGCAGGATTCCCTGGCAGCGAATGGATGAAATTGAACAGTATGCCGTCAGGACTCATCTGTAAAGCTGTTATAACTTATTTGTTTTATTCTTTGGCCTTGAGGACTCTTCTTAGCGCCGGTTCTATCTGTCTTACGTTCGGAGCAAGCTCCTCCTCGTCAAGCATCTCGGCATCGAACCACTTCAACTCGGAGAACTTTTCCTCCTGAAGCTCCGGCTTATCTCCTGTATTTGCGATGTAGCCATGCCACAGGAAAAGTTCTCCATCGTGCTCGAACTCTCCGGAGAAAAATGGCTTCTCCAGTGTCACATCGATACAGATCTCTTCCTGTGCTTCTCTTACAGCAGCCTGTGTCGGACTTTCATCTTCTCTGACTTTTCCACCAGGAAGCTCCCAGTGCTGCTCATCCTCTCTGTACAGAAGCAATAGGCCTTCATCCTGTATGATAAGTGTTCCTGCAAGTTCTGTTGCCTCCATCCTTAGAGCTCAGCCTCCACGTGTGTTAGCTGCACCCAGGCCTCTCTTGCATCTTCAAGTCGAGATTTCATCCTCCGGCCTTTCAAGTTGTGTGAAAGATCGTTGAATACTTCGCTCAGTTCCTCTATCTGATTTCTTGTCTCACGTGCTTCACGTCTCTCCAGTTCCCTGTCTTCCTGTAACGCAGATTCTATATCTTCTTTCGGTATACGGCCTATCTGGCTCTGAATCCTCTGTCTTCTTTCCTCCGGTATTTCATCCCCCTGAATCCTGTTCATCAAGGCAATATACGTTTCTTCATCATCACCAAGTTGCTGTATCTCCTGATTTATTTCCTTTTCAACACGGAGATCTCTGACAAGGTGATGACAGGCCTCCACAAAAATATTCGTCATATCTTCAAGTTCATCAGGCTCTCTGGCACCTCTTGCATTATCCCTAAGATACTGTATCTTGTCTTTCAGAGAGTTGAGATCTTGCTGCACATCCTGTTCCCTGTCTTCTGCCTCGGAAAGAAGCTCCTGAATCTCGTTCTGGATTTCTTCGATCCTCTCCAGAGTATCATCACTGGCCATACAAGCAACTAGACATGGCACGAATTTAAATTTCCAGCTAGACCATCAGGAACAGCAGCACCATGACCGCCAGGCCACCGATATTCCCTGCTGCGAAAGCCGGAAGGCCTCTTCTCTCGAGATGACGGCCCTGTTCAAAGGCCTCATCGAAAAATTCTGTGATCACGAGATAGATCATCGCTCCTGCAGCGAATCCGTATCCCAGCGGAAGGAATGTCTGGGCCTGTGTGACGAAAAGGAATGCGATTACAGCTCCTATTGGCTGCGGTACGCTTGAAAATACTGCTGCTCCGACAGTCTTCCAGTTGCTTATGCCCATAGATTTGAAAGGTATAGCTATGGCGATTCCTTCAGGAATGTTGTGTATAGAGATCGCTATAGTCATCGTTATCGCTATAGCCGGTATAGCAAATCCAAGGACCGGTACACCGCTTCCAAGACCAAGTTCGGCGAAAGCAACCCCGATAGCAACTCCTTCAGGGAAGCTGTGAACAGTCAAGATTCCCAGTATCAGAGCCATCTTCTTGAAATCTGCTTCTTCGAAAGTTCCGGGATCAAGCTCGGCCTCATCCAGCCAGCGTCCTGCTGCAATCACGAGGCCTGCTCCTATAAACAGCCCCATCGATACAGCCAGCACACCAGATCCATAGATCGGGAAATTACTTCCAGCTGCCAAGCCTTCTGGTATAAGTCCAAGGAATGATGCAGAAAGCATTATACCGGATGCAAGCCCCCAGAGGCCTACAAGCCACCTATCACTGAAGTCTTCTGTGAAGAAGAACGGTATTACACCCAGGCCTGTCGCCAGGTCAGTTATCAATCCTGCTACAAAAACTATCAACAAGTTTTCAATTAAAGACATGCAAGAAAACTTTCAAAACACTCTTAATATCCTTTCGGCCCCTGAAAAAGTTTAGGCGGGCCTAAAGACTCTCCTGCAGGCTTTTTATGCGATATTATCTTTCACTGCAGCGGCTATACTCTCTCCATCCTCCAGTTCGGAGCGATCGTACTCGATTTCCAGCTCGTCTCCCTCATAGATCGGAGTTACGTGGAAATGCAGATGAAATACTTCCTGGCCTGCTGCCTCACCATTGTTCTGTGCGATATTGATTCCCTCCGGATCACAGGCCTTTTCCAGTGCGTTCGACACCTCCACGAGAGCATCCCACATGTACTGCATCTCAGAGGCATCGTGTATATTGTCGACATGAGTCTTAGGGACGACCAGAGTATGTCCTTTCGACACAGGATTCGCATCGAGGAACGCTACAACATTTTCGTCCTCGTAGACTTTGTGAGAAGGAATATCGTCGTTGATTATACTGCAGAAGACACAGTCGCTCATATGTTATAGAGGCCTGTAAAAAATTATGTTTCTTTCGACATGACAAGGCCTTAAAAGTGTTAACTCCTCCAACATTTACACGCGTATTCGCGGTCATGGTGTAGTCCGGCCAATCATGTCGGCCTTTCGAGCCGACGACCCGGGTTCAAATCCCGGTGACCGCATCAAATTTTTCTTTTGATGCTTGACAAGCAGAAAATCTCTGATTTTCGAATGACCGCAAACTGGTTACGCTCGGTTTACACGCAATGAGCCATGCTTGGCATGGCTCTCAGTTTTTCTTCCAAAAAATATCGGTTGTAGAGAGATTTTTACTGGTAGGCCTGTCTGTAAGCTGCCAGTCGTTCCTTGAGTTCTTTGAATATTTCCTTGTATGGATCTCCGATTGAGAAAAACATTTTTTTGTTGACATCTTCCAGTTCGAACTCGATGTATGGATATGTTGAGCCTTCGGTGTAAGTTACCTGTTTGATGTTTGAGAAGTGGACCTGATCTGCGATAAGTTGATCTGGAAAGTTTCTCTCGAGTATCTCCCAGTCGCTGGAGTCGTTCCTCTGCCTCTCTATATGAGATGTGGCTATCGCAACTTTTCCCAGTCGGGATCTGTATTCGGTGTGGTCCTGACTCATCGACAATAGAAAACTTAGTTGGAAAAAGTATTAAACCAGTTGAACAGCAAATTTCTGAACATGGAAGAGTTTGACTGGCTTTCACTTGACTCGGATGAAGAAATCCAGTGGAAGGGCCAGCCGCGTATCAAAAGCGTTATTCCGGCTGTGATTATAGGCCTTCCATTGTCAATCTTTGGAGTAGGCCTCTTGATTATAATCGGAGCCTATCTCAGCGTGAAGAACACGTACTACGTTGTGACATCTAACGGAGTTTACAGGAAGAAAGGCGTGCTTTCACGGGATGTACAGAAGATCGGCTTCGACAAGATACAGAACATTTCGTTCTCACAGGGCCTGTTCGGCAACTACTTTGGCTACGGAAACGTTGAGATCTCGACTGCAGGAGGTCAGGGAGTCGAGATGCGTTTCAGAAGTATCAGAGAGCCGAAGAAAGTTCAGGATCTTATCAACAAGAGGATAAAGACGGATAGTTCCGAAGGAGAGGCCTCAAGAGATGAAGTCCTTCAGGAGATCCTTCAGGAACTGAGGGAGATCAACAGCAAGCTCTGAAGGCTCCAAAAAATTCTTCTCTTTTTTATCGGAACATGCTTTCCTCTATTTTTCGGGCTTCTCTGTACACTTCCGTGCCCTCAGGTACTTCTCCTCTGTATGTTTTCGTACTGGCAGAGTGGATCTTATCTGTCTCTCCTATAGTGGGGTCATCCCAGTCCGGGCCGTCATGATACATTACTCTGACTTCGTAATTGAAATCTCCGTCCTCTCCGTAAACTTCCAGTCTTACACTGCAGTCCTCGACATCCTCCATGACATGGCCGTTTCCTGTTCTGGAGAGCATCCTGTCGACATCGTCTTCTGTAAGATCAATGTCGGAGAAATCCTGCTTCAGTACGCTGAATCCAAAGACAGGATCTTCACTGTTCACCGGTGTATTCACCGTCCTCTCTCCTGAAATCAGGCCTGTCCATCTCCTCTCTGACGTGCGCCACTAATCCTGGCGTCCTTGCGATTATGAAGAATCCTTTCCCAAGCTCAGGATCCCAGTCCATATCACTCATAACTGCTGCGATCCCGCCGTCGACGTTCATCACCAGTCTGACTTTTTCATCAGCAAAGGCCTCCTGAATATCTTTCATTTTCTCGACATACCTTCCTGAGAGGCCTAGACTATCTGCTTTCTCCAGTATCTTTTCTGTTCTCGGATCTTTTTCGCTGTATACTTTGTGTCCAAGGCCTGGAATCTTTTCTCCGCTTTCCAGATATTCTTCGACTATCTCTTCGGCTGATTTTTCACTCTGGAGAATCTTCATACCTTCTTCGATTGCTCCTCCGTGGCTGTCTCCTAATGCCATTATGCCAGCAGCTACTGAAGTATTCATGTCGTTTCCTCCGCTCTGAACTGTCCGTGCGGAGACTGTGGATGGATTTCCTACTCCGTGATCTATTGATCCTGAAAGTATCGCCTTGAATATTTCGGATTCCTCTTCAGTTGGCTTCTCTCCTTTCAGCAAAAGCCATATTGAATCGGAGAAATCCATATCCATTACTTTTTCCAGTTTCTCTCCGCGGATGACTGCGTCTTCTCCGCTTGAAGATATCTCTGTCTTCCAGTCGTTACTCATAGAGAATACTTCGTGGTCGAAAAGTAAAGAATTTTTCCCTTTAACTGTAACGCTCCTCCGACATCTGCCAGACCAGATCAAGGAAATGCTGCATGTACATCCTGTTCCTTTCTTTCTTGCCTTCAGAAGTTTCAGAGCCACGTACAGCTTCTCCGTACGGCATGTCACCTTCCTCCAGAGGCGTTGACTCTATATTCTCCAGGAACGGATCAAGAACCGGCGAATACCTTTCAAGTTCTCCATCCCAGTAGCCGTGGACGATTCTCTCTATATAGGCACCGTCCTCTCTGAACTCGTCGTCACCGGCCATCAAACGCATCTCCCGCTTCAGGGCCTCTCTTTCATCTATATCGTTACCCCAGCGATCCTCGTATTCTTCAACGCGTCTCGGAAGCTCTTCCTCAACAGTTTCCAGAGCTGCATCCCATACACTGTTAAGTCGCTGCCGGATCTTCAGAGGCTCCGACTCCCAGATCTTCTCAACATAGTTCTCTGCATTCCTGTCGCTGAAAACATCTTCAGTAGACAGAAAATCTTCGCCTTCCACAGTGAGGCCTCTGAAAACCTGATTGATCCAAGAACTGCTTTGCTTTCGTCCATCATGACTGTAGAACCCCAGCCATTTTTCCTCAGCTCCTTCAGAGGACTCAGTTCTGCCTGCAAGGCCTCTTAATTCCGGATCCTCGTAAGGAAAGATTTCGTATCCGTTCCTGTCAAGATGTTCCCATGCTATGAAAAGTGGAACTTCAGGAACACTCAGATCACCGTATCCTCTGTAATCGCTTTTTTTATGCTTCCTGACGTTTCTTCCGTCTCCAGGAACAAGCTCTATATCTTCCTGTAAATCTTCAAGCGAAATATCAGTATCTATATCTATCAGGTGATCTCCCGAGTCGTCTATAATATCCAGGCTATCGTTGATTCTGAAAAGGCCCAGCGATTTCCAGAAGAAATGCTTAGAGGCCTCTCCTGTAAGCATGTTCCAGTTCTCAACTGCTTCATTCAACGGCACAGGATCATTGTCTGCATTGACGGCTGCATAGGCTTTTTTCAGATAATCCTCTCTATTCTTCTGCCAGCTTAACTCAGTAGTATCCAATTTTTACACCTCGAGCTCCTTCAACGCTTCTCTAGTGGCTTTTTCACGTGAATCATAGAAATCGAAGTACTTGCTCTGCAGGCCTCTAAGCTCCTCCACAAGCTCAACGGCTCTGTCACGGGAACGGTAGACGTCGAATGCGTACTCACGTGGATCAAAATCGTTCACGTCCGAATCCGGATCAAAGCTCAATCTTTCATCAGTCAGAGGATACTCCAGAACGATCTCCGGCTCCCCTTCAGCGATAAGCCAGTAGGCAGAGGCCTGGAACTCGTCCTCTCTTGATCCAGAGTCCTTCATCTTGAGCTCTCTTACCTGATCCTGTTCTCCTGACAGCACCAGATCCATCCTTCCTGATAGGCCTCTCTGGAACACCGGTACTTCGGCCTCTATGGATGAAAAACCTGCAGTGTCCTGCTGCCAGTTTCTGCTCCTGTGTTCCGCCAGTTCCTGAAGCATATCTGAGACAGTTCTATCGCCGAAACTGTACTGAAGCAGCTCATCAGGCCTTAAATCATATTTTGTCTCCAGTTCATTGACTCTGTGCCTGAGTTCCGGTGTCGCCGATCCTGTTCCATCGATACTCCCCTCAAGTAATTCAATTATCTCCTGTTCAGAGGGATCGACTCCAAGATCACGGAAATCCTGCTCTCTGGCATACAGATTAACAGCTGCATCGTGTAAAAGGCCTTTCACGGCGTATTCTTCCGGGAACTTCCCGAAAAGTATCTCGGAGTTGCTTGAAACAGGTAAATCACCTTCATCCCTTACAGGCAGGCCTTTATCGACAACTGCCTGCTTCACGAAGTCAGTTCTACCCGATTCCATGCCTCTGAAAACCTGTTTAGCCATGGATACCGGGATATTGCCCTGAAAGTTCTCCGACATATTTTACGCCTCCAGAGATGTACAGGCCTCGAAATCTTTTATCACTAATCGTTAACTACTTTCCAGTTCAGAAGGATGGATCAGGATCTAGATGAGGCCTCGGGAAAGTTTTCTGCTATGACTTCCTCTGCTGCACGTCTAGCGTACTCCTTTTTCTCGCCGTGTACCGCAGCATCAAGAGCTTCAACGTACTCTCTATCCGAGTGCAGGTGAGGCCTCCCATATACTTCCTCAAGTTTATCGGCCTGTAAACGCCTTGTATCTTCAAGCAAGGCCTCAAGCTCCGATGCATCCGATGCAATATAGGCCAGCCAGTTCTCAGGCTCTACCTCGTATTGCTGTCCCTGCACAGGATACTCAAGTACTACTCTGTCGATTTCCAGATCCTCTCCGTGAGCAAGCAGAGCATAGGCCGATATCTTGTAGTCATCTACAGGGAAAATAGGCCGCTCATTTGTATAATGTGTCTTGACATCTCTTAATTCAGTAATTCCATCAAGACGACGTACAAGATCTGCTCTGCCAGTAAAACTGTTGTTTGAAAGTTCGTCTTCTATATGAAGTATTTCAAAGTCCTCCAGAGGCAGAGATTCTGCGTAGAAATCTGCTATACTGTTAAGAACATCATCGACTTTTCTTCCGTATATTTTTCCGCTTTTTACATGTTCCCGTGATATACCTGAGTCCTCAAAGTCTCTGAACTGTCTTCCCAGTCTTCCGGTCTCCTCTGTAATATTTGATTCAAGAATCTGTTTTATCTCAGAGGCCTGTATGTCTTCGGCCATCTCATCAGCTGCGCTGTACAGTTCAAGAGCTGAATCATGTATCAGGACTGCTTTGGCCTGATCTTGACTCATCCTGGAAAAATTTGGTGTCGGACTGTTTTCTCTGAAGCTTGAAGATGCGAGATTATGCGCCAGAAAATTTTTCAGATCGTCAAAGTTCTCTCTATCTCTGATCCATCTGTAATCAACCAGATTTGATACGCTGAACTGTTCCACTCTTCCTGTTTCCTCCTGAAACAGTTTTCAGGCCTCAAAAATTTTATCTCTTGTCACTTCAGAAGTTCTTCCAGTTTACTGCCGATTTCGTGGTGTACGTCCACTACATGGACTCCTGCTTCTCTCAGAATCTTCTGTTTGTAGGACGGCTTCTCCCTGTCGCCTCTGATGACTGCTCCGGCATGGCCGTACTGCTGTGTAGGCATATCTTCAGTGAACTCGCCTGTGATAAATGCCACTACCGGCATATCGAAGTCAGGATTCTCCTCCATGAACTCTGCGACCTGATTCTCGTATGTTCCTCCAAGTTCGCCGAACATGACGACAGCATCTGTCTGATCGTCTTCCTCAAACATCTGGAGGGCCTCAACGAAAGTTGTTCCTGCGATCTTGTCTCCTCCGATATCCATAGCTGTGGATATTCCGAATCCGGCGTTCTGGACGACTTGAGCTGTCTCAGTCGTCATGCCTCCAGACTTGGAAATAATCCCCACACGGCCTTCTTCATAGGCCTCTTCGGCTTTGTTTCCTCCTATAGGGCCTATCTTGGCCTTTCCCGGGCTTATGACTCCTACGCTTGTAGGTCCGACAAGAGTAGCGTCTTCCTGTTCCAGCCTGTCAAGTACTTCCCACATATCTCTTGTAGGGATTCTTTCAGTTGTGACATTGATCTTCTTTACACCGGAGTCCAGGGCCTCGAGTATAGCGTCTTTAGCTGCGAAATGAGGAACATATATGAGTGAAGTATTGATCTCCGGATGCTCCTCTACAGCCTCCCGGACGGTGTCATAGACGGGAACTCCTTCAACTTCCTGGCCTCCTTTGCCGGGTGTCACACCTGCAACGACATCGGTGCCGTAATCTATCATGTGTGGTGTCTTTTCGCTTGCCGCTCTGCCTGTAATCCCTTGAATTAGTAGTTTAGTGTCTTCATCTGCGAATATGCTCATCTATTTTTCCACCTCTCTGATCGTAGCCTCAAGCTCCTGGAAATCAAGTTCATTTATGGCATGTCCTTCATACGTTGAGTTCACGTTGTCGAACTGTGTGGTCCAGATAAACTCCATACCTGCGTCAACTGCGCCAGAATCCCTTTCTGCATCATTGCCGATGTAAACGAACTCTGAGGCCTCCTCATCACGTTTCTCGATAAAGGCCTTGAATATCTCGGGATCCGGCTTCTCCACTCCGACTTCATCCGATACAACGATAGTATCATACTCGACTCCATGCTTGTTCAGCAGATTTTCCATCAGTTCCTTTGCCTTCAAAGTGTTATCGCTGACTATACCTATAGTTCCGAACTCTCTGTTACATTTAGCGAAGAAATCGAACACATCGTTCTCCAGCATCAGATCCTCAAAGGCCTCTATGTATCTTTCACGGCAGTCATTTGCCAGTTTCTCGGCATCTCCTTCAATTCCGTACTTCTCCAGATACCGACTTATCTGCTCCGGATCATACATCATGAACTTGTCCGGATCAAAACTGTGGACAGGCCTGTGATTCCTCTGACGCAACTCGTCCTCGATTATGTGTGCAGCAAACTTTCTCGAAGGTACAAGAGTATCTCCTATATCAAAAACAGGGATCAAACTCATCGACTATCCACCATCTCCATTAAGTCTCTAGCCGACTCAGTCATAGCTTTATCGTTTCTGAACAGCTTCATATCCAGATCAAGTTCATCCCTGACCTCTCTCAGCTTCTCGAACGCCTCATCCGCATGTGGACCATCCCTCCTGATTACTATAGGATAATCCGGCTTCTCCTCTCTCAAGGCCTGTATGAAACCATCCATAGTTCTTTCAACATCCGTATTGTTCGCCGTTCCACCGACATGCCACAGGCCTCTGAGGCTTGGCTTTGACATTATCACTTTTGAAAGCCTGTAGACTTTCTCTGTCGGCGGATTCCCTCCGTACTCGGTATAATTCGCTGGCTTGCCGCCGTACTCTATCAATGCATCCATATTCGTTAGTGAAGCTCCTCCTCCAGCCAGCATCATGCCGATTTCTCCATCCATTTCAGTGTACTTTCCAGCAACTCCTCTGTGATCATCTTCATCGATCTTCTGGGCCTTTAACTCTCTTTCAGTTTTCTCCTGGCCTTCAGCACCTCTCTCAGGGAAGTCCCTGTCGTGTCTGTAGGCTGCATCGTCCTCCAGATCCATCATGGCATCCAGAACGACGTAACCGTCCTCAGTCTTCGCCAGAGGATTCACTTCGAGCAAACGGGCATCCTCTTCAAGGAAGGCGTGGAAAAGACTCTGAAGAACCATCGCAAGCCTGACTATCTCCTTTCCTTCAAATCCCTGATCCTTTAGGAAACGCCTGAAACGGAACTGAGAATCATCCTTCAAAGAAAGCTTCGAGGCCTCACGATCCTCTATACCTGTTCCCCCTTCCGGAGAGAATATCAGGACAGGATTCCTTGTATCTGTATCGTACATGAATGAAACATAGTACTCATCAGTGAAGTCTACTTTCTCCTCCACTAGAACATTTTTTATCTCCTCAGAGTCAAGACGGCCTCCTATCATCTCCTGCTTCTCTGCCTCGGCCTCTGTACGCCCTTTAGCAAATTTTATTCCTCCTTTATCCTTCCTGCTGTTGGAGAATACCTGAGCCTTCACGACGTACTGTTTACCGTCTTCTTCCAGGCCTTTGCCGGGCGTTTCCAGGCCGTGCTCTTCAAGTATTTTTTTCGCTTCGTGTTCGTAAAGTTTCACGTATTGATACCTCTGTTCTCTGAATTTAAAATTCTAGATGTCTTCACCGAAATGTTCTTCCTCGATCCTCTGCATTGTCTCCTGAAAATCCTTCATTCTTTTCCGGGCGATCCTCTTCGAGCAGTCAAAGTTCAGTTCCTGCATCTTCTTGATCCTTCTCTCAGTTCCTTCGCTCCAGAAATACTCAAAAGTATCTTCAAGAGGCCTCTCATTGTCAGATGCATAATGGATCATCCGCCAGATATTCAACGGGCCGAAAATACCCAGTGTGTCCGCATCCTGCAAAATCCTTGTTTCAACTCTTTCCGGCTCCGAGTGATGATTCCCGATAATCTCCTTGACTTCCGCTAACTGTTCCTCCGTCAGAAATTCTTCAACGTATTCGTCGACGATTTCCTCTCCTGTCTCATCGTGGCCTTCATGGGCCTCGATAGGATCAAGAAAACCATCCTCGATATCCTCTTTCCTGCCGATATCGTGGAAAAGCGCTGCAACTTCTAGAACTTTCTGATCAAAATCCAGTTCCCTGATCTCAGGCCTCTCGATAAGTTTCACGACGTATCTATGAGCTCTGACAAGGTGATGGAAACGATAGTTTTTCCCTCCAGCCATCTCGTAGTAATCCAAGAACTCTTCCCTCAAACGATTTTTAAGCTCATCAAGCTCCGATTCTTTCAGGCCTGCCATAAGCTAATTAAGACTGGCAACGATTTTATTTACTGGGCAAATGGTATACACAGGCAGAGGAGACAGAGGCCGGACAGATCTAAGTTCCGGCGAAAGAGTATCGAAAAGCAGCGAAAGAATCGAGGCCTACGGAACAGTCGACGAACTGAACTCTTTGACAGGCCTCTGCCGCAGCTACACAGAGGAGAAAGAAGATGAACTGGAGGAAATTCAGAACGAGCTGCATATTCTCCAGGCCGAACTTGCGAACAGGGATCCCGACGTTAAAGTTTCACAGGAAAATATCGACAGACTGGAAGATCTCTGCGACAGGTACCAGGACAAATGCCCGCCTCTAAGAAAATTTATACTGGCAGGAGGATGCAAAAGTGCGTCTCATCTCCATCAGGCCCGAAGCGTCGCCCGGAGAGCAGAAAGGAAAATAGTGAGGCTTGACGAAAGAGAAGAACTCCGTGAAGAAGTCCTGGCATACATAAATCGTTTGAGCGATCTTTTCTTCCTCATGGCACGTCACGAAAACTTTCTCAACGATGTAGATGAGAAAAATCCGAAGTACTAGACTTCAGGCCTGTCGTAAAGTATGCCGTAGTCCGGAGATACAATCATCCTGTTGTATACCGGAGGATCATTCCACGAGGCCTGGTAGCTGATACCACCGTCGTCGAGAACATTTTCTACAGTTTCTCTAGCCTGATGTGTGAACTCTTCTTCATCAAGAGGATTGTACTGTGAGGCCATAGTTCCTCCAGCAAGAACCTCGTACGGCTCCGAGAGCTGATCGAGTTCATCGACAAACTCCTGTACCTGGCTTTCAAGCTCTTCGTTTCCGACGGTAGAGGCGTGCAAAAGATAGCCTGTACCGGTCTTCGGATCATGAACCGCCAGGCCTAGACACGTCCCAAGACAGTCCACACCAAGAGTCTCCGAATCCGAAGACAGGTATTCATCTTTAGCAACCTCCTGCCAGTCAAGTTCAGCCAGGAAATTATCGACAACGCCGGACATGAAATATTTTTACGGAAGAAAAATTTTTCAGTAAGTATCCGGCTCACTGTAGGAAGGCTCGAGAGAGGCCTCTCTGACTATTTCATCTTCTTCGCCGTCAAGTAACGCGTTCAGCAGTTTATCGTGATTCCTGTGTGCTTCAAGCTGATCTTTCACAGGCTGTGCAAAGTACAGAAATTCTTCGTCGCCTTCGCCGTGTGCACCTATCGCCTTGTAGTTTTCTCCGTCGTAACGTGTCTCTGAATCTATTATTATCATGTGAAAAACACCTCAGAAAAAGGCCTGGGAAAAATTCGATATGTAGATTCAGGCCCTGCTTCCGTACAAGTCTTTGACGGCGAAAATATTTAACCGGATTACCTGTACAGTAATAAACCCTGGAAAAAATTTTTTACCCAGAGATTATCTCCGAGGCCTTCTCGATCTCGTACTCGACTATTCCGTGGTGTGAGCCCTCCATGATGTATTTTTCCACTTCAGCTCCAAGCTGCTGGAAAACTTCCTCTGTCTCGTTGACCCTTTCCAGCGGGATATGCGGATCGTTGTCGCTGCATCCTATGAAAACTTTCGTCCCCTGCATGTCGCCTTCAAAACTTTCAACTTTATCTCCTATCAGGCCTCCGCTGAAAAGTATCACACCTCCGAATCTTCCGGGATTAGACGCAGCGTACTCTGATGCGAGACATGCTCCCTGCGAGAATCCGAGTAGGAAAACATTTTCCCGTCCTACTTTCTCAGAGGCCTCTTCTACAAGTTCATCGATCTTCTTCAGTGCGGAGTCGAGATGCGGCTGATTTTTCTCCCTCTTTTCCAGAAAACTTCTCGGATACCACTCCCTTTTCGAGGCCTGCGGTGCCATGTAGTAGGCCTCTGGAAGTTTTTCGGAAAGGTTGAGGATGCTCTGTGCAGTGGCTCCTCTCCCGTGTATCATTATCACAGCTTTTCCGGATTCCATAGTTCCTTTCTCGATTACAGGCCTGTCTGAGTGTACCAAAGTTTTTCACCTGTCGAACTCCGGTAGAGAGTTTTCTATCTCCCTTCTCCTGCCTTCAAGTTCGTCGGGAAGCACAAGATTTTCTCCAAGCTCTTCAAGTTCCTCATCAGCCGTGTATCCAGGCCCCATCGTCGCGAACTCGTACAGCACTCCGGAAGGCTCCCTGAAGTATAACGATTTGAAGTATCTTCTGTCAGTCACCGGCGAAGGCATCATGCCCATGTTCTGCAGTTCCTCTCTCCAGGCCTCCTGCATCTCCTCGTCTTCAACTTTGAAAGCGATGTGATGGACGGATCCACGCCCCATCTTTCCACGTTGATTGCTTTCGACAAGGTGTACACCGGAGCCGTCGCTGGCACGGAAGAAACTGTCTCCGACTTTCTCAAGATCCATCAACTCCAGCAGCTGTCTTGAAAGATCGTGCTGAGAGGCCTCAATTTTTACCTGTTTCATGCCTCTTATCTGTTTGTCCTCCGGCACTGTGCTTTCGCTCCACGGCGTGAAATCTCCGTCGTTGCCCGGTATCAATCTGAGGTCAAGGCCGTCAGGATCTTCAAAAGTTAAAGTTTCCAGGCCTCTCAAATTTTCGACTCCGTAAGTTACATCGTTTTCATGTAGACGGTTTTTCCAGTAACTCAGCGAGTTTTCCGGGATTCTGAGGCCTAGTTCCGTCACCTGGCCTGTTCCTGGCTGTCCCTGGTTGTCCGCCATCATCGGGAAGAATGTTACGCTGGATCCCGGTGTTCCCTCTGCATCTCCGTAGAATAAATGGTACAGTTCCGGTGCGTCGTGGTTAACGGTTTTTTTCACCATCCGCATGCCCAGTACATCGATGTAGAAATCAGCGTTTTTACCGGGTTCTCCGCAGATGATTGTGATGTGGTGAAGTCCTTTTACCTTCGGTCTCATACATTGGAAAGATGTAAATGAGTGTTAAATGATAACCGGAAACCAGAGTATAACCTAGAGTTTCCTGTTCCAATCACTGGAGCAAAACTTTTCCTCAGCCAGTTTCTCCGCCCTGCTTAACTCATCCTCCGAAAGGCCTCCTTCCTCGTACTCTTTCCCTTCGACAAACTTCTCAATAATCTTCTCGATAACTTCCTCCCTTGAACTATCGATGTGATCTGTGATACGTGATACACGTTTCTCGGCAGATTTCACTGCTTTATCTGAAACCTTCTCCTTTCCAATCCTGAGTACACGGAGCATCTCCTCCGTATCAAGATCATAACTCATCGTAGTATGATGCAGCACAGAATCATTCTTCCTCAACTGCGCAGCACCCCCAAGCTTGCCGTCCTCATGTTCAATATCGTTCAGAGGCCTGTAACTCGCCTCCACACCAAGATCCTGTAAGGCCTCTACAGCAAAATTATCCAGCTCCCTGTAACTCTGTTCAACATCTTCAGGAACCTGATCCTTTGGAATATATATCGAGTACGTTATGACGTTTCCCGGCTCCGCGAACATCGCTCCTCCGCCAGTGATACGTCTCACAACCTCTATGCCGTTTTCCTCTGCGTAATCGACTTCGACTTCGTCTTCAAAGCTCTGGAAACGTCCGAACGGTACAGAAGGATTTTTCCGGTACCAGAAACGAAGCGTAGGCCTCATCTCGCCTTTTTCCATCTTATCCGCGAGAACTTCATCGATAGCATGATGCATAGCCTCGCTGTACTCTCCTTCATTGATTATACGCCATTTCATACTTCGTCACCTCTTCCCATGGCCTGTAAAACAGTATCTGCAATATCCTCACGGGAGAAACCGATCAGATCAGCTCTGACAGACTGCATAGCAGAGACAAGCTCCTGACGTGAAGCATCAGATGAGACACCCTCAAGAGCAGACTCCAGGGCCTCAAGCGCCTTCGGCGGCTCCAGGAAAAAATCACCTCTGATCTCCACGTCTTCCAGAACATCCGAGTAATCAAGTTCGACATTCACAAGCTTGCCGTCAGGCACCTTCCGCGAGGCCTCTCCATGCATAACTGAGGTATTCGAGTTCCCTACGTAAATAATATACGGCCTGATCCAAATCTGGAACTATGAGGCCTGTAACTGAGAGAATTGACTACAGTTTCAGAGAAGGAGAAGGAAGGCCTATCGTATTCATCCACGGCTGGCTTGGATCCAAGGATTTCTGGAAACTTCTGATGCCGTACCTTGAAACAGAAAGGCCTGTACTCACGTACAATCAGAGATGTCACAGCAAGTCCACAGAAGAGGATTTTACAGTAAAAGATATGGCAGAAGATCTGGATGAGCTGCTTGAAGCACTCGATATAGTTGATCCTATTCTTGTAGGCCATTCTATGGGAGGCATGACAGCACTGAAATACGCAACTCTCTACGAAAACTTTTCAGGCCTTGTACTGCTTGGAACATGCGCGGATACACCGGATCCGGAGAACAGATCAGTCAGCTACTTCCTGGAACAGTTCGAGGAAATCCCCCGGAGAGAATGGGCAGAAAAGATCGCCGACAACTACATACAGGGAAGAAACGACAAGATCAGAGACATGACTGTAAAAGAACTTATGAAAGCAGATAAGAGGCCTGTAAAAGCTGGGCTTGAGGCGATGATGAGCTACGATGTACGAAAAGATCTTGAAGAAGTTGATACACAGGCCCTGGTCATCGCCGGGGAGAAAGACGGCGCTATAACAATGGAAAAATCAAAGAATCTTGCAGATCTCCTCGACTGCCGGCTTGAAACAGTTGATACAACACATCAGATGCTGCCTGAAAGGCCTGAAGAAATCGCCGGACTGATCGACAACTTCTGCACACAGCTACAGTAATCAAATACAAAAGAAGAAAAATTTCAGGCCTCCTTTCAGACTCCATTGCATACCAGTTAAAAAAATAGCCAACAGAATCCTTCAATACAGAGAAAGTAGAGGCCTACTCGAGAAAAGTTACACACAGGCCTCCCAATACACAGAGTTTTTATTTCGCGAGGGTAGCCAAGTGGTCAAAGGCGCAGCGTTGAGGGCGCTGTCCTGTAGAGGTTCCGGGGTTCGAATCCTCGCCCTCGCAAATTCCTCAAAATCTAAGCAAACTAGAGGATGGAGGTGATTCTCACTGCGAACTTTTTGTGAAACACCTCCTGGGAGGACAGATCTTCACCTGAAAAGGTGCCATGTAACTCACGGAGGCACAGAAGAGAGTGAGTGAAGAGGCCCTCAGGCCTCGCCTCCCTTTATTGCCAAAAAATGAAAGTTTTCTCCTAGATATTTCTATTATGGAAGAAAGAGACGAGTGGTTCTATAATGCACTGGAAGAATCTCTAGAAGAAGCAGGCAGAGATTTAACACAGGAAGAAATTAATGAACTCGCAGAAGACACTGCCGAAGAGCTTTCTGAAGATTTGAAAGAAAATATACTGGATCTCAATGAAGAATTAGAGCAGCACAAATCAGAAATGGCAGACTTTCGAGATCAGCTTAAAGATCACTGGGGAACGCCTTTAGACCTTCTACAAAACTTCATTCTCTGCTCAAGAGATATAGGGAACGGAATTAACATGGATAACAGATTAGAGGCGGCTGAGGAGCAAGATTACAAGTTTGAGGCTCTCGTTCAGATTCACGCAAGAGGAGTACAAGTTGCATCTGAAATATTAGCTTTGTTAGAGGCCGGCTATGCCGATGGCTCAATGGCTAGATGGAGAACACTTCATGAATTATCCTGTAACGCAAATGTAATCGCAGATAATGGACAGAATACAGCTCAGAGGTATTTAGAACAGTCAATAATCTTGGATTTCTATCTAGCAGAGAAATATAGAGAATACCAAGACGAACTAGATTTTGAACCTATAGACAGTGAAACATGGCAAGATCTCAAAGAGCAGAAAGAGATGATATCTGATAAATTTGAAGATATCGACGGTTATAGAGGTACTGAATGGGCCAAGAATGCGCTTGAAGAAGGCCATGTATCTATCAAGAACTTGGAAGAATCTGCAGGACTAGAGATGTATGAGCCCTTTAGGAAGCTTGGGAATCATACCGTTCACGCCGATTCTAGAGGAACAATGAACAAATTAGGGATGATAAATTTGCCTGACGCTCCTGAAAGGCCTAGCATACTAGCAGGACCTTCTAATGGGGGACTTGATAGGCCCGGCCAACTTACAGCAATTGCGCTTCAGCAGATAAATCTCGCTTTGGTCGAATCCTTTCCCACTGCGACAGACTCTATTACATTACGAGCTATGGACTTAATAGTCGATGACATCTGCGAAGAATTCTCATCAAAGGCTGAAAAACTCGCTGAAAAGGAAAGAGAATCGTTAGAAGAGTGGTCTAACATGGACATAGCTGAAATTGCCGAAGAATATGTAGGCCTAGAGGAAATTTTAACAGATGAATTTTTCCAAGAACTCACAGCGTGGCAGGGACGAACCGACTTCCTAGAATCTATGCCTGAACATGAGAAGATAGAAACTATTGAACTGGATAACTCTTCTAATCTCGATACTCAGATAGCCTCCGAATCCGAATTTAAATCGCTATATGATCTAGTAGATAGAGCTTTTGAGAAGTGGGCAAAAGAATCGCTAGAAGATATGAAATAATAGAAGCAACTAAGTTTTATTCCGAGTTTGGAAGAATCTATCACAAATGTTATACATTTAGAGGCCTTTAGTTAGTTTATGAGAAGAGAATTTATTCTTGCGTTATTTGCCGCTTTAGTAGCGGTTTCAGGCTGTACTTCGACGAGTACCGGCGATTCCGGCCAGTTTGAGCTGCTTATTTCGGATCAACAGGCAGCTATCGGGGATTTTGACTACCTGAACGTTGAGTTTTCGCATGCAAATGTTTTCGCTGTGAATGAAAGTAATGAGAGCAGTGAGGATGTTCAGAGGATTTCTCTGGAGAATACTTCTGCTGTGGACTTGACTCAGGTGCAGGATATCTCGGCCGAGTCCCTGATCAATACCAGTCTTCCTGTAGGGAACTACAGCAAGATCGAGCTTTACTCTGAGAGGATCAATGCTTCTGTCGATGGAGAAAATGTGGATGTTAAGATCCCGCCAGGGAAGTTGATGATCACGAAATCTTTCGAGATAAGGCCTAACTCGACTACAAGTTTTGTCTTTGATATACAGGTAGTTCTCAGAGGCAACGAGCAGAACAATCAGGGCTACATCTTGAGGCCTGTGATCTCCGAGTCAGGAGTTGCAGGAGAAGACGTTGAAGTCGAAAGAAAGAGAACAGAAAACAGAGATCGAGGCCAGGGAATGAATCAGACAGGACAGCCTCAGACACCTTCCAGTCCATCAGAACAGGCCCAAAGGCCTTAATTTTTTATTTTTCTTGAATAACTATATCCAGTTTCTATTATACGAAATCGTTGAGCGAGGCCTCTTTATCTCTGTTTTCATCCACATAAGTTGCTCTTGCGATCATATGTGCTCCTGTCGGTGCTGTGAGGAACAGGAAGAATAGTGCCAGGAGAGCTGAGAGATATACGCCGTCAGGATAGAAGTCTATGGCTGCTGCAAGCACCATGAATCCTACGCCTAGTGTTGTGGCTTCTGACGTGGCGTGCATTCTTTCCAGTGCATCTGAAAGTTTGAGAAGGCCCAGTGTGCCTACGCCTAGGAAGAAAAGGCCTAGCAGGATCAGTGCATCGATCATTTGATCAGATCACCTTCCCTGAGGTATATTGAGGTAGCTACTGTCGCAATGAATCCTGTAATTGCCAGCATCAGACTTACATTGATGAATACAGGCCTCTGGGTGTATATTGCGTATAGGACTCCAAGTGCGACTATGTTTGTGCTTATTGCATCCAGTGCTACTACTCTGTCTGCTGTTTCCGGGCCTTTTATGGCTCTGTAGCTGCATAGGAGCGTGAGTACAGCTGAGATAGACAGTGCAATCTCTGTGATTAAAATAATTTTTTCACCCGAATATTCTTTTCAGAAGATTTTCAAGGCCTCTAATGTCTTTTTTCGTTTGTTCTGTACAGTTGCCGTTGAGACAGTGGATAACGAGTTTGTTTTCCTCTTCTATATGATCGACTACCAGTGTGCCCGGTGTGAGCGTTATCGAGTCGGCAAGCATCGCTACAGCTGTTGGATGCTCCAGGCCTGTACTGTACTCTATTATCTCAGGATTTACAGATTTTGAAGGCCTCAGAAGTCTCTGGGCTACGTCTATATTTGATATTATCAGCGATTCAACGAATATTCCACAGTATTCGATGAGATAAGGCAGTTTTTCCAGTCTATGCATGCTCATGTCTCCAGGATAAAATCTTCTGAAGGCGAAAGATACCGGAAGTCCGAAGAACAGGCCCTGTACAAAAGTAGGTAGATCAGGAGATCCCGTCACGAATATCCATGTAAAGGCAAGCGTTGTCCCGTATATCAAGTATTTTCTCATAATCCATCACCTAGCACTGTTTCGATGTATGCTTGAGAGTTCAGGCCTGATTCCGCAGCCTGTTCAACAAGCTGATACACAACTTCAAAGTGTATACCCATTACGAGTATTAGGACCGCTAAAATTATAACTGAGAATACCTCCTTCCTCGAGGCCTCTTTTATATCAGTTTCAACCGGCTCGCCGAAGAAAGCCTTTAGCCACACCTTTGAAAAATATAGTAACGTTGTAACAGCTCCGGCGAACAGAACAGATACCAGGAAGATGTTTCCATGTATTAGAGCTGCCTCAAATACCTTGAATTTGGCGAAAAATCCTAGCAAAGGAGGTATACCGACTAGTGAGAAAGCCGAAATGAAGAAAGCTGCTGAAAGCGTGAAAGATGATTCACTGAGGCCTCCTAGATCCTCAAGATTCGACGTATCTGTTATCTTCTCTACGATACCAGAGATCATAAACAACGTTGGCTTTCCAAGCCCATGGCCCAAAATATAGATCAGAGACGCCATCAGCGGCGTTAATTCTCCTGTTATCATCGTTATACTGATAGGGATGTATATGAAGCCTACCTGCCCTACGCTCGAATACGAAAGCAGTTTATCAAGACTTTCCCTGTTGAGAGCGCCAAGGCCTCCAATTATCACTGTTGCAGAAGCCATTACAGCCACAAGGTAGCCTATTACAGTGTTTACTGGCTGGCCAGAGAATACGAGTGCTGTTTCCGGCAAGTTAGCTGAGGAGAATACCGTGAGATATAGTCTTATTACAGCGTAGATGCCGACTTTTTTGCTTATTCCCGCCATAAGCGCCGAGGCAGGAGGAGGAGAGTTAGAGTATACTGGTGGCGCCCAGAAATGGAACGGTACGAGGCCTGATTTCATGGCGAACACGCAGAAAAGTATGATCGATAGGCCTAGTACAGGCACCATGTTTACAGAGCCTTCAGAGAGTATTAGTGCCATGTCTGCCATGTTAAGAGTGCCTGTTACGGAGTAGAGGCCTCCTATAGCTACAAGCATCAGTGAGCTGCCGATAAGGTTGAGTACAACGTATTTCATGGATATGAATAGCGATTCTTTACTTCCCGAGTATGCTACAAGCGCGTAGCTGCTCATGAGGACTAGTTCAAACATTACGAAAAGGTTGAAGAGGTCTCCTGTGATGAATGCTCCGCTCATTCCTGTTACCATGAAATGCAGGAAGGCGTAGTAGCCGCTTTCCTTTCCTCTGTCGTTGATGTATCCCCAGGAGTACAGATTTGCCGCAAAGGCTACTGTGGCAGTTAGAAGTAGCATCAGGATCGATAGTTGATCTGCGACAAGTGTTATTCCATAGGGTGCTGGCCATCCTCCGGCTTGATAAGATATTGGTCCTTCCGAGAGGATTCTGGAGGCTAGCAGTCCTGTAGCTATGAGGTATCCTGCGCTTCCCGCTATGCTGAGATAATCTCTGAACCTTGTTTTCCTGAATAGTATTGATAGTACGGCTGTGGCAAGAGGAACGATCAGTGGAAGGACTATTAACTGGTTCATAAGAGTTCACCTCGCAGAGAGTCAAGATCGACTTCTTCATTTTCCTCGTAGAACCTGTAAGTCAGACTGAGGAGGAATGCTGTCGTTGCAAAACCTATAACAATAGCTGTAAGAACCAGTGCCTGTGGGACAGGATCAGTAACGTGGTGCGACCCTCCACCATGACTCAATATAGGCACACCTCCTTCTCCACCACCCATCGTCATCAGATAGATATTGGCAGCCTGACTGATAATCAAAGAGCCTAGTACAACCCTCACAGCATCTCTACGCAGCATCAGATAAGTTCCTGCTGCAAAAAGCAATCCGAGAGCTGTAGCCACCACAAGACTCATTCCTCACCAAGCACCTCCACTATAGCAAGCAATGAGCCAAATACTGCCATGAAAACACCTAGATCGAAAAGCATGGCAGTCGTCCAGTGGAATTCTCCGAAAAAAGGCAGATGGATGATGCCTTTCCTGTGGCTAAGAAAGCTGAGACCTAGGGAAGTAGACAGAAGGCCTGTACCTGCCGCCAGAGCTATACCAGCATCCGATACAGGTATATACTCCTCCACGAAATGTACTTCCTCATTATCTTTGCCTACAAGTTGTTTAACGCCTTCAAAATCGAAGACTATGTATATAAGCGCTACAGCGGCTGCTGCCATAACTCCTGCGATAAATCCTCCTCCCGGAAGATTATGACCCTGAAGGAAAAAATTAAGCGAAACCAGCAACATTAGCGGTATTACTGCCTTCATGACCTGTCTAACTATCACCGTACTCATTTTTCTTCACCTCGCATGCGGAAAAGCATCAGTATGGCTATTCCCGCCATAACTATAACTGATATTTCTCCCATTGTGTCAAGGCCTCTGAAATCTACAAGTATAACATTCACAACATTTGTACCTCCTGAACCAGGCAGAGCGTTTTCTATAAAGTATTTTGCAAGTTTTTCAGGAGTCTTTATACTAGTGGAGTAGAGTACGCTGGCGAATATAAGGAGGCCTGCTGAAGCAGAGATCAAAAGATCTCTGTACTTTCTTGAGAAAGATACTTTCTTGGTGTAGTCCGGAATCTTGTTGAGGACAAGCAGGAATATTATGAGCGACAGGCTTTCGACAACGAGTTGTGTCATGACGAGATCAGGTGCATCCATCAACAGGTAGAATATTGAGACCATGAAGCCCAGTATTGAAAGAGTTAGAACAGATGAAATGTATGTATCCGAACGTAGAACTGCATAGACCGCTGCAACAGAAGTTGCCAGTGCTATGGCGACAGGCAGTTCTGCTGAAAGAGTTATATTTGGTAGAGCTCCTGCGATTGCGAAACCTGCAAGGCCTGAAGCGGAGGCCACTACAAGAACCCAGATAATGTAAGTCCTTAAGAGGCCTGTCTCAACATTTTCGACTACGAAGTCACTAGCTTTTTCCGAGATCTCCAGGCCTTTGAAGTAGTAAAAGTTAGGCGTCAGAATAGATATTTCCCTGATTTTTCTGATTTTTTGCTTGATGGAATCTGTTTTTCTGTAGGCCAGCAGGCCTGTACAGATAGTTACGATGCTCATTGCGAATGCCGGTGTGATATGTGGGATCACGTGTACACTCATGCCGTGGACTTCTGTAGCAACGCTGTGAAGCGCCGGATACACCATGGCATCTATGAATCTGTTAGGGAAAAATCCTACAATTACAGAGATTAAAGCAAGTAAACCTGGCGGAAGCAACATCAGGAGCGGAATAGAATGTTGTTCAACTGTTTTCTCTCCGTAGAAAACCGATACAAATCTTATAGAGTACAGGAATGTGAAAACACCCCCCAGAATAGCTATAACAGGTAAAATCCAGAAGATTCCTCCTGTGTGGCTTGCTGCGTGATATGCTGATTCGAAAAGTAATTCTTTTGAGTAGAATCCGTTGAGAAGTGGGAGGCCTGCCATTGATAGGCCTGAGACTGTCGCAATTATACTCAGTACAGGCCATTCTTTTCTGAGGCCTGACAGCTCTTTGATCTTCTGTGTGCCTGTTTCATGCAGTATTATGCCTGCTACCATGAAAAGAGAGGCCTTGAAAAGCGCGTGATTGAATATATGAAAAGTTGCTGTTTCTCCGCCAAGTACACTGGAAAAGCCGAAGCCTGCGACTATCAATCCCAAGTGGCTTGCTGTGGAATACGCCAGCAACTCCTTCAGTTCTCTTGCTGATACAGCTAAAACTGCGGCAAAAGTCATTGTAAGGAGGCCTAGAGTGATGAACAACATGTTCCAGGCCTCGCTGTTCATCAGTACAGGCCTGAAACGTCCGATAAGGAATACTCCGGCTTTCACCATCGTGGCGGAGTGTAGGAACGCTGAGACAGGTGTAGGCGCCTGCATCGCATCAGGCAGCCAGATATGAAGCGGCACCTGTGCAGATTTCGCTGCTGCGCCGATCCCGATAAGCAAAAGTACAGGAACGTAAAGGCCCTGGGCAGAAAGTGTCTGTACGACACCTCCCATAGTCAGGATTTCAGAGATGCTGAAAGTTCCCAGGCTGTTCCCCAGGATTATGAATCCTAAAAGAAGCAGGAGGCCTGATCCAACAGTTATCAGCAGGGATTTCTTGGAGGCCTCTATCGCTGAGTCAAGTCTCTGACTGTGGCTTATCAGGAGGAAAGAACAGATGCTAGTGAACTCCCAGAACATGAAAAGCATGATCAGATTGGAGGAGAAAACAAGTCCGATCATAGAGCCCATGAAAGCCGTTAAAACAGTATAATATTTTCTCTTTCTGTCTTCACAACTCATATATGCTTTCGAGTACAGGAATACGAGCACTCCTATCCCGCTGGCAAGTGTTGCGATCAGAAGAGAGAGGCCGTCAATGTAAAACTCCAGAGAAATTCCAAGCGAAGGAATCCAGGAGTAATAAACAACAGTCTGAACTCCGAACAGCGATAAAATTGATAAAAAAGAAATCAGGCCTGAGAAAGCACCTATGTAAGCAGAGTAATCCTTCATACGCTTGTAAAATACAGCCAGAATCAAAGATGCTGCAAAAGGAGAAAAAACAGCTAAAAGAACCAGATAGGACGGATCTAGTTGCTTCAGTACCTTGAAACCTGCAAGGGATGTCACCAGTGCTGTGAAAAATGCTGCAAGTATTTCTAGTCGCTGTTTCATTTCTGTACCTGATAAATGACCAAACGTGTAAAATATATAAACCGTCTGACAGCGGACACTGGAGCCGTTTAAAATAGTTTAGGTATATGGGAACGTCTGGATCCGTGTTTCATGTACATATTGTAGAACAAATTCTTCCTGGAGATCGATCATCTCAGCAAGAAGCTACCAAAAAATCTTGGAGGCCTAGATGCCGATCGAGGACTTTATTCGGGATGCTATCTCTTTTTCAGATAGGCTGCTTAATCCCAGAAGGTATGGGATGAATACTATAACGTATAGATAGCTTGGAAAGATTATTAGGCCTGTAAAGATTCCTGTGAGCGATGCCGTAGCTGCTGAAAGGATGGCAGCGTAGATATTTGCTTTGATAAGCGATGCTACAAGTTTCTTTGAGGCTTCGTCTGATCCCACCGAATTGTGTAATCCAGTAAAAATTTTAAATCGAGGCCTTGGAGTCTAGGCTTTTCCAGGATCATTTACTTTTTCTGTACTGTTCAGGGGAATATTCCTTCCAGCACTGCTTCATCGATTACTTTTCCATCCATTGCCTCATTTAGATCTTCGTATGAGGCCTCTTGTTCTAGTTCAAGTTCTTCTTCAAGTGCGTACAGATGGAATGCGACGTTGTGAGGTCCGTCAGGAGGATTAGGGCCGTTGTAGCCTGTTTTTCTGAAGTCTGTTGTTCCTTCGAGGCCTGGTGACTGTCCTTCCTCTATTTTTTCTGTGTCTGCAGGGATGTTCCAGAGTGTCCAGTGGATCCATGTCTTTCCCGCCATTTTCTGTGCGTCAGGATCCTTGAATACGAGTGCCAGGGCCTCGGCTTCATCCGGCACATCTTCGATCAAGAGTTCCGGATTAACGTTTTTTCCCATGTACCCGTGTCTCTCCGGGATTTCCTCTCCTTCTTCAAAGCTTGTGCTTGTTAGTTTCATGAAAAATCTTTTTCTCCGGGAAGCTTAAACAGGTCACGAAAATTTTACAGGGTAAAAGTAAGCGGTATCAGTGGGTGTTCGTTGTCATCAAAGGCCTGTTCAGCCATCAGTCGATGTCTGTACCTCATCATCTACCGGCTCTACTCTGAAAAGTAGAATACTCTAGTTATTATTGAAGGCCTGAAAAGTTAAAAACTCCTTTTCCAAGATTTCAGGGAAATTTTTTATCCTAGCACCTCTACAGGTTGTACCATGAGACTGGAGCTATCTCTTCTGCTTGTAGCCGTACTTGTATCAACAGGATGTACCTCCGATACCGGGAGCTACGGGAACGATACGGTAATCAATTATGAAGACGGAGTTTCAGTGGAGAGAGTGGAGAACATTCATACCGCGCTTGAAGAGAGTGGCTTCCAGAAAATCGACGCCAATCTCACGAAGGAAAACAGCACAAGATATACTATAGGCCTCAGAACAGGTATTGAGGAAAAGGAGATAGGCCTCAACGATCAGTACCGTTTCCAGCAGGCAGCTACAGTGATTGACTACTACGCATTCAACAGGTCAGAAGTATTCCAGTTGAACGGCTACAACACACAGGGCCAGTTAATCAGCCAGTTCACACAGTAAAAAAGAAAAAAGTAAATATTCAGAAAAAATTCTATCCAAAGATACTGCTGAGCATCTCGGAAACGAAGTTAGGTCTTGGAGCATCTGCAGGTCTCTCCGATTCGATCTCTGTATCGGAGCCGTTTCCTTCAACTTCTACCTCAGTCTCTGTCACTCCGTCCTCAGTTTCCTGCTCGATCTCGACATCAGTACCGTTTCTCGAAGTCTCTACATCGACTTCTTCATCGTCCTCATCTCTGGCTTCCTCTGCTCTATCAGAGGCCTCTTCCGGAAGATCATCGCTTTCATCACGTTCGTCGAGCTCTCTTTCAAGCTCCCTGTTCTCTTCCTGAAGTTCTCTGACTTCCTCTCTCAAGTCTGAGACAGTTTCACGCAGATCCTCGATCACTTCCATGGCCTCTTCCATGTTCTCCGGAGTCTCTACAGATTCATTCTCATCAGACTCGTCTTCTTCAAGTTCAGAATCGTCAGAACTGTCATCCGTCTCATTTCTGTCTTCGGATTCCTCACGTTCATCTTCAGAATCATCATCGTCGCTTTCCGAATCGTCAGAATCATCCTCTGACTCATCTTCCTCTTCTTCAGGGTCCAGGTCTTCATCCGGTTCCTCGAAGTCGTCAGAGTCAGCTGGATCAGCAGAATCCTGCGCAACGGCAGGTACCGCAGCCACCATCATCAAGACAGCAGCTAAGGCCAGAATCTTGCCTGTAAAATTCTTCATAGTACCTGAAAATTACTGATTTCTACTTAAATCATACACGGTAAAAGCCCTGGGAAAAATAGTTCACTAATTAAAAACTTCCCAGTCAATTCCTAATTCAAAGAGGGCGTATGGTGGAGGTAGGTTAGCTGGTCTATACTCCGACCTTGTGGCGGTCGGGACGCGGGTTCGAATCCCGCCCTCCGCCCTGATAATAATTTTTTCTAGCTTATCTGATTACAGGCCTGTAACTGTTACTAACTAAAGGCCTCGAGTTCAATTCGTGTGTATGACTGAACTTGAAGATGCACGTGAAAACTTGAAGGATGCACTTGAGAAAATCGGTGAAGAAGATTTCTTTGAACGTCTGAAGAATCCACAGAGATTTGTGGAAGTGAATTTTCCTGTAGAGATGGATGATGGGGAGAAAAAGATGTTCAAAGGATTTCGTAGCCAGCACAACACAAGCAGAGGCCCTGGAAAAGGAGGCATCAGATTTTCAGAGGATGTGAACGAGGATGAAGTTAAGGCCTTGAGTCTCTGGATGTCTCTTAAGTGTGCGATCGCCGATATTCCGTACGGCGGTGCGAAAGGAGGAGTTGTAGTCGATCCTTCAGATCTTTCTGAAAGTGAGGAGGAAAGATTATCCCGTAATTACATTGATTCTATTGCGGAGATTATCGGGGAGAACCGTGATGTTCCGGCTCCTGATATGAATACCGGCGGGAAGCATATGTCCTGGATGATGGATGAGTACAGCGAGGATAATCGAGAACTGATTCCCGGTGTTATCACAGGGAAGCCTGTAGAGGCCTTTGGCTCGAAAGGACGTGCTGATGCGACAGGCTTCGGAGCCGTATACGTTATAGAACAGATTATCGAGGATGAAGGCCTCGAAGCAGAGGATTTGACGGCTGCTGTTCAGGGATTCGGGAACGCTGCGGCTCCTGCTGTCAAGAGGCTTGAGGAGATAGGCGTGGACGTAGTGGCTGTCTCAGATGCTTCTGGTGCGACTTACGACAGTGAAGGCCTCTCGTACAGCGAGCTTGTGGATTGTAAGTCACGTCGGGGAGAGATCTGTAACACAGGAGAAGAGATCAGCAACGAGGAGCTTCTGGAGCTTGAAGTTGATTTTTTGATCCCTGCTGCTATCGGGGGCGTGATCAATGAGGACAACGCAGAAAATATCTCTGCTGATTATGTCGTTGAGATCGCTAACGGGCCTACTACAAGAGAGGCCGACGAGATTCTCGAGGAACGGGACGTGACTGTGATTCCTGATGTACTGGCGAACTCCGGAGGAGTCACCGTCTCGTATTATGAATGGGTGCAGAATCGTAGCGGCGAGTACTGGGATGAGGAGAAAGTCCTGGAAAAACTGAAGGAGAATAGCCAGGGAGCGTACAGAGAGTTCCGGGATCTGAGAGACAGTGAAGGCCTGTATGGACGTGATGCGGCTTACATGATCGGCGCCGAGAAGATCGTGAAGGCGATGAAGGCCCGGGGATAACTGTTTAATCATTCACTTTTTCTCTTTCTTTCCGTGATAGAGGACTTATCTGAGATAGCTGTAGATAGGGCCGAACAACTGATGTACGGAGCTGCAGGCTTTGGAATGGGATTTTCATCCACGTACATAGAGAAGAACAGGGCGCAGAAAGCAGGCAGAGAGCCTTTCCCGGAAGGCCCGGATAAGGAATGGTACGAAACTGTTCTTGAAGACGATCCTATGTACGACGATGACATGCACGACGACAATTTTCTGGAAAAGGCCTACTTCGAGAACTTTGATACGATAAAAAGGAATTATGACGAGTTGAAGGCCGCAGCTATCATGACTCTTATAGCGGATGGAGTCGAAACTTTCCTGATCGATGGAGAGTTTTTCGGCGTCGATCAGTATCCTGAAGCTGGTGCAGGCCTCTATCTTGGGATAAAGACTGGTAAAAAGCTTCCAACGCCGAAGGACATCTCAGAGATGTATAGAGGCCTTGTATCAGACTCATGAGTCGGAGAAAGGTTTTGATGTCCAGGCCTACTTTAGGTATATAAAGTTTTGAGGTCCGATTCTAGGATGCGGAGTTCGGATGGTTCTTATCTGGACTCTGTTTGGTTCCCGCTTCAAAACCCTTTATAAGGTTTAACGGGGACTGTTTGTTTACCCGCTTGGGAGACTGAGTGGGATATAGTCCGAGAGGACCAAGATGAGCGTCATATTTTTGATGTGATGTAGGAGAGACTCGATCATGTAGATCATTTAGAAGCACACTCTTTGAGTGTGCTGCAGTGTTCCGGTTACCTTTTGTGGGGTAGCCGGCTTGAGGAAGCCTTTTGTAGAGGTTTCTGATTGCAACCTGTCCAACCCAACCTTTGTTGTGTTGGCAATTCTGGTTGATCCTGCCAGAGACTACCGCTATCGGAGTCCGATTTAGCCATGCTAGTCCACCGATTCGTTCGGGGCATATAGCTGAGTAACATGTGGCTAACCTACCCTATGGACGAGAATAACCTCGCTAACGTGAGGCTAAGACTCGATAAGAAAGAGGTACTGGAAAGTCCTCTTTCCGAAACGTTCCGACGCCATAGGATGGGGCCGCAGCTGATTAGGTTGTTGGTGAGGTAACGGCTCACCAAGCCGATAATCAGTAGTAGCCGTGAGAGCGGGAGCTACCAGTCGGCTTCTGAGACAAGAAGCCGGACCCTACGGGGTGCAGCAGGCACGAAACCTTCACAATGCACGCAAGTGCGATGGGGGGACTCCGAGTGCGGTCTTCCAAAACGGAAGGCCGCTTTTCTGTACTGTAAGGAGGTACAGGAACAAGGGGTGGGCAAGACTGCTGCCAGCCGCCGCGGTAATAGCAGCATCCCGAGTGGTAGTCATTATTATTGGGTTTAAAGTGTTCGTAGCCGGCCATGCAAGTCCGCTGTGAAATCCAGGCGCTCAACGTCTGGACGTGCAGCGGATACTGCATGGCTAGGGACCGGACGGCGTCGAGGCTATTCCAAGGGTAGGGGTGAAATCCTAAAATCCTTGGAGGAGCACCTGTGGCGGAAGCGCTCGACGAGTACGGATCCGACGGTGAGGAACGAAAGCCAGGGGAGCAAAGCGGATTAGATACCCGCGTAGTCCTGGCTGTAAACATTGACTGTTTGATGTCGGACAACCTCCGAGGTTGTCCGGTGCCGAAGTGAAAACGTTAAACAGTCCACCTGGGGAGTACGGTCGCAAGGCTGAAACTTAAAGGAATTGACGGGGGAGCACCACAACCGGTGGAGGCTGCGGTTTAATTAGATCAAACGCAGAGCACTCTACCAGAGCCGACAGCAGAATGAAGGTCAGCTTGAAGAGCTTACCTGACGCGCTGAGAGGAGCTGCATGGCCGCCGTCAGCTCGTGCTGTGAAGTGTCCGGTTAAGTCCGGTAACGAGCGAGACCCACATCCGATGTTGCCAAGGAGCCGTTCGCGGCTTCGGCACTCGTCGGAGACCGCTGGTGATAAACCAGGGGAAGGTGTGGGCCACGGTAGGTCAGTATGGCCCGAATGCTCTGGGATACACGCGGCCTACAATGGCCGGGACAAAGAGATGCGACTCCGAGATGGAGAAGCTAATCTCCTAAACCCGGTCGTAGTACGGATCGAGGCCTGCAACTCGGCCTCGTGAAGGCGAAATCGGTAGTAGTCGCTAGTCATCATCTAGCGGCGAATAAGTCCCTGCTCCTTGTACACACTGCCTGTCAAGTCACCCGAGTCAGGTTCAGACGAGGACTCCGCCTAGCGGAAGACAAGTCTGAGCTTGGCAAGGGGGGCTAAGTCATAACAAGGTAGCCGCTGGGGAACCAACGGCTGGATCACCTCCAAAGAACTAGTTTCCCGGGATCAAAATCCGGGAAACACGTTCACTTTCATTTCAACGTCTTGAGTCTCTCCTACTTTTTTACTCATCTTCTGACAGAAAAATTTCTTCCAATCCTATTCTGCAGCTATAATAGAATCTTTACCTAGATGCAAGAATTTTTTCTCAGAGGCCTGTACTCGAGAAATACTAATTAAACTTGTTGTTACTTCCAAGTCATATGATGAGAGATAATGTGGAGGGAGTTTCCCGAGAAGTCTGGGAGGGAAGACAGATGACTGACGAGAACGGCTTCTACGGACGACATACCAACTTTGGAGGACGATACAGAAAAATAGAGGCCGCTGTAGAATCAGAGCTAGACATCGATAATTACGATTCAATAAATATACTTGACGTTGGGACTTCGAAGGGAAAAGCTCTCAACACGATGATCGGAAATCTTGATGATAAATACGACACAGATTTTGTTGCTACAGGCCTGGACGCAAGCCCGGAACATGCAAGCACTGCGGATAGACAGCCAGAGATCCATCACGGAGTTGCCGGCGATATAAACTCTCTTCCATTCCCGGACGGGAGCTTCGATATCGTTATCTGCAACGCACTTATCCCTTATCTTCCTGACAACAGCGAAGAAGTGGAATACACAGACAATAATCCTCACTACGAGGCCTTGACAGAAATAGAAAGAGTTCTTGGATCAGAAGGCGTTGCAGCAGTAGAGCTTGTGAACGACAGGCCTTACGAGGAACAGTACATTTTTCATCCTGACGAAATGGAGAAATTGCTGGATGAAAATAGCTCAGAAAGATCCCTGGAGTTCAATGACGGAATTCGTTTATCCGAGGAAAGTTTCTAGAGAAAATTTGCTATAGAGAAATACAGTCATCATCCAACCAATCCCATTAAACAGGCTCTTCCAACGGTTCAAATGCTATAACCAAAAATAAGTAAAAGCTCTCAAAATCATTGAATCTTTTATGAGAACTAATCTGATCTTGATTATTTTAACGGCCATAGTTGTTGTTTCTTCTGGATGTGTAGACTCCACAAATCCTACAAACCAGAATAATAGTTTAGAAAATTCTTCCGATAGTCTAGACTCGGAGAAGGATAAGGAAAATACTGAAACAGCTTCCACAGAGAAACCAGATTACTCGAAATTTGACATAATTGAACTGGAGGCTCCTAATGATGCCCGGATAGGAAGCAGGTTTAATTTGACAATCCAGGTTGAAAATATTGGAAATGAATCCAGCAAGTTTTCAACAAATATTCTGATAACATCCAGAGACAACGATTCGTTTAGAAAATATAAGGACGTGGAAAGCCCAGAAGTAGTAGAACCAAATCAGGAAACTTCGTTCAAAATACCTCTCAGCTTCAATAACCTGGATACCTATACTTTCTCGGGTATGACACAGCACATGAGGTATGAGAACAAAAGAGCCAAATTAGCAGATACAGGCATTGAGCCTCCATCAATAGAGCTAGGTCAGTCTGTGGAAAACAATCAGGATATATTAATGACTGCGGAGAACCTCAGATTCGAGGACGCCGATGAAGAAGGAAAACATATTGCAGTTATCGATTTCTCAGCCAGAAACAACGCCGATGAACCTAAACAGCTTCCATCAAGAACAGATTTCGAATTTATCGCGGCTTTTAAGGGAAAACTGGTGAACGTAACCGAGTTTGGTAAAATGTACGAAAGCAGTCAAGTACAACCAGGAGAAACATCAGAAGGCACACTAACATTCCAGCTATCCGACAACTATGGAAAAGAAGACTTCGATAAACTCGAATGGAGAGTCACGGACAAAACTGAAGAAGGCCTTGAAATAGGACAAGACGCAGTAATATGGAATCCTAAAACACAGTCATAGAATAAACCTGAATAACAAGGACTTGCTTGGACCCTCAGGGATTTGAACCCTGGGCCTTCCCCTTGCAAGGGGGACGTTCTGCCAGGCTGAACTAAGGGCCCTTTCTTTCGTTAATTAGTGGTTGCCAGTAAATTTTTTTAAGTGATGAGTAGGCGTTGAATTTCACGCCGGCGTTCCCTATTTAAAGTTTAAGGCCCTGTTTTTGGTTGCGGACAGTCCGATGGGGTGAAAGCCTTGAGAGGACGCCTGGTATATAAAGGTTAGTTCCGTTTGTTTGGTTACGAAGGTTAGTCTCACTGTGCTTGATAGGCCAGTTGTTTGGGACTGTTTACGTATAAGGGGCGTCAATGATTTGATGTCCTTAGCACGAACCCCTCGCCTGAATTTGTTATGTGGGCGAGAGTAGTGCACACCTGAGAACACGTTGCCACGTGTACGACGTTTCGTGTCGTTGGATCTGGGTGTAAGTAGGGTTTGACCATTAAATCGCAATTTTAGTGCTTAGCCTGGTATGCAGTGATTTTCTCGAGCTCTGCTCGAGAGTGGAGCATATCAAGCTGGTACCTGAAGTTGGATTGCGACGACGCCGGTCAGCGGATGGCTCGGTTCGAGAAGCCGATGAAGGACGTGGCAAGCTGCGATAAGCTTGGGTGAGGCGCATGCAGCCTTTGAGCCCAAGATTTCTGAATGAGATTTTACTCACACCTCCTCGGAGGTGTAGCCCGTCAGGGCAGGTAACGCGGTGAATTGAAACATCTTAGTACCCGCAGGAAAAGAAACCAATATGGGATTCCCTTAGTAGCGGCGAGCGAAGAGGGAGTAGCGTAAACTGAACGCTTTTCCGAGAGGAAAAGTGGATGTGGTTTTGGTCTTCTTTCTGAACCGAATGGCGAAGCCTAACTCCTCTGGAAAGAGGGACCATAGAGAGTGATAGTCTCGTGGGCGGTTGCCAGGACGTTCTCCGAAGTACCACAAGTAGCTTGGGTTGGAAATCCTAGGTGAAGATGGGAGGCATTTCCTTCCAACGCTAAATACTTCTCGAGTCCGATAGCGCACTAAGTACCGTGAGGGAAAGCTGAAAAGTACCCCTAGAAAGGGGGTGAAAAGAGCCTCAAACTGACTGGTTATAGGCTAGATATGGCATTAAAGCGTCGACGCCTGTGAAAGAATCACTGGAGACGGTGTAGTATGAATCAGGTAGAGCGGTGTCATATCATCCGTTTTGAAAAACGGGGCAGGGAGTGTACCGTCGTGGCGAGGCTAACCACCGTTTCGGTGGGGAGTCATAGCGAAAGCAAGAAGCCCGCAGCACGTTTTACGTGTCAGGGGCCTCGTGTTAACGTGCGAGAAGTCACCACGGTACGATCCGAAACTGGTCGATCCTGGCCTGGGCAGGGTGAAGCGGCGCGAAAGCTCCGTGGAGGCCCGACAGCGGTGCTGCGATACAAGCGCTCGCGTGACCTGGGTCAAGGGGTGAAATGTCAATCGAGATCAGTGATGGCTGGTTCCTTTCGAAATGAGCCGAAGTTCAGCCTCAAGCGAGGTGGTTATACAGGTAAAGCAACTGATTCCGGAGCCTGGAGGTTTTACCTCCAGACTGGAGTCAAACTCTGAACTGTATAACGCCGTAGACCTTGGGAGTGAGGGCGGGTGAGTAAGTTACCCGTCCGAGAGGGAAACAACCCAGAGCAAGGTTAAGGCCCCCAATTCTTGACTAAGTGTCATTGAAGGATGTCGCGGTTCTCAGACAGTGGGGAGGTTAGCTTAGAAGCAGCTACCCTTTAAAGATAGCGTAACAGCTCACCCATTGAGAACTGTGGCGCCGTAAATGGACGGGGCTTAAGTCAAGAGCCGATACCTTGTCACCGAGTTTTTAACTTGGTGGATAGGAAGGCGATCCGCGTGGACGGAAGCATGGACGTGAGTTCGTGTGGACCGCGTGGATATGAAGATCCTGCCGGCAGTATCATCGTAACAGGAGATGAGAATTCTCCTCGTCGCAAGAGTAAGGGTTCCTCTGCAATGTTCGTCAACAGAGGGTTAGTCGGTCCTAATCCAGACCGTAATTCGAATTTGGAGAATAGGGAAACAGGTTAATATTCCTGTACCTACTCACATTAACTGACGATTTGGGATAATGAAAGCTGCGCCTTCGCGCAGTCGAAACCGTTAAACCGGGCGAGCGTAACGCTTCGACCCCGGCGAATCGGTGATCGGCCTGGGAATAATCCCGGGTTTTCACGAATCCTAGATCCCTTGAAAAGGTGTGAGAGACCGTACCCAGAACCAGCACAGGTACTCTGGCTTCATAGGCTAAGACGTATCGGGTTTAATGCAGCTTAGGGAATTCGGCAAGTTAGCCCCGTACCTTCGGTATATGGGGTGCCTATCGTCTTGATACGATAGGTCTCAGTGACTAGGGAAGCTCGACTGTTTACTAAAAACATAGCCGACTGCTAGTCCGAAAGGATTTGTATAGTCGGCGACTCTTGCCCAGTGCCAGTACCTGAACACTCCGTACAAGGAGACGAAGGGCTGGTAAACGGCGGCGGTAACTATGACCGTCTTAAGGTAGCGTAGTCCCTTGCCAATTAATTGTTGGCCCGCATTAATAGGGTAACGAGGTTTCCACTGTCCCAAGCTGTAGCCCGGTGAACCCGCCGTACCGGCGCATAGGCCGGTGACTCCCGGTGGGAAGCGAAGACCCTGTGAACCTTTACTGCAGTCTTACGTTGCTGCGGGGTTCCAAGTGTGAAGTGTAGGTAGGAGACATTACAGAGGTGCAGCCGCTAGGCTGTCGCCCAGTCGACCATGGGACACTACCCACTTGGAACCCTGCGGCTTACCTCTACGGAGGGACAGCGTAAGCTGGGCAGTTTAACTGGGGCGGTATCCATCTGATAATCAATCAGATGGGTCCAAAGGTAGGCTCAGTCCGGTCAGAAATCGGACGTAGAGTACAAAGGCAAAAGCCTGCCTGACTGGTCTCTCGATAGCAGGGGGACCAGGCGCGAAAGCGTGGCTTAGCGAACGCCTACAGCCAAGTCATGAGGCTTAGGCCTGACGAAAAAGGTACTCCAGGGATAACTGGATTGTCTGCGGCGCGAGTTCACATCGACCCGCAGGCTTGTTACTTCGATGTCGGCTCTCCGTATCCTGGCTGTGCAACCGCAGCCAAGGGTGAGGGTGTTCACCTATTAAAACGGATCGTGAGCTGGGTTTAGATCGGCGTGAGCCAGATCTGTTGCTATCTGCCGGGAGCGTTTACACGGTCTGAGAGGAAAGTTCGGACAGTACGAAAGGAACCCCGAACTGAGGCCTCTGGTGTATCTGTCATCCGAGAGGGTGGGCAGAGTAGCTACGCCTCACAGGTGTAAGAGCTGAATGCATCTAAGCTCGAAAGCCTCCTCTAAAAGAGACCGTTTCCGCTCTCATACAAGATGAGTTGATAGAGTGGCGGTGTAAGATCCAAGGCAACGAGGATTTCAGCCGACCACTACTAATCGCGGGTTCAATCTAACGGACGGTACCAGCTTGAGCTCTAACACTTCAAAGTTAGATCATGAAAATCTACAGGATTTTCAGCTCAAACTAGTGCTAAGCACTGGTCAAACCCTATCCCCTTATACGAACTTCTTACTTATTCAATTCCAAGATCCTTCCTTAGAAGCAAACACAATAATTAAACAGCAGAGTAGACAACTTCTATACGTGAACAAGACAAAAATCACAGGCCTATTACTGGCTGCATTACTACTCTCCTCAACAGGCCTCGCTGCACTTAATCAGGGATTAGAGGCCTACTGGAAGTTCGACTCCGGATCAGGAGACACAGCAAAAGATAGTTCGGGAAATTCGAACACCGGGAGTATAAGTGGAGCGTCCTGGACTCAAGGAAAATTCGGAGAGGCCTTGAGTTTTGATGGAGTTGATGATCGTGTTGATATACCTGATAGGATAAACAACGGCGGTTTCACTATTTCTCTATGGTTCAAGCCCGAGGGAAGTGACTGGGGTGGTAGTCTTTACGACATGAGTAATGATCCTCGATACTTCTACGTCAGTGCACAGTCCAGTCAGATGCAGTGGTACATGGAAGACAGTGAAGATGATGATATGCAGATAACTGTGAACGAGAATTTTGGAGAGGCCTGGCACCATGTAGTAGTCACCGGGAAATACAACAGCGATGGCCCTCATGAAGTGTTCATAAACGGAACCAAGAAGGCCTCAAACAACCTGTATCTTACATCTAAGCCTTCTCTGGCCAGTCCAGAGCTCGGTAGTGAAACAGACAGTTACGGTTCACCTGGAGATTTCAACGGAGTTATAGATGAAACAAGAGTCTACAACCGTGTCCTGTCAGATTCAGAGATACAAAATCTTTCCGAATACGATCCTGGCTTCTGCAATGCGAGAGGCCTCAACAATGAATGTATAATGAATGAGACTAATGATCTTGAACCGGATACTTACAATGTTAACTCCATATTTCAGTCCACTTCCAAAGCCGAGCTGAACTCTCTCAATGGTCAGGCCCACATCAATATAACTAATTCTACAGAGATTTCAGGCCTGTGGCAGGGCAGCTTCTTTATCGATACTGAGAGGCCTAGACTTGTTTCAGGAGCACGTTTCAGGCCTGTTAACGGAGACATAGCTATCGGTAGCTGAAGCTCTGATTTAAAAATTTTCTGCTTTAAGTCTTGTCTATAACGTCAGGGAGAATGTTCTTCCTGGAAGATGGTTTGACTGAAATCGCTGCCCGAAGGCCTCAGGCCTTTTCAAGAACTGCTTAACAGCGGGAAAGGGTGAGTGAGGAAAGTCCTGACATCCGCTCTGTTCCGCAAGGGATGGAGTTGTGAGAAAACTGTCGTAAGACGGTTTTCGGTGTGGCGGACGCAAGTCCGTGGGCCGGAAGGTCTCACCAGACGCGTTGAAACCTCTTTAATCAGGGGATAAACCGTCTGAAACCTGCAGCAGAAACGACACGTCCCTTTCCGAGGGATGATGGAGCAAAGTTTACAGATGACATTTCGAAGGCCTTGAAACGGCTTTCATGTCTCAAGCTCCTGATCAAAGACGAAAGAGGGATCGTTGAAACGGGGCAGGACACACGATGCAAGCGCCAGAGACGCGTGCAAGTGCGAACTCATGGAGTTCTAAACAAAGGAAAGCTCCCAGAGTTCGCCAAGTTAAATGCAGTCACAGCAACAGAATCAGGCTTACTACCATCTCCCAGGAAGAACTAACTCTTCCTTTCGCTACAAGACAGTTTTTTCCAGGAGGCCTCTCATAGAAAGTCACCTTTTTTGAATTTAACCACGTGTTAAGTATTATGGCACAGAACCAGCAGCAGGGCGGAGCACTTCCATCCTCACAGGGAGGCCTAGTGCAGTATTTTGACGCCGACTCAGGATTTGAGATAGATCCCAAGACAGTTATCATGTCAGGAGTCCTGATCTCAGCACTCGAACTTATAGTTCATACAGGTATTATTTAACGCCAGCTACTGGTTACAGATAATCACGGGCCCGTAGCTCAGCTTGGACAGAGCAACCGGCTTCTACCAGAAACATCTTCTGAACGTTTTTCAGGAGGCCTCTGGAAGACACCGGTAGGTCGAGGGTTCAAATCCCCCCGGGTCCGTAACATCTCCACAAAGATTTTTCTCAATCAAACTGAATTATTCTTTAAACTTTAGAGCTCACCTGTGTATCTATGGAGGCCTTGTTCGGATATGGAAGCCTGATACTTCCGATGTCAGTGCTTGGAAGATTTGATGAAGAGCTGAGAAGCCGCATCGATGAGTTACGTGAGAACGGAGGGGCCTCAAAGGAGTTCCTGAATTACTACATGAGTGAAAGGCCTGTAGAGAAATGGAAGGCTTCCGATCTGCACATGGTGCCTGCGAAGATATATGGATTGAAGCGAAGCTACTCTCTGGAAGTTTACGACTCCGGGAATATGCTTGTTGCCGAAGAGGCCTCAAAGGATGAATTCATCAACGGCGTCGTGATTTTTCCACTGGATAAAAATCAGGTGGATAAGATCTCGGAAACTGAGGAAGGCTACAGGACAGTTGAGAAGAAAAGAGATGAAATCGAGAGTTACATACCGGAAGAAAAATTGAGTGAGAAAGGTGTAGAGATCCCCGATAAGGTCAAAGTGTACGTCGCCGATGAAGAGGTCGAAGAAGTCAACAAAGATACTGAACGAACACGAAGTGAGCCGTACCATCAGTACATCGTGAACGGTATCCGGATGATCGCGGAAGAATGGTACACTGATGAAGATCAGAAGCAGAAGCTTGTAGAAGATTTTATGAGTGATTTCCGGAAGACAACTTTCGAAATTGATGAAAACATGGAATGGAAGAGGATGATCCAGAAATGAAAACAAACACGCCTGAAGACGCAGAGGCCTTGATACAGAAACTATCCAGCGACATGGGCATCCACAGAAATCCGAGGAAGGGGACACTGAATGCTCCAGAGGAGATTCTGGAAAGCATGGAGTTCGATGAGCAGATATTTGTATCTGAAATCTTTCCGGACGAATTCTCACTTGAAAAAACTCACGACAGGATTTCCAGCAACACAGAAGATATTCTCGACTATGGGAGGCCTCTGGTCTCTATCGGCGGCGATCATTCCGTAACTTTCCCTGTACTGGAGGCCTTGAAGGAAAAATTTCCGGATATGAAGCTTGTGTGGCTGGATTCTCATCTTGATCTTAAGGAGAAAGTTGATGGCCATGTGTCCCACGACGTCGTGGTACGTGAACTTGTAGAGAAAGAAATTTTCAGGCCTGAAGAAATAGTCTTCGTCGGAGTCACAAGGACGGATCACGACGAGGAAAAATTTCTGGACGAACACGACATACAGATTTACAGGCCTGAAGAGGTAGACCTGTTCCTGGATGAATGGAGTTCTGGAGAGGCCTGCTATCTAAGCGTTGACATCGATGTCCTGGAAGAAAGTGAGGCTCCTGGCACCGGTTATCCTGATGGCCAGCTGTCTGTACAGGAGGTCGAGAAAGTGATAGAAAAGACGAGTCCACGTTATTCCGACATTGTTGAGGTCGCACCTTCACTGGATAGAGAAAAAGTGACGGTCGAAAACGCCAGGAAGATACTTTCGCTACTGGTCTCCGAAGCAACGGATTAAAATCAGAGACCCCCATAAGTTTACGTGAAAGATCAAGAACTTCTCACCGACAGCGAACTGATGAGGAAAGTACAGAAATCAGAGATTTTCAACGATTCAAAGACTTTTGTTGACTCCATACCTCTCAGAGAACCGGAAAAAATAGCTGAAGATGCTCCCGAAGAGATAACAGATAAATTCATACGTGAAAACTTCCGATTACCATCAGAGAAAACTTTAAACAACACAGAAGGCCTTGAAATCGAAGATTACATTCAGAGAACATGGAAGAACCTTACAAGGAAGAAAAAAGAAGATGAAGGAACATTCATAGGCCTGGAGAATCCTTTTCTCGTTCCCGGAGGACGTTTCAGGGAGACTTACTACTGGGATTCATACTTCACAGTGCTCGGGCTCAAGGCCTCAAATCTGGATGAAAGCATCCAGGACACTGTGGAAAATTTTGCGGATCTGATCGAGAGATACGGCTTTATACCAAACGGGAACCGTACCTACTACCTCGACCGTTCGCAGCCACCTTTCTTCGGAGAGACGCTGAAAGTACTTGAACAGGTGAAAGATTTCAAAGAGGCCTCAAAATTTACAGAGGATCTCGAGAAAGAATACAGGTTCTGGATGGAGACTGAACACTGTATACAGGTTGAAGGATCAGATCTGAATCGTTACTGGAGCAGCAGCGAAGTTCCAAGGCCTGAATCCTTCCGTGAAGACTCTTTAATCGGCGAAAAATCTTCAAGAGAATCTGAACTTTTCAGGGATGTCCGTGCAGCCTGTGAATCAGGCTGGGATTTCAGTACTCGCTGGATAAAAGGAGAAGGCCTGGAAGATATACATACTACCGATTTTGCAGCTGTAGATCTTAACTCTATACTGTACGGCATGGAGAGCCAGCTTGCGGAGTGGTACCGGCTGAAAGGCCGGGAGGAGAAAGCAGAAGAGTTCCAGAATAGAGCGGATAGAAGGAAGGAAAGTTTTGACAGGTTTTTCTGGAGCGATGAGAGAAACTTTTACTTCGACTACGATACTTCAACTGGCGAAAATTCCGATAGCTGGACCATTGCTGGAGTTTTTCCGCTTTACTTTGGCCTTGCAAGCCAGAAACAGGCAGAGAAGGTAGCAGACACCCTGAAGGAAAAATTCCTGGAGGACGGAGGCCTGAAAACTACTCTGAGTGAAGGCCAGCAGTGGGATAGTCCGAATGGCTGGCCACCGCTGCAGTACATGGCTGTGAAAGGCCTCATGCGGTACGGGGAAGAGGAGCTGGCGGAGAAGATTCGTTCCCGGTGGATCGAAACGTGTGAAAATGTTTTCCGCAGTGAAGGAGTGATGCTGGAAAAATACAACGTCGTGAATCCTGGCGAGGATGTGAAGGACGGTGAGTACAGTAATCAGGTCGGGTTCGGATGGACTAACGGAGTCTACCTTGCACTGAAAGATCTTTGAGGCCTCCGGGGATTTTTGGCAACAGTTTTGAAACTTGACAGGTAACAGGTTTTCTATGAAGAGTATCAAGCAGAGGCTGGCCTCGGAGATAACGGAGAAAATCGGTGCAGAAGTTTCAGTTAAAGATATTGAGAGGCCTGAACCGGAGCACGGAGACTTCGCCTATCCTGTGATGAAGGCGGCCTCTGAGCTTGGTGAAAATCCTCGAGGCCTCGCTGAAGAAGTTTCAGGAGAGCTTGAAGACATGGACTTCGTGGAGAAAGTCGATGTCGCAGGCCCAGGGTATCTGAATTTCCATCTGGACAGCGATTTTTTCGCACAAGAGGTTTTCGATACTGTAGAATCAGAGAAATTCGGTTTCCAAGATAAAGACGACAAAATTCTTGTAGAGTTTTCATGTCCAAATCTTGCGAAGCCTATGCATATCGGCCACCTGCGCAACAACTGTCTAGGTGATTCCCTCCAGCGTATTATGCGTTTCGTCGGCTACGACGTTACTTCAGAGAACTACATCGGCGACTGGGGTACGAAACACGGACAGGTGATCTACGCGTTCAAAAAATGGGGCTCCCGGGAAGAGTTCGATGAAAACCCTATGGAGCACATGTACAAACTTTACGTCAGGCTTCACGACGAAGCCGACGAAGAAGATAAGGAAAAGGCCCGTGAATGGTCCAAAAAGATTGAAGACGGTGATGAAGAAGCCGTCGAGCTCTGGAAGATGTTCAGAGAAGCTACGATCGAGTACAACAAAGAAGACTACGAACGCATGGATATAGAGTTCGATCGCTGGACAGGAGAATCTGTAGTAGCCGAAGAGGCCCAAGAGATAATCGAAGAAGGCCTCGAGAAAGGAATTTTCGAGAGAGACAACGATGGATCAGTCTACGTGGAGTTCGAGGACGAAAAATATCCAAGCACTATCGTGAAGCGTAGCGATGGATCGACTCTGTATCTTTCACGTGATATAGCGAATATCCGGAAGCGTGAACGCGAAGGATTCGATCAGAATCTCTACATAGTTGCGAACGAACAGAATCTGCACTTCCAGCAGCTTTTCGAGATCGCTGAAGAATTCGGAATAGATCTTCCGAGCGAACATGTCTCCTATGGAATGCTGCATCTGGAAGAAGGCTCCATGAGCTCCAGTAAAGGAAATATAATCAAGTTAGACGATGTGATCGATAAAGCAGTAGAAAAGGCCTCTGAGATCGAGGGACGCTCCGTCGGCAACAGTGAAGCAGTAGGCCTGGGAGCTGTAAAGTACGCAAATCTTTCCGTTTCACGTTCAAAGGATATAGAGTTCTCATGGGATGAAGTACTGACTTTTGAAGGCGATTCAGGGCCTTACCTGCAGTACTCGAATACTCGTGCGAAAAGCATCCTCCGGAAGGCCTCTGAAGACGGTGAAGTGAAAGGAGAGTTCACTGAAGAAGAGTACAGGCTTCTGAGAAAGATCTCCGAGGTTCCGGAGAAGATCGAGAACGCTGCAGAGGAGCGTGAGCCTGCCAAGGTTGCGAACTATCTATCAGCGCTGTGTGAAGAGTTCAACAGCTTCTATCACAGCTCTCCAGTACTTGATGCCGATGAGGAAGACATGTTGCGGCGTCTGAAACTTGTAGAGGCCTTTGTAGATGTCACCGACACCGGGCTTGATCTTCTGGGCATCGAAGCTCTGGAGGAGATGTGAACTAATAAAACTGGCTGTCTTCAAAGATTGATACGAGGTACCGACAATGGGGGAGGAAGACAACTACTGGATAATCGAGCTGTACAACGATGAAACAGCGAATGTTTCAATAATGAGTGAGGCTGAGGCCGAAGCTGTCAAGAAGATGAATGATGACTTCGAGGACTGGCAGATGGAGCCGGTCCAGAACGCTGATGAAGACGATATGATTGAGAGAGCTGAGGATCACGGCTTCGAACACGATCCGTGGTAAAATTTTTGTCAGAAATCCTGTACGATCTTCATGTAGGCCTCATCGGAGTTCTCCACGATAGATGAAAGTGTATCCGTGATCTCTTTGAGATCCTGTTCTGTAGCGGAGAAATAGGCCTCGTGTGTGTAACTTGGATCGACACGCAGAAAGTAGTCGTGAGTTGAATTGAACGGATGTAAAATTTCTCCAAGCCGGGGATTGCTTTCGTAGACTTCTACACGGGAATCAGTCTCGTAGAAGAACAGAGGCCTTTCAAAGTCTCCTCTGCGCCGGGCCTGTTCCAGATCAGATTCCGACAGGACCTGTATATCAGTTTTATCTGCAGCACTGAGGAAAGATTGTATCAAAATTTTTCAGACACCTGATAATCCAGTAGCAGGATATTTGGCCGAACCCGGATTTGAACCGGGGACAACGTGATCTTCAGTCACGCGCTCTCCCAGGCTGAGCTATTCGGCCTTGAATGGAACTCAGAGAGTTCCCGAATCAGGAAACCGGAAACCCGGTTTCGTATAGATGATTTTATAGGTGAGTTTTAAGAATCAAATTACTTCGGGAAGATCATCTCGTCGATCCTCCTGATCTCTCCTTCAAAACCTTCTTCCAGACTGGCATAAGTGTTTTCCACGCAGATTCCTCTTCTGGCACCGAGAACGTAGACTTCATCGTATCGTTCATCCAGAAAATCTACTTCGTGAGATTCAAGTTCTCCGGATCCTGTTTCTTCAAGGCCTCTCTCGTAAAATCCTTTTTCGAATCCTGTCGGCAAAAGGCATTCTCGTTCTGTCTCCATAGCGCCGGTTCTCCAGGGCTCCTGCAGAAATCCTTCGTTGTCTGATATGTAGTACACGGCGTCAAAATCAGAGTTCTCAAGAAATCTCTGTATCTTCCCTGTATCAACTCCATATGTATCGTGTGGATGAGTCAGCACCGCGGCATCCTGCATGAAAATAAGATTTTCCAGTGAATCTTCTTAACTTGAGGCCTCTTTCAGGCGAAAAACTGCTGGAAAATCGTATCGTTCCCGGAATCAAAGTTGACTCTCTTCATCCTCCACTTCTTCAGGGACTGAATCTCTCCAGCAGCATCTCTGTTAAGCTTGCTCCAGACTTTAACAGTATTCCTGAAAACATTTGCAGCATCTACAGTGAAGGCCTGTACTTCGCGTGATTCATTGGCTGCTTTATCATGTATAAAGTAGTAGGCCTGCATATTTTGATCTACAAGCCTGTAAACATCTCTCCAGAGTTCTTTCATATCTTCTCTTATTTCATCCTCATCTCTATCTCCGATTTCAGCCTTTAGCTCGAACATCTTCTTGACTCTTTCTTTTATAGCTTCAGAGGCCTCATTGAGGACTTCTCCGCTGACAACCATTTTTTCATGTGGATTGATGTCTGCTTTAACGATTTGAGCGGAGTCGTCTTCAGCTGCCTGTAGTTCTCTACCCATTTTATCGGCTTCTGACGCTGGAAGTTTGTTAACAATAGTGCTTTTTTCTCTTTCCACTTTACCGACTGCGTGATTCATCCTTTCCAGTAGCGGGGACTTTGCAACGTTGAGGTGGCTTGAAGTATGATCGGCACTCAGCTTTACATCTCGATCCGTCATATCGATGTTGTCTCCACTCATTATACTTCTCAGTTCATTTGATTTAGAACCATCTACAGTACCTGGAGTTGAGTTTGTCCTTGACTTCTTCTCAACGTCATTGTTTCCTGAATTTCCCGAACTTCCGAAAACCGAAGGAAGGATACCCATACAGAATTCTTAGTGAATCCTCGAATATAAAATCTTGAGAATGAAAAATTTTGCGGCGTGCTACAGTCTTTCTACCTTGACATCGTCGTAGTACCCCCAGTCATTGACTCCCCAGAAAGATCCTATAGTTATGCTGTCGAAAGTTCCATAAGCAGTTGAGGTATGAACTACGTCCCCATCAATGAGGAATCTTGTCTCCGTTCCATCAGCCACGAACTCGAACTTTCTCCATCCTGTGGTCCTGGATTTACCGGTGCTGTTGAAGCTGCCTCCATCCCTGTACGTATAATCCGAGGACTGCCCCCACTCCAGGGCCTGTAGGCCGCTGCTGACGTTGCTGTTGCTTACAGAGGCTATCCACTGTTCCGAAGTTCCTTCATCATAGACCATGACACTGAACCTTCTTTCACGCGGCTGATCGAAGTAACGCCTCAGAGCAGCATTTTCATCATCTCCCGACATTTCATCATCGTCCATGTAGATCCTTACGGACTGTGAGCCGCTGAAAGCTCTGTTACTGGAAACTTCATAACTTGTCTGACCTGTCATCTCCTCTGTACTCCAGGAACTGTCTACACTTGAGGCCTCGAAGCCATCGTAGAACTCGTACGATGAAAGGGACTTTTTCACCGATCTGACTCCGGATGAAGTCATCACACGTAGCTCAGGTATATCTGCCTGTTCCGGATCGACAAGTGCGAGAGCTCCTGTACCTGCAGCCGTCTGAACACGTAGAAAATCCTGTGAAACATCAGAAGTATCGAAAACAGGGACTTCTTCGATACCAGAACCTGTTCTCAGCTTCAGGACACCTATCTGAGCCAGTACAAACACCTCTGAAACATGTTAACAGAAAAATAGGCTTCCAGCGTGATAAAAATATCCCGTACAAAAATTTTTCAGCAAAAAATTGAAACATAAGTTATGCCGTTCACACCTTTCCACTTCGGGCCTGGAATACTTTTAGGCCTCTTGCTTTTGAAGAAGCTGGATTTCCCTACTTTCGTGGCGGCGAACGTGATGATCGACTGGCGGGCCGCACTGGTCTTCCTCGGATTCTGGCCTCCACCAAGACACGGCTGGGTGCATACCTATCTCGGGGCGACCCTGATGGCAATACTACTCGGAGCTGTAATGATCTATGCAAGGCCTCTGATCGACGAAGAACTACGGGAGATGAAGATTGTACAGGAAATTTCGAAGAAGAACATCTTCCTGGCAGCATTCTCAGGAGCATTCCTGCATGTGACGATCGATGCTTTCCACCACCCATACATGCAGCCGTTCATGCCTTTCGACTTCAATCCATTGCTAGGCCTTTTCTCCACTCTTGAGTTACGCGCAGCACTGTTTTTCTGCCTGCTTGTATCGCTGCCAGTCTACGTATTCCACGTGAAGGACTGGATAGATATCTCTCCGTGAAAATTTTTGAGGCCTCTCCTGTGATCGATAAAAAATTTTGTATACAATTTTTTCTCCATGAGTGAAGAAAAAGAGGCCTCAGATACCAGAGAGCATGTGATTCCTGGAACGAAGAAAAAATTTACCGGTGAAGACGTGGAGGGTTACGATTTCCGCGGCGATTTTGATATGACGGAGATGCTGGAAAAATACTCTACAACAGGTTTCCAGGCCACTCACATGAAAGAAGCGATCGATCTTGTAAAAGAGATGCGGGATGAGGACGCGAAAATTTTCCTGACGTTCACTTCAAATATCATCAGTTCAGGCCTCAGAGAAGTCATCGCCTATCTCGCGAGAAAAGATTACGTTGATGTTATGATCACTTCCGCCGGTTCTCACACCGAGGATGTTATCAAGACTAACGATGATTTCCAGATGGGTGAATGGGAGGCCGACGAGGCAAAATTAAGAGAGGAAGGAATCAATCGGCTAGGAAATATCTACGTCGAGTCCGATCACTATGTCTGGCTTGAATCCTGGCTGAACGACGGATTTTTCCAGGACTTTTTCTCAGACGAAAAAATAAGAACTCCTTCAGACCTGGCTTACGAACTTGGAGAGGCCGTCGGAAAAGATGAGGATCTTGATGAATCAGATTCCTTCATCTACCACGCAGCGAACAACGACATCAATGTTTACTGTCCTGCGATGATCGACGCAGAGATCGGAGACTTCATGTTTTACTACAGACAGGAGCAAGACGAGGATATCGGCATCGAGATCCTTGATGACTGGGACAGTCTAATCAACGAGGCGATCGAAGCAGACAAGACCGCCATCATAGCGGTCGGCGACGGCGTGCCTAAGCACCAGGCAATCATGTCGAATCTCTTTAGAGGCGGCACCGATTACGCTGTATACATCTCCACAGGAATGGAAGGAGACGGAAGTCTATCTGGAGCTCCGCCTAAAGAAGCTGTTTCATGGGGAAAGATCAAGGAGGAGACAAATAACTACACTCAGATCGAGGCAGAGGCCACACTAGTGTTCCCGCTGCTTGTAGCTGAGGCCTTCAAAAAATACAGTCCTGAGTGATTCCATGGAACAGTACGATGAGGAAATCTATCAGGAGTTTTCAGAACTGATCACCGATAGTTACGAGCTTTTGCTGGATTTCCAGGCCTATGCTGAAGAGGCCAGAGAAGCCGATGAGTCTTCTTACAGGGAGAAGGCGATAGTCGAGGCCTTTTCCTATGCGCTTGAGTTAAGAGAGAAAAAGAGTGAATGGGAGAAGTTGCTCGAAGCCGTTCCCGTACAAGGCCTTGATTCCGTGGAGGATCTTATGTTGAAGACGGAGAACTATCATGATCGCCTGCAGCTGTGGGATCTGGATCTTGAAGGTGAGCCAGATGAGACAGAGCTGGCTGCCATCAACGCAGTTAAGGACAACTATGATGTACTGGAAGAATACGAGTTCCTCAGCTTCTCCGATCACAAGCTGGAGACGGATTTCGGAGCCGTGGATCTGAAGATAACTGTCTGAAAAATCATCTCTGATTTAACTTTGGAGGCCTCTAACGTTTTTTACATGAATATTCTCGTCGCCGGCAATGGATTTATCGGAAGAAATCTTGTCGAGGCCTTGAGAGAGGAACATACTGTAAAGACTCTGGACAGGGACAAAGCTACTTTTGAACAGGATATCACGGAAAATTTCTCGATCGAAGACGAGTTCGATGTCGTCTTCCACACTGTAGGCCTCGCACCGGGAATGCATTCAGCGAAAAAGTACAGAAAGGTGCATGTAGAAGGTACGAGAAATCTTCTGAAAGCTGTTGAAACAGAAAAATTCGTCTACATCAGTGCTCTGGGCGCCGATAAAGTTGATCACAGCTACTTCAGGACGAAGAAAGAGGCCGAGGATTTAGTCAAGAATCTTTCGAAAAACTATACTGTTTTCAGGCCTTCAACAGTCTTCGGCAGAGGAAACAAGCTTCTGGAGATGATCGGAAAGGCCTCGAGGACAAGATTTTTCCCCGATTTCAGTACAGAGATGCAGCCGATCCACATCGAAGATTTCACGGAGCTTCTGACAAGAAGCGTAGAAGATTTCGATGGAGAAACTCTTGAAGTAGCAGGCCCGGAGGAGATGAGTCTTGGAGAGCTGGCGAAAAGGATTTACGCGTCGAGAGGCCGGAAATGTTACAGAGTTCCGTTCGTTGAAAGTTTTGCTTCTCTAGGCCTCAGGATTAGTCCGCTTCCAGGCCTTTTCAGCTCGGAAAATCTCGAGCTGTTAAATCAGCGGAACACCGTAGATTTCAATGATGCTGAAGAAATTTTGGGCGAGTTGAAGCAGATAAAGTAATAATTTTTATCTCCAGGAGTCACCGAGAGTTCTCTGGTGATTTTCTTCCCAGGCCTCTCCTAGAGCTTCGTTGAGCTCTTCCAGTTCTCTTTGCTCTTCTTCTGAGAATTCTTCCCAGCCAGAAGGCCAGAATCCTGTCTCTCCATATTCGTATCTTTTTCCTCCCCATCTTTTTTCCAGAGGCAAGAGAGCAGGCTCATCCATCGCTTCTAGTTCATAGATGTGAGACTCTGTAGATCCCTGCTCTTTTCCCGGCGTTACAGGGCCTTGATGTGCAAATGCACCGTTCATGAGAGATCTGACAATCCTTTCTACACTATCTTTATTGTTATCGTCGGAAAGAACATTATCCGCATCTAGGAGTGCGTGTACCTTCATAGGCCTTCCTCCAAAACTTCTTACAGGTGCTGAAGCCCAGGAATTTTCGAAGACCAACGGAGTGTGATTATCTGTATCTTCTCCCGTAAAGTAGACTTTGTCTCTGTGGCTTGGAGGCCATGTGCCAGATCCTTCAGCTCCCAGACTTTTTGGGACGAGTCCGCTTGTCTCTATCGAGTCTCTGAGGCCTGTAGCGGAAAGATGCACAGCGTCTATGTAATCAGCGCCCTCTAACTTCTGAACTGCGAGATCGATCAGTTCTTCGTAGCCGTCCATACTGATACCTGTATCGCTTACTTCAGCGTATGGAGTGGCGCTGTCGACTTTATAGGCCTCTGGATCGAAATCGTTCTCCTCGGCTACAGTTTCAAGGGCGAAATCAGAAGGCCTGTAGACATTTTCATCCTCCATATGTAACTACTAAACGATAACAATTAAATCTGTTTCTGTTCTATACTCATTTATGGATGAGTCTCTGGAGCTGGAATGGAGTTATTTCCGGGAGCTGCTGGACGCACAGGATAAGGAAACGATAATTTCAGAGGCAGCTACAGCAAAGGAAGCCGGAGTTCGCTACGCCAAGCATCCTATAGAGCCTGAGCTGTTCAGAGAGTTCCTGTTTGAACGCGATCCAGATGATTCTGATGAAGAGTGGCAGATGCAACGTGCAGCAAGGATGTTGATGGAAGAGTACGGCCAAGTTATGGATGCTGTCGGCCAGAAAGATATCTCTTTGAAGCTTCGAAGACGTGAACTGGACGGAGTTCAAGGCGAACTAGTTCAGGTCGTGAACGGAGCGATGAAGGATACTTACAGAGGCCTTGAGACAGATACGCTTGTACAGATTCCTAGCCCTAAACTTTTTGGAAGCCCTCAGGCCGCCGTTGAACAGGCCTTGATATGGAAAAATACTAACAAAACTCTCCAGCACAACGATATTCCTGTAGCGACAGACTACGATGTGATGATCTCACAGCACCGAGGTCGCCTTACTCCAGCCTTAATAGGGCCTTTCAACGAAGATCTTGTCGAATACGGAGACGTTACAGATGAACACAGGGAAATGTTCAACGAAAGACACGGCGAAGACGCACTTGAAGGCCTTTTCAGGAAAAGAGGAGTACAGCTGGCAAATCTCTTTTTCGAAGGAGAAGTATCATATGATGAAAGGCCTGAAGACATCGTCAATCCACCGCATACAGGCCTCGGCTACGACACAGGAAGAGAAGATGTAGTAGTGTATGATATGGGAGAAGCCAGTAGAGAAGCCTTCGGCACACAACATATGGACATTGATTCATATGAAGAATTCGTCGAAAGACATGGCATCAGAGAACGTGCGGATAAAATTCTTGAAGGCCTGGATAAAGAATACGTGTAAAAAATTTTTAGAGGCGAAAAAAGTTCGCCCAGGGCAGGGCTCGAACCTGCGACCACCACGTTAACAGCGTGGCGCTCTACCTGCTGAGCTACCTGGGCCTTTTGTTGGAGGCCTGTGATATAGTGGTGGGGCGAGAATTTTTTAAACAGTAGGCCTTATCTTGACAGGATAATAGTCAAAATCAGGCTAGAATCTTGTGGGTGTCGGTGCTTCAGTTACTGTAGTCACGTTTTCATTTTTCAATTGTTGCTGTCCTGGAAGGGGGATTTCTTTTTCACCTATCAAAGAGTCCTCTGCGTAACTTTCCAGTTCCATTGCCAGTGGATTTCCAAGTTCCTCTTCCGGTACTTCGCTGACCGGTACGTATCTGATTCTATGATTGTTTGAGATTGAGTCCGATTGATTCTTCAAGTTGTACTCGTACATGATATTTTTGCTTTCGCCAGGCTGGATTACTTTCTCCGTCCTCTGTGGGGAACATTCTGTGCATACCACATAATCGATCACAGCTGCTTCAGAGGCCTCCTCGCCGAGAGTCACGGTAAGATTGGCGATCGTATCATTGCCCATCGACTTTCTGTGTATAAAGTATCCGTTTTTCTCAACTGTGAAATCAAAGTTTGAAAGATAGTCGGTAAATCTATTTTCACCGCCTTCAGATGTTTCCTGAGTAGAAGCCGGAATATCGTAGTTTTCCGGATCGAAAGAGAAACTCATCTCCGTACTGTTGCCTTTAACGTACTCCGGATAATTCTGAGGCGAATTAAAGACCCTATAGTCCTCTTCATCTATATTTTCAAGGCCTTTTTCGACAGGAATATAGGAAATCTTCACTGTCTGATTGCTTTGATTTTCTTCGCGATTCTGTTCAAGCCTCACATCTATCTCCTCGCCAGGATCGAGGAAACTGTAGTCGAATAATGCCTGTGCTCCGCCTGCTGCTGTTCCACGCATCGTTCTGTAGCGTACAACTACTGGATCAGAGGCCTGTGAGAGACTCAGAGAAGCGTCCAAGCTGTATCCTTTGCCGTATGCTACGCTTTTCGAGGCCGAGATCAGCTCCACGTCTTTCACATCCAGATCAATTTTGTTTTCCTGCACGAATCCAGAATCTTCATCTGTAAATACGTGGAAAGCTGCACCGAGCAGGATTATAGATGCTGCTGCGGACAGTAGAAAGATTTTCTGATCATCCATGGAAAATTTTCTCAGTCCGGAGGCCTTTAAAATCATCCGTATCTGTTAGATCGAGAACGAAAAGAAAAAATTTGTATAGGAAAAAATGAAGAGAAAAGTTGAGAGGCCTTTTTTCAGGCCTCCAGGAATTTTTTAATCGAGGAATGTCTCGTTTTCGATCTTTTCAGGCAGGTACTGGTTTGCCACGAACTCAAGTGAGTTGGCTGCCAGGGCCTGCTGCTCGACTCTGACTCCTTTGTCAAGCATGAGTTCAAGCTGTTTCTGCCATTCCTCTTTCTGCATCCACTCGTAGTCCATGACGTCGTGGATACGCTTGTAGTCTTTTGTAGGTCCGCCGGAGTCCTCTGGCTTTCCTTTCAGGTCTTCTGTTACGTGTTCAAGCCCGTAGGCCTCGATATCTTCCATTGTCATACCGATGAGCTTTGCGTCCGGTGTTGCAAGTCTATCGGACTGGAATGCGAGGCTCATTGATCCGGATTTGAGGACTGAGTAGATGTAGTATCCCCATGGGTCGCCGTCAGTGAAGACGTATACCGGTAGGTCCAGTTCGTTGTGCATCATGTTGATGAGTCGTCTTGCTCCACGTGCTGGCTGTCCTCCTGTTCCAATGATTATAGCGTTGTGTTCCTCGTGGAAATCTTCCTCCACGAGTCTGTTGACCATCGCAGATGTCTCGACTACGAGGATGAAGTCTGCGTTGTTTTCCTCGAACTCCAGGTGGTCGACGATGGATGGAATTGCCATTCCGGCGCTTCCCATGCTCATTGCATCGATCGTGTCGCCAGAGTCGTTGATCTTGATTGGTCCGAACAGTCGTCCTTTAGGCTCTGCAAAAAGGTGCAGATCTTCACGGATTGCTCCTGTCGCTGTCTCGATGTCGACAACAACGTTGTTGGACTCGTCCTGATCCTCAAAAGTGTTCTCGTCGAGGCCTGGAACACTGTGCTTGAGCTGGTAGTATACTTCTCGGATGGAAGCCGTTCTACCGTTTTCTACAAGTTCCTTGGCCTTGTTAGCGACCAGCGTGGTCTGCATGAACTTTCTGGCGTGAGAAATGTTCAGGAACTTTCTTGTGGAGTAGCTGTCACCGAGAGAAAGTCTTCCTTCCTCCTCATCGTACTCGACATTTGACTTTGAACGTACCTTGGTGTCAATAGTCAAATTGTCGCTCTCTGGATCGTTAAGCTGGTTTCTAAGTTTTTTCCCAAGACGGACTAGCCTGTCAAGGGTATCTTCGTCATTTGCTAGATCTTTCTTTGGCATGTTAATGTTTCACCTCTTAAAGCTGCTCCGGATTGTAGTCCCTCTGAACCATCGCCTGGATCTCATCTTCGATTTCCTCAGCATCACCTTCACCGGCTAGCTGCGCAATAGCAGGCCCCATCTCCTTTGCATAGGATGTGAGCTGTCTCTTCTTCTTCTCCTGGATTTCTCTTCTCTCTTTCCTCTTGAGATACTTTCCAAGCTTTCTACCTGCTTCCTGTAATGCCAGCTTCATCTCCTTCCGGATAGGATCGTAGTTGGCAACAGCCTCCTTACCTTCTGAAGTAAACGGCACCCAAACCGATGCAATGTGAATTGAGATGTAAAGCGGGCCTTGAGGCCTGTTACCTGTCTGGCTGATGTTATAGCGGTTCCAGGAAACATCTTCTATAGCTTTTGTAGTCACACAGGCCGATTTCTTGTAAAGAAGCGGCACCTTGTTAGCGTATCTTAGTTCTTCAAAGCTTCCTTCATCTTCAATATCTCCTCCCCATGCAAGTCCAACTTCCACCTGGAAAGGATTCCCCTGATAAACACTTGGCTTACGAGTGATAGTCTCTGTGAACTCTGGATTCAACTCTTTCTCCAGGCCTTTAAGCATCAGATCCTCTCCAAGAGGAGAAAGACAGTCTGTAGGAGGATTCTGAAGCTTTACACGCTGTGCGGCATTAAGAATCTGCTCTACTTCATCTTTACTTAATGTGTTAGGCCTTCTCCCATCATCTATATCGGCCTCTTCACAGATCTCCTCTGCAGAAGTTCTTCCGACACGTGTGAACTCGCTCTGAAGAAAGCTGCTGATTGTACGGGAGTCGCTGTTGTCTATCATACGCAGCATGACTCCAAGCTCCACTCCATGCGGATGAGGCTTGATCTCCTTCGGAGGCTCCGGGAGCTCCTTTGAGACACGCGGATACTCGATCTTGTTGCCGCTTGGCTCCCGTAGAACTACTCTTGCGTACGGATTCATGATCGCCGTATGCTTGAGGTAGTTGCGGACGGAGTGGTGGCCTTTCGTGTACTTGGCCTCGATGTTCATCTCGATAGTTGTTCCATGATCGAAGTAGTAATCCTTGTCTCCAGGGAACTCATCGCTTTCCGGATCAACAATCTCATCTTCAAGAATCTCCGGCTCGTTCTTCTCAGTATCAATTCTTACAACAAATCTGTGACACGGCTCACCTTTCTGCTTCGAGTAAACAGTTACAGGCTCTCCTGTAGTCAACTGAGCGTACATCGCAGAAGCGGAGATACCGATTCCCTGCTGTCCACGGCTCTGCTGAAGCTTGTGGAACTTTGATCCGTAAAGCAGCTTACCGAATACCTTCGGAATAGTCTCCCTGTCGAGGCCTATAGCATTGTCCCTGATCTCGACACGGCATTTATCGTCGCCAAGATCATCGATAAGGACCTGTATCTCCGGAAGTATAGCATCTTCCTCACAAGCATCCAGAGAGTTGTCAACGGCCTCCTTAATTACTGTTATTATAGATTTTTGTGCATTCTCGAATCCCAGCAGGTGCTTGTTCTTCTCGAAAAACTCTGCTACTGAGATCTCTCTGTGGTCGGATTCTTCCTGTACTGGTTCTTCAATTCCATTTGCCATCTATCTTTACACCTCAAAACTTCTGGAAAAACTCATTGCTCAATCTTACCCTGATTTTTCTCAAGATAATTGTATGCAGTAGAGTGACTTGACCCCTTGAGAAGCATCCTGATCGCTTCACGTGAAACCTCAACATTACGGCCTTTACCTATAATAGCAACAGTACCGCCATAAACACTGATATCAGTCTCAGTCTGCTTCTCGATATGTCGACGCGTCTCACCATCTCTACCGATTACTCTACCCTTCAAACGCTCCTCAGCATTACTTGTATCTGCAAAATCTCCTATATCAATCAGGTAAAGCATCTTATCCTTCTCAAGCAGATGAAAAGCTCTCTCAGGACTGAAACCTCGGCCGATAGCCTTGACGACCTCCTGAGCCTTCATCTCATCCAGGACCTCGCCATCAACCTTCACAAGATTATCCTCAATAGTTAAACTGCAATCTGTCAAATCCTCGAACTCTCTCTTCGTTTCACCGCCCTCACCAATAAGGACACCTACTCTCTCATCCGGAATCCTGACCTGTTTCATCTGCTCTTAATATACAAATCCCCGCCAACCTTTTTATAGGTTAAATCCGGCTTCAGCCGCCTCTTCCTCCGAAATAATACGTTTCAAGGCCTCATCCTTACTCATGTCAGCACCCTGCCCATTGAAAAATTCGACAACGTTATCCACGTCACGCTTCAGAAGATTCAGGGCCTCCGGATGCGTCCTGTGAACTCCCTGGGAGAAATCTATCCACGCCAGAGAATCCCTTTCAACAAGAATATTGTACTCTGAAAGATCGCCGTGAACAAGCTTTTCTTCATTCCAGAGAGACTCTATATCCTTCAGGACGTGTTCAAGGCCTTCCTCAGGATTCTCGATCTCCACTTCCTTCAGCTTTGGATATGCCGAAAAATCTTTTCCTATAAACTCCATGACAAGAATATTTTCCTGAAAAGCTATTGCTTCAGGACATCTGAGAACATTAGAGGCCTTCTTCAGGTTCTTGTACTCTTTCTTGCACCACTCTGTTATAACGCTCTTGCGATCGCTCTTAACGTTTCGAAATCTTTTATCCCCTCTGAGATAGTTATGCATATCTCTGAAGCCTCCTGCACGATTCATGTAAATTTTCACTAGAACACGTTCCTCTTCAGGAGTATCAGCAAGGAAAACGACAGATTCTTTACCTGATTCTATAGTTCCGTACATCCTCTCCAGTACTTCACGTTCCTCCAGCTTGATCAACGCCATCAACGTGTCATGATCGAGCACGTTCTCGAAGGCCTTCCTGGCTTCCGAAGAATCGAACATCTGACGTGCTTTCTCCTTCTCATAGTCATGACGGTATATATCTTCAGGCATAACTTATTCACCGTACTTCCTGTAGACCAGCACCGCCAGGACAGATCCAGCAACTGCGACCAGCCAGAAAAAGATATTGTAGAACGGATCCATTGCAAAAGTGGATATCCATGTCTGGAAAACGCCTTTGCAGACTCCTCCCTGAGAGAAAACGTTAGCTGAGCCTTCTATAGCTCCAGAGGCCTTTGCAACGGCACAGAGATCATTCAGTACAAAGAACTTTTTGACAGCGGAGAACAACGCCGTTGAGGCGAGGAATCCGAAAGCTGCAGTCAAGGCCTCCTCCTTATCAAGATAATCTCTGTCAAAGAGGTAGTAAAGTGAAAAAGCAAGGCCTACAGTCAGAGTAAGAGCATTTGATATGCTGAAAAGTACTGAAAGTAGTTGAGAAACTGTCAGAAGAGCCAGTACAGCAATCAGGTCTCTGTAAGGCCTTTTCATAGCTCAAGTAATTTTTAGAGGAATTCCTTGATTTCGTCCAGGTAATCCCTGTCTTCCAGCCATCTTGTCTCTGCGTTACTGTAGCTGTGTACTACATCGCCTTTCTCGTCGCCCTGAATCTTCCAGGGATCGACAAGCACTACAGAATCTCTCTTGACGAAGAGGCCTCTCTTCTTGCTTCCAGGGATACGGCATATTCTTTCGTTGTTGTCTGTACAGTATACGCGGTACTTTCCTCCTCCTTCCTTTCTCAGAACGATTCCAAGTACTTCATCTCCTTCAGGTTCACGTACACGTCCTATTCCCTCTTCTTCATCTTCAGGCACTAAAAACCACCTTCAAACTCTTTTTGAATCATCATACAACATTTAACGTTCCTCAGCTTTTTAAACCCAGATTCTGCAACAGGCCTCATTTTTCAAAGAAAATTTAACGGTACAGATCCGAAAACCTAGTGTGCCCGGGGAAATACACAGAAAACTTGAGGACATACCAGAAGACGTGAAGACAGTGTTCAGACTGGCTCAGACACGTCAAGAGGCCGAAAACATAGAAGATGGAGACCACATAGCGCTTTACAACTCGGACTCCAACGGGAGAAACGAGCACCGCTGGATAAAAATGGGCGTATACGATGAAATCGAGGACGAAGTCCGTGTAGAATACCTGCTGAACTACGAGACAGCATCAGAAAGACTCGGCGCACAAATGAATTTTTCAACCAGAACACCTGGAGAGTACGGATCCAGGCCTGTAAAAATACCTGAAGAAGTCTACGAAAAGGCCTCTGACAGTCTTCACGACGCTTTTTAATCCATCCTTACTGATACAACGTTTCTGTACACTTCTTCTCCGCCTTCCTCTCCGATAAGCTCGTAGCTTCTCTTGATCTCCGGATCGTACTCGTCACGCAGCATTGTAAGAATTTTTTTCGTAATTCTTTCAGTTGACAGGAAAAAGTTGAATCCGTGATCAACTTTGTCGATATTCGAGAGGAAATCCTTCCTGGAATCGTTTGTGGCCTCTGCCGCAATATCAACAATCTCATTCGACACCGGCTCAAGAGGCTCCTCTCCTCTAAGCTGGAGCTTCACCTTGTAGAATCCCCCCTGAAAACGGGAACAGTCAGGACACTGATCGTCCTCTATACTTACTTCTGTATCATAGAAATCCTGTATAGGGCCTTTCTCAGCATGCACACGGACTTTAAGGCCTTCATCCTCCCAGAACTGTAGCTCCATCTCGACATCGTCCTCTGCAAACTCAGAGAACTTGGCAGCAAGCTGATCCTGGAGAGAGTACTCCTCGATCCATTCCCCGCTTTTCCTCATCCGCCCACAGACTGTACAGACTGTGAACTCCACTTCACGTGGAATATCCAGAATATCGTTTTTATCCGGATAGCAGTCAGGACACAGCTTCTTCTCATTACCGAAAAGCATGTCTGTCTCCCGTCCACATCGCGGACAGAATTTTGTGAATTCCATGGAACAAAAACACCTTCAAATACTTTTAAACGTCGAATCGCAGTTGATCTCCTTCCTCCAGTTCAAGATCCTCAAATGATTCAAGCAGAAAACTCGAGTCCACTGAAGGCCTGTAAATCCGCCATGTACGTGGATCAAAACTCCATGGCTCCGCGTACTGAACATCAACAACTTTTTTCTCATCATCCAGGAAGTAAAGATTCAGAGGCCTCTGCACCAGCATCATATCGATCGGAGGCCTTTCCTCAAAGCCGAATACGAAAAGCATCTTCCCTTCTTTACGCATTGAAAGGCCCCAGGACTTTTTCAGGAGAGAATCCGCCAGCTCCGCTTCAAAAACTTCTCTAGAGGCCTCGATCTCGATTTCTTCAGTCACAGGAAAAATTTACAGGCCTCCACATTTATCCGTTACGGAGAATATCTGAATTCTTGAAAACTATGCAGCGTCGCAGATTTCTGGTAAATCTGTGGTACCCAGTTCGCCCGCACAGGGATTTGAACCCGAAGCTCGCATCTCAGGAGCTTCTCTTATCAAATGCCAGGAGGACGCTGAAAGCGCCCGCACAGGGATTTGAACCCTGGATCTGCACCTCCGCAAGGTGCCGTCTTTCCACTAGACCATGCGGGCCTCGAACAATGTTTCAACCCGCAGAGTTATGAATTATGAAGACTGGGAGAAAATTTTTGAGATGTAAAGTGGATTGGAGAGGCCTGTTACTGTCTTGCTACAGATTTTTGGTTTAAAAAATGGAGGGATTTTTCGGGAAGAATTTTTAACATGAGGCCTGTAAAAAATTTCTGTGATAGTTATGCTGAAGAAGTACATCAGAAAAGTTAAGAATGCTCTGGGGCTTTAATCCTGTATTTTCTGGGAGAGGCCTTGGAGGGAAAAAGTTTTTTCTCAAAAACAGTTTTCGTTTTAAGTTTTTCTTCTCCAAGTTTTGTCTAGAGGTTACAAAATAATGGGAAAGATTTCGTGTGTTTACAAGATCAGTCCGGAAGATGACAGTACCGATCTGGAATCGATCAAGGATCAGCTGAAGGATCTTCTTGATGTTCAGGATATCGGTGAGGAGGAAGTTGCTTTCGGTCTGAAGGCTGTCAAGGTTTCATGCATCACAACTGATGAGGAAGGAGGAACTGATGCTGTCGAGGAGAAGCTTGAGCAGCTTGAGAACGTTCAGAGTTACGAGCTGGAGCACTTCGACAAGCTTTAGACTCGGCTTAAAATTTTTTCCTTGATTTTTTCTGTTAATTCAATTCTTCATTATCGACTAAATCCATGAATCAGGAAAAAGTTCTTTCTCCGCCGTTACAGGCCTCGCAGCCGTACTCTCTTTTGCACTGGCGGCAGATCTTTGATCCACAGACTTCACATGTAGTTACCGCAGGACTTTCACCGCAGTTTTCGCAGATGGATTCTGTCTCCATGGTACTTGTTTAAATCTCAGGAGGTAAAACTTCTTTGCCATGGGAGTAGATCTTGGAGATCTTGTAGAGAGGGATGAAATCGATTTCGCGGATCTGAACGATAAAGAGATAGCTATAGATGCGATGAATACGCTTTACCAGTTCCTCTCGATTATAAGACAGCGAGACGGAACACCTCTCAAAGACTCCAGTGGAAACATCACCTCCCATCTTTCAGGCCTCTTCTACCGCAACATAAATCTTTTAGAGAACAATATAAGGCCTGTCTACGTCTTCGACGGCGAGGCACCAGAATTAAAGGAGAAAGAAACTACAAAGCGGAGGAAGAAGCGTGAAGAGGCCCGGGAAGAATGGAAAAAATTGAAGGAGGAGGGAAAGATTTCAGAGGCCTACTCTAAAGCCACTCAGTCCTCAAAGCTGACTTCTGATATGATTAAGGAGTCGAAAAAGTTGCTTGATGCCATGGGGATTCCCTATGTCCAGGCCTCGAGTGAGGGAGAGGCCCAGGCGGCCTACATGGTGAAAGAAGGTCAGGTGTTCGCTGTAGGATCTCAGGACTGGGACTGTCTGCTGTTCGGCGCGGACAGGATGGTGAAAAATCTTACTACACGGAAGAAGAGGAAGACTTCCGGCGGCGGAAGAAAAGAGATTTCCACCGAGTTGATCCGTCTGGACGATGTTCTGGAGCAACTGGAGATCTCACATGATAAACTGATCTGGATGGGCGTCCTGATGGGAACAGACTTCAATCCTGACGGTATCCACGGTATCGGCCCCAAGACCGCATTGAAACTTGTGAGAAAGTATGAAAGTTTCGACGAACTTATGGAGGATGACAAAGTAGAGTGGGAGTCGGAAAACGATCCATACGAGATCAAAAAGTTTTTCCAGAATCCTCCTGTAGAAAAAGTAGATTACAGCTCCGGAGAACTCGATAAAGAGAAGATAAAAAAGATACTTGTAGATGAACACGATTTCTCGGAGGACAGAATTAGCTCAGGCCTCAATGATCTCGAAAAGGCCTTGAACTCCCGCCAGTCAGGCCTCAACAGCTTCATGTAAAAATTTACTGTTGATTCCTGTATTCCTGTAGCAGGATCTCCATCATTTCTCCCAGCTCTCTGTAGCCTTCTCTTATCTCTTCAATCTGTTCTTCCTGATGCTCTATCCTGTCAAGAAGGATTTCTACATCCTCATCTCTTGTCTGAGTATTTACAGCCTGCTCTATATCCGCTACGCGGGACTCAAGATTGTTGATACGTTCCTCTTCAGTCACTGAGGCCTCTATAACTGCCTCTAGCTTGTTGTCAAGAGATTCCAGCACCTGTTGATCGATAGGCGTCTCCTGCCCTGTACCTTTCAGTTCCTTGAACTCATCCATCGACAGGAGCTTTAGCTGTGAAAGATCATCGAAGTCGTTGAAAAGCCATTTGAAGTCATTTACAATCGATTTAACGTTTTCAACGTCTTCCTCAAGCTTTGAGAATTTTTCCTGACTCTTGCTTGACTCTACTTTATCCAGACGAGTCTCAAGATTGTCGAGAGCTACTTCCAGCTGTTCTACACGCTTTTCCTCTATATTATCCTGCTCTTCGAGCTCCGAAACTTTATCACGGAGATCCTCCAGGCCTTCAGGCTGCTCATCAATCATTTCCCGCAGCTCGTCGAGATCTTCTTTCTCAACGAAGTCCTTCTGTTCAAGCTCCGAAACTTTTTCCCTTAAATCTTCAAGGCCTTCAGGTTCTTCATCGATCAGATCACGGAGTTCGTCTATTTCCTCCTGATCGACAAGCTCTCTTTCTTCCAGCTGTTCTACTTTTTCCTGAACTTCTTCGATGTTTTCCGGCTCCGAGGCCTCTGCTTCCTCGAGCTCTTCTTCCAGATCAGATACTTCTGATCTTATATCCTTTACAAGGCCTGATTTCTCGGCCAGACGATCCTTCACCTTGTTAAGATCCTCTCTGAGATCTTTCAGTTCTTCTTCAGTATCTATATCGGATATAGTCGATTTGACGTCTTCAAATCTTTCCTCGAAATCGTTTTCTATCCTGTTTACTTCTTGTTCAAGGCCCGGATCAACAGTTTCCATCTCTTCAAGCCTGTCCTCTACTTCCGCAAGCTCCTCGAATTGATTTTCAAGCTCCTCTACATTTTCTTCAAGGCCGGAGATATCTTTCTCCTCTCCCGTCTGCTCTCTTATTTTCTCAAGTTCAGCTTCCAAGCCTTCAAGCTTCTCCTCCAGTTCCCTGACTTTTTCGGGATCGAAATCCATCGAAGAGGCCTTTTCATCAGTTCCCAGAGATTCTTCCTCTTCTTCGTCCTGATCTGAGTCTCCCGTACTTTCTTCATCTTCTTCAGATTCCTGCTCGCTGGAGCTTTCCTCTTCGTCGCCGAGCAATACATCCTGACCGGATTCGTCTTCAGAGTCATCTCCAGAGTCATCTTCTGATTCTTCCGTATCATCCGAGAAGTCGTTCAGGCCTGCTGATTTTTCCTCATCGCTGGAGGCCTCCGAGTCTTCATCTTTGGACTCGTCCTGTTCAAATAGTACATCCTGCTGGCTTTCCTCTTTAGCTTCCTCTTCTGTCTCTGTATCCTCTACAACTACTTCTTTCTCTGTTTCATTTTCAGAATCGTCTTCATCGCCGAAAATTACATCGCCAGCCATTTTTTGAATTCACCTGTAGAAATCATTCCATCAAAACGTTAAAAGCCTTTTTCACTGACGCAGAACAACAGAAAAAATCCGGGCGAAAAGACCTCTTAGATTATTAAACAGCAAGAACGAATAGAGGTCTGTGAGACCAGTACTCCTCGTAGTGATGGACGGCGTAGGCCTCCGAAAAGAGACAGAAGGTAACGCATTCAAACAGGCGGACACACCCAACATAGGAAAACTCATGGCTCGCAACGGGTTCGCCAAGCTAGACGCATCCGGACCTGCCGTAGGCCTTCCTGAAGGATACACAGGGAACTCTGAGGTAGGCCATCTGCATCTAGGAGCTGGTCGAAGAATCGATCAACGACTCACCAGGATAAACAATGCTATTGAAAACAACGAACTTCGCGATAAAGAAGCTTTGAAGGAGGCCCTGGATAGAGCTGAGGAAAACAATACTACCGTACACTTCGCAGGAATAATTTCAGATGGCGGGATTCACGGCCATATAGATCACTTGAAGGCCTTGCTAGAAATTTCTTCAGAATACGATATCGAAGTCAAGATTCACTGCTTTACCGATGGACGAGATGTCGCGCCAAAAAGTGCGGAGAAATTTTTAGAACAGATAGAGGCATGGACAGAGGAATTCGGCGGAGAAATCGCGACAGTCATGGGCCGATACTACAGCATGGACCGCGATCACAACTGGGAGCGTACACATAAGGCCTACAGAGCTATGGCAGATGCCGAAGGCTTCGAATTCTCAGATCCAAGAGAGGCTGTGGAAAAGACTTACAATGAAGGCGATTACGACTACTTCGTCCAGCCCTCCGTCTCAAAAAGTTACAAAGGTATGGAAATGGAGGATGAAGTCGTTTTCTATAACTTTCGTGCGGACAGGGAGAGGCAGATAGTTGAAGCATTCCTAAAAGATGATTTTGAACATTTCAATAACTCTGTAAGGCCTAACTTTGTATCTATGTTCCTTTACAGAGAAGATTTTGAAAATCCTGTACTCTTCGAGAAAAATATCGTGGAAAACACGCTTGGAGAAAAGATAGAAAAGAACGGCCTCTCACAGCTACGCGTAGCAGAATCTCAGAAAAGGCCTCACGTCACATTCTTTTTCAACGGTCAGAGAGAACTGGAGTTTGAACACGAGGAGCGTCACTTCGTTGAATCAGATAAGATCAAGGCCTATGATCAGAAGCCGGAGATGCATGCCGATGATATCTGTGATGTGGTGATTGAGGTCCTGGATGAAGGAGAGAAAGATTTTATCCTGTTGAACTTTGCTAACTGCGATCTTGTAGGCCATACTGGTGATCTAGAAGCTACAAAGACTGCTGTAGAGACTGTTGATAGAAATATAGGGCGTTTAGCTGAGAAAGTGAAAGATACTAATTACAGGATGTTGATTACAGCTGATCACGGCAACTGCGAAGATATGGGGTCTGAGGCCTCTCCTAATACATCGCATACTTTGAATCCTGTTCCTTTGATCGGTGTCAACATGGATGAAAGGCCTGAGTTTGAGGAGAATGAGATATGGGAGATAGAAAAAGTGGTAGAAGATTTTCTGGATCTCTAGCAGTAGTCTGATGCTTGGCTGCTGCTTCCTGCCCAGTCACAACTGGAGCCTGTTCTTATGTTCTCAGCTGCAGTTGTTTCCGAACAGGATTCCTTATCAAGAGCTCTCTCGTATTTGAGTTCTTCAAGTCCGCACTGAGAGCTCTCCTGCTGTCCATCTGAGAACTCACCAAAATCTCCTGATTCTCCCTGAAGCATGGAAATAACTACTACGGCCGCTACTACAAGTGTCATGGCGACCATGATTATCTCCAGCGTCTTATCCATAGAGTTCTATTGTGGATGGAGGTATAAAAGAAATTTGAAAAATGGCTTCTAGCATGCTTCACTGGCGCTGGGACTGTCAGTCCACTCGCAGTCATCATACTCGCTCTCCAGTTCATCTGATCGTGAGGTCGTGTCTGCGGATCCCCCACCACAGTCAATCGACTGCTGCCACTGCTGGTAACCAAGTCCGCATGATGCTGAGCTCGTCTGGCCCTCAGAAAAATCTCCAAAGCTGCTGGATTGGCCCTGAAGCATGGAGACAACCACTACAGATGCTACTACGAGCGTGGTTGCCACCAGCACTATCTCCAGAGTCTTATCCATTCTCTATACCTCATGAAACTTCTCCACAGTCAGCATAGACAGCGCCTGAAGTCCCTGAAAGCGACGATACCGAACTGTATCCATTAGCTCCCTGAGTATGTGGCGCGAATGTGTTTGGAAGCATCTGTCTCTGTCCATCAACTGTTGTTATGCATGCCCCAGGCATTCTCACATATTCATCTCCGAAGCTGTTACATTTAGCCTGTACAGATGATATGCATGTCTGTGTCTGGGCCTGTTGAGTAGTATCTCCGGCACCGGACTGGAACATGAAAATGAGCGTTAGTGCTACCATCATCAGTACGGATGCTGCTATTATCAAGAATAATACCTGAGAGATTCCTTTACGTTCCATATAGTGTGTTGTTATCTATGCCTGTATAAAAATCCTTTGAGAAATAAGCCTTATTCGATAAAAATAGATTTTCCCTGGGCCTCTGGATGAGGCCTCTGGGGAATTATTTTGTTAGATCGATCTGTATTGAAGATACGTTGAGTTCTCCGCCTTCATCTGTCTCGATCTGATCTGTTCCTACTTCTATATTTTCTATCTCTGCGTCTTCTACGAAGCGATTTCTTATGAATTCAGTCACATCTACTGCCCTGCTTATTGCTTTTCCTCGGGCCTTGATGTGTACTGTTTCCTGTCCTTCGCTGAACTGAGTTACTACGGCGTGTACGTAGCTCATTGCTGTTTTTGAGCCAATGTATACCGTGTTGTCGTCTGCTGTATCCTGTGTCATATGGTAGTCACTTGGTTGGTGTATTTGTAGTGAAAATTTTTATCTCTGCTGCCTATGGTTCTGGGAAGTCGTATGGGTATCTTCGTTTGATCTCAAGGTTTTCCCATCCATCTTCCACAGGTATTTCGTATTTTTCGTCCTCGGTGTATGATTGCATTTTGTAGTCTTTCAGTTCGTAGTATGTCTCAGATTCTGCTTTTACAGGCTGTAGCACGCATACTGGACTAGGTCTTTCTCCATCGTGTACACAGTCGCCGCCGGACTCTTTGGCTGCCGAGCTATCACAGGTTGCATCTTCTCCTGAATTATCGTGTACGCATTCTTCATCACTGGTATCCAGGTAGTAGTCATTCTGATCGCAGGCGAACTCCCAGTCATTGCCATAATCAGATTCACATGTATTGGTGCTCGAGTTGAAACTGTATCCGGGATCGCATTTTGGAGGATGATAACTTGTTTCACAGCTTCCTGACCCATCGTGGACTACCCCGCTGTATTCATCACAATTTGGGCTTCCAAAGGGTTCATCTTCATGTTTGCACTGACTGTCGGATGAATCGTATTCGTATGTACTATCATCTATGTATCCTTCGCAGTCATATTCTGCACATTCGCAGTCGCTAAGCTCATTTGACTGTTCGCTAATCTCTGTGGAGTTTTCGTAGACATTGAAGCTCCAGTCAAATGTATTATCCGTCTCCCAGAACGTAACAAAATTTATAATTCTGCCAAATATACCTGTATTTTCGTCTTCAGATACTTCGATATTATCTACTGCGTTCCATCCTGCTTCCTCAAATCTCTCCTGAAGACTTAGAATCTCGCTTACTGCGGAGTCATATGATTCTTGCCTGGCATCCTGTCTGGCTTTTTCCTCTTTTGTCTGGGGATCGTTCCCATCGAGATAACAGGCCCCTTCTTCAGTTACAGTGCCGTAGTAATCGTCATCATCTTTTGCAGTTTCAGATTCCTCATGAACCGCCTCCAGGCCGTTTATAGTCATCACCATGAGGTGATGGAAACGGATATTGGACGTGTTTTTCTGGGCCTCGTCTTTGTTACTCTGTGTTTGTACCTCTACATCACCACCTTCACAGAGGGTTCTGACGAATGGATCGTTGTAGTTTTCCTTGGTGACGTTCACGAGAGTGGAGTTTATCCCGACCTCAAGATCTTTCGGAGGCACCTCTATAGTGCATCTTCCTATTTCCCATTCTGGATCCTGTATATACCCCTCAAATGTATACTGTGATGCTACTTCAACGTCGTCCACCTCGTCACCGTAATGATCTTGGAGATTCTGATACGTCATTATTATGTCGTTGGCCTGTCCTACATCATACACGCCCTGTGCCATGGAGTAGTGCGCTGAAAGCGGCACATAGTAATTAGCCACGTTATCCGTCCTGGACTGGGCCTCTGAGATAACCGGTACATCATCCATGGTAGAACCGAATATCTGTGGAGCAGTCATTACCTGTGTAAATGACATTACGCCTACAGCAAGGCCTACTATTACTAAAGCGAAAAGAAGTATCTGCATCGACTGTCCTTTTTGTTGTCTTCTCTTAGTCAAATCCATACACCATTCGTATACGGGCTGTTTCCCCTCCTCTCACAGGCAGCATTACATCATAGTAGCTGTTTACAGTCTGACCTGAGTCTACTCCCGCATATCCTTCAGGCGGATTCCATTTGCTGTTGCCACATAGATCCGGTGTTGAAATCCGTATCTCATAGTGAGAGGCCAGTTCTATTTCACCTGTATCAAGGTATTCCTGATTGCCTATGTCCAGCCAGCCTCCATTATCAGGGTTTTTGCCGCAGATAAGATAGGATATAGTTTGATAATCTGTTATTGGCGTCCCATCATCGGCACTGTAAGATTGTCCGTGGAACAATGTAGACATCATAGAATGTACTTCTAACTGTGCCGTCTGCCTGTTAGCAGCAGTAGTAAGATCTGCAGTCGCCTGAGGTATTATGGCCACTACAAATGCAATGAATGCGGCCGTGGCTACAGCAGCTATTGGAAAGAAAAGTCCATCCGCGATGCTAGCCATTTCTTTCTACCTCCTTAAACATATTTCTAATCCTCTTGATAAAATGGTAACGTATTCAGTGTTTGTTCACTTAATTCGAGATTCATTGAGTTTGGGCCATCGTCTCTAACGTAAAACGATATTCTTGGTGGAGTATCTGTTATTTCCTGCTGATACGCTGCACCTGTGCCATAGTACCCATATGTATATGCAGTATCCGGAGTCTCAACACAGTTTCCATCATCAAGCACACTTCTTTCGAACTGGAAGTAGTCCCCCCTGGAGTTTTCACAGTCGGAAGGATTGTCAACCGCCGTCTGAATCACGTAATCTTCAACCAGATAGTTTGGATTTGATGGTGATGCTGTTATCTGATATGCCTCAAAAGCAGCCTGATGTCGACCATAGTGAAAAGTCATGTCTCCAAGTATACCTTGTAAGACATATTCAGAGGCCACGTTCGGTATAGGAGCCAATACCATTCCAAATAGAAGCCCCATTACGCCCACCATAACACCAGCCTGTGCGATACGATTATCTAACATTGTCCTCCCTCCACATCTACCAGTTCAGCCACTCCCTGAACTGGATTGAATCTATGCTTATGTATGCAGAGGTAAGATACGTCCTCTAAAGTTGTCGAGCTCGGACTTGAATCCAGTGGTGCCTCTACATCGTCCAGGCCTTCTCTCTCAAGCACTATTTTCATACCTGAGTCTCCTGATGTGATAGTTAGATCTGTTTCAGATGCCAGTCTTTTCTCAAGGTATCCTTCATCCGTATACATCATGGCATCTATATCATTGGCTAATTGCTGGCCTCTGAGTTCGAAAATCTTGTTCTGGAAGACGCTGTTCTGTTCAGCTATCCCTGCCGTGGACAAAGTAGCTGCTGACAAAAGAGTAGCTACCAAAAATACAACAGCTCTGTCAGATAGTGTCATGCCTCACCACTTTCAACTACTTCTACAGTTACCTCTCCTTCCTGTTCAGAGTAGAGACGGTAATCATATCTTTGGGATCCATCTAGGTTCTGGATGGAGCTACCTGTCTGAGTGCCGTTGAACTCTATCGTCTGGCAGGAAAAATCATCTGGACCTCCACCGCTGTAAGTTGAGCTCTCAGACTCTATAGTAACTTCTTTATCATCTGCACCTCCTTCGAAGGAGAGTATAAACTTGTTATAGTATATCGTAGTCGATGGAGCAGCACCATAACTGGGAATAACCTGTTCCTGAGTTTCCACACTGATGCCCTGAAGACCTGAGATATACCGTGTGTAGCTACTATCTAGAGGGACAACTCTTTCCTCAGATGTCTCGCACAGCTGCTTGGCATTAGCCGCTATATTAGTGGAGAACCAGTTAACATCACTTTGGTCGCTGGCCGATTGAAATGAATCAACAACCGTATTAATGCTTATATCCATTGCAAGACCAGATACAACTACAGAAACAACTATAAATACGGTAGAGGCCATTATAGCCCCCTTACTGGATTTTAAATTACGAACAGCTCTGAACACAGGCCTCGTATTCACCTCCACCGCTCAGATGTTCCTGTCTGCACTCCAGCTGACAAGAAGCCTGGCTGGACTGATCTTGTGCCTGTTGATTTGAATCGCCGACTGTATCACTTAGATTTCCTTCGAATGCGCCCCAGGCGCCCATGATACTGAGTACGACTAGTGCGCCTATCATAAGCAACAGAACAGTTTTTATCGAAAGAGTGACTGCTTTACGGCTGTCCAACAAAACCACCCTCTGGAACTGTTCTATTTGTGAAATTTGAGAAAAGGCCTGTGCCATCGTTCAGAAATGACATTATAACTAGAGCAGCTATTACTCCAACAGTTACAATCATGACTGTTCTTATAGAGAAATTGAATCCTTTGCTAGTTTTCATGGCAGGGCCTCCGCCAGTCCTGTGGCCTGTTGTGCAGTGGTATCAAAGTATCCTGATACTGCAGCCCAGTAAGCCGCTATAAACAGAACTCCCAAAACTATAGCAAGTACAGCGGATATAGGCATGTCAAATCCTTTTCGTTCCACATTAAGGCCTTTGTTTTTCCTCTTATAAATTTCTTAATCACAGGACTCCCAGTTAGTTATCACTATGTACGGATGCATCCTGTTGGAACGTGACTTCCCTCCTACTTCGCGATCAGGATCCCCAGGAGGCTGTTCAGCAGTATATGAGCCACTTTTGCGCCATATATGAGGTCCTCTGTCAGCACCATCATCAACTTCATCATTGTTATTAGCTACATTGGTCTGGATGTATCCTGATGTGCCTTTACAGAGTTCGTAGAAGTGAAGCGGAATGTCATGAGCACCTCCTGTATTTGCATCGTTGAAGTTGTTCCATGCACCAACACTCCGCGTATTTGGATTTGCTTCATCAGCACCAATAACATTCAGGACAATTACAGGCCCATCAGATGTACCCCCATTGCCGCTACCGCCATGTATTCTATTACACTCCCAAGCACTCACATAATCATTTCCGTTGTTGAAACTATATCCTTTGTTCCATGTGAGCGTGTTTGCCACTTTGTCATCCGTTACGAAAAACACCATATCTTTGTTGTTCCCTTCATTGATTATGCATGGACCTAGTTCGACAGGATCATCTCCCTCTATGACAAAATTTTTTCTGGAGTATTTGCCCTGTTGATCGTTAAGCCAGTTGTCGTTGTCGAATGGGTTTACTTCATCCCAGAATCCCTGTGAAAGCGGAAGCTTTGAAGTTGAAGCAGAGCATCTAAGACTGGATCCTGCTCCTTCAAGAAGGCCGAAGTCGTATTCTTCCCTGAATTCTGCCCAGCTATCAAGGTAGTTTCTGTAACCTCCTTTTTCATCGGTGCAGCTGTGTGCTATCAGTGTGTCGTATACGATAAGTTGAGTCATAGCCTGTGTGCTGTTAATCTGTATCTTTCCTACTGCCGAAGATTCAGCTTCCCCTACCATTGTGAATGCGAAGGATCCGAGCACTACTACAAAGAGAAGTATAAGTACGATGCTCATCATCCTGTTAATTTGCTGTCCTGCCATTATAAGGCACCTGCAGTCATTTCGGAGAGAGGACTCATTATCATTGCCGTTATACCGCTGTTACCTAGCATGCCGGAAGCTGCAGCAGCCAGTAATGCCCCTATAGCTATCGCAAGAACTCCTATAGTTATCTCGGACATCATCATATCTTCTCCTTTCCTGTAAACCATCCAGCTTCTCAAGACCCTCATAAAACTTCCTTACCCCATAAGGCTATCATTAATGCACCTACTCCAAGTGAGACAGCGATAGCCACGATTTCCTGCATTTTCACATCATATATTTGTCAAGCCACGTATAAAGATTTTCTACATCGTGGATATAGCTCCACCGAACATGACAGAGATGGCTGTCAACGTAAGAGTATAAAATATCAGGCCTGTTACCATCACTTTGCCAATGAAGAGATTCTTGTATGTCATATTTTCTCCATGGACAATTTTCATGTAGAAAGTACCTAGTATGTAAAGCAGCTGGAGTAAATAAATCCCAACTACAAACTGTAGCATTTCTGGCGGGATAGCTTCTTTCAAGTTGCCGATCATGCCTCCAAATCCTGCACCTCCTGCAGCTCCTCCCTGAAGAGTACTGCCAGATTGCTCTGCGCTAATAGATGTAGAAAGCTTGAACATAGCTGTTATAATCGTCTGCGACATTCCTACAGCAACTCCAGATATTATAGGAGCCAGCATGTATGCAAGCATCTCAATAGTAGTTGTAGACTCTTCCATCAAATCATTAAGAGTTTCTTCAGTCTTGTGAACATCTTTTAGATACCTGGAAATCGTAAGCATAGCAGTAGCCGCCATCTTAGTACCTTTTTGAGATGAACGAAGAATAGCAGTAAGAATAGTATCAATCATCTGACTTGGAAAGCTTCTCAAGGCACCGTAGCGCTCGTCAAATATAGCCTGTTCAAAAGTCATACCCATCTGATCAATATTTTCATAGGCCTCTTCGAAAAGCTTCGATATCTCAAGATCCTGCGTCGCATCAGCCGCCTTTTTCAGTGCAATCTCCATAGGCGTACCCCCAGAAACCTTGTTACCAAGCTCGAAAAGTGCATTCGGGAACTGGCTCTCCATCTCCTCTATCTGCTGCTCTGCATCACGCCTGTTGATATTCCCCAGATACTTTGTAATCCCAAAACCGAGGCCTAGCGCCATAACAATAGATACAGATCGCATAAGCATAGGCAGAGGTGCAAGAGACTCGCTACCAGACATAAATATGGATGGAACGCTTCCAGGACTGATATTTTCTACAGGAAACATGTGAGGATAGATTAAATAGCCAATAACACCATACATGGCGACAATACAGAATACTATGACGCCTAAAGGCCATGTAGGCAACCTATGCTTATCTCCCATGAACTCAATTTCATACTTGCCTCTTGGCGGCATCGAATCAGTATTTACAGGCCTAGAAGATACTGTTGGAGGCCTAGAGCTTAGAACCCTCTGCATGAATACCCAGAGAAATCCTGGAAGCATTATATTGAATATTATGACAAGATGGATCGGTGTAATAACTCCCCCCATAAATACAGAGATAAGAGGTAGCATAATCATACCTAATACAGGAAGCATCGCTCCCATGGCGTTTATTATCATTACAGGCGTTTTAAGGCCCTGAGCATAGTGCTTCATTTTCTCCTGGGTTCCTTCCAGAATGTTGTCTATTGCATCCTGAAGCATCTTTTCACGTCTTTCATCGTTTGACTCGTCCATTGCTGCCTGCAAGAGGTTCAGCGACTCCAGGAAATCCTGGTTGAAGTCTTTCCAGTTTTCAGTGTAATTCTCCAGAGATTCATCTATCCTGTTGAACTTTCCTACTTCTAGATCCCATAAAACGCCTTTTAGATCATGTGAAACAGGGCCATTAAGATTAAGAGCTGCAAATCTTACTGCTCCTTCAAGATTTGGGCTGGAACGCATGTATACTACCATGTAAAGTATTGCAAGTATCATTTCGCCACTGCTTTCTATAACTTTGTTCTTTGCATCAAACATTGGCTTGTAGAACATGTAGACACCTGCCCCTATAGGGGCAACAAGAGAAATTATCATGAGAGAAACCGGTATTATAGGGCCTATAATAAAGTTGATAGCAAAGACGAAAGCCCATATCATAAAGGAGAAAAATCCAACTCCTACAGCCCCAGAAAGCACCATACCAGGAGTTAGCTGCATTCTCAACAGGTTCAAAGATGGATTAAGTTTGTTTTGAATTGATTCATCCGCACTAAGCTGCAAGAGAGATGCCATCTTATAGCACAATTTTTCGTAGGTGCTTTTCTCTCCAGAATCTATCTCTTCCTGCTTGTACTGTTTGTATCGACGAGAGTATCCCCGGTCGCCCGAGCTCTGTGTATATGGAGGCATCTCGATATCTCTATCGAGATTGTCAACTATCTCGTTTATTTTCTCTTTACGTTTGTCTTTCTCATCAGACACCTAATTTCACACCTGTCTGTCAAGCCACTCTTTCCAGCGCGCATAAATTCTCTCCGTGTCTTGTTCTCCGTATTCGTCATTTACCTTGCGCGAAAGAATATGGTATCTTTGGTTGCACTTGTTTACAAATTCAGCCTCTAAAAGCTCGTCATTGCCTGTTTCCTCTGCTTTCTCCACTATAGCCTCCTTTATCTTCTTCCTTAGCTGTATATTGTCCCATACAGCTTCCCAGTCATTCTTGTATCCCTGTACATTCTCCGCAATCCTGCTTATTATCTCCGACTCACCGTTGCGCAAAGTATCTGTAGGCACAAGCTCATCTTTCTCATTATCGTACCTCATTAAATCAACAAACGCATCTTCTTTCATAGGATCTTCGTCCCATTCTTTTCTGACCTCTGTAATACCCGTAACCCTTCTATATGTCTCTAAGCCATCTGGGCTTCTGATTTTATTTACAGAAACTATGATGTCTGTAGCCTTGAAAGATGTACGTGGAACATCCAGATCGTTGACTACACGATCAAAAACAGAGTAGGCATCCTCTCCGTGAATCGTACCTCCAACAAAGTTCGCTACAGCTCCCACACGCATAGCCTCATAAAGGGCCTGGGCCTCATCAGATCTGACCTCTCCAATAACAAGCGCAGAGTCTCCAAGACGGAGAGAGGTACGAATAGCATTATCCGCACTCATTTCATTTTCAACCTGCGTAATTACAGAGCGAGATTTCATCCTTTCTATATTGTATCCCAGATCCTTCATCTGAGGTATAGGAAGCTCCAGAGTATCTTCTACAGTAACTATACGATGATTTTTCATGATTTCCAGCATAGCAGCTGATAGAAGAGACGTCTTTCCTGCTCCACGCGTCCCTGCGAATAGATGCGAACGATTACCATCCACAAGGAAGGAAAGCACTGCTGCCCCGATAGAATTTATAGTTCCATTCTGTATAAACAGTGGAAGCGTCCATATACGGGACCTGTGGCGCCTTAAAGCAAATGCAAGGCCTGAAGGAGAGAGATTTTCCTGTATTACTGCTACACGGGCACGGCCTCCCTGTACCTCTGTCTCTGTATCGAGAACAGGATTTGCTTCGTCAAGAGGCCTTCCAGACTGGATCCTGAAGCGTGTGGCCCAGGATTCGGCCTCCTCTTTTGTTGGAATAAGATTTGTCTCGCAGTCCTCAAAGTCCTGATGCGTAATGTAAATCGGAGCATCTCCGATCGGAGAGTTAATGTAGACGTCCTGTACTTTTGGATCAGTCAAAAGAATCTCTAGTACTCCCAGGCCTGAAGTATATCTGTTAAGTATATCTGTAAGCTTGTCGAGTTCGTCAAGTGAAAGTTTGAGGCCCATCTGATTCGCAATATCTCTCAGCATGTCCCTGCCGATGTTCTCGAAGACTTCATTCATTCTTTCAGGCCTTGCGAACTCTCCTTCATCCGGCTTGTGAGAGGCCATGAAACGTCTAGCTGCATCCAAGAGTTTGTATTTCTCCTCAGGAAGATTGAACTCCGGGGGATCAACGTGATATACAGGCCTTGTTTGATCAGGGACTTCATACACAGAAACTTCGATATCGTCTCTTACAGTATATCTAGTTTTCTCCTCTCCTCTTTCAGGAGGAAGAGACATGTACTTTGTAAGCATAAAGTTAGGCCTTACAAGAGGGTGGAAAAATTCCCTGTAGATCTCTCTATCGCCAACGTGATATCCTGTAAGATAGTCCTGTGCTCTCTGAATCATTTCACACTGTTCCAGAGTGTTTTTGACAGGTTTAATCACATCCTGTATAAAATACTTGATACAGCGCTGTTGCTGAGGATACGCATGGTCTTTATCCTGTCTCAAGTGTCTTTCCTTTCTAATAAGCTTGACGTAGGCCCCTACAGGATCTCTCCTTAACTTGTCAAATACTATTCTCTGTACTTCCGGTAGATGCTGATCGTACAGCTGGCTGCATTTATCTCTCTTTATATCCTGTGAAAGATATCCCTGTGCTGAAATATCTCTTACTGCGTTCGCTATCTCTCTTAGAAGCCTTATCTGATCTTCTTCATACTCATATTCTCTTGATTCGGATAGTACTACGTTTCCTGCTTCCGGGATCTCCTGTAGAATGTTGATTACACGGGACATGACTTCAGGATAATCCTCTATAGAGGCCCCATAGATCGATCCAAGCATGTTGATTTCGACTGTTCCTGTCTCGTCGTCGTATTCGTAGTCGAATACATCCTTGTTTTTTACGTCCATACCTAACATTGTTATTTGAGCATTGGTAAAAGGTTAGGTAGGGATGCCACAGCAGAATATCATAAACCAGGTAGTTGACCGGGTTAACGACTTCAATCGAAGAGTCCGAGACCTGGAAGAGAAGATCAGGAACCTCTCTGCGAGAGTTAATACTCTTGATGACACCATTATGAACAAGACGGAGTCCAACAGCGAGGATATACAGGAGCTGGAAAATGACGTCAATGAGTTAAGCGATCGTGTGGCAAACCTTGAAGTTGATATAAAGAACATTAACAGGGAGAAAAGAAAGTTCGTGACTTCTCAGGAACTGGATGAGATAGAGAACTACATGAACCTCATGAACCCTATAAATTCATCTTTCATGACTGAGAAAGAGGTGCGGGAGATGATCGAGGAAGACTACGTTTCAAAGGACGAAGTTGAGTCACTTGTGGAGAAGAAACTGAGAGAGCAGAAGCGTGAAAACGCCGATACAGACAGTGAAGTTAAATAGGAGCAATCACAAATTGATTTTCAAGTACTAAGAGGTTAAACCATGGATTTCAAGCTTTTCGGACGATTAAAAGACGATGATGACAGCAACAGTCAGTCCGGCAACTCTAGTTCTCAGTCCCAACAGCAGCAAAGTATCAGCCAAGTTGGAGGCGGAAACCTGAAGAGAACTGTAAAGGGAATGTTCAAGCAGGGATACGATGAAGATCAGATCAGAAACGAGCTGCAGGGACAGTACTCATCGGATGACATCAACAGAGCAATCAACAACGTGGTGACCTCTTCGGCAACCGGAGATTCAAACAGCGGAGGACCAGAACCAATGAGCCCATACCAAGGAGACGACGAGGCTGTAAGTCCTATGGACGAAGGCTACAACCAGGAAGACCAAAATCAGAACCAAGGGCAGAACCAGCAGATGCAGCAACAGACACAGCAAAGTAGCGGGAATCAGCAGAATCAGCCACAGCTACAGACCGGTGAAAATACAGTAGACCCTCAGATCGAGGAGCTTATCGAAACAATAATTGCAGAGAACTTCCAGAAAGTGGAGACAGAGTTCCAGAACGTGTACTCTGAACTCGATATGATAGAGGAGAAACTGGAAGAACTTGACAGTCGTGTACATGATCTGGAAGTAAGAGACGATGAAGATCAGAAAGAATTCGTACAGAAGATGGACGAAGTTGAAGACCATATTGATTCCTATGAATCACGGATCGGAGGCCTGGAGAAGGCCTTCCAGCAGATTCTTCCATCCCTTGTAGACAACATCCGTGACCTGACAGGCCTTGTACAGGAGATAAAAAGAGAACAGGGTATTGAAACAGATAGCTCCGTGTCGAATCAGGAAGTCGATGATATCGACATGGATGCATTCAGGTCGGAATAGAAAAACGGCCTCTTTTCTTTATATCTCTCTTTTTTCTAAACTTGACTGCTTCTTTCAATACTACTGATATGCCTAGAAAATAAGGCCTCTACTTTGTGGTTTCTCTTACAAGCAGTATGAAGAAGATCAGGATCAGTATTGGCAGGATTACATCATTGAAGGCGTTCATGCCCTCTCCTACTACTGTCCCTATATCCACATATGTTACTACGATCGTGATGAATGATACTATGAAGATAGTATATGCAAAGTAGCGTGGCGTACCTTTCTCTGCAAACTGCGACATATCATAGCCTGTTACAGCGATAAGAATCATCAATCCCAGAAGCCCAAAGAGGCCGAAAGCCATCGCAGCCGCAAAGTTAGTGAATATGCCTGCTGGAGCGTACTGGTTAACTCCAAGAATCGTGAAGAAAGCCATCGCCAGAGCGATGGAGCCGTTTACCTGTGTCTCACTGCTTATTATCTCGTACTGTTCCAGAAGACCGTAGGTTATAGCTAGGACAAGAAGCCAAGGTAGGAATAGACGGAAGCCCATCTCTGTCATTGTCTGGATTATTATCTCAAAGGCTCCCATCTAATGAATCACCTACCCCCCATCTTCATCGTCGCCACCTTTCTGAACTCCTCCGAAAGGTGTGAACCACTGCATTCTTTCGCTGCTGCCACTGCTTGGATCTCTCATTGTGTAATAGAGCAGTCCTGCGATCAGTACTAGGAAGATCAGGCCTGAGTCAATCATGTATGTGAGGCCATTGGACAGGTATGCTATAGCAGCATTCCTGCTTGACACCGGCAGGATTGAACTGACTCCACCGGATACTGCAAAGGCTGCAATGACAAGTAACGCCATCACCCATCCTACACCGGTCTTGCTGCTGTCAAGATCTATTCCGACGAATCCTAGCAAGGCCAGTAATCCTAAGAGGCCTACTATGATCACTGTAAGTCTTCCCAGGTACTGTGAGAAGAATGCTGCTGCCCACGGCTGATTCAGTATGAAGTTAGCCGTGAAGAAGGCAAACGCTATCGATAGAATAGCTGCGAACTGATCTGGCTTGTTGTCATCCCAGCCATCGAAAAGTACTTCTGAAGCTAGATATCTCAGTATGAAGAAAAATACAGTATAAGTAATAACGAATGGAAGAAGGCCTGTAAAGAAGTCTATCCCTGTAAGTGTCTCCATTAGGCCTCCAAATGACTGCACCATTCAGTTATTCACCTTCTTCGATGTCCCATTTCTGGTACATCGCATTCTTGATCAGCCAAAGCTCTCTTCCGATTATCATCAGTGCGAGCATCGTGATCCATGGCTCAAGAGTGTTCCCTAGATCCAGGAAACTGATCTGGCCAGGTGCTATGAACATTACATACGTTGCGACAAAGATCGCTCCGAATGAAAGAACTGCGATGACAACTTCGTCAATCCAGTTTTCGATATCGTATAGATATCTGTGGAATTTCTTATCTGCCATCAGAAGCCACCTCCGCCAAAGCCGCCGCTGTTACGGCCGAGCTTTCTCTGGAGTTTAGCTCCAATATATCCAATCGCCAGGCCTGCAATAAATACAGTCGGATTATTCATGACCTGAGTCATCACAGTTTGCATTGTCGCCATTCTTTATTACCTCTTTATACCTAGAATTTGCCTTTCCTCCTTTAAATAATTAAACCAGTAATAGAAAGCAACTAGAGGCCTCTGAATGGCTATACTGCGTAAAGAACGTAGCTTTAATCGAAACGGAAAGTATTGAGGCCTGTATACAGGAACTAGAATTCTCCGAAATCGTCGTCAAATTCTTCGTCGAACATTGATTCATCCTCCTCGAATACAGTATTTGCCTCATCTGAAGCAGTATCCATGTCGTCGCCCAGATCACCAAAGAAATCTTCCTCGTTTTCGAACTCTGTTTCCTCTCCTTCTTTTCTTGACTCCAGATCTTCCAGTTTCTCCTCTATCTTTCTCAAGGCCTTGTCTATTTGATCAATTTTCTGGCTTACAGGACTGGGTATAGGCTCGTTAATATCTCCCTGGAATGTTTCCTCAAGCATCTCAAGCATTCTCTGCAGGACTTCGATTTCATTCTTGAAGGCATTTATCTCGATATCCTCTTCATTGATTACCTCGCTCATTACTCCATCTAGCCTTTCTATTTCCTGTTCAAGATTGTTTATCCATTCTACAATACTACCGATCAAATTGTGTAAACGCTGCTGGACCTCCCTATCATTTCCATCGAACAATGTTCTGCTGGCCGCCAGGAAGGCATCGTGGTATGCTCTGTATGGATGTGATTCTCCGTTCACACTGTTGCGTGGATGATCTGGATCCCGGAACTCTTCAACCATTGATTCAAGTTCATCTACTGCGGCGATAACCTCTCGAATCCTTACAACTTCCTGCTGAAGAGACTCATGTGCAGACTGGAAGTGATTTCTTTCCTCACTTTCATCAGAATATATTTTCTGTAGATCTGCCTGAAGCTGTTCAATAAGATTAGCTACAGGCCTGAGGCCTGCACTGAAAGGATCCTCTCCGTTCATCAGCTTCTCCATCTCCATCTTCAGGCGCTTTGAGCCATCCTGGGCCTGATACGCGTTTTCAAACGGAGTTTTATCCCTGAAATCCTCTTCTATCCTCCCAAGATCATCTGAAAGCTTCTGAGCTCTGCCTTCGAAATCTTTTACGTTCTCGACTTCGTCCTGATCAATCCTGTACACTCTTCTGTAATTCTGTTCAGCATTTCTTAGATCCTCAAGAATACCCTGATTCATGAGATCCCTCAACTCCTCTATCTTCTGTATAAACTCACGCGTCCCTGGCGGTGCACCGTTCCTAGCATCATCTACAGGGCCTTCCGGTGTAAGATTTCTTTCCTCCTGTTCAATTTCATTTTGCTGCTGCTCGAAAAGTCTTCTGTGCTCTGCAACGTAGTCCTCGACTTCTTCAGCGAGCTTCTGCTCCCGACGTATATCCGTATCCTCCATTCTCTGAATCTGTGCTATTTTAGGTCTGATACCGTCATTTATCCTCTGAGCAACAATCGAATAATCGTTCTCAGAGTGTACACTGTTAATGAACTCTAGCATATCTACTACGGTATTTTCTCCGGAAGTCAAGGATCCTATAGCTTTCTGTGCACGGCCTTTTTTCTCACCGGAATTTGCCGAGATAGTATCCATTATATCCTGATCGATATTCAGTATCTCCTGAATCAAATTAGAGGCCTCTTCAAATCTATCGACTAACGCTTTTTCAGCGTTCATAACTTCTTCTACCTGTCTCTCAAGCCGTTGTTCCTGAGAACCTGCCTCCATAACTTCCTGATTGAACCAGTCAATATGGGACTGTTCTGCAAGCTGCTCCTGTAGTTGTACATCGTTTTTGGCCTTCAGAAGAATCATTTTGTACTTGTTAGCCTGTTGATGGAGTTCAACTGAAGTCTCCAGTACCTGTGTAAGATTTTTCAGGGCCTGCTCCTGCTCTGTTTTCTGCTCCTCGTTACGTAAAAGAGGATTCAGGAACTTCTGTTCCATAGTAGCTAACTGGGCCTCCAGTTGATCAGGATAATATACTATGGATTGTGCTCTTCCGGAATCCTCCGCTGAATTGGAATCATCCTCTTCATCATCGCCGAAAACTCCCGAAAATCGTGACCCAATACCTTCCCGCATCTTCTGAGTACGTGAAGTTTTCTGGGCCTGTGCTCTTTCAAACTCCTCCGTGACTTTTCTCTCAAAATCCTCCCACTGTGATTCAAGCTGATGGGCAAGATCATCTTCCTCTCGATCAAGGCCTGTCACCTGTTCAAGATTGCTTATAGCATCATCCATCTCTCTAGACTGATCTTCAAGGCCCTGACTGATGTCTCCTCTAAGAGAACGTAGAATATTCAGCACTTCTTCAATATGGTTAATCTGTTCATGTGTAGGCGAATTATGACGATAGGCCTCTATAGTCTCCTGATTTTCCTGACTCAGGATTTCATAGGCCTCATCAAAAGCCGAGCCATCAACTCCACCGAAATCCGCCATAGTACATACTTTCCTCTCCCGGTTTAAATAATTAGAAGAAAATCAGGCCTATCCTTCCAGATGTTGCTGAGCCTGCTGGATAACTTCTCTCTCCCTCTGTTCTTCATTTATATCCTCATCTTCTATGCGCTCGATTCTGGCCTCTATAGATGCCAGCATATTATCAAGCTCTCCAAGAGCAGACTCGTAGCCTGTGCCTTCAAGCTCGCCTGAAAGCGTTGACAGAGCGTCTTCAATACTTCTTTCATCGTTTTCGAGCTCATTTCTTATTTCCTGGATAATCCTGTCATCCTCCTGCAAATGCTTCTTCAGAAGATTTACAGCAGAGTTAAGCTCGCTTCTCAAAGCATCTTCCTCTCCTGTAATCTCGGCCTTCCTGTTCTCAAGCTGCCTCTCCTCATCTTCCTCGTGATCAGCTTCATTGTAAAGTCTGCGCCAATCTCTGGACTGAGCAAGCTGTTCAAGCATCTCATCGTCCCTCTCTGCTTCATCAAGCAATTCTCCAAGATCCTGAAGAATCTCATGATACCCGACAGCAGCCTCAACTGCATCAACGAGCTCCTGGAAGGCCTCTGCCATATCGCCCTCTTCTTCACTGAGCTCCTCAGTCATCATATCCAGGGACTGATTGATCTTCTCGAAATCCTCTCTGACTCCTGCAAGGCCGTAAAGATCCGAAGCAGACATACCAGGACTGTTCTTATGTAATCCTTCTATTCCCTGTAAAGCTCCAATGCTGATCTGGTCAGACCAGTCATCAGTAAGATTAAATGCTCCTTCTCCATTCAACAGATCTGATCCTCCAGGACCTGAAGATTCTACTACCTGTGAGGCCTCATGAAGGAAGATATTTGCTCTCTTGAAGCGCTGGTCGATGTATCCAAGCTGTTCAAACTCGTCTTCTTCCAGGCCTATAGCCTCTTCTACTTTCCCTACAGCATCTGTTACTTCATTTCTCTTTGAGTCAAGATCTCCTGCAGTGTTGACTAGTACTTCATTCATCAGTTCAAGCGCCCTCTCTATCCTTTCAGCGGCCTCTTCTTCCTCTTCTTCATCATTGTTTTCCGCACCGTCCTGTGCCTCTCTTTCTGCTGTTCCCAGTATATCATCTATCTCTCCTACGGCTTCCATACCTTCAGATATCCCTTCAGCTGCATCTTTGGAGAACTTACCCATTGCCTTGGACCCTCCTCCTAGAATCATTCCTGATCCACCGATCATGATGAATACTCCTCCTCCTATCATCATGAATACGAATCCAAGAAGGAATATTGCCTGGAATCCCTGAATTATGCCTGCTGCAGCTCCTGTACCGAATATTGTTAATGTTATAAGAACGGATAGAAGTGCCAGAATATTTCTGCCTCCTCCGTTACGGCCGCTTCCCGGTAGTACCGTATCAAGCATATCCATTTTCTTGAAGGCCTCTTTCAGAACGATGTAGGTAGAAAGAGACATTATACCTAGAGTAGCTAGAAGTGCCAGTGCGCTGTAGGGATTGCCTATATCTATCCCCAGTACCTGGCCTAGTATGGCGAATACGGAAGTAATTTCACCTGACCCTCCTGTAACCTGTGCTGATGCAGAGGCTGTTATTGATGTTAGAAATCCGGAAAGAGCCAGAATCTTCCTTTTCATACGTAAATTGTTTAGTCTCCTCATTTAAATGCATTAAGCCCTTCTAGGAGAAGGCCTTCCACAGAACGTAGACAAATGCAGCAAATATAGCTCCGAAGAACAGGAATCCTATCATTCCAAATAGAGCTGCAACCCAGTTGCGGATCAGATTGAACCAGGGCGTAGGAACAATCATACCCGCAGTTGCCAGAGACATTATCATCGAGTACTTCTTTATCCTGACCCGTTCATCATCCTCATCAGGAGAAGGCCACATATTCGTGGGCTCATCAGCTAGAGTAAACGAAAGTGCCTTGTAGTATCCTCTCTGGAAAATCAATGTAATGAGTAGGAATGGAGCCACAAAAGCCGTTAGGACCTGCTGCGGATCGTCAAGATTAATCAATGCAAGCCCGTTATACGAATTATAGCCGCTGTAGCCATACGTAGCTGCGGCTGCCGCTGAAACAAAAAATACGAGTAAGAGGCCTAGAAAAAGTTTCTTTCTATCCAAAGTCCATGTCACCGCCGAAGTCGTCATCTCCGCCGCCACCGCCGAAGTCACCGCCCATATCGCCTCCGGATCCGCCTTCACGGATTTTCTCGATGTAAGCCGGGATGACTTCATCAATCATGAACCCTGCAACGAGGCCTGTACCTCCTATGACAGCAAATTTGGCAACTCCTTCTGCTAGGCCTGTACTGTTTGCGACTACACTTGTAAGACCTAGAGATGCCAGATATCCTATGATTGCGGCAATAGGGAAGGCCAGGTACTTCCAGGGATCTCTCATAGTGTGAAATTAGAAGTCTTAATTAATAAAACTGAGATGGAAATGACTGGGAGAGATCGCTCTCTCCACAGAAATTGATGATTTTAGTTAAAGTTTACCTGTGGGTTTGTATCCAGTTCAACTCCGTAGGCTTCTTTAACTTTTTCAGCAAGCTGTTCTACGTGCTGAATAGAAGTTCCGACGGCCTCGTCAAGTCTCTGAAGCTGATTAGTTCCATCTTCTTCTTCATCAACTAGTCTGCTGATCTCTTCTACATCGCCTTCGAATCTTCTGTAATCTTTGATAGCAGCCTTGATATCCTCCTTGATCTGCTGGATTTCAGACTGGTAATTTTCTTTGATCTTGTTAGGATTCTTCAGATTATTATCATCTAGAACGTTGTCAAGATGGTTTTCGTGTTTTATAGCATCATGGAGGTTATTCTGTAGATCTTGCAGAGTTGCGTGAGCATCCTGTAGATCATCCTCAATCTGGCTCTGTTCCTCTTTCAGATTTTCTAACGCACTTTCAGCTTGATCAATGTGTTGCAGAGTATTGGCTTTTGCCATACGATCTTTTACACTTTCCTCGTTTTTATTACCTCCGGATCCTGACTCCTCAGGATCTCTAGTCATCGCCATCGGATTGACAGCTGTCCTGTCAAAACCTCCTGACTCCTCCACCGCCTCCTCTATAGAATCAAGCCTTTGCTCAATATCCGTCAGGTCTGTACCCTGACTCTCCAGCTGTCCAACAGCTTGTTCAATATCAGAAAGACGGGCGGCCAGAGGCTCCAGATCCACGTTATTTTCATTTATAGCCTGAACGATAGCTTCCTCATCGAAACCGTTTACTTCCAGGCCCTCAAGCACATCCTGAAGATCCTGTCCAAACACATCATGCAGAACAGCTCTGAGAGAACTTTCAAGATCATTCTCCGACACCTGGCCCTGACCAAGACTTTCTCTTATCCTTTCCAGCTCCTCAACAATCTGGCGATTATCATCGCCATCAAGATCATTTTGAAGCATGTGCATAGCCATCAATATCTGATAACCCTCCATCCCAACTTCCTGAGAGACATCTCCCGGCGCCTCTCTGTCAACCTCTCCAACTATATCCTGCAAGATATGAATCGCCTCCTCAGGAACATCAAGATTTATCTCAGGCGAGGCCTCTATCTGAGGATTAAAGACGTTAGGTATGCCAGAATATCCTCCACCACCTTCAGGGCCTGTAGGCTCTCCTGGTCCCGGCCCGGAAGTATCTTCAAGCGTAAATGTTTCTGTTTTTTCATTTGTTAAACTGTTTTCGTCCTGTGTTACAGCATCTATAACATAATTTCCAGGCGGTAAACCTTCAGCTTCAAATTCACAGTAGTCACTGTTGTCGCTATTTCCTCCGACAGTTCTGTCTCTGGTAGAAAGAGATATGGCTGTCTGCACTATAGGCGCCGAACCTCTGCGGGCATCGGCCTCTATCTGGACATGCCCATTACGTTCATCAACTATATTGTAGTCAAGCAGTAGCGTAGGGCCTTCCTCATCATCAGGAACTCTCTCACCTGCAGGGAAAGTTGTGGAATCTGTCTTAGTTGCTACATCTGTTTTTATCGAGGCCTTTAACCTGTTCTCTCCTTCCTGTACTTCTGCAGGATTTGATATGAACGCATTGCCCTGCCTCTCGCGGATCCCTACTTCCTGACCGTTTATCTCAGCCTTTAGAGACTGAACTTCGCCAGTTCCAGTGGTGAAAGAGGCCTTTATCCAGCATTCTTCTCCAGGTGTTGTAGATCCTCGACGCGCTATGCGTATGTCAGGCGGCTCTTCAGGCGTCTCTGGCTCTTCTGGTTCAGGTGTTTTCCTCTTCTTTCTTTTCTTCTTTCCTCCTGAACTCCCTCTGTCATTCCAGAGGTACGCAAGTATCAGCAGAGCCATTACAATTATGAAAAACCATAGATCCTCAGGTAAGGCCTGCTGCATGAAGTATGTTTTATCTTAAAGTTAATTATAAGTTAACCCTTCTCAGGGCTATAGAACTGTTTTCAAGAGGCCTGGTCAAAGCTCCAGCTCTCGCCGCCAGCTGTAATATTTATAGTCGGGCTGACCCTGATCTGTGGATTGTAGATCCATGATTCAGAGCTTTGCTCCTGTTCCTCAAATAACGGGAAGTCTTCCTCAAGTATATCTTCGTTAAGCTCTCCTTCAATTACCTCTACGCCCTCAAATCCTGCGACCTGTGTCCCAAAGTTATAGTTCGACCAGGTATTCAGGCCTCCGGAGATAACCTGCTCCCCGAAGTTGTAGTTGGACCATGTAGAGAAATTATCTGAATCCTCTCCTGGCGTTCCTGGCCCAGAACCAGGCCTTTCCGGCTCCGGATTATCTGTTTCCGGATCATCCTGTTCCGGGCCTCTTTCCGGTATATTATCAAGCCATGACGATTCTGCCCTTGCATCGGAAACCAGGCCTATAATATCGTTCAGTGCCTGTTCAGCGTTATTTCTTTCATTCTTGGCCTCTTCGTAAAGCGCCTGGTAGAAAACTCCCTCAGACTCGATATCATCCACTAACTCGTCCCGCATGCCGATAAAGTCTTCCATAAATCCGACAAATTCATCATAGTCGCTGGCAAGGCTTGCCTTGTAGCCTATGAATCTCTGATCATCTACATTGTTTTCAGCAAGATAGTCTGTAATCTCCGAACTATCTAAATCATCTCTGGCGCCCGTGATAACGTCTTCAGTGTATAGAGCCAGTCCTAGAGCTTCATAGTCAACAGGATCATCGTACTGATCCATATTATCCAGTACGTGGTCTACTGCAGTCTCCCGCAGTTCTCTCCTGTTAAGTCCAGCACCAGTTGAAATCACAGACACCTCAGTATGTTACTATAGAATGACAACACTTTTATTCATTTTTGTTATACCGGAATACTTACAGAAAAGGAAAAGAAAAAAAGAAGGAAAAATAAGTGAGAGATTATTCGTCGTCTTCTTCAAGACCTATTTCTTCTCTGATCTCCTGAAGACCTTCTTCAAGCTCCTGCTTCCTCTGAGCAGATTCCTGTTCAGCCTGAATTGCTCCATCAAGATCAGCTACGTTGTCAAGCCATTCGCTGCTTGTCTTGGCGTCTGAAGCTGCCGACTTTACGGAGCTCATTGCATCTTCAGCGCTATCTCTTTCAGCTCTTGTCTCTGCCTGAAGAGCCTGGTAAAGCGTTCCTGTTGCTCCAAGCTCTTCGATAAGCTCATCTCTGTGGCCGATGAAAGCATTCATAGTTTCAGCGAAGTCGTCGTAATCGCTTGCAAGACCTTTCTTGAACTCTACAAAGGCCTCTCCATCGACGTCATTCTCCATGATGTAGTTGATCATGTCGTCTCTATCGACAAGATCTGACTCGTCGCTGACGGCCTCTTCAACGTAAAGAGCAAGTCCTAGAGCTTCCAGTTCTCCCTGTTCTAGATCGCCGTATTCATCCTGGTTTTCGTAGTGTTCCATAGACCCTGCGTGCAGGGCCTCCGTCTGATTCAGTTCAAATTCGTAGTCATCTGTCATAGTAGATCCACTTTCAGCATTATTTTCCGATTCAAGTGCAAGAATTTCAGGACCTGACTCAAGCATCCTTCTCTCGATTGGATACTCTTCATCAGAATCGATATCAGTCTCTGCGACCAACTGCTGGGCTTCCTCAGTCTCCGGCTCCAGATGAGTTACTCCATCTTCTTTCCTGTAAGAAAATCCGTTGTCGTCAGCCCACTGCTGGAGCTCTTCATCAGTCAGAGAGTCATAATCATCACCCTCTACATAGTCCTGAAGTCTCCTCATTCCTTCTACAGCTGCTGCGCCTGCATCAATTATACTTGGAGCCGGTCCGAATATTCCCATAAACTTGAATCACCTATTGTTACATGACAATAGTAAAAGATAATTCTTTTATATGTCTCGCTTTCAGGCCTGTTTATGGATAGGACTCAGGAAAAACTCAAGGAAGAGACAGAGAAATGGCTTGAAAGACTTGAGGACAGAGTAGAAGGCCTCGATAAAGATGTCGAACAGATGGAAAACGTTGAGGCCTACAGGAAAGATACGTATCATTTCCTTGATGAAGAAGATTTTATCCGGGCCTGGGAGTCAGTTATCTATGCCTGGGGAATCCTTGAAACTCTGGAGAGACTGGGAAAGTTCGAGGAAAATTGAGGCCAATAACTCAGTAGGCCTCTAGATTCTCTTCCTCTTTGTGAGATTTCTCTCCCACAAGAACGATACAGTGCGGTGTCTCCCCTTCAGGGCTTAAATCGCCGAGTTCTCCGTGTACAATATTCTGATCTTGTGCGTTCGCCCTTTCAAGTATAACTGCCTCTCTGTTCTTGAGTTCAGGACTCATATCTATAAGCTTCTCTGCAGCATCACCAGCATCGTAATTTATGTCCAGCAGTACAAGCGTATGAAGGCCTACAGAATCGTTTTTCTCCACGTGATCAATTATAGATTCAGGTGATGCATGCTCCGGGAGTGTAACAGTTCTTCCGAACTTGTAGACATTAAGGCCTGTCTCAGCCACAGATGTAAAGATTGAAGGCGCATGGACTACTTCAACATCTATCCCTTTCTGCTCTGCCCGATGCTTGATATCATAGTGTGTAGTGGCCGTAAGAGGATCTCCAGATACAAGGAAGACCGTATCTCTTTCTTTTGCGGATTCTATTATCTGATCCTTCTGTTCTACTTCTTTCCTGGAAAGTTTCTCTATACTTTTTCCTGTCTTTTCCTCCAGTGCTGCTATATCAACTGTCTCTGTATTCGTGTAGAACTCTGCAAATATTTTCTCGCTTCCCTTTATCGCTTCTATACCTTTCTCCGTGACTTCTCCGTCGTCCAGTCCCAGGCCTACAAGATGTAACATAGGAAAATTTTTGTACCCTCATCAATTTAACTCCTTGAGGACTTGAAAAAGATATGAAACAGGAAAAACTTGAATCAAAGGCCTTGGAACTCTTCCAGCGACAGGACTTCGATATTGAAAAACTGGAGGAGACAAAGTTCAAGGCCTCTAACGAGGAAACTGAGATAGAGATCAGAGTTCTTTCATACGAGGAATTCGGGGATGAAGAGGCCCTGGAGAAGATCGGTGAAGATGAGAAACTCTTTATTGATGAAGGCCTGGAGAATATTCAGGAAAAAATCGAGAACGATCTCTCAATCCTTGAGGAAGATAAGGAGAAAGATCTTGAGATCCCTTCCTATGAGCGTATCGGCGATATTGTAGTTATCAGCGAACTGGATGGTATATCAGAGGAAGAAGCTGTAGAAGCTGTTCTCGAACACAATCCCGGCCTTGACTCGATCCTGTTGAAACAGGAAAATTTGAGCGGAGAGTTCCGTGTCGGCGGCTACAGAAATCTCTATGGGGAAAAGACTGAGACAGTTCACAGGGAGCACGGTGTACGTCTGAAAGTTGATCCGACGAAGATGTTTTTCTCGGAACGAGAGGGAACTGAAAGGAAGAGAATCTTTGAATCAGTAAACGACGATGACAGAGTTCTAGTGATGTTCGCAGGCGCCGGGCCTTTCCCTGTCACGATCGCAAAACACAGCAAGGCCTCTGTAGTCGGTGTGGAGAAAAATCCTGAAGCAGTTAAGTTCGCAAGAGAGAACATCGAGATGAACAGCGTCGGCGACAAAGTTGAGATACTGCAGGGCGATGTAAGAGAAGTCTGTCCAACACTTGGAAAGTTCGATCACGTACTGATGCCTTCTCCTACTAACGCACTGGATTTCACCGGAGAGGCCCTGGAATGTACAGAAGATGGCGGCAGACTTGTCGTATACAGCGTTGAGGAAAAAGATAATCTTTACAGGCCTGTTATCAAGAAAGTGCGTGAGGAGGCCTCTGAGAAAGGTCTGGATGTAGAAGTTTTGGAAAAGCGTGTGACAGCAGATTTTTCTCCGTCGAAGCGGAAGGTTGCTGTCGAGTTCCGTGTTGAGGAATAATTCGTTTAAGTGAGGATTTACAATATCTTCCCTGTGAGAAGAGAAAAACTGTTTTCAGGCCAGAAAATCGTACTTGTAACTGTTTTACTGCTTTTTTCAGGAGCTGCTGCGGCAGAGATAACTGTTGACGCAAGATCCAGTTCAGGTGAAAATCTTGATCAACTTGATATAGAAGTTCTTGATACAGATTACAAGGAGACAAATGTCAACGAGGCCTCCTTCAATCTTGATGACGGTACTTACGAGCTGCTGATCTCCCGTGATGGCTATGTTTCGATCGAGAGAAGTATTTTTGTCGAAGAGGATGAAGATGTCGAATACTTCTTCACTATGCAGAAGGACGAGCCTGAAGAACAGGAATCGGACGTTGCTCTCGGAGAGATAGATGCTCCGAACTCTGTCTGCTCATCCACAAGCTTCCCTGCAGAGGTAGAAGTCCGCAACGAGGGGGAAACAGATGAAATCGTAAGCCTTACAGGAACAGGATTCGGAAAGATACTTTCAGGAAAGGCCTTTGTAGTTCCTGCAGGAGAATCACAGACATACAGATTCACATTTACTGGAATCACGGGAAAAGGCCTGAAAAGCTTCAGTATAGATCTTAACGGCTGGGATCAGGAGGTAAGCGATGAAATAAGACTGAAAGACTGTGAGATACCTGGCAGCCCTGATTCTGTAGATAACGTGGATATGGAGATCTATCCTGAACGAGGGAATTCTGAGGCCTCTGTAGATGAGCTTGTACGTGTCCGTGGATATGCAGATGGTGCTCAAGGACCTGTACCTGTTAATATCACTGTTGACGGAGTGAAAGTTGCCACTGTTGAATCGGATCCTGGTGGTTTCTTCGAGGCTTATTTCAGGCCTGAGAACTCAGGTGTCAGGACAGTCACTGCTACTTCAGGTAAAGAGTTTGATTCTGAAGATCTGAGGGTTGTGCCGGTAGCATACATCTCCTCAGTTACTGCTCCGGAGAAAGTTTTCGCCGGCGAAGAGTTCCGGATATGTGGACAGGTGAACTCGGATATAGAGCCTGATGTGGTTCTGCTTGAGGATAAAAAGCTTGTAGAATCGCAGAACGGTAACGGGGAAGTTTGTTTCAATGTCACATCCTCAGAAGCCGGGGAGAAAAATTATCTGATGCGTGCATTGACGTATGGCAAGAGCGATCATGTAGAGACTTCAGTAGATGTTCTGCCTCAGGGAAGTGAGGTTGAAAGTTTTCCTGGACAGATATCTACGGTTGAGACGGAGGGTGGCGTGCTTCGTGTATCTCTGTACAACACAAACAGCGAGGCCAGAAACTACTCTGTAAGGCTTAAGGATATCTCGGATAGTTGGGTTTCAAGCAGTTCAGAGAATGTCTCTCTTGGTATGGGTGAAAGAGACAGCGTATACTTCTACACCTCTCCAGAGGCTCCTGGAAGTTTCACCGGAGTTCTGGAAGTTGAAACCGAAAAAGAGATTATTTACAGCGACTCAGTTGAAATACGTGTAGCTGAAAGGCCTCCTCGAAACGCATTCAGCTTTGTTGATAACTTTGTAAGAATGTTTATGCTAGGCCTTCCTTTCTAGAAAAGATAAGAAGAATAAGATATGAACGGGGAATTTACCATTCCCTGTACAGGATTGCTGCTGAGATCAGTAGGCCTGCCAGCAGTGAGATCAGTAGCTTTGTTCCGTTTCCTGCTGCTGTCAGTGATCCGAATAGGCCCGAGATTGAGGAGAAGAACTTTCCTGTCAGCGATCCTCCTTCTGGACTTTCGATGGAGTCTCTGACTTCTTCTCCTATGACTAGTTCAACAGTCTCTGATTTCTCAACCATTTCTCCTTCTGCTGTTGCTGTGATCTCCAGTGTTCCATCTGTCTGGTTGTAAGGGATTCCTGCGTAGATATATGACTTCTCTGTCTCTCCCGGCAGGACTGTTACCTGTGTAGGCCTTACTGAGATCCAGTCAGGTCCTTCTGCAGATACACTGTAAGTATTCTGTGCTGTTCCTGTGTTCTCTAGGTGTATCTCGTAGAGGACGCTTCTGTTCTCTCCTGCACTCTGGATGTTCGGAATAACATCCATCTCAAGGTCGTAACAGTTCTCTACAGTGAAAGTTGATGTAGCTGTCTTCTCTGGCTCATCAAATGTCTGTGACTGAACTGTTGTCTCAACTTCATAGCTTTCACCGACCTCGTATTCACTGGAGTCGAATCCGATCTCAAGTCTTCTTTCCTCTCCAGGATCGAGCTGGACTTCTGACTCGGAGAGATTTCCTCTGTTAACTGAGACATCATACGTGTCAGAGGCCTCTCCTGTGTTCTCCAGAGTTACACGCTTCTCGAACTGCTGTGCTTCACATACGTCCTGAGTGCTTGAACTGTATTCTACGGATACGTCCTGTCCGTTGTATACTTCAAGTGATGCAGAGGCTGAGCTAGGTGCTTCGCCTCCTACTTCGACTTCAAGAGTCTGTGTTCCAAGTTCTTCAGGAGTATAAGTTAGCTCTGTTGTCTTGGAGTCTCCTGAAGCAATACTTAGCTCGCTGTCTTCAAGCTCTCCGTAATTAGTTGACAGAGGAACATTGACTGATCTTGTTCCCTCGTTAGTGACTGTTACATCATATGAGACCTCTGTAAATGCTGCAGCCCTCTGATTCTGAGGGGAGATTGTTGTATCAGTCTCATAGCAGCTTTCAACTATGAAAGATGTTGATACCGCATCATCTGCGTAGCTTGAAGTCGATGAGGCCTCTATTGTGAATGCTCTGTCTGTCACAGCTATATCTGATGATCTTGTAAGGCCAACTGTTTCTGTACTGCCTGAATCAACTGTCACACGATTCTGGGAAAGCTGTCCTCCCTCAGAAGTAAGTCTGAATGTTTCTGCCTGTGTTCCTCCGTTTGTTACAAACACAGTGTACTTTGCCTCTTCTCCTCTACAGACTGATCCAGGGCTTTCTACTTCAAGATTTACATCGTGTTCTCTGATTACTTCTACTGTTCCAGAGACACGATAATCCTCCTGTGAGGCCTGTGAAGTAGCTGTTAGTGTGAAATCGTATCTTCCTTCTTCTCTGTCGAGATCAGGATTGAACCAGATCTGTGCTGTCTCCGACTCTCCAGGCTCAAGATTCCCGGTCTCGGGAATCTGTCTTGGAGCTATCTCAATCTCGCTAGAATGAGTTGATGAAAGATGATACCTGTCTTCTGTAGTACCTGTGTTGGTAACCTTCAGCTCATAGGACGTGAATGAATCAACCATCGTGGAAGATTCTTTTGGAAAAATATCAAGTTCTGCTGTGCTCGCAGTAGCCACTCCTGTGGCCATTACAATTAGGAAGGTTGCAACTACCAGTTTATCGAAACGCATTATTTATTGTCACCTGTTAATAACACCTACATTTATTTTTATATATCATTCGATAGTGACACCAAAACAAGAAAAAGAACTGAAACAGCTAAAAGAGGCCTAAGCTGCTCCAGAAACTCTTTTTCTCCGTAGGCCTCTCTGCTGTCCTCAGATTAACAGTTCTGGATTCCAGCAACTCATTATCCTTTGAGATCTCTATATGAAGAGTTTCTGTTCCAGGCGTTGAAGGATTCACGTAGAAGTACACGATTTCTTTCTCTCCTGGAGCCAGGACTTTCTGCCGGGAGCTCTGTGATATTTCTCTCTCCGAAAGGCCTTCTGCTTCAAGGTCGTATGTCGATACCTTCGAATCCTTGTTGTAGAGTGTTACTTTGGCTAGGCCTGGCTCTGTCTCTATCGAGGTTATGCTTCCCGGGAAGTTCTCTACTTCGTTCCCGGCCTCTATTATTTCTATGTTCTTGGAGACTGAGGATCCTGAGCCGGATGTTACTGCTCTCATCGTATAGATTCTATCGCCGGATTCCGATGCAGTCTGAGTGAAGCATACTTCGCCCTTCTCATCTGCCGTGTCAACTACTTCTCCATCTCTTTCCAGTACTACTCTAGGTACTACTTCTGACTGTACCTGTGCACATACCTCAAACTTTTCACCCTGCACCACCATATCTGGCGCCTTCATAGGATTTACATGAGAGTTAGGAAGCACTTCAACAGTCCTTGTAGCAGATACTCCGCCCTGCGTCCTTGCAGTTATCTCTGTCATACCTACACTGTTCAGAGTCACGAATGCCTGATAATTTCCGTTTCTGGAAGATGGAACATTTACTCTGGCATCGCCATTCTCCAGTACTTCCACCTGCTTTGAAGTTCTAACGTTCTGTATGTCGCCTCTTATCCTTACTTTTTCACCTGCAAGAACAGTTTTAGGATTTACAGATGCCGTTATACCGGTAGGAACATTTCTCTGGATATCGCTGTCATCATCACAGTCTTCTACATCTATTTCTTTACTCTTGGAAGATCTACCATCATTCTCTGCCACTACTGTTATCTCTTTTTCACCAAGGCCTTCCACAGATTCAAGCACAAGCTCTACTTCAGCTACACCTTCTCCATCTATATCAAGAGTCCTTGTCCTGGATTCTCCGGGCCCTTCTATGTATACAGCCACTGTCTGATCGCTTTCTCTTATATTTGACAGTACAGCACTGACTTCAAGATCTTCGCCTTCACATACTGAGGCCTCTGAGCTAATGCTTGAAACTTTTACACCGAATCCTTCTTCACGGAGCCTGAACTCTAGCTCCTCTTCTTCGCCTGCCTCAAGATCCACGTCACGTGTTTCAGTCATGTAACCTTCTTTGGAGGCCTCTACTTCGTACTCTCCAGGCTCCAGATCCATGCTGACTCTGCCATTGCTGTTAGTATATCTTACCTTGTCTTCACCGTTCTGTGCCTCTATTCTAACGTTTTCCAGTTCGTTGTTATCCCTGTCTTCAACTTCTACATCAAGCTCGGCCTCTTCAGACTCTTCTTCTCCGTCATCTTCAACGTCGTCATCATCGTCACCGTTATCAGTATCTTCAACGTCGTAAAAGTCGACCACCTCTTTGCCCGATCTTCTGATCGAGTCCTGTGTAGAGGCCTCTGCAACGAATTCTAAGACCTCTTCAGATGAACGGATATACTCTGTTTCCAGAGTACATGAGCTACCTGAACAGCTAACAGAATCCACTTCGCTCCACTGTACTCCATCAACAGGCCTTTCAAGTACTCTCAAGGATTCAAGCTCTGATCCAGAGGCTGATGCATCGATCTCCAGCACTTTGCCGGCTTCATATCTTGAAGGCAGTTCACCGAGATCTACACTTTCTATTTCAGGCTGAGGCTCCTGTTCATCCTCTGTGAACTCTACAGTCTCTATACTTGAGTTCTCCAGAGAGTTTCCTGCTGCGGCTGATACACGGAACTCCAAACTACCTTCTTCTCCCTGAGTTATCTGTTCAGTTATGCTGCATGAACTTCCCGAGCAGCTTCTTGAATCAACTTCAGTCCAGTCGCTTCCGCCTTCAGGCCTTTTCTGGATCTCTATAGACTCGAGATCTATGCCTGTCGCCTCTCCATCTATATCAAGGCCTTGGCCTACAGGGTGTGTGGAAGGAAGATCTGATATTTCAACGCTTTCAACTACAGGATCTGGCTCGGCCTCAAAGCTTACAGTTTCCATAGATGATGTTCTTTCATCATCTCCCGCGAAGGCTTTGACACGGAAATCTACTTCCTGCTCCTCATCAGTACTGAAATCTTCAGTTATACTGCATGATGATCCTGAACAGCTGGAGGATCCAAGATCCTGCCAGTCTCCATCAGTCCTGTACTGAACCTTCATCTCATCGAGCTGTGTACCCGAGGCCTCTCCTGTTACCTCGAGGTCCTGATCCAGAGGATATGAGGATGGAAGATTATCTATAGTTACAGAACTAACTTCGGGAGACTGTACCGCTCTGAAGTCCACTACCTGTATACCCGAAAACTTGTCTTCCCCTCCTGCAGAGCTTCTTACGACAAATTCCCTCCTCTCTTCGCTATCAGCAGTATAATCTGCCTGAATTGAACAACTATCTCCAGTACAGCTTTTGGAAGATACTGTATCCCATGATATATCGTCTACATGGCGTGTAAGTATTTTTATCTGGTCCAGATTTCTTCCAGAGGCCTCTCCTTGGATACTGAGGGCCTGGCCTTCGTCGTAGTTTGAAGGCAAATCGTTTATTGTTACAGAATCTATTCTTTCAGGCCTGTAGAATTCAATTTTACGCGAATCTGTTGTCTGCTGTTCATCTCCTGTTTCTGCTCTTATACGGAAGCTTACGTCTTTCTCTGTAGAGGCCTCGAATACTGCTTTTATGCTGCAGTCGTTTCTCCCTTCACAGTCTTTAGTTTTCAGATCGCTCCAGTCTCCGTCTTCTTTTTTCTCTACTGCTATCTCTGTAAGACTTTCTCCTGTTGCATCCCCTTCTATCTCAAGTTCCTCTCCTACAGGATGCCTTACAGGAAGATCATAGAGATTTACTGTGCTGACAGAATCGACAGGTTCCTGGAACTGTACTTCTTCTGTTCCCGAAGTTCTGGAATCATCCTGTGTGAAGGCCTTTATACGGAACTGTACAGTTTCCTGACTGTCTGCCGTGTAACTTGTCTGTATACTGCATGAGTCCTGATTGTTACAGTCTTCGTCCGAAAGCTGTTCCCAGTCTCCGCCAGGATTTCTATACTGGAGTTCAAGTCTTTCAAGATCTGTTCCTGTTGCGTCTCCTGTAATCTGAAGCGAATCGTCTACAGGATGAGTCGAGGGCAGATTATCTATCTGGACCGAGTCGACAGTATCAGCGTCCTGTACAAAGTTCACTTCTTCAGTATCGGATGATTCTTCGTCGCCGCTGACAAAGGCCTTGATACGGAACTGTTTGGTTTGTTCATTTTCAGCAGTGTAATCCGTCGATATACTGCATGAATCATCGTTGTCGCAGTCTGTATCATCAAGTTCTTCCCAGTTGTCACCAGGATCCCTGTACTGTACTTCAAGCCTGTCAAGATTCCGGCCTTCGGCATCTCCACTGATCTGTAGAGAATCATCTACAGGATGATTGGACGGCAAGTTATCTATTTCAACGGAATCGATCGTATCAGGATCTTCCACAAAATCTACTTCTTCTACATCAGAGTAGTCTTCATCACCGTCCTCTGCTATAGCTTTTACGCGGAAATCTTTCTCTTCTTCACTGTCTGCAGTGTAATCTGCAGTGAAATCGCAGTTATCATCACCGTCGCAGTTGTAGTCCTCTACCTGGCTCCAGTCATCTTCATCTCTGTCTGACTCCTGGACTATCAGCTCATCCAAGTCGTCTCCTTCGGCAGAGGCCTCTATCTCAAGTTCTTCATCCGTACTCCATTCATCCGGAAGATTCTCTATATCAACACTGTCAATGCTGTCAGATTCGTAGAACTCTACTGATTCAGTGTTACTGTTCCGTCCATCATCTCCTGCCTCCGCACGGAGCCTGAAGTCAACTTCCTGCTCCGAATCATGCTCGTAATCGTACTCGAAGTCGCATTCATCGTTGTTGCTGCAGCCCTGGCTTGTGACCCTCTCCCAGTCATCATTTGGCTCTCTTTTCTGTAAAATTATCCTGTCAAGCTCAGTACCCGAAGCATCACCTGTGACTTCAAGATCGTTATCAACGTTCTGTCTATCCGGAAGATTATCAAGATCTACCTCATCGACCTCTCCGTCGTCAGTCTCTGTGAACTCGACAATTTCTGTATCCTTTTTCTCGCTATCGCCGGCACGTCCTAAGGCCTGTATCTCTACAGTCTCTGCCCTCGGATGCTCATAATTATCTTTAGATATATCGCAGTAATCGCCGCTACAGCTCGTAGACTTTATCCTATTCCACTGAATCCCATCAACAGGCCTCCAGCGCAAAATCAGTTCCTCAAGATTAGTTCCAGAGGCCTCTCCATAAAGATCCAGATCCGTCTGTTCAGGATGCATAGAAGGCAGATTACGAATGACTACCCTATCAACGTTCGATGGATTTTCCACGCTTACCGTGGCAGGTTCAGAGCTAGCTGTAACTCCCCCTCTGAACTCTACAAGGCCTCTGAAAGTAGCTTCACCGTCTTGAATTTTTCCACTGTCTAACTGAGTGGATCCCTGATTTGAACAGGTATTCGCTGTTGAAGATGATGAACACTCACGTGTATCAAAAGTCTCCCATTCATTGTTATCATTGCGGTACTGTAACTTCAGGACTCCTTCCGTATCAAAACGTGAGGCATCATCCGATGCAGTAACAGACATCTCAACGCTTTCTCCTCTCTGGGAATTCTCCGGAGGCCTTTCAGTCCATGAAACACCGTAATCAAGATTATCAATGTAAGTTACTTGCTGATATTTATCCGAATTTTTCCTTGCCTCGCCGGCATAGGCTCTGAAACGATACTCCCAAGTACCCTCCGAATACTCTGTATGATCAAAAGTCCATGTGCATGTATCCTGATTCTGGCAGAAGTTCTCACTCCTGGTATCGAAGAGAAGGTCTCCCGGATGACGGGACTGAAAAAGCATCCTGTCGATACTTGTTCCATAGGCCTCTACAGAAAATTCAAGATCTTCTCCCGTCTCCCATGCCGTAGGCAGCTCATCAAACTCTACAGAGTCCAAGGAGTTAGCTGAAGCTAGGGATACAAGGCCCGCTATACAAAGTGCCAGAATCAGTTTTCTGTACATTTCACCCACCTACTTACACATTCCTGGAATAGAACGGCCATGATCGTATTGGCCATCATCATCTTCGTCGATTATCATGTACCCTTCAGTTCCATCTTTCTCGAATTTGACTCTTCCAGTATTGACGTATTCTGTCAGGTTTTCACTCTGAAGCTCGTCGTACTTATCGATCTCTTCCTCAATTGCGGTCTCGTAGCTCTGGGGCAGGCTGCATCCTGCAGGGATAGCGTCCTCCCAATCCTCATAAGTTTGATCGGAAGGCCTGTCTCCCGGCGTTCCCGGCGGAGTTGAAGTTGATTCCCCAAAGTTTCCCGGCTCATCTCTTTTCTCAAAAATACCGTTAAGAATATCTTTCAGATACCATCCAGAGGCTGCTGTAGCTGCCAGAGTGCCTCCTACAACATATGCAAATCCACGTCTTGAAAATTCAGATTCCTCCTCCCCATCTGTCATGTTACCAACGTTAAATAACAACAATTAAATATGTTTTTCAGATAAGGCCTTGAAAAATCAGATATAGTCCGGATAAATTTTTACAGAAAAAGGGAAAATGAGATAAGAGAAATGTTGAGGCCTTTTAGCGGCCCTGTACTGTGACTGCTGAGGAGCTTTCCTGCTTGTAGAAGTAGGTGCTCTCGATGCTTAGAGGGATTGTTGTATCCAGAGCTGATGTTCCTGTCTGGATTCTCATATCCCAGCAGACTACTGCTCTTCCTCCTATGATTTCTTTCGTCTGGGAGCTAACAGATTCATCATAACTTCCGTCATCGTCTTTCCGGAACTCTACTCTTCCAACATTCTCTATTGTAAGCTTGACTTTGTTGGTGTGTTCCTGAACTTCTTCCAGATTGTATCCGTTTCCTTCTCCCTTGAATGCATCTGTGTCATCGCCATCGTCATCTGTGAAAGGCACTCCTGCTCCCTGATTCCTGACTACAACACACAGCTCTTTTTCTACAGAGTCCTGTCCGCTGTTGTAGATAGCTATCGGAGTCGGTGTTCTGATTTCCATCTGTACAGGACCATCGTCGTTCTGGATTGTTGCAGATCCCTGAGGACTACCTGCCTCCTGATATGCGTCTTCTCCCATAACCTGGATCTCTGAAGTCGCATCAGTCCCGTACTTGTACATAAGCCGTGCACGCATATTGTACCCGATTTCACGGCCGTCATCAAGTTCAGGAGCTGTAAACGTCACAGTCTGAGTTGAAGGTGTTGAAGGAGTATTCTCCTGCGGAGCTGAAAGATCAGAGAACTCTAGAAGCCTATCGGAGCTACTTACAGCATCTCCGCCACTTGACCTCCATGTATTAGACTGTCCATCCTCAGATGCAAACGGAGGACCATAAAGCTGTGCGTAAACATTCTCAGCATCGTGGTCGCCAACGTTCTCTACCTGCATCCTGAACCTTGTGTTCTGTCCACTAGGCGTTGGATTAGGGAAAGCCGAGAACTCATTTACCTGCACTGCTGAAGTCGAGGTATCCTGTTCAGTCGAACCTCCACCAGTACATCCTGAAATTATTACTGTTGCGAAAAGAAGTGCCAGAATCGTCTTGTTCTCAGCTAGATTCATTATTCATTCACGATAGTTATACCCAAAGTTGGAGATTTGACGTATTTATAAGATGCGGTGAAAAAGACGTTTCTTACCTCGCTACTCGTTCCTTCCATGCTTATAGAGCAGCTGAAGTCCAAACCGCCGCCCAGAATGACTTCATCGCTTTCAGGACATTCTGCACCTTCGCCTGTGACTTCATCATCGCCGTTAAGATCAAACACAGCGACCGGCTGATAATCGAAACTGTACTCTTCATCAACACGGCCATCTCCAGCTCTCTTCAGATTAAATGAAATCGTCTTCTGCTCCCCGAAAGCTACAGGCGTCTCTACAGAGGCCTGTACATCTACTTCGCCGTTAGTGAACGAGATAGACTTCTGACTGGTACTGTTGATATCCTGAAGAGGCCTGAACTCTACCTTGAGAGGCCTGTAGTTCTGAATACTTGTTTCATATGGGATGTTGGCTGTGAAAGATGCGCTTCTCTGTGAGAAGCCTCCCACCATGTTTTCTGAAGGTGCTGTAAGCTCCCATGAACATTCGATAATAGGATTTACATTATCGGTAGCCGCCTCCAGATCTTCTTCATCCGGAGTACATCCCTGTTTCTCCTTCGTAAGCAGAGGCCCAAGATCATACAGAGTGACTTCTCCAAGCTCGATTTCCTCCCTGTGATAGTTCTGCATCGTCAGAGTCACTTCAGCTGTCTGTCCAGGAGAAAGTGTCTGATCGGATATACTGAAACCTGTTACCTCAAGGCCTTTACCCGGTATCTGCTCGGGCTGAGAATCTGTATTAGAGTTTCCTGAAGGTAATGCATCTGTAACTGATGAACATCCTGATACAATTACTGTAAACGCTATAAGGCCTAGAATTATGTGTTTATTGTCCACGGTACCTCACGTTTATTTGTTGGTTTCCTGCGTTTTTAACAAATGTGTAGTCTGAACGTGCAAAGATCTCTCCTCTTATACTTGGAGCATTGTTCAGATCCCATTCAAGGCCGCATCTGAAAATCTTTGACTGGCCCTCGCTTAATGCGAGGCCTGCATTGCCGCTTAATGTATCCGGATCAGGACACATCCTCACCTGATCTCCGGCCTGTATATCTCCAGGATCCATATCTGGCAGTCTTCTTGCTATGACTTTAGCGGCCTCGACATTATCCTGAGTTATATCTACTTCACTGAACTGTATCCCTCTTGCTATCATTACCGGAGGCTTCAGATTGATAGTTCCTGTATAGGAGCTTTGTGTTGGCTCCTGATTTACAAGTCTTACAAGCACTTCGGCACCGTCTCCATCGATAAATGTTGGAGCACCACTTGGAGCGCTGCTTCCTATGGCTTCGATCTCTATATCAAGCGGGCCTCTAGATGTCTGTGAGAAAAGCTGCTCTGCACCGTCTACTTCTGAACTTTCCTTGATCTGGATCTGGCTGAAGGATTCTACACTGTAGTTAAAAGGCACTTCAAATCTGAGATTGCATCTGTATCCATTGAGAGGTACATCGTCGCTTGTCTGGGCGAGATTCCAGTTAAGCCTTACCTCGTAATCAGATGCCAGATCGTAGGATTGTCTTGTCTCGGAGACATTTGAACTAGTGGCCGAGAAACTTGCAACATCGAATATGTCAGGACAGTGGCTTGTCATAATCTGTGAGCCCTGATCTCCTACAAGCACCTCCGCTGGAAGTTGGCCCGTATTTTTCAGGCCTGCACTGACTCTTACATTTTCTCCTGCAAATATTTCAGTCGGCTGGGCCTGTATACCTGTAACTGTTATGGCCTGGCCTCCTCCGCTGGAAGTGTTTCCTCCTCCGCCGATACAGCCAGAAAAAACAACTACCGAAATCAGTAAAGTTAAGACTGTAAATCGCTGATCCATATACATACACTATGTTCTCCGATGTTAAAAACTTTGTATTGGAGAAACTCCTGAGACCCGTATTTGATGAATCAGTGGCGCCGTACAATATGTACAACACTTTTTTCTATGCAGTTTTTTTCGCAGCTGGGATAATATACCTAGTGAAGCCAGCGCTAGAAAAGCTTGGTGTAGAGTACAGCAAAAAATTATTCATATCTTTCAGCCCCTGGATAGTTCTGGGCGGCATACTATCCTCAGCAGAAATTAGAGAGACTGCAACAGTATTCCTGACGTATACTCCTGTCCTCATCTCAGTTATTGTAGCATGTGTCCTTGTAGCCGTGTTTGTAGGGAAAGAACTGGAGAAATGGAAAAGTATTGACTACACTCGAACAGTATTTGTGCTAGGCCTTTTTCTTTCAGTTATCTCACTGAGCGCACATAATATAGAGAACTTTCACGCTGTAGGCCTGACTGCTTTAATCACATCTCTCTGGCTTATTCCCGGTATAGCCATTCTAAAGAAGTTTTCTCCGGATTTCCTTTCTCTTGAAATAGTTGCTCCTGTGGCTATGCATTATCTTGATGCTACAACGACTGCAGTGGCATTGAGATTTGGAGCAAGTGAGCAGCATATCGTGGCCAGTTACTTTATCGAAGTTTTCGGGCCTTACGGAGTATTTTTGCTTAAGACTCTGGCAGTTGTTCCTGCAGTACTGATCATAAATAAGGAAGTTGAAGGGGAAGAGAAAATGTTTTACCTGTTTGTAATAGCGGCTTTAGGCCTTGGAATAGCAGTAAGAAATCTATTCCATTTAATCTAATTCTGGAACGTTCCTCCGTAGCACTGTAGTTCTCCTCCAGATCTTATCAGGACTCCTATCTCGTTCTGTGAGCTTCCCTGACTGCATGATTTAACTCTCTGTGCGTTGTTCATGCACGATTCTACATTGCTGAACTGATCGCTGTCTACTGACTGCGTTGGATCCAGGAACTGTCCTGCTGCACCCAGAAGATTCCCTCCCTGTTCTACACTGCAGCTTCCACTGTCAACCAGATACTGTCCTATGCTTCTTTCACAGTCAACTATAGATGTCTGGAACATGAACAGATTGGTTCTGTCTCCGTAATCATTCAACCACTCAGTCCTGTAATCCTGAACGGCCTGTTCCTTGGAGCCGCTTCCTACGTCAAGAGTATACTGCTGTTCACACAGAGCCCCTGAAAGGCCTCTGAATCTGAGATTATTGAGACTGCCCATGTTCTCATACACTGCAAGGCCTGCTCCAGCGTACTGTGAGATCGCATTGTCAACTCTCTGTTCGCTTACACCGACAGGCATTTCAGGCCAGAGATTCTGCTCGCTTTCAAAGTCAGTGATCAGTGCATGTGTATCCTGATTACCTTGTGTGAATCCTGATTCCATATCGAAACGCTGTCTTAAATCCTCTAGGAAAGGCCTGACCTGTACTGCTTTCTTGCCAGATTCTATAATTATATCAGATCCTCCTCTTTCAGCCAGAGTTACCATCTGCCAGTTAATTCCATTGATTCCATCATCTTCTGCAGGAACTCTGACGCTACATCCATCTCGGGAGTCTACTGAGTTGCCGGAACTGCAAGTAAAGAATAGATTGTTATCTGATGATTCATTGTACTGTTCTGTAACTATTAGAGGGCATGTAACACGATTGCATGCTGTATTCCAGACAGAGAAAGACTCCATCTGTGTGGTCTTTTTGACAGTATAGTTTGCATCTACCCTCATTATCAGTTCTTCTCCTGTTGGGCTTATCTGTTCTGGCTCGGACAGAGTCATTGTGCATCTGAGCGGTGCCGGAGATACCCTGTTAGAGAACCATCCTTCATTCTGGCGCAGAATAATCCGGTTCTGTGCTGCCTCAGATATAGTGTATACATTTTCACCTTCAGGTGAATCGCTTAAACCGGAGCACTGTGAAGTAGGTGCTGTAAGAGACGAATCCCTGATCTCTATCGATTCAGGATCGATCTTGTACTCTGCACTTGCACCCGGAGTCTCAAATCCGAACCTTGCTGAGAACGGTACGGCTCTCCTGTCGCCGTTTTCTGTCTCATAGTATGTTACAGGAGACTGTACGTTGATATATGACTGTACAGGCGTCTTTGCAGTCTCAGACTCTTTAAACCCTGGCTGCATCCCCTGCTCTCTACGATGTTCTCTTGACATTGCATCGAAATACAGTGTTGCCTGCGAAGAGTAATTATACTTCAACTGAAGCTCCATAACCCTGTTGACCCCCATAGAAGGCTGCAGGAGTTCACAGTCAGCCAGATTAAGCTCTTCCAAGGACTGAGTAGGAGATACACCCAAACCTGGCAGAATATAGTTCGCCTGCTGTATATCATCACCTGTCAGGCCCTGCGAAGTTATTGAACGCCATTCCTGTCCGTTATCACCTGATGTACTGCAGTAAGTCTTGTCTGCATCCTTTATCAGTATCTTGTACTTCACATCACGGGCCGTAATACCTTTCAAGCCATTACGAGCATTTGAAACAAGGAAATTAACAGGTAAAACATAATTTTCTTCCTTGTATGCAGTATCTATTCTTTCCACACCTAGTCCAAACTGATCGATGCTGAGCTCATAAGTTTCTCCTACAGCCTCTGAACCAGGCCTTACCGTATTGTTCATTCTCCACTGTCTTAGACACTGTGGGCCTTCTAGGACACATCCCAGTCTGGCACCTACCTGCTGAATGGCGCGTTTTTCTTCGGCAAAGGCTGTATCAACCTGTGGAGCGAACTGATTAGTAGTACTCTCTCCAAACCAGTTGGCATATGATGAGCCTAGGCCTATAGCCCCCATTATCGGCCCTGCAATTATAGGAAGTAGCTGTGATACATAACCCCAAGTCATTCCCAGGAGAATTATAGAGATCACAATTGCAATTATACTGTATATTATCCACGCTGCAATAGCAGCCAGTAGAATCGGACCGCCTACAGCTGCAACCGAAGATCCACCTACAGCTGCGATTATTCCTTCAGCTCCAGCCGCCTCTGCACCTCCTGCACTGACTGTCTCTGCTGCTTCTGCAACTTCAATATCTTCATACATTTCTGCTGCATCTTTTGCAGCGCCGGCAGCATTAGCGGCTCCTCCTGCAGCACTTCCTACCGCCTCACCAGGTGCTGCGGCAGCAGCTCCTGCTGCTCCTGCTCCTGCTGCCACACCCGATCCTGCAAGTTTTTTAGTCGAACCAGAAATATCTGCTCCTTGCCATTTGTTGATAAGGCCACTGAAAATTACAAGAACGATAAATGGCAGGCCTACAGCGAAGAAGCTTGTGAAAGTTGCAAAGGAAAATTCAGGGACTCCTCCAGACACCAGGGGCTGGATGAAAAGCACAAAGTCAACGTAAAGTGCTACTGCAAAGGCTGCAATGTAGCGTAGCTTAAACTGGCTGAGGCCTGGAATTGAAATCGCAGAGTCTCCCTGAGCCTCCATGTTTCGTATACCGCCTGTGAATATTGATACCAGCCATTCGACGTCGCCGACTATAGCCTCTATTATGCGCGCTATTATGTACAGCACTATCGCGGCTGGCATCAGGAAGAATATTTTGAGGCCTCTGATGTACCATTTGCCGATTTTCTTCAGGAACCAGTACCAGAAATAAAGCGGTACCGAGAGGCCTAGAGTGAAAGGTGAAAGGATTATTGCGATTGCCCAGCCTTTCAGACTCACTCTTCTGTCACCTCGGAGCTAAGAGTCAAATCATTTAATGTGAATGCTCCCTGCCCCTCGATACTCAAAGTATTATCCTCCCTGAAAACTTCTTCAGGAATGTCTAGAACGTTCTCCCCATTATCAGGACTTATACTAGTATTATAGTCATTTAACGTGAACCTGATTTCTCTGTCTCCGGTAAGGAACTGGTAATCAAACTTCAGAGTTTCAGCAGTAGTTTCACGCTCTACGAACGATAGATCTTGCTCTGAAAGCTCGAAGTCTAGATCTCTTTCAACTCCTTGCGTAGTGCCGATATATCTTACTGCCATCTGCGCATTTTCAAGCGTGTATCTGGCATTAGCTTCTGTTGAGAAAGTTACAGTATTGTAGCCTGGATTAAGATTTGAGTTGGATGGTGTTATTGATACAGATTGATCTGATCTTACAGATCTTTCGCTGAAGACTTCATTACCGTTGACATCTATTTCAAGAGGCTCTGTAACTACTGAAGAATCTACAGGAATGTTGAAGCTTAGATTAGCTCCTACAAAGTCAGTTAACTCGTACTGGTATATCTGGAAGTTGTCCCTGTGATCATTGAATCTTCTATCATGCACATAGGCCTCTACATCTTCTAAGGCATATTCTGTGGATCCCAGGAGGCCTCCCTTGTTAGTTCCTACCTTGAAATTATTGATTCCGGGCCTCAAATGCTCCGAAGATACGTTGATCTCTTCTGTAGCGGATGTAACTAGCTGGTTTTCGAATATTCTCTGTCCATTTACCTCGATATATAGCGCTCCTGAGCCTTCCTTTCCCAGTACTTCAAATGATATTTCCGCATTCTCTGGCTGAGTTGCATTGTATTCAAAGCTTATACTGTCCTCAGAGAAAAGAGAGTTACTTACAGTTTCCCTGTTGTTCTGGTAGGCCTGTATCTGGCCCATTCCCTCTCCTATGTTGAATGTTCCGAAGCTTGTTGTTCTGACATCTTCAGTTGCTCCTCCAAGCTCTCCAAAGCTTTCGGACACCATTACAAGATCATCCTGCTGGTCGCCGCCGCCAAAATTAAATCCTACATCTATATCCTGGGATGCTATAAGCATTAAGCCGAAGAATGTCAGGCCTATTGCAACTACGACGCCGAACCTTTCTGCCATATGTGAGTTACTGGGTTTCGGAGGTTTTTATTTGTAGGCCGGTCATTCTCCAGTATGGAAATATTGAAATCAGACAGGTCCGACGGATACGTCAGGATAGAGATAGAAAACGAGGATGATCTCTGGTACCTGAAAGATATAATCGGGGAAGGTGATACAGTTAAGGCCTTTACACAGAGGACGAAACGAGATAGCAGGGAGAAGAAGGCGACGCATCTTACTCTGAGAACAGAAAAAGTTGAATACCAGGAGAACCGTCTCAGAGTTACGGGAGAGATCACGAGAGGTGATGAGGATGTCGAGATGGGATACCACACTTTCAATCTGGAGCCCGGTAAAGAGTTCGAGATCTGGAAGGATTTCTCCGAAGAGGAGTGGGAGCGACTTGAAGAGGCCGAGTCACATCACTCTTACAGAGTGCTTTTCGTACTTGTGCAGAAAGGAGAAGCCGATTTCTACATAGTGGAGGAGTCAGGGATCAAGAACCTTTCAAAGATTGATCTGAATATTCCAGGGAAGCTGTACAGCGATCAGATAGATAGTGGAAACTTTCACAATCAGGTGAAGGAAGTTATCAAGAGATCTTCGCGGAACGTTGATCATATTGTTCTCTGCGGGCCCGGATTTGAGAAGAACAAGATAAAGAACATGCTTGACGAGGAAATAATCAGCAAGACTTTGATGCAGGATACTTCCGTTATCGGACGTACAGGCCTTAACGAAGCTATCAAGAGAGGTGCTCTGGACAAAGTGGTGGAGAGTTCACGTATCTCTGATGAGTCAAGGACTATAGAAGAACTCATGGAGGCCTTGAGAGAGGACGATAAAGTTTCATATGGAGCTCCAGTGAACGATCTTGTGAATCAAGGTGCTGTTGAGAAACTGATTCTGACAGCGGAAAAGTACCGGGAGGAACATGAACTGGCAAAGAAAGTTGAGGAAATGGGCGGTGAAGTAGAGATCGTTCACATCGACCACGAGGCCGGGAAAAGACTGGAAAATCTCGGAGGAAAGGCCGCTATTCTACGTTACCAGCCGCACTAGAGCTTCTGCTTCCAAGAACTACAGGAAGATCTACCTCCTCTCCATCCCTAAGCACCGTGATATTGATCTCTTCTCCGGGCCTGTGATACCTAGGAAGGAACGTAAGAACATCTCCTGTTCCCTCTACCGTTCTTCCGTCTATAGCTTTGATTATATCTCCTCCGATCAAAGTATCTCTTCCATTAATTTCAACTGTTGTATTACTTGCTACAAATCCTGCTTCTTCAGCTGGGCTGTCGTCTACAACCTCTACAATAAGGAAACCTGAGGCCTCTGTTATATTCATCGCGTCAGCTATCGCAGGAGTTACTGTATATCCTGATACTCCAAGCCAAGGATATTCTACATCAGATTCTTCTTCTATCATTCTTGGAACCACCATTTTTACCTGGCTTACCGGTATGGCGAAGCCTATGCCGGAGAATGTTCCTGTTCTACTTTCTATAGCAGTGTTTACGCCGACTACTTCACCTTTTGCGTTCAGAAGCGGGCCTCCTGAGTTCCCGGGATTAATGGCGGCATCGGTCTGTATAACATTTGGAATTGAGAATCCTGTTTCTGTAGGAAGCGTTCTGCCTTTCTGAGATATTATGCCTGAAGTCATTGTACCTCTCAGCCCGAATGGATTTCCTATAGCTATTGCAGTTTGGCCTACTTTCACTTCAGATATGTTTCCGAGATCCAGAGGCCTCAAGTTGTTTCTATCGACCTTGAGGACTGCTAGATCGGAGTTAGGATCCATCCCTATGATTTCTGCATCGTAGCTTCGTCCTTCAGTAAAAGTTACTTTTACGCGTTCTGCATCGTCTATAACATGCTCATTTGTGACTATATGACCTTCTTTAGAGTAGACGAATCCTGAACCCTGTGAGCTTTCTTCTCCAAGAGCTGATACCGAGACTACTGATTGATCAAGGCTGTCAAAAAGCTCCGTGAATCCCTGTCCCGGTGATGCGGAGCCATTCATGTAAATTATCTGCGGAGAATTGTCATGCTCTAGTTGCTGAAGCCTTTCATCCATGTGACTGTACATGGCGAATGCTCCGACGACAGATCCGAAAAGGAGTATTGCAGAAACAGCAAAAACATCTATTTTTCTGTCGCTTTTCACAGGTAGCAATACATCTGCAAGCATTTTATATTTTCAGTTCCGGGGAATTGTTCGAAGGATAAAAGTAGAGGCCTGTAAAAATAGACTTGTATGAAAGATCAAATCTTCAGACTTACGCCGCTGGGACGTGCTGATATAGAACTACGACAGCATTTCGAGGACGATGAAGAGTTCTACAGTTCAGATGAATACGAGGAGTACGAGGCCTCCCGGAAAAAGTACAGGAACAGGAAACTGGTTCAGATGTCGATTAAAACATTGTTATACGCCGGAGTGATTACCTCTGTGGCGGCTTCTTTCGGAGTACCGCATCTGAGGATAATCAATCAGATTGCATCCTATATCGGAGTTACATTTCTACTGATGCTTTACGCAGTGGCGCTTTACACGGCCTCCCTTCAGAAAGAGGAGTACCATTTGAAGAGGGAGATACTTGTCTCAAACGCCAAGAAAGAATAGTTAACACGCCGAGGCTGGGATTTGAACCCGAAGCTCGCAGATAATGGAGCTTCTTACATCAAATGCCAGAAAAAGAATTTACGCCGAGGCTGGGATTTGAACCCAGGAGAGCTGTAACGCTCACCACCTTTCCAGGGTGGCACCTTTAGCCACTCAGTCACCTCGGCAAGTAGCAGATTTGATGAAGGCCTTGTAGGAAAAAAGGCCTCTGTATTTTGATTTCAGCTATACACTTTTTTATTTGGACTGTAGCATCAGAAGAAGTTTTTACTGCTTCCATCTTTTCGGGTATGTTTCAGGATCCATGTGGACGGATTGAAGCTCCGCTGCTGTGCCTTCAGCGGAGTACATCTGTTCTGATGTCATCCGGGCCTCGGCTAGAGCGACTAGTTCTCCTTTCAGTGTGATTACTGCCACCATGTCATCCTCTTTGATGCCGTCCTGTAGCTTGGAGATTCCTGTTGATCCCAGGTCTGCTCCGTTAGCGACTGCGTTGACCGCTGAATCTTTTACAGCTATCTTCTTCAGGTGCTGTATGCCTTTTTCGATCGGATGAAGTACTTCTCTTATTTCTTTTTCACGGCCTTCATTGTAGAAATGATAGGCATCGACTACATCCTGAAGCGTTGATGTCTCATCTTCAGTTATATCTCCTTCACGCGTCCTTCTTAACTCTTTCATAGAGGCCTCTGTATCAAGTTTTTCGCCTAGTTGATCGATCAGAACTCTTACATAGAATCCTGATTCACATTCAACTCTTCCAAGAATTTTCCTGTCCTCTACTTCAAGGAGTTCTATATCATAGACTTCCCTTTCTCTTTCCTCCCTTTTCACAGCGCTTTTCTCAGGAGGTACCTGCTTGTTAACGCCCCTGAAACTCTTCAAGGCCTCCTTGACTTCCTGTTTATCTTTTGCTTCCTCAGTCTCTGCCTCGAAGATGTATTCTTTGTCCGCTTTCGCCAGTGCATCGTTTATACGTGTGCCGGAGTTAAGGCCTACTGGCAGGACTCCTGTTGCGTTTGGATCAAGTGTTCCAAAGTGGCCTGTCTTCTTCAGATCAAGTTCTTCCTTGATCCATGTAGATACCTGGTTGCTTGTAGGGCCGAAGGGCTTATCGATTAGAACCATTCCTTTTTCCAGAAGCTCTTCAACCGATCTTTTCTCAGGTATAGAGCCAAAATCTGGATTTGTCTCGGATTCCTGTCGTACGTACCATTCAGCCATATTTCCTTTCTTTACCTCCGAGTTTTTTAACTACGAGAGAAAAATAACGGGGAAAAATTTAGGTCCTTTTACTGGACGCCGAGAAGCTTCCTGAAGATGTATGTCATCGGCATGATGATCAGGATATAGAATCCAAGCCAGTTGAGGGCCTCTCCTGCCAGAGGGATGCTTACAGGCAGATCTATGAATTTACCGTTGATCTTCATTTCAGCATCGTGAGTCTGGTCTTCAACAAGCCGGAAGTTAGTTACCTCCCATGTAAGTCCAAGAGCTTCAAGCTCGTCGGTTGAAAGAGCGCCTTCTCCACGGAACTGCATCTGTCCGGATACGTTCAAGGCCTCTAGAGCTGCTTCCTGATTTGCGTATTCAAGCGTTCCGTTGTAAGCAGTATCGTTTATCTGTGTCATTTCTACTGTCGGTGCGTAGGTCGCTCCAAGCCATGGGAAGAACAGTCCTACGAACACCATTGTGGCGATCATAGGCTTCATGTTCAACATCATGAACTTCTGGTTAAGTTGTAGTGTCTTCTTGAAGTGGCTTGAGGCCTTTTCCTGTTCGTCTTCTTCACGGGCCTCTTTCATTCTTTCCTGGTACTTGTCGATCTTTTCTTTTATCCTGTCAGCTTTCTCTATGTCGAGAAGCCACCAGTAGATTACTGAGAAAAGTGCTGCAAGAAGTACGGAGAAGAAGCCCAGTGATACGTATGGGCCTGCTGCGAGCAGCGGCTGGAACAACGTGTTGTAGAATTCGAAAAGTGGTGCGAGTATTGCGTTGATTCCTGCCATTGTCTCCTTGTCTTTGAATTGTCGAGTCTTGTTTTTATTGCATGAAGTCCTTCATCGCTGGGTGTAGTTCTTCCATATGCTTCTGTGCCAGCTGTTCGTATAGCTTGTAAAGGATCATGACTGTAAGCAGGATACCTGTTCCTCCTCCTGCTGCGCTTGTCATGTTTGCAAGTGCTGCCAGAAGACCTACAAGGAATCCTGATAGGATTGTCAGTGAAGGGATGTACCGGTTGAGGACTTTCTTTATGACTCGCTTGTCCTTCCTGAATCCTGGTACTTTCATGCCTGTCTGCTGGATCTGTTCAGCTACTGAGTCAGGATCCTGTCCTGAAGTTCTCATCCAGAAGATTGAGAAAAGTACAGATCCGAATGCGTATACCGAGATGTAGAATAGTATGTGGATTATGTCGCTAGGGGCCATTACTCCTGTACCCAGGAATGATGTTACGGCCTGTGTAGGGGCCTGAAGCCAGCTTACAAGGCCTGATGTTGCCTGTCCTCCTGAGAAGCATCCAAGGATTGAGCATCCGTTGGATCCTGCGATTGATGATCCTACGATCTGGAAGTTTGTTACAAGTGCTGCAATAAGGATTACAGGCATATTTGAAGTATATATGAAGTTAAGAGGCCATTTCTGACCGAATCCTCTGACGTTTCCAAATGTTAGAGGTATTTCGACTTTCATCGACTGCATGTATACTACTACCGAGAAAACCAGTATAGTTGAGACGATAGGCAAAAGTGCCGTAAGCTCAAAGCTGTTTATGAACTGGAAAAGTGCTCCTACAGGTGTTCCTGTTCCTCCTCCGACACTCCAGAAAAGCTCTCCTGTCTGTGTTAGAGGTGATACTGCTGAGATGTAAACTGCTTTAGATACTCCTGCAGCAATGAATATTCCTGTTCCTGATCCGAATCCCCATTTCTGGACGAGATCGTCCATCAGGATTATCAGCCACCCTCCAATAGTGATCTGTCCTGCCAGAAGGAATACAAGCATAGGATCTCCAGATACAGGCCCGAAGTTTCCGGATAGAACCCATCCGAAGGCCTCTATAACTGTGAGAGAGTAGGCCAGTACTTTCTGTGCCGCCTGGAACTTCTGCTTTCCTTCCTGTGTATTTGTATTCCATGGAAGTAGCTCGGATCCTACCATCATCTGAAGTACAATACTGGACGTAACGATAGGTCCAATTCCCAGTGTAATTATAGAACCAATCTGTGCTCCTAGAAGTGTCTGGAATGTCTCCAGACGTGTAAGTGCCTGTGCAACTGCTTCAGAATTCGCTCCGTAGACATTGATAGAACCAAGCAGGAAGTACAGGAGAAGTACAACTCCTGTCCATGCCAGCATCTCCTTTAACGACTGCTCTTTCTCTGGCTCTCTGATGCTTGGAAGATAGCTTGCAATCCCTACGAATGAAACCATTTGTGCTCTATTCCTCTAGTACAACTGCTTCAGATTCCGAATCCTCAATCTTTCTTTCAGCAGAATCTGAGAATTTTTCTGCTCTGATCTCTATAGACCTTGTGATCTTTCCACCGCCTAGAACCTTGTCATAGCCAGCTTCATCTGCATGGAAAACGTACTTGCCGTCTTCCTCTTCTGCAAGGCCTTCTTCAACGAACTCTTCAATCCTCTGATCGATATCTCTAAGATTGATACCTGTCTGAGGTTCTTTACGGGAGTTAAATCCTTCTTCCCCGAGTTCATTGATACCGGTTTCTGTCATGTTCTTGGACTGCGCCTTCTTTCCTCCACCGGCGTTTCCCCGTCCACCACGGTTACCTGCTCCTCTGTTCTTTTTGGAGCTTCCGTATCCATGACTTCCGGACTTATTCTTCTTGGATCTTCTCTTTGTCATTATGATTCACCTTAAAGCATCTTCTCTAGAAGTTCATCCATATCATCTCTTTCGCCTAGTGCGCCACCAGAGTTAACGTGTTTCCTGGTGTCCTTGAAACCTCCGGATGGAGGCCTCAGGCCTAGAGATGTCCCTGGACTTGCTTCTCCTTCTTTATCTTCAATTTTTTCGACTGTATCTTCACTTATCTTTCCGTAAGTGATAAAGTTACTTACTTTCTCAAGCATTCCGACAGCGGCTTCGTTGTCTTCATCAATGAGAACACACTTGTTCCTCTGATCAAGATTCAGGCTGTCGAGAGTATCCTTGACAGGCTGTGAAAGATCAACTGAACCTCTGAGTCTTACTGCTGCAATCATTATTCTTCACTCTCCTCGTCTCTCTGATATTCGTTGAGCTTTTTGAAGGCCTCGAAAGTAGCCTTAACCATGTTTTCACGTGTCCTTGTGCTTCCACGTGAAGTTGCCCAGATGTCTTCGATTCCTGCTAGTTCGCACATCTTCTGGATTGCTTCTCCTGCTGCCAGGCCTGTTCCTTTCGGCGCTGGCTTCAGCTCTACTTCAACTGAACCTGACTTTCCTGTTACCTTGAAAGGAATAGATGTCTCTGTATCTCCTCTGTCTTCCCAGGATCCGTTTCCTCTCTGGACTTCAATCAGATTAAGCTTTGCGTTTCGAGTAGCATCTTCGATAGCTGCACGAGTGTCATCTGATTCTCCCATGCCGATTCCGATTACCTTGTTCTTGTCCCCAAGAATGGACATGGCCTTGGAGTTGTAACGTGCTCCTGACTTGTGCATACGTACTGTTCTCTTTGAAACAGTCCTGGACTTTCCTCCTCCTTTTCCAGGTGTTCCTCCGATCAGTACAACTTCTTCATCAAGATCCACAAGCTGATCAACCAGCTCAGGCTCCATGATCTTTCTATCAGAGCGCAAGGCCTCTACGATATCTGTTATCTGGCCTTTTGCAACTTTCTTACCTAGTTTTGTCTTCGGAGTCCAAATCTCTTCGTCCTCCATTTCCTGATCTGCCATTAGTAATCACCTTCGATGTTTTCCTTGACTTCTTCAAGATTTGATGGTACATCCTTTCCTGACATCTCCTTGATGTGCTCTCCTCTCATACGTGATTCCTCTGGAAGAGCCTCATCTCCTACAGGAACTTCGACTCCTGCATCTCTCAGGCCCTGTACTGCTGCGAAGATTCTTCCTTCACGAGCATCCTTTCTCAGGCCTATATCGAGAACTGCTTCATCAGCGTCAGCTTTCTGTCCTGCCAGGAATCCTGTCAGATATGCTGCAGGAATATTTCCTGTATGATGTTCCCATCCATACTCTTCAAGCTGCTTGCTTATCGTCTGTGCAGTATTTTCGTCTCCTTCAGGATCATATTCTGAAAGATGTACTCTAGTATGATTGTTTGAGGTTCGTACTACAGCTCTTGGCTTGTCTGCCTTGATGAGCTGAAGCCTCTGCTCATAATCAGTCTTCTGATCCTTTCTTCTTGTGAAAGGCTTACGATAGCTAGATGTCTTTCCCATAATCACTCTACCTCATTCTCAACGTAGTTTTCAAGGTGTTTACGATTTCTGAAAAAGCCTCCTTTGGCCTTTCTGTAAAGTTCTCTGTACTGTTCCTGTGTAAGTTCATCATTATCTCGCATCTCCTTCAGATCAGATCTGAGGGCCCTGATCTTGTTCATCCATTCATCTTTCTCGGACTTTCTTGCAGTCTTAGGGCCTTTTCTGCTTCCATGACCTTTTCTGCGGCCTTTCTGCTTCTGTTTCTTGTTCTTTCTTGCTCGGCCTTTGGATGTACCTTTTACATCCTTTTTCTGGATTGCTCCTCCTTCAACTAGATTCCTGATGTCTTTTCTTGTGATGGCTTCGTCAATCTTCTCCATCTGATCAGGATCCATCCATACTCTGTCCTTGCCGACATCCATGATGTCTGCGGCCATTCTTCTCTGACTCTTCAAATCCATTAGTAGTCACCTCTGTTAAGCACTTTAATTTCTTCTTCGTCAGCTTTTTCGATGATCTGCTCTTTCTTCTTGCCTCCAACTTTTGAGGCGATACGAGCTGCTTCTCCATCGTCAAGCTGTTCAAGTTCTGAAACATTGTGTACCAGAACCTCTTCAAATCCTGAAGGATGCTTTCCACGTTCGCTCTTTGGCGTTCTGTAACCTGCTTTTGGAAGTGGTACTGCACCTTTCTTCTCTAGACGTGCACGAGAGTGGCCTCCTGTAGGCCTTCTCCATGAGTCCGGTACACTCTTCTTCTTATGATTATCCTGTCTCTTGAAACTCATTATCGGTCACCTCTTACGATGTAAATCCCGTCCTGGAACGTTCTTGGATCTCTGTTTCCTTTGTTGGAAAGCTGCTCTATACGTGCAGCTGTCTGAGATACCTTGTCTTTGTCCGGGCCTTTAACTGTGATTTCTTCGCCGTTCACTGAGACGTCTACTCCTTCCATGATGTCTGCTTTTCTAGGCTTTCTTTCTCCCATAAAGTTTTCGACAACAAGCTGATCTCCTTCAGTCTTGATTGTCATAGGGAAGTGTGCGTAGACACCTTTCAGTTCGTAGACATGCTCTTCTTCCAGGCCTTCGACCATGTTGTCGAAATGCCTGCTGAAAGTCTTGACTATACTTTCAATATTTCTTTTACTGCTTTCTGTCGAGAATGCGACTTTGTCTCCCTGTACCTCTACATCTACTCTTGCATGATCCAGTTTCTTCTCAACTTCCTGAGAGCCGTCTGAAACTGTCAGGACTCCATCCTCGTATTCTGCTTCATAATCTTCTGGAAGATCTTTTTCGATTTTCATCTTTAACCACCTAGTAGACGTATCCCAGGAGCTTTCCTCCTATCTGTTGTTCGCGGGCCTGTTCATGTGTCATGACGCCCTGAGGGGTTGTAACGATAAGTTTACCGAATCCTCGAGCCGGTAGATATCTCTGAGCCCATTTCTGATATTCGTCGTTGCTCATTGAGAACCTCGGCTTGATTGACTGGCACTCGTTGATCTTGCCTGTTACTTCTACCTTGAACTTTCCTCCTTTTCCGTCTTCGACAAGCTCGAAGACTCCGATGTAACCTTCCTGCTGTAGCTGTACAAGTACGTTCTTCACCAAGTCACTTGTAGGTGAGATAACTGCATAATCGTTATCCGACCTTACAGCATTGTTAATGGACGAAAGTGCATCGCTAAGTGTATCCTGTGTCATTTTTTATTACCTCCTGATTAGCTCAGCTGTTCAAAGCCGAGATCTTCTGCGATTTCACGGAAGCACTGTCTACAGTAGTCAAGACCGTACTTGGAGATAACTCCACGGCCTGTTCTTCCGCATCTTCTGCATTCTTTTGTGGATTTTCCGTAATCTCTCTCCTTTGGAGTATTATGTTTCTCAAACTTCCTTCTCTTGCCTTCCTTGTGCTTTATCTGCTCCAGTACTTTCTCATAACTCATTATTCAACCACCTCTACGCCGAGATCTTCCTCGACGAACTCACGGGCCTCATCATCACTTATCAGGTGATCCTTACCTATCTCACGAGGCTTGTGATCTCTCTTCTTTACCCTGTAACCAGGCCTCTCAAGCTTGACGGCAACTTCGAAACCACGCATACCGATGTCAGAGTCATAATCGACTCCAGGAACATCGATGTACTCGGAGATTCCGAACGAAAAGTTGCCGGCTCCATCGAAGGCCTCTGCGTTCAGTTCGTTATCTGCTGCAGGGAATACTTTCTCAAGGAATTCACGGGCCTCTTCCCCTCTCAGAGTTGTCATAACTCCAAGATTAAGGCCTGCTCTCTTTCCAAAGGTCTTTGCATCTTCACCGGATTCTGTCCGTACTGGCTGTCTTCCTGTAAGCTTCTCGATAAGATCATAGGATTTCTCTACTTCGTCTCCTACCTGTCCTGCTCCGATGTTGACAACTACCTTTGCGATTTCAATATCCTTCATTTCATTTGACATGTTAATCACCTGACCTCCAGGCCTGTAACAGCCACTAGGTTGTCAAGCTGGGTTTCGAATGATTCTCCGTTTTCAATTACTGCTGTATCAGGATTCATTCCTCTGCTGTTGATCTCCTGTACTTCTGCTGTCTCTCCAGCGTGCTGTCCCTTGATTACAAGGACTTCTGCGCCTTCTTCAAGCTCTACTTCCTCTACTCCATCTCCAAGTACAAGAGTGCTTCCTGTGCTGAACTCGTCCTTTGTCCTGTAATTCTCTCCGTTGTGAAGTCTGTATACGAGTTCGTCGCCTTCAACATCTTTTCCAACTACTTTCGCTACAACTTCTCCATCTTCAACAGGCACAAAATCAAGATTATCTCCGTTTTTCAGCACCCTGAAAGTATCGTCAGCCTTCGGTAGCTCGACAAGATCGAGAACTCCTAGGCCTTCCTGGACATCTCCTATTTCCTCGCCGTTTCTAAGAAGATCTCCGTTACGGACGATTTCTTTTGCTTCCTTATTTGTCTCTGCGTAACCTACAACCTCTCTAAGGAAAAGAGAAGCTGGAATAGCAGAGTCTGCATCCCTTGAACCTCTGATAGTCGAAACGTAAGTCGTCTTCTTACGTTCAATAGGGTAATGTTTAGGTGCTGAAAGTCTCTTCTGATGTGTCATACTTTATTCCTCCTTTTGATTCTCCAAATACTCGATCATGGTTTTACGATCCTTTCCAGCCTTTTCGGCCTCGATAAGCGCATCGAAGTCAGGACTTTCCATCCCTTCAACTGCCTCCTTGACTTCACCGATATTGCTTGAAACAACATCGCTGTAGTCAACGGAAGATTCCTCTTCATCTTCTTCAGAGGCCTCTTCCTTCATGTCTTCGATGTCTTCCTCGTCGATTTCCTCCTCGATCTCTTCTTCAATCTTCTCGATCTCTTCTTCATCGAGGTCTCCTGTGTCAGCCGGCTCTCCGCCGCCCTGAAGCTGCTGCATCATCTCTTCCTCTTCATCCGTTTCAAGAGCTTCTTCAACTTCCTCATCTGAAACCTTGATCTCTTCGAAGTCCTCTACAGCAAACTTCTCAAGTCTTCTTTCATCGCTCAAGTTAAGGCCCTGGATCTGTACGTTTGAAGGCCTCAAAGGAATCTGTCTCTTCGATCCATCGACAGCTGTATCCTCTACGCCGTCGATGAAAATTCTTTCATTTTCTCTATCAATTTCATTTACAATTCCTTCAGCGCCTTTCCTGTCACCTCTCATAACTCTTACACGGTCACCGTTTCTCAGGCCTAGATTACGTGTCTCAAGCTCGTCTCTGAGATCGTGGGAAAGATTTGCTGAAATAAAATCATCCTTTACGTGCTGTGGAGCGTTCTGTCTGTACTTCCTCTGCTTCTGAGGATCGGTACTTGACTTCCATGAACTACTCCAGTTCTGCTTCTGCTTCATTTTTGATTACCTCTTTACACTACCTTCGATGCGATTTTTCCTACAGGGCTGAAACGCTGCACAACTTCCTTCGCGATAGGACCTTTCGTAACAGATCCCTTCGGAAGGCCTCCTTCCTCCATAAGTACAGCAGCATTGTCTTCAAACTTTACGCGAAGACCGTCAGGCCTCTGGAACTCCTTCCTCTGTCTGACGATAACTGCGTCAAAGACCTGGTGCTTGACTTCTTCGTCACCCTTCAAGATTTTGACAACTACGATATCGCCTACGCCAGCGGAGTTTCTTCGGCTTCTTCTGCTGGCCTGGCTCTTAACTCCAATTATTTTCAGTTTCTTCGCTCCGGAGTTATCGGCACAAGTAAGCTCGGCACCGATATCCAGAGTACGTGTAATATTAGATCCTACAGGCTTCATCTAGATCATTCCTCCTCTACATCGATTTCTTCATCGTCATCGAAAACCTTCATGATGACATGACTCTTGGTTTTAGAGATAGGCTTTGTCTCGCCAACTTTTACCTGATCGCCTTCCTCAACCTCGACGCCCTCAGGTACGTGAACTGATATTTTAGTATTTCTTCGCTCGTACCTCTCGAACTTAGGAACCTTCTGCGCATGTTCCCATCGGACAGTCGCTGATTTGTCCATTTTATTAGATACAACTCTTCCAACAAATGTTCCTCCTCTTACCGGGTACTCTGATTCAATTTCGGATTCTGTAGTCAAACCTGATTCACCTCTATTTTTGATATCCGCCAGAAAACACTCCCAGAAGGGCTAAAAGAGACTAACACACTCTACAAAAGCGGTTTTTACTCCTTCACCCCTGAAAGTATCGGTCGCCCGACTTCCAGCGGAAATGACACATCAACGTGTCGTAAGCTTGAAAGAGACACCAAACTTTAAAAGGGTAGTCAACAGGTAACGCACTCAATCCCCTATAACTATATCTCTACCTTGAGGCCTGAACCTGGCTCCAGTATGCAGCACAGGCCTTTCCGTCATTATCCGGAATCCTCCTCTCCATAGGCCTGAGATAGATGTGGAGTTAGACAGATTCAGTGAGGCCTTGCTTCCACGAGATCTGAATACTGCAGAAGACTTTGACTGGAAAATTGACGAGATGTCGAAGTTTCTTCCACCGATATCATGAGACTTAGTTGCTATACATTCGTTCAGAGGCCCTCTTGAATCACAGATTGATGTGCCGGCGTCTGGAGAGGAAATATTTGATACGACTACTCTGAGATAGTCGTCTTCATACCAGTAATGCGTTCCCTCAACAACTACTGCAACTTTTCCATAATCTTCATTTCTGTCTGTAAGATTGGTGTAATATGTTGTTCCTGCAGGAGGCTGATTGAAGTCCTTCAGCTGTTCGAAATCATCGGTGCCGATATCGGATAGACTTCCATTATGGAGCCAGTAAGTAGTCAGGTGAAAGTTGTGATTGGTGTTAGCCTGTTCTTCCAGATAGAAAGAAAAATTTCTGTAGTCCGAAGGCGAATTATCTGTAATATATGCCGCGTAGATGCTGTTTCTCTGATCATCCCCTGCATAGGCATCAGCCTCTAACTCGTATGTACCGTTGGAGAGTTCATTAGCATACAGCTGATGAACCTCTGTCTCAACAATATCCCTGTACGTCGAAAGCGTTCCTGCCGAAGCTGCAGATAAAAACACAGCTAAAGCCAGTATTAACACCAGAAACTTTCTGGAGGCCTGCATAAAAGTCCAGTGTCTGCCCGATACACTTAATTTTAATGAAAAATCTGCTAACTCCATTTCCCGGGAAGCTTCATCTTGACACGTTCCTCAGGCCTCTTCGCGATAAGCCCTCCATCAAGCTCAACTTTCTCCCCCGACGGCAAAGTGAAAAGGAAAGTACAGTTTTCCTTATCTATAATCTTTCCACCGATGTTCAACGTGTTCTTCGTCTCATCCAGTACCTGTCCTGAGAGGCCTTCCTTGTTCTTATCCGTTGATTCAGTTACCTCTACCGGGAGGCCTATAAGTTCATGTCTGGGAAGATTTTCCGGTGTGATCGGCATATTACCTGTTCTCGTTCATAGTTCTTTAATCGTCTTTTCCTCGGGATCGATCCTGATTTTTCCTCCGACAGGAAGCGTTATCTTCGGGTGTGTATGCCCGAAGTCCATATCGAAAACTATCGGAGTCTCAGGACAGTATCTTTCAACTTCGTTCTTGATAGCCTGTTTCTGTGTCCTGTGATACTCCTGTTTTTCCTCCTCTGTTCTTTCTTCACCGTGAAGCTGGGCTCTGATAGGCCTGCCGACAAGTACAGCAGAAAATTTCTGCAAAAGGCCTCTTTCGCCCATACACATCAGCCAGCGTTTAACGCTTGTAGCAGGAGGTGCTTCCTCGGAGGTTTCCAGGAAAAGAATCCTGTCCTCAAGCTCCTCCGGATCCGGCAGGTATCTTCCGGCAGCCAACTGCCAGCTCAGTACCTCGAAGCATCCTCCGAAAAGCCGTCCCTCGACAGATTCATCATCAAAGTTCCAGAACTCCCATTCAGGAGATTCAAATCTTTCTCTATCATCAGTTACTTCATCACGAGATAAATCGAAAAACTTGTCAGTAAACCTGTCTGAAGGCCTTAACTCGCCTATTTTATCCTGGAAAAAGGCCTTCTCCAGATAGCTGTACGTGTATTCTCCGATCTGTTCTTCGGCGAGAAGATCATCGAGTATCTGGCCGCCGTAAAAGCTGCGGATGCCAAGACTCCACAGGTATATGTGGAGATTTGTGTTATCGCTTAATCCATAGAATCTTGTCGGATTCTCCTTCAGTCTCTGTGGTTCAAGATGTTTCAGGATACGAAGCTGTTCGTCTCCTCCTGTTAAGGCCACTACAGCTTTTATCTCCGGATCCTCGAAGGCCTGCATGAACTCTTCAGCTTTCTGTTCCGGGTTACTGTTTAGATACTCAGTGGATTTTTCTGCTGTAGGAAATATTTCAGTTTCAAGATCGAATCTTTCCTCCAGCCTCTGAACTCCTTTATCGAGAACACTCGGAAATCTCTGGACTCCTGAAGATGTTGCAACTATAGCTACTTTATCCCCTTTTTCAAGTGCTGGAGGCAGAACAAATTCTTTATTCAGATCAATCAACTCCATCAAACTGTTTTTTGTGAAGCTTAAAGAATATTTTCTGTAGAGGCCTTAATCCAGATAATAGAGAAAAGTTGAAACAAGTAAAGGAAAAAGAGAGATGTGGGAAAAATGTGTGTAGAGAGCTACTTGACTTCAATGTTCTCTTTGTCAAATCCTTCCTCTGCGAGAACATCTTTGATCCTGTACTTGTGATCGCCCTGGAGTTCGATGTGGCCATCCTTGGCTGTTCCTCCACAGGCAAGACTTGATTTCAGGCTGGAGGCGAGTTCGTTGAGATCTATATCGTCTCCAAGGCCTTCAACTATCGTCATCTCCTTGTTGTAGCTTCTGGAGTCTGTTCTCACAGTGATTTTCTGTTCGGCTCTCGCCAGAGAATCAGTTATGTCAAGGTCGTCGTTGATACTGCTGTTCGGATTGAGATCTGACATTTGTAGTATAACTTAGTTTGAAGTTTTCTCATTTAAAACAGTTTTAATCCGGGCGATGCTTTTCTTCATCTCGCCGATCTGTCCAGGATTCTCAGCGAATCCTCCAACTTCGATCTGCCCTCTCTCTGTTACTAATTCCTTCTGGAGGTCCTGAAGCTGCTGATTAAGCTCTTCCTCTGACTGATTCCTCAATTCTTCGGCATCTAGCTTTGTCATTGAAGTTCACCTATTCGTTCTGGCTTTCAAGCCAGTCAGTGAAAGTTTTCCGGTTTTTACCTGCTTTCTCGGCCTGAAGAAGTGCTCCGTAATCAGGATCATCCAGCTCGTCAATCATGTCCTTTGCATCGCTGATTGTTCCTGAAACGATCTCTTCATACTCTGCTTCGTCGCCTTCACTTTCTTCAGCTTCTTCTGTATCTTCTTCAGGAGCTTCTTCATCCGCTTTGGACTCGTCTTCTTCGTCTGAGGCCTCTTCTTCTACATTTTCATCCTGTTCTTCGTCTTCACGGGCCTCGAAGGCATCTCTTACTTCATCGACTTCTATGTCAGATGTTTCGATGGTTTCTTCTTTCTCCTCGATAGCTCTCTGAAGTTCTGCTGATGTCATGTTCTCAGCTTCTTCGATAACTTCCTCGATTCTTGAGGACTTGTTCTCTGCATCCTCATCGCTGATTGTTTCATGGAAGATTTCCTTGTTGACATCGATCTTTCTGTGCTGGAACTCTGGAAGGCTTTCCATGATCCGGACTTTGACTCCGATAGCTCCAGGCTTTGTACGAGCTAGCTCGTATGCCTTTGAAACATTCTTTTTGGAAGTGTTTCCACATCGCTTTACGTATCCGAAACTGAATTTTTCAGTTCGTCCACGGTTTCCGGAAAGCTTTCCGGTAATCTCAAGCTCTGCTCCGATAACGCCGGCTTCCTTCATTCTTCGAAGGTAGGTGTATCCTACACGCTTGGCGTGTCCTCCCTTCTGAAGCCAGTCAGCGATGCTCTTCGCAACGATTTCTGCGTTGGCATCACCGTTCTCGATCTCGTTGACCTCAATCTGAGGATTCTCGAAATCGAAGGCCTCTTCCATATCATCTGTTAACTCGTTGATACGTGATCCTCCACGGCCGATTACAAGACCAGGCCTCTGGGCATAGATCACTACTTTTGTACTTGTAGGTGTACGCACGATATCGCTGTGACTGTATCCAGCTCCTTCAAGCTCGTCTTCAAGGAACTCATCAAGCCTTACTTTGCGTGCGCCTTTCTGAATAAACTGTTTCTCTTTCATTATTGGATTACACTACTCTGAAACGAAAATTTTGACGTGTGCTGATTTTGAAGTTCTACCACGATGCCTTGAAGGAGTTGCAACTTCAGGTCCCTGATTCGTGATTACATTGGAAACTTTCATTGCGCTTTCCTGTAGGCCCTGATCCACTCCGTTTGACTTTGCAGATCTGAGCAGCTTAAGCATTTCTTCAGAGGCCTTCACAGGATATCCTCCTGCTTCTCCTCCTGACTTGTGTCCTGCATCGCTGTCGAACTTTGTATACGGAACGTGTAGTTCCTTTTCGATTACTCTCTCAAGCTTGTTCTCCGCTTTCTCTACAGAATCGCCGTCGATGAAACGGCCGATTTCTGTACAGTCCTTCCATGAGATTGGAAGGTTTTTCCCGACTGCCTTGGCTTCTGTCATTTCTATCTACACCTTTACTTGAGCGGTACGTGCTGGCTGGAACGTGTTGCTCCAAGTCCTGGTGCACTGTGGGATACTTCTTTGCGGGTTTTAGCGAATTCTCCAAGAGTGTGGCCAAGCATCTCTCCCTCTACATCAACATCAATGAATCTCTGGCCGTTGTACACTTTGACCGTTTTACCGATCATCTTAGGTACAACAATCATGTCTCTCTCGTGAGTCTTGACAGTATCGTTTTCCTCTAAATCCTCAAGAAGCTTCTTCTCTCCTTCATTGAGGCCTCTCCTGATTTTTCTTCTTCCATCCGATTTGAGAAGCTCTGCAAATTCATCAAGATTCATTTCCTTGAGCTCCTCTACTGTTTTTCCTCTGTACGTGAAGTCATCTGACATTAGTTATCACTCCTTCTTGTTTCCGCTTCTCTTTGCGCCTATGTTACCAACTTTGCTTCCAGGCGAAGCGTGCTTGGAAGTGGTCTTAGGCATTCCTGGTTTTGCAGATCCTCCGAATGGGTGATCTACGGCGTTCATGGCTACTGCGGAAACCTTTGGATAAGTCTTTCCACGGCCTTTCATAGCCTTGAACTTGTTTCCGGCCTTGACGAAAGGCTTATCCTTTCTTCCGCCGGCTGCGACTTTTCCGACTGTCGCTCTGCATTTAGTACTTAGTTTCTTGAAGCTCTTGCTTGGAAGCCGGATTCTTGTTCCATCTGATTCGTGTGTTACAACGAAAGCGTATGTTCCTGAGCTTCTTACGAGCTTTCCGCCGTCTCCTGGCTGTGTCTCGATATTATGGATTGGTACTCCTTCAGGGATCTCTCCTAGAGGCAGTGTGTTTCCTTCCTTGATCTCTGCTTCTACGCCGAGCTGGATTTCATCTCCAACTGCCAGATTTTCAGGTGCAAGAATGTAACGCTCTTCATCGTCCTCATACTCTACAAGCGCTACAGGTGCGCTTCTAGATGAATCATGCTGAATATCCTTGACTGTACCTGTCAACTCTGCGTTCTTGTGTTCTACTTCGCCTTTACCGTTGCTTGAAGATCGGTAGTTAGGCGATCCTTTTCCTCTTCTCTGTTGTCTTAGTGGAGATCCCATGTTAAGTCACCTAAATCATTCCAAGCTCGGTCGCAACATCCATTGCGTCGTCGCTTGGATCAAGTTTAACGTATGCTTTTTTCTCGTTCTGTGGAGTAATCGAGGTGTTTACTTTTTTAACCGTCACATCAAACAGCATTTCAACTGCGTCCTCGATCTGATTCTTATCTGCATCAAGATCCACAATCAACACAATCTTGTTCTCTTCATCGACCATATCCATGGCCTGTTCTGTAATATGCGGATTCTTGATTATTTCAAGTGCTTTCTGTTCATTCATTCTAGATCACCTAGTGGAAAAGCTCCTCGTCTTCAAGTCTCTCAAGTGATTTTTCTGACCAGACGACAAGCCTTCCTGGCTCTGCTCCCGGCGCAAGTTTCTCAGCATTCAACTGATCAACAACTGAAACATCTACGCCCGGAAGATTTGCAGCAGCCTGCTTCACACCGTTGTCCTCTGCGACAACGACAAGAGGCCCTGTCTTTCTTCTGTACTTTCGGCCTCTGTTAGCTCCTCTGCCTGCACGAACTTTCTTCTTGCTTACTCTCTCAAGCTCGTCCTCAAGGCCTAGATCCTCAAGTACACTCTTCAATTCAGAAGTCTTCTCGATATCTGAAATACCTGAGGCCTTTAGAGGAAGCTCTCCCTCATAATTGTGCTTCTCTGATACAAGGCTTTCGTCTGCTGTAGCTGAAATTGCTGATCTGATTGCCTTGCGTCTTTCTTTATTATTGATTTCTTCTGAGAAATCTTTCTCTGCCTTCGGTGGATGAGCTGTACGTCCTCCTCTGGTGTTCGGAGACTCTGCTCCGACAGAGTAGAACTGCTCTCCACGTCCGAGTAGAATCTTTCTCGGAATACGGGAAATCCCCTTTCCTTTCTTTGTTCTGAATGCGTTATTTCTCTGCTTCCATCGTGTAACATGCTTCAGGCCTGCCTCAGGATCTGCTCCGTAAGGCTGGCGGTTCTTCGACTGCATCGAAAGAACTGCACGCTTGACGATATCCGGTCTTACTCGTTCATCAAACTGTGTAGGTAGTGTCATCTATCTCACTTCTCCACGTAAGTAACTTCTGGATTTCCTGGTTTTCCGTCTTTCCTCATTGCTGTTCGGAGTCGGACAAGTCTCTTTGAAGGCCCTGGAACAGAACCTTTTACTATAATATAATTGGACTTGACTTCTCCGTAGTTCTTGAATCCTCCTTCCCTCTGAACTTCTTCAGGGTCGTCTCCATGCTGAAGGATCCTCTTGTTGTATTCTGTACGGTTGTTGAATCCCTGCTGTCCTGGAAGAGGAATCTTCCACGAAAGCGTGTCAGGATGCCACGGACCAACGTTTCCGGCCTTCCTTCGCTTCTTCTGTGTCTTGTGGCCGAGCTTCTTGATCCCGTAACGCTGTACAGGCCCTTCAACTCCTTTTCCTTTAGTAACTGCGATCGCATCTGAGAAATCCCCTTCCTCGAAAACATCCGAGAACTCGATCTCCTTTCCAATCATTTCCTCTGCGTATTCAAGCTGGCTTTCAACGTCGCCTCCGATACCAAGCTCGAAGTTCTCCGGCTTCTTCTTGGAGATTCCAGCTCGAGAAGGCTGCGTGTGAACCAGAAGTCTAACATCGACTATTCGGTCTGAATGCTCTTTTGCTTTCTCCAGATTTTCCATGTTTCCATCTTTTGGAATATCTGTTGCTCTCTGGAGTTCTTTGGCTGGAGACTCTGTCCAGGCCTCTGTGAACACCTGCTTCCCTGAGTTCGGATCCTCAACGTAAAATCTAGCTCCGTAAACTCTGAGAGGAGGTGCTTCTAGTATTGTTACTGCCTCAGCTACTTCCTGTCCCTGTGTAGCTCCTTCCGTGTCGTCTACCATCATTACACGGGACATTCCTACTTTGTATCCGGCGTAGCCGAGTGGCTTTTGCTCATCTGTATCTTCGTAATTATCGATCTCTGGATACATACGTTCAGCTCTCACTTTCGGCTTGTATCCAAGCGATCCGCTTCGTGGCCTGTTCTTCTTTGACATAGATTATCGTGTCTCCTTGCGTGTTTAACAGATACTGCCCCATAGACGCCAAAACGCCTTCCAAGCAGCCCCATTGACCTCCAAAAAGAGGTTTGTCCAGTCGAGAACATCGACCGGTAAGAACGAAAGTAAAGTCAACTTTTATAAACAGGGTGTCCGTGTCAAAGAAACGAGTGTTCAGAAATTACGAACAAATCTAAGGCGTTGCTACCAGCAAGTAAATATTTAATCGTGGCGCGTGATTCTTGCACTATGAAGAGAAGAAAATTTCTACAGGCCTTTGGTGTATCCTCCGCAGCAGGCCTCTCAGGCTGTTCACAGATGCTTGGCGGCGAAGTAGAGTCTGAGGAACTGGACTGCGAAAGCACAGAGATACTGAAAGTTGAAAACGGTGAGACAGAGGCCTACAGCGAAAACTCCTGGATACAGAACATGGATTCCGGCGTAAACGCAGATGATATTCTTGTCTCATACGATGGAGAAAAAGCTGCCGTCCAGTACGGTGCTTTCGGTGGAATAATCGATGATAGCGAGGAGAGACGTGGAGGCGCCGTCAAAGTCGGCGAACATAACGGAGAGGAAGTCTTCCGGTACTTCAGAAGAAAAAGTATGAACGAAGACTACATAGAGATTGAGACAGGCCTCGACAGAGACGGGCTTGGAGACACAGAATTCGGCGAGTACGAAAAGATATGTCAAATAGAGAAGTTATTCCAGTTCCTCCCTCACTTTTTCCTCGAACTCTTCACTGTACTGAGAAGCCATCTCAATGATTTCATCTTTCGAGTAGTCTTTCTGTAGGCCTTCCAGCGTTTCCTCGAAGCGATCCTGGAACTCTCTGTCCAGTTCAAACTGATCATGGTACATCTCCAGAAGCTCCTGATCAAGTATATTGACTACAAGATCCTGGAAGCTTTCATCAAGGCCTTTCAGATCTCCTATTATCTCTTTTCTGGAGTTATCATCTATCAAATCCTGTATCTCTTCCTGTACTCTGTCCTCTATTTCATCGTCATCGAGTTTCCCGTAGTTAAATTCCTGTTCAAGTTCCTCCAGTATCATAGAGAAAATTTCTGTACACGAAAAGATATACTTTTTTCGAGAGACATGAGAGTCATCCCTTGATATTCACCAGAGGCCTCAACTTGGCGACTTTCTCCCCAATACCGAGTTCATCGGAGACTTTGATGACTTCATCAACGTCTTTGTAGCTTCCCGGAGCCTCTTCAGCGATCGTTGATCCGGAAGCTGCTTTCACGTAGATTCCTTCACGCTTCAGATCGTCCTGGACGTCGCCGCCCCAGTAATCCTGCTTTGCCTGCGTTCTAGATTTGAGGCGGCCGGCGCCATGAGCTGTGGAACCGAATGAAAGATCAAGAGAGGCCTCTCCTCCAGACAAAATATAGCTGGAAGTTCCCATACTTCCAGGAATCAATACAGGCTGGCCTACATCCGAGTAAACATCCGGAACTTCTTCTCTTCCTGCTGGCATGGCTCTAGTCGCTCCTTTCCTGTGTACAATCACTTCTTTATCTTCTCCATCGACTTCATGAGTCTCCTCCTTCGCGATATTGTGGCATACATCGTAGAGAAGCTCTGTCTCAACTTCCCCAAATATTTCATCCAGACAGTCTCTGATACCTTCTGTGATTGCCTGTCGATTAGCCCAGGCATAGTTAGCAGCAGCATACATCGCAGCCTTATAGTCCTGACCAAGCTCATCCTCTATAGGAGCGTAAATCAACTCCTTTTCCGGAATCTTTTCTACAATCTCCGGATAATTCTTCTCGAACTCTCTCAGATAGTAAGTACATGTCTGATGGCCGAGGCCTCTAGATCCCGAGTGGATCATGACAACTACCTGATCTTCCTCCAGTCCGTAGGCCTCTGCTTTATCCTCGTTAAAAATTTCTCCCACTCGCTGAATCTCCAGGAAATGATTTCCAGAGCCAAGAGAGCCTACCTGATTCAGGCCTCTCTTCTTCGCTTTTTCAGGTACTTTTTCAGGCCTTCCCGGCAATTTTCCGTTTTCCTCGCACCGCTTCAGGTCTGATTCCTTTGCATGGTCGTTTTCAAGCATCCATTCAGCTCCTTTCTCGAGAATTTTCTCTAAATCTTCTTCATCTGTATCGATGTATCCTCCTTTTCCGAGGCCGCACGGAATTTTGTTGAATAAAATATTTGCGAGTTGTTCTTCACGGCCTTTGACATCTTCATAACTTAGATCTGTCTTGAGAACTCTTACGCCGCAGTTGATATCGTATCCGATTCCTCCAGGACTGATTACTCCTTCTTCTGCGTCTATAGCTGCTACTCCGCCGATAGGGAAGCCATATCCCTGGTGGCCGTCCGGCATGACGATTGAATGTTTCTGGAGGCCCGGAAGAGTTGCAACATTTTTTATCTGCTCCAGAGTGTCATCTCCCTTGATTTTTTCAAGTAAGGCCTCGTTGGCGTAGATTCTCGCCGGTTTCTCCATATCTCCCTCTTTCGGGATCTCGTAGATGTTTTCGGAAATTTTGTTGATCTCCATGAATTAGCTTTGTGCAAGAATTTTTACAAAAGAATATGCAGATTGTCACAGGAAAATTTCTAGGCCTATATGTCGATTACGGCCTGTGCGTACCACTGTCCGTCTTCGAATCCTACATCCATCTCGCTGTACGTCGGGGCCTTGACATCCATAAAATCGACTTCTGAAGTGATGTCATCTGTCATGATATTCGCCTCCAGACGCCAGCCGTCATCCAGTTCCTCTATATCCATCTCGGATGCATGGGAAACAACTATTCCGCGTGAATCCTGTAGAAATATCAGTTCATCGAGGAAGTCGAAAAGCAGAGCATCCAGATTCTCGGATTCGACTTTTATCCTGTGATTGTACATGCCGGAGTCGCCACGGACTATCTCAGAGAAGGCCTCCACAGTTGCTGAAAAGGCCTCTTCAAGTGTATCGCCGGATGCCCTGAATTTTGCATCTGCTGGATGATCCAGTATCTCGTAACTCCCGGTCATAATCTCAGGCCTCTACTCAAATCTCTCCGGGAAATTATCTTTCAGAGCGCTTTTGACAAGTTCGTTCTGCCTCTCAATACTCAGATCTGTATTATCTATAACAAGATCGTACATCTGAATATCTTCAATATCGATACCGTAGTAATCGCTGTATCTTTCTTTATTATCTTCGTCTCTCTTCCTGATCTTTTCTCTGGCCTCTTCAAGATCTTCTGCATCTTCCTCAGCTTCTCTAGTATCGTATTCCAGATCTTTCATAACTCTCCTGGCTCTTTCCTCCAGATCAGCCCTGACGTAGATACTGAGATCGGAGTAATCGCCGAGAACCCATGAAGCGATCCTTGATTCGATCACACAGTTCTCGTTGAGGCCTTTCTCCAGAGTTCTTTCGTCGACTTTGATATCTGTTTCTTTATCCGCCTGTTCGCTCAATTCCTCTACGCTGAGGCCTTTTTCTTTAGCCAGTTCCCGGAAGAAGTCTCCCGCAGAGTAGGCCTTGATATCGAGAGTTTCTGCGATGAATTCAGCGAGTGTTCCTTTTCCTGCGCCGGAAGGCCCGTCGATAGTTATCACTACATCGGATTTTTTCTCCCTATCATCGCTGAACTCCTCTATTAGACTGGTCATAAATGGGATTTACTCCCTGTCTGTTTTATGATTTTCATAGAAGTTACGTCAAGGTAATAAATCTCAGAGGCGATTCGGGTTACATGGTAAATATTGACGGACATATCCAGAGAGACCCGATTTTCAGGGAGCAAAGTGAAATATACGCCAGTCTGGGCGGCCAAACACCTATCAGAGTTTTCTCAAGTATTTCAAGAGGAGAGACGATGAATGACGTTATAGAAAGCCTTTTCCAGACCGGCTCAAGCGGCTGGCAGGCAGGAGAAAACTTCGGACACTTCGAGATGCAGTTGCGAGATATACTGGACGATATGGAGGAGAAAAAACTGGTACAGAATACTCCAGACGGATGGGAACTGACCGGATACGGAGGAACCTGGAGAACACAGATGGATCAAGCGAATCACACGCTAATGGAGCTTGTAAACGATAATCACATCGCCGCAAGCTACTTCGAGGCCTCTGATGGAGACTTAGTCTACGAGGGAGAAGACACAGTAGGAAACCTGTACAATGCATTAGGATTTAACATGCTGGCAGACTCCCATCCTGAAGCACTTCCCGTACTGTATATACTTGGAGAAGAAGTCAACGACGGAGAAGTGCCTGAAGAATACATGGATGCAGTTGAACAGCTCTCCACCGTAGGCCTGCTGGAGTACGATGCCACAGAAGAAGGAAGTCTGGAAAACGTAGAGATAACGGAGATGGGACGGCGCGTCTATGACGATGTAGTTCTGGATGACAGAGAGACTGTTGCAGATCACTACGGACTTTGAAAACAGAAATTTTTAGAGGCCTAGAGCCGAGATGAAATGCTTTCTCAGCGTTTCATCGCTCTCCTCGAAATCTTTTATACGCCAGAAGGAGGCCTTTTCAGCGTCTGAACCTGGTGAAATTTTTCCAGAGGCCTGATCTATTTCTACAGTGTATACTGTGGCTACAAGTCTCTGTCCCGGGAACCGTTCCATATTGACTGCGTCCATGAACTCGAGATCTTCTTCCTCTACTTTGAGGCCTGTCTCTTCCTCAAGTTCACGTACAGCAGCCTCGGAAGGAGATTCCTCGAGCTCCAGGAATCCTGCCGGCAGACTCCATTCTCCTTTCCCCGGTTCTATACCTCTCTTTATGAAAAGTATTTTTTCATCTTCTCTGACTATAACTGCTGCAACAGGATCTGCGTTCCTCCAGATAACCCTGTCGCAGGCCTCGCAGTAAAGTCTTTCACGGCCTTCAACACTGGTTGATCCCAGTTTCTCCCCGCAGTACGGACAGTACACTGGTTCAAAGCTCGGAGGCATACGGTGAAGTTTCAATAGAAAATTCAAGTAAGTTAGGAAAATGAGAGAAACGAGTTCGCGGTGCCCGGGATTTGAACCCGGGTCTTCACCGTGACAGGGTGAAATGATGGGCCAGACTACACCAGCACCGCTTGTAACTTCGTGTTCGGTGGTAATTATTATAAATCCAATATACTTTACTGGAGGGCTTCACTCAGACTATGATTCAACCGGTGATAAGTCGGAGGCCTATCGCTGCGATCGTTACCAGGGAGATTTTCTCCACAGTTTTCTCCGGAAGTTTTCCAGCGGATCTCTGTCCGATCTTGACTGCTATAACCGCTGGTATACCAAGCAGTAGTGAAAAAATTATCCTGTCTGTTCCTGCGTAGAGGCCTGTGATCTCGGCCAGGAACACCCTGTAAACCGAGATTCCGAGGATTGTTATCGCAAGTGTTGCGGTGAATTTTCTGTGGGAGAGATTCTGTGATTTGAGGTATGCGACGACTGTTACTGCGACGTTTGTGGCTCCGTATACGATGCCTGACAGGAATCCGATTACAGGCTCCCATGTGTTGAAGCATACTGTGGAGATTCTGGAGAAAAATTTCTCGAAGAGCTGTAATTGGGAGAGTACAAATACCAGTGCTGTGAGGCCTACAGCTATCTCCAGAGGCCTGGAAGGGATTTTTGTCAGGGCGAGCATTCCTGCTGTGACTCCTGCCAGAAGTGATATTATGATGCCTGAAAATTTTCTCGTGCAGTTTTCCAGTTCGGAGATACTGGACTGCGAGGCAAGTTCGATGTTCGAGGCGACGAGCGGTATTATCATTAGCGCTACTGCGTCCTGTACCGGCATCATCAGTGCGAGAAGTGGCGTTGATACAAGTGCGTAGCCGAATCCGTTGATGCCTTTTACGAGGCCTCCAAGGAATACTGCTGCAGTGATTGCGAGGAGCGCTTCCACAGGTAATTTTTGGTGCAAGTTTGTTTAAAGTTGAGAGGCCTTAATCTGGTTATGTCTGACAGAAAATTCGTGGTTATAGGCGACGGTAATGCTGGTGCTACAGCAGCCAAAAAGCTTAGAGAAGAGGATGAAGAGGCAGAGATCACGGTTCTGACTGATGAATCCGAGCCTCTGTACAACCGTATAATGCTGAAGAACTACATGAAAGGGACGTTGCCGAAGCAGTACGCCCGTGTCCACGACGAGGCCTGGTACGAGAAACGGGATATCGATCTACATCTAGAGACAAGAGTCACCGAAGTCGATACCGGGGAGAAAAAAGTTGAAACAGGTGACGAAAACTTCTCCTACGACCGCCTTCTCGTCGCCACAGGAGGTTCACCACGTAAACTACCTTTCGACGACGGAAACGATAACGTACACTACATGTGGACCATGGGAGATGCTGAAAGAATCAAAAACGATGCAGAAGAGTGTGAAAAAGCTGTAGTTATCGGAGGAGGCCTTCTAGGAATCGATCTGGCTGTTGCGTACGCTGAAAACGATGCGGAGACATACTATCTTATCAGAGAGAGCAACTGGTGGCACAGAGGCCTCGATGAGGAGGGATCGGATATAGTACACAGAAAACTTGAAGAGAAAGGAGTAAACGTGATGACGGAGACAGAGGCCTCTGATTTCGAGACAGAGGATGGAAAGGTCACAGCTGCAGTCCTCGACTCCGGTGAAAAGATCGAATGTGATTCTGTGGCGGTCGCTATAGGACAGACACCTAACTCCGAGTTTATCAACGTTGAGAAGACCGATGGAGGCCTTATCAGGACTGATAAGTATCTGAAGACTTCTTCAGATGATGTTTTTGCCGCCGGGAACATGGTTGAGTATTATTCTCCTACTTTTGAGCGGAGGACGGTGAACGGTTCCTGGGATCACTCCGAGGAGATGGGAGAATGTGCGGCAGAAAACATGCTAGGTAATGAAGAGGCCTTTGACTATGTTAATACCTATGGTGTCGGTCATTTCGATGTACAGTTCCTTGCTGTCGGTGACTGGAGTGGAGAGGCCCTTGAACGGAAATATTCCGATGATGAGTACAGGAGGCTTTTCTTCGACGGCGATCGTCTTGTTGGTGCTGTGATGATAGGTTTCACGAGAGGTCAGGAGCGGATTCGGGAGATGATTCATGATAAAGAGGAGTTCGATGATAGAGAGAAGCTACTTGAGAAAAGTTTCTGGGAGTGAATCTCAGTAACCTTTTGGACGATCATCAGAACCTTTGGACAGCATCATGCCCGGAGAATCATCTATTCCAGTGGTTCTAGGGCTGAAGTCGTAGTCTTCATCATCGTCTTCTGTCTCCCTGAACTCTCCTAGATCCACCATTATTCTGGTCAGTGTCTCTGGATCTACTGCAGTGTTATCCTTACCTCTCTTGTACTCTTCTACACCCCAGTTTTCAATATAGTCGTTTTCAATCAGGAATTCGAGGCCTGTTGTCCACGCCTCGACATCTTCCACATCTTTTCCTTCTAGGTGCTGTCTGCGTTCTGGCTGCGAGTCTTTGACCCATTCGTTTCTGTCCTGGATCTGCTCTTCGACATCCTCCAGCATTTCGTTAATTTTTGAGTCAAGCACCATATCGCCGTTGTAGTTCATCATGAGAACAGGTTCTCCCAGCTCATCGTTTCTGCCTATATCAAGAGCAGTCCTCTCCATTTCATCCGCAGGAAGCTCATATCCCAGAGACTGCGCATTAATACCGTTCTCATACCATCTGTCAACATGCTCTACCGCAGGAATACCATCCGCATCCTTCGCATACAGAAACACTTTTTCGAAATCTTCATCTATAAGCAGGCCTTTATGAGATCCATCACTTGGCACATCAAGAAGTTTCTTCCCCATGTCTTCAGAATATACAGAAAGTAGCTCCCAGGCCCATCCTGGCTGACTGTGCTTATCAACATTCTCCTTGGCCGTCTCACGAACAGTCATCTGATTCTTGTTGTACTTGACAGGATCTTCCTCGTAGAAAGCTCTAGCAACATCCTGAGCAGATCCATATAGATCACCCTCATACTCAGAAATATCATCGACCAACTCCCCGATATCCTCACCAGAAAGCTCATTCCTCGCCTTATGATAATCCGGCACCTTCCCGAACTTCGTCTTCTTGCTCTCCGGAGTCACACCGCCAGAAGTCATGTTGTTATTACATAGTAACAGCTTTTTATATGTTAGGGCAGATAGATAACTGAACCAAAAACTGGAGAAAACCAAGAATTATTCGTGCTCTATATCAACTTCGTTCAGAACATCTAGAGCTGAAGGAGAGACAAAAGCCATGTCTTGCCAGTCCTTTGTCATTCTTGGACAGGCACAGTTGACGTAGATATCTATACCGAATCCTTTGTAGTCAGGCTCGAAAATCCTGTCTTCAACGAAAACGTATACATCTTTGCCGTGTTTTTCCAGCTTTTCTTTTGCTATCTGTACCGCCTGCATATAGTTCTGGCCTTTCTTGGATGAAGTGACGATACCCCACTTCTTCTTGTCTTTATGCTTGATTACACGTGCGTGTTCGGCCCGAGTCTCGTCATCGAGAGAGTTAGCTGGCTCTACCCAAATGTGCTCCTCATAAGGATCTACAACATAGATATCCTTACCTGTCTCCGAGACCTGTGAAGGATGGAAGTGTCCGCTGCCGAGGAAGACGAAGGCATCTACTTTATGCGCAATGTTGTGTGCAGCTCCAGCGTCGCATCCGAGTACCTGTCCTGGCTCTGTTGTCCTGAGGCCTGTCTTCCCTTCCACAACTTCGAATCCCTTGTCTTCAAGGAATTCACGGGCCTCTTCAGCTCTATCCATATACTGTGTTACTCCAACAAGACCTACTTTTTCGGCATCAATCTCCTCGTAATGCTCTCTGAGAACTCCCATGAGATCCCTATCTTCTCGGTATGGAAGATAGTACACGTTTAGATCGTCCATGTCCTGTCTTTCCGGATGAAGGAATCTTGTATGGCCTACATGGATCAGTGCATCTGCCCCCATTCTTTCAGCTTTTTCATCTGCGATACCGCAGGCTCCGAAAGTTGAAGCACCGATGATAACAGTATCAAATCCATGTTCCTCTAGCTGATCAGCATAATCTATCAACTGAGGCTTTATGCCGTCAGGACCCTGAAGGCCTATCGTGTCATAGTCTTCTTCCTTTATCTCTTCCAGAACTTCCTCGAACTCTTCATAGTTGAATTTCTGGCGGTCTTCAGTTTTCTTTTCACGGCTGTTTTTTGGTGTCATATCCTATACTCAAGACGCAATCTTTTTTAGTTACTCAAGATTCCGCAATCGATCCATGATAAACTTTTTTTCCTCGGATGCCAGCAATTCAGAGAGGCCTTCTATATGCTCCTCGGCAACACCGAAAACTTCGAAGCCGTTCTGTACAGCAGGCCTTACAATCTCAGGCCTGGGCTCCGCCATAACAAGTATTTTCAGTTCGGCTTCCATGTACTCGAAAGCTCTCTCCAGGCCTTCAGCACTGATCGAGCGTGTATCTACTATCGCTCTATCGCCTTCAAAAGTGAAGAAGTCTTCATAGGAGGAGACATATCCCGATTCGGGAATACGTGTAGCGGACGTTTCCCTGTCTGTAAGCACGTATCCCTGATCGGAGTTTCTGTCTATGCATATCCCTTTGCCGATCCTGGGATCAACTGGCAGGACTTCTGAAGCAATAGTAGCTTTCTCAGAGCCGGAGTCCTGTTTGAACGGGTTGACTTCTCTTTCTTCAGATCTGCCACGAGGCCTTTCAGTGGAGGCAGAAGATGATTCTATGTTTACTTCTTCTGCACCGACATCAACGCTGGTGCCCTGCTGTAGCTCTCCATTAAACTGGAAGATCGCTGGCTTGCCTGACTGGCGGATCCGGTATCCATCTCTAGAGGTGTACCCTCCTTTCCCCGCTATAAGAGCATCCTGGAAATCTTCAGGTGGCAAGGTCTGATCACTGAAGGAGACGTTCCTGCCTACCCTCCCCTTGATCTCTCCCTTCGAGGCCCGGATGCCCTCTCCAGTTATAACAGGCCTGCCATCATTCACAGGCTCGTAGACATCGACGATATGGAAACTCCCTCTCTTGTAGACAAACTTGATATTAACACCCATCCGTGAAGCTTTTCGCGCCAGAGACTGGATCTCAGAGCTTTTGAAAGGCCTCTCATCGACTTCAACTTTTTTCCTCTGATTATCACCATGAACAGGATTTCTGCTGATCTCCAGCTGCTCCTCCGGCATGAAGACATCTTCAATCCTTCCCTGAGAGAGCACATACGTCGATGGCTCCGTAAGGCCTTCCTCAAGAGATATTCCAAGGCCCTGAACTGTTTCAACTATAGAGAATCTGCCGTGATTCTCCAGAGCTCCCGTGTATCCCGGCTCCACCATTTTCTGAACTATTATAGCCGGATAATCTGATTCCTTGCTGCAGTAGGACGACACGACTTCCTTAAGTGCGTCGAAAAAGTTTGAAAGGCCGACATTCAGCTTGTAAGTATACTTCTCTCTGCCAGAATCTGAAACTCTGATCGAGACAAGTTGATTATTTCTCTGGCCTCCGACAAGGCTTTTAGCTTTCCCTGAGGCCTTTCTGACTTCCGAGCTCATGCCTACATCTTCATAGGCCTCTTTGATGTTTTCCCTAGCTCTTTGATCTATAGAAGTGTTAAGTATTCTTTCAGAATCTTTGTTTCCGTTGAAAAGTTCACTGATGTCTTCAGGCGTTATCACAAAGAAGTTAGGTACGTTAAATCCGTCCAGCTTGTCAAGTCTCTCTGCTTTTACACCCGATTCCTCGCTGATATCGCCTTTCCATTCAACCATACACAGTTATTTCTCAGAGCCGTGAATTAAATCTTCGGTTGCAGGCCCTGAAAATTCAGAGCCTGTCCAGAAGATGCTCTCTGTACTCTTCAGCCGATTCAAAGCGTTCCTCCAGGAAATCTACCTTAGGCCTGAAAAGTCTTTCCGCCTTCTCATCGTACTCGCCGGCATCATCTCCAACTATAAAGTCCTGAGGCTGTACAGTCTCGATCTCGACTTTGATGTATGCTCTCGTATCTCTTATGTCGTCTCTTACAAGTTCAAGCTCTTCCTGTACATCGCCGCCCTGAATCTTTGCCATAGAGTATCTTTCCAGTTCTTCAAGAAGTTCTTCATACGTGTTCTGGGCCTTCAAGATAGTGTCGTAGTCCGGCATCTCTTCATCCATATCTATGATTCGTGGATTGCCAGAAGGCCCATCGAAACTCATGAGTTGTTATTCTATAGTAACAATTAAATGTTTGGCTGTAGGAAATGTGAGAAGAGTTTCCTGGTAGAAAAGTAAAGTAGGGAATATGTAGAATTACTTCTGGATGCGGACTCTGCAGGTGACAGGCATCTTGTGGTTAGCTCTCTCTAGAGCCTTCCTTGCCTCATCTGTGTCGCCTTCTCCAACGGAGACTTTGAACACAACGTCTCCTTCATCTACGATAGCTGCTCGGCCGATCGGTCGTCCGAAAGGCTTACGCATACCTTCGTAGTAACGGTCTGCCTGAGCGATTCCAGCAAGAGGGTGGTATCGTAGAATGTGGTGCGGGTAAGGTCTGATCTTCAGCTTGTACTCCTCTTCAGGATCGAACTCCTTTGAAAGGAAAGAGTTAGCTGCAACTCGTCCTGCCTCAAGAGCCTCTGATCTGATCGAACAGTCCTCTTCAGCTATAAGTACGACTTCTTTCTCGAAGTCCTTATCTCGTGCTCCCATCTCGTACTGAGTTACTCTTGGAGCCGGAGCACCGCTGACATAATTATCTCTTTTGTTCTGAGCCTGTCGCGTGTAAGGCTGATTAGGCTGCTCTCTGTAAATGCTTGCAGGTCGATCTCCCATTTTGAAAACCTCGTAAACAAACACTGAAGACGAAATTTTAAATAGGGTGCGACAAAAAGACAGGCCTCTACCTCGAATTAACAGTAAACTTTCTCAAATCGCGGCCTCCCGTCCCCCATCTGTAAAGTTCAAAAACTTCTGAAGGTGAAAGCGCACGGTTGTAAAATCTTATTTCATCAATTGATCCATCAAGATGAGATGAAGCATTATAGCCTCTGTGGCCTATGTGAGGGTCTTTACTTGAACTTGCGAGACTGATATCCGCACTGATACTATTTGACATCCTGCCGTTCGTGTACACATAGAGCTTCTTTCCATCCCATACTTGGGCTACATGATACCACCCATTGGTTTTTACAGCGTCTCCAGCATCAACAACGTATGAATTCGCTCCATCATGTACATGCCCTCGCACATTAGGCCCAGAACCAGGATCATAAACCATCAAAAGGTAAGATTTGTTACTACTGTCGCTCCCCCACTTGCCAAATATGTCCTCCTCATCAACCGAATTGAGGTTAACCCAAGAGGAGATAGTATGACCGCCTTTACCATCCACACCCGAACTACTCTGCAAAACCACATAATCATCGCTTCCATCAAAGGCCTTCGCCTGGCCTCTAACTCCAGAAACAAAGCCTGCCGAAGTATTGTCAGTTCCATCATTCGATCCCCATGAGTCCGTTGTATCTCCATCAAAACTCCAGCGAGAAACAGCAGAAGAATCAGAACTATCTACAGGCCTCGCATAGTCTCCGTTGCCCCATTCATACAACTGCTGGACTTCCACCGAGCTGAGAACGCGGTTGTAAATTCTTACATCAGAGATTTTGCCATTGAAATAGGCCTCATTTGATCCTCCGTAATCGTAAATACCTAGGACTTGCTCTCCGATAGGATCTGAAGTATCAACTGTTCCTGCGGTAGTTGAAGCCTCTCCTTTTTTCTTACCGTCCACGAATATCTGCATTGTCTGGTCAGGCTTCCAGACAGCTGTAATATGCATCCATCCTTCTTCGATATTTCCGCCTGGAAGATCTACCCACGTATCATTATCATCGTAAATCGAGAACTTCACCTTGTCCTCGCCAGCCCTATCCCCCAACATGACGAGAACAGTATTCCCTCCATCATCCTGCTGGCTGAAAAGAGAGTAAGGACCTTGGCTACCAGATGGAAAATATGCCCAAAGCGAGATCGAAACCGGAGGCGCTTTGCTCTCGACATGACCTCCATCACTCCAGTTAACGAAGCCACTACCCCCATCAAAACTGTATCCTGTCAGGCCTCCTTTACCGGCCACACCCGTCGTAACACCGCCACTCAAACTCCCGTGATTTCCATTTCCTGAGAGATCATACGCAGTACTTCCAGAGTTTTCGTGAAGAGGCCACCAGCCGATCAGGCCTGTCATACTACAGTATCACCTGGAGAAACTTTTGAAGGCCTAGTTAGATTATATAGGGCCTGTACTTCAGGCGTTGATAGAGGCCTACGGTATACTTTTGTGGAGTCTATTCTACCGTCTAGAGAGTATTCGCTGGTTTGATTGTTTCTTGCACCGATGTGGTGAACTGTAGATGGCAGGGCTACTGAGATGGATGTTTTGTCTTCTAGTACGCCGTTGAGGAAGAATCTTAGTGTTGATCCATCGTAGGTTATCAGCCAGTGTTGCCAGTTTCCGGGATTTGTTTTTCCTGTACCTGTATTTGTCTCTGCCTGCCAGCTATTTCCATCGCCGATATAACACTGTATTTTGCCATCAGCGTAGGAGATCATAGAAAGTATTGACTCTGAGCCGAAAGAATTATTCCAGTCTTTATCCTGATCAAGATTTACCCACTGGGAAACAGTGAAAGAATCCTCTAAAGCTATTTCAGGCATCGCCAGATAATCACTAGAGCCGTTGAAATCAAGACAGGAATCCCCTATTTTTGAACCAGAAGCCCATGAAGCACCATTGATAGTTCCATCATTCCCCATGACTTCATCGATAGCTGTAGAACCGGAACCGGAATCAAGCGGATAATACACCACAAGGCCCCTAGTTAAAGAGCCGTGAAAGTATCCCTGCTCAAGGCCTCCACCGGAAATATTTTCCGTAGTAGTTCCTGAAGAATCCTGACTTTTCTGGAAATCATCATTATCCCAGGAAATTTTCGGCATAAAGAAATTTTGTACAGGTGTATACTTTAATCTATTCTCTGTACTGGGCAGTTATGGAGTTAAGCAGGAATGCCTCTCTTTCGAATCCTTCTTCCTTCATTTCATCGATTATCCTGTAGGCTTCATCCATTTCCTGTCTTTCAGCCCTGTACTTGACTTCATGGAACTTTTCAAGCATTTTATCGTAGTCGACAGCCGTCTGATCTACCCATTCGGTATCGAAGTAGTCTTCATCATCCACAAAGGCCTCGAAGTCTCTGTCATCGTCGTAGAACTCCATATGTACTTCTCTGTACAGCGGATCGTCCGCCATTCCTTCTACGTGATCTCTCATCAGCTTCGAGACAGAGGTATCGAGATCTTCAGCAATATCCTTCATTTCATCGAACTGTTGTTCCTGTACTCTGAAAGATATCGTCTTGTTCTTCTCGGCCATTGTTACCAACAAATAGTAAATTGAGAATCTTTTTATTGTTGTCTCTGACGAAGGGAGATTTTAAACCGGAGCAGAACAAATTTCTGAGACGTGAAGACTGTAAAAATTTATCAGATAGGGCTGGGAGACTTCGGACGCCACGGATTCGAGAAATTTGTTGACATGGCGAACCACATGGAGGAAGTTAACGTTGAGATCGGAGGCATCTGTGATACAGATCGGGAAAAATTAGAGGCCGCGGAGAAATTTGCCAGGCAGCACAGAATCGAGACTGAAACATTCGCCGACAAAGATGAAATGTATGAAGAGGCCTCGGGAGAAAACGTCCTTGTCTACGATGCAGGGCCTTCGGACATCCATCCGGACAATATCTACGAGTCACTGAGGCACGGCTTCCACCATCTGACTGAGAAGCCGAGTTCCATGAGTCGTGAGGAACATATTTCAGAAAAAAAGCTGGCTGAAAACGAAGATGTTACGTTCTCAGTCGATTTTATCGAGAGAGAAAGCCCCGTAGTCAAAAAAACTCTTGAAATAGTTAAAGACGAAGATATAGACTCGATTAAAGTATTCAGAGAAAGCTGTATGGGCCTGGAAAAAATAATAGATCCTGTAAACCGTATAGGGGTACTCGGCGGAGATATACTGGATAAGATGATTCACGAAGCGTACGTTCTTGACTTTCTGGAGGCCTCTACAGGAGATTATGGACTTGAAATTGAAGACGTAGATGCAGAGTTTTTCGTTCCGAAAAATTTCGGATCAGAGAAGCTTCTAGGCCTCAAAGGCGGCTACACGTACGATCTCGAGGATGCAGCGACAGGCATGACACACGCAGAATTCAGCTTTGAGGACGTATCCATCGAGTTAAATTCAAGCTGGCTGGGCATCAGCGACAAAGCCGCAGAAGAGGCCTCAAGAATAAGAAAGATCACAGGCGAACATGTCATCGACAGAGATTATGTAGAGGACGATGGAGAGGCCTTTGTAGACGAAGAGGCCCGTTTCTTTGTTGTGGAGGGCTCAAGGAATCTGGCCGGAGATATGCTGGAAAAAAAGCTTTATGATCTGGATTCCAGGGGAGAAATCGCCACAAGAGATTTTATGCATGATCAACTGTACAGGATGCTGGAAAATACTGTGTTTGAAGCGGCCGGGATACATGAAAGAGAAATTACTGAAAAGGAGACGGACGTGTTTATGAACGCGATTTTTGATGTACGGGATGCCGCAGTTGAAGGGAAAAATTACTCTGAGGTGCTGGAAATAAGCAATGAGCGCCTTGAGAAACTGAGGATTCGTGATGGAAAGATACTTGAAAATGAAGAAAGTGAACGTATAGCAGGATGAAAGCCGTTATACCGTGTGCAGTAAAAAAGGATTCGATGTTCCCTTTCTCAGAGACAAAGCCTACAGGCCTCATGCCTGTTATGGGAAAGCCTCTTACACGCCATATAGTCGAGGATCTGAGAGCTATAGGCGTCGACGAATTCTTCATAGTAGCGAATCACATGAAAGAAGACTTCGAGGAAGAATACGCAGAAGACGACGACGTGCAAGTAGTTGTACAGGAAGAACTTAACGGCACCGCAGGAGCTCTAGAGGCCTGTGGAGACATAGAGGAAGATTTCTTCGTTGTCAACGGAGATGTAGCTGTCTCACAGCGAGATCTTGAAAATTTGAGGAAAAAATTTGAGCAGACGGATTCAAAGGCCTCGGTACTGGCCGCTGGAGAGGACAACCCAGAGAAATTCGGCGTTTTAAGTATTACAAACGACCAAGTCAATTCACTCGAGGAAAAGCCGGAGAATCCCGACAACGTTCTCGTTAACACCGGCATCTATGCTTTCAGGCCCGAAATAATGGATGTTGTGAAAAATCTTGAAGGTGAGGAAAAAGCTTTGACCGATGCAGTCAGAGAGTTTATAGACGAGGACGAGGCTACTTTCGAGCTTATAGAAGATTACTGGATCGATGTCGGAGGCCCGAAAAAGCTTCTCAAGGCCGATCAAGTGAAAAGAGAGTACGAAATAAATGATGTAGAAATACGTGAAGGTGCTGATGTCCACGAAGAGGCCTCAGTACTCGGCAACGCTATTATAGATGAAGGCGCAGTGTTGAAGCCTGGAGCAGTCCTCGAGGGCGACGTCTATATAGGTGAAAATGCTCGGGTAGGTCCAAATGCTCATGTGAAAAATTCTTCAGTATCTGCGAATAATGTTGTGGCCTGTGATTCAGTTATAGATTCTATAGTGTTTGAGGATGGCATCATGGATTCCGGTGTATCTGTAGAGTCGTGTATATTTGCAGAGGAATGTGATTTACGCTCAGGATCCGTGATAAGAGAGTCTTTTATCGGAGCACGCAGCTATATAGAGATGAATAACTCGATTCGTGGAGTAAAGTTCGTGCCTGATGCAAGAACAGATCTTTCCGAGATCAGCAAGTAAAAACTTAGAGGCCTGAGATAGAAATTAAACATAAAACTGAACGCCTGAAAAAACTGTACTATGAAAGCAGTGATTCTTGCCGCCGGAAAAGGCACGCGTATGAGGCCTCTTACCGATGATACCCCGAAGCCTCTTTTACCTGTCGCAGGGAAAACTATAATCGAACACAACATCGAGTTGATCAAGGACGAAGTCGACGAGATAATAGTCGTCGGCGGATACATGATCGACGAGTTAGAGAAAAAATTCTCCGATAGATCGGATATAAAAATAGTTGAACAGGAACAGGCCCTGGGAACAGCACACGCAGCTTTACAGGCGAAAGAGTTCATCGATGGAAAAACTGTCGTCATGAACGGGGATGATATCTACGGCGAGAAAGCTGTAGATGCCTTGAGATACGACTCTGCGGTACTGGCATCGAGAGCTGATGAACCAGAGAAATTCGGTGTCTTCGAGCTTGAAGATGGGAAAATTTCAGGCCTTGTGGAGAAGCCGGAGAATCCGCCTTCAAATCTTGTGAACATCGGTTTCTACGTGGTGCAGCCAGAATTTTTCAATCTGCTGGAAAACGTGGAGAAATCGGAGCGAGGAGAGTACGAGATAACTGATGCTGTGAATGAGTACCTGATCGATCACGAAGTCGAGTTCGTTGAGGCGGATAAATGGCTGCCGTGCAGCTATCCTTTCCAGCTTGTCGAGGCCTCTCAGGAGGTCACTGATGGTATTGAAGTCGCTGAAACTGCAGATGTAGCCGATGACGTACAGCTTGAGGGAGATGTCTTTGTCGGAGATAACGCAAAGATCGGAGAAGGCTCGAAGATCTCTGATTCTGCTGTACTGGAAGGCGCAAAAGTTCAGGGAGATGTAAAGGATTCAGTGATTATGAATAACAGTGAAGCAGAGGCTGATGTGGAAAACATTATTCTGAGAGAGGGCAGGAAAGTTGAAAAGACCTCCAGAAACTCTGAGACAGAGATAATAGGTGAAGAGTAGATGATTATAGGCCTGGATTTTGATCGTGTTCTCTTTGAGACAGATCGGTTCAAAGATTTTCTTGACAGCGAGATACCTGGTTTTCTGGAGGAGTACCCGAAGGAAGGGAATTATGATCCGGATTTACATGCTGATAATCTTGAAGTAGGCGTGAAAAAGATCTTTCAGGCCCTGGAACATGCCGATAGATTTCTGTACGATGACATAGAGGCCTTGGAGGAGCTACGTGATGATTTCCAGTTGATGATTGTTAGTCGTGGTGATCCGTATTTTCAGGAGAGAAAAATCGCGGAGTCAGGAGCGCTTGAGCATGTTGATGGATACTTTATCGTGGAAGACGAAGACAAGGATGAGATAGACATAGATTTTCTCGTGGATGATAGAGAGGAGGAGATAGAAAGAGTATCTGTTCCTGGTATTGTCTTCGATCGATCGGAAAGAAGTCTTGATTACGTGGTCGAAGCTGTAAAGAATGAGTTCGGAGAGGCCTGAGTGGAAGATAATTTAACTCTAGGCGGGAATTTTTCTTGTATGTCGGAGAAACTTCATGAATTCAAGACAGGACCTGAGGAGATCCTGAAGTATACTACAAAAGCTGAAGATGACGGGAAGATTGTTATAGAGATCAACGACAATGATCTGGGGCGTATAACTATTGAGAATCAGGAGACTGTTGAACAGCTCCGTGAGGCTCTTGAAGAGGCCGAACAGTTCTTCATGGAATCTGAAAGACGTAAAGAAGAATTCTGAAGTGAAAGACGTATGAGAACCGTTATTGCCGATCTTGGGCACGATTCGATGAAGCCTCTGACTTATACAAGAAGCAGTACCGATATTGAAGTCGGAGGATCAACATTATTTGAGCATATCGAAAGAGGCCTCAACTCCAGCGAGCTAAGCGTTCTGGTACCAGAGTATCTTGAGGAAATCACCGAGAGAAACACCGAGCTGTACGATCTGGAAAGAGAAGTTAATTCTATACCTGAAAGCGAATTTCTGCTCTATAACTCCACTGTCGTACCAAATGAGGTTATCAGGAGCGGTGTTGAAGATCTAGAGAGTGGTGAAGGCCTCTACTACGAAGATACTTTCATCGCTGGCGTAACAGACAGATATCCCAATTTTGAAGATATCGAGGAGTTTGTGGAAGAGTTCGAAAGGACTGAAATCGATGAGGAGCCTGTTATACTTGAGTATCCCTGGGATATAGTCGAGCACAACGGAGATTTGATCAGAGATAGCTTCCCGGGAGAAGAGGTTAAAGGCGAGATAAATCCGGAGGCAGAAATTATCGGAGATGGAGGCCTGTACATTGGAGAAGATGCAGAGATAGATGCCAATGCAACTATCGATACCTCTGAAGGCCCTGTATACATCGGCTCAGGCACACGCGTCTGGCCTAACTCCCGTATTGAAGGCCCTGTATATATTGGAATAGATACAAAAGTCGGGGCAGGCGAAAACGCCGTTATACACGAGAATACTCATATCGGAGACGTCGCCAGAGCAGGCGGAGAGTTCGAAGATGCTGTAATGAGCAGCTTTACGAACAAGTATCACTATGGATTCCTGGGACATGCAGTAGTAGGTAGCTGGGTGAACTTCGGAGCAGGGACAACAAACTCCGATCTGAAGAATACTTACGGCGATGTAACAGTCGAACACCCTGTGGAAGGCAGCACAGATGCTGGATTGAAAGTAGGAGCCAGCATAGCAGATCACACAAAGACTGATATACAGACCGGGATTTACACAGGCAAACAGATCGGGCCTGTAGCCAAGATCGCCGGAAAAGTTACTTCGAACGTGAATCCTTTCACATGGCAGAATCCTGGCAGCGAAGACGACTACATCCCGGAGAAAGCAACCACACATGCTGAAAGAATGATGGATAGACGTGAAGATTATCTTCCGAATGGCTACATCAAGGCCCAGAAAAACCTGATCAGAGAGCTTTCAAGCAGAGAGTAGAGCTAGAAAGATGAGAGCAAGGCCTGAAGTCTTTCAGAGATACGATATAAGAGGAGAAGCTCCGGAAGAGATCGATTCAGAGCTAGTTTTCCAGCTGGGAAAGGCTTTAGGCTTTTACTGGGATTCAGGCAATATTCTAGTCGGCAGAGACATCAGAGAAAGCTCGCCTGCTTTCTACAATGCCATGATATCAGGCCTGTTAAGTCAGGGATGTGATGTCACTGCTACAGGCCTTGCAACTACAGATATGACAGCTTATCTTGCGAGGAAAGATTTTGATGCCGCAGTACAAATAACAGCATCTCACATGCCTCCAAGTTACGGCGGCTTCAAGCCGATAAATTCTGAAGGAAGGATACTCAGTAACGCCGAGATGGCGGAGATCAAAAAGATCTACATGAGGGAAAAGGCCTCCGCCGAAAGCTACGGAGAACTCAGCGAGGAAAATCTTCTGGGAGAGTACATTGAAGGTCTTGTTTCACGTTACAGGGAACTTTTCGATAAAGATCTTTCAGGCCTTGAAGTAATAGTCGACTGCTCCAACAGCGTTGGATGCCTGGCGGCACCTGACGCACTGAGAGAGCTTGGAGCTGAAGTTAAAGTAATTAACGACAGTTTTGATCCTGATTTCTCTGCTCACTCTCCTGAGCCTTCAGAAAAATCTTCAGAAATGTTGCAGGAAAAAGTACTGGAAGAAGAAGCTGATATCGGCGTTATATTTGATGGTGATGCTGATCGTGTCATGTTTGTAGACGAGAACGGAAACTTTGTGGACGGCGACACATCGCTCGCCCTCCTGTCAGAAAAGTATCTGGAGGTCTCCGAGAAGATAGTCGCCTCAGTCAACGCAGGCCGAACAGTAAAAGACACTGTAGAGAGCAACGATGGAGAAATAAGTTATGCTCCAGTAGGAGCAGTATTTACAGCACTCAAATCTCTTGAAGAAAATATAACTTTTGGAGGACAGCCCAACGGCCATTTAATGGATTCGGAATTTGTACCGTATGATTCAGGGAGTCTTTTCGCACTTCTTGTATCAGGCCTGATATCAGAGAAAGATGAAAGCTTCTCGGAGATTATCCATGATCTGGAGAAGTATGACACAGAAAAATTCAACTCCAGTGTTGAAGAGAAGAACGATTTAATGCTTAGAATCAGAGAGAAAGCCAATGCCAGAGGCCTGATAATCCACGAAAAATTTAACGCATTGAAACTGGATTTCGAGGACTTCACGGCTCTTCTAAGGCCCAGCGGATCAGAAGAATTGATACGTGTGACTCTGGAAGGAGAAAATATAAGCGAGGAAAATATTTCTGAAGTAAGAGAGTTTATAGCAGATCTTGAGTGAAAATGAAGGAGAAAAAGAAAAAATTAAGGTATGTTTTGACTGTTTAAAGACCTGAGATTATACATCTCTTGCCTTTACAGTCTTTCGTCCGTTTTCCTGAGCTCTTTCTACAGCTCTCTCGACAAGATCCTTTACCTCGTCATCTAGAGCATCGTAGAAATCGGAGCCAACGTTGACTCCATCAGCTGCGTCACGGACGCCAGACTTCTTAAGTACATCTACCATTGTGAAATCCTCCAATAAGGTATTGTCAGTCCTCTTTTTTATAGGTACGGGGGTTAAAGGCAGAAAACAGTACCATTCAGGCCTCTAAAACAGGTTTTGTTCAACACCCGTGGTAAAAACGGTGTTCAAGGCCTCTACACGGCCTGAAAATTTTACAGTTTTTTACAGAAAAATTCAGAGGCCTCTGCTATTCACTGTAAATTTTCTCATATCGCGGCCTCTGGTGCCGTACCTGTAGAGCTCAGATATCTCTTGACGCGTAATATTTCGGCTGTATATCCTTAGATCATCGACTTTTCCTTCGAAAAATCTCGTGTCACTATCCTGGCCTAGAACAAGATCAGGTATAGAGAAATCATCAGCTATGCTTTCCTGAAATACGTTATTGATGTAATAACTGGTTGTGCTGCCATCGCAGACAAAGGTGTGCATATTCCAGGAATAATTGAAAGAACTGGTTGATCTTATTATCCCGCTATTGACGTAGAACTGGTATCTATCGTTGTCGGCCTCTATATACAGTCTTCCATTGGAGGGATTGCTTTTTTCAGATGCAAAAATAGTCTGATCTTCTGAAGTTGTTATATCTCCCTTCTTCTTTATCCATAGATTGACAGTTACAGGATCGCCTCTGCTGACACCCAGACTACCTATATCCACAAAGTCATCGCTTCCGTCAAATGACTTTGACTGGCCTCTCACAGAATCTGAAGAGAATCCTGCACTTGTATTATCTGTTCCATCCCTTGATCCCCATGAATCAGTTACATCGCCGTCAAAACTCCAGCGAGAAACTCCAGAATCACTTTCAGCCGGAGGCCTCACATAATCACCGGATCCCCATTCATACAGTTCCTGGATCTCAGAAGGAGTTAAGGCACGATCATACAGTCTGATGCTGGAGGCCTTGCCGTTGTAGTACTGGGACGAGTTGTAGGGCTTGTAGCCTATGGATGGATTTCTGTTTGTATCCCATGCATGTGCATCACTCCATGAAGCAGTATCTTTCTTCTCTCCGTTAATATACAGTTCTATCTGGCTTCCATCCCATGTGGCCACGACATGATACCACGTATCATTGCTGATGGCGTGTGTTACTGATGTGAAAGCCGAACTGTCGGAATTCATACCGAACTCGATTTCACCGCTGTTGGTACGTAAAGTAAAGCTATTATCTGAATAATCTCTCAGAATCTGTCCTGTAGAAGACTTATCGGATACGTTCACCCAGGCAGATATAGAGAGGGAAGTAAAAGTCGTGCCGAAACGATTAAGATCAACATAATCGCCAGCTCCGTCGAAGCTGTAGCCTGTAAGGCCTCCCTTCCCTGCTACACCAGGATTAACACCGTTAGAAGATCCATGATTATCGTTTCCTGAAAGATCATGAGCTGTTGATCCTGAGTTTTCGTGTAGAGGCCACCAGCCAATCAGTCCTGTCATCCTGTTTCTGTTTTGGAGGCCTGTGTTTAAACTTCTTGGCGGATTTTTCAGAGGCCTGTTTTGCGAGGTATTTTAATGTTTCGAGTACAATTGTCTTCTACAGAAAAATTTTGATCTACAGCAGAAATTTAATCAAAAAAGGATTTGTGAACTGAAAATGTCATCTTGTGAACTTTGTGGTAGAGAACAGGATTCTCTCAAAAAAGCTAAAATCGAAGGAGCTACACTAAACGTCTGTGACTCATGTGCTGAAATGGGGGAAACAGTTGAAACAACCTCCAAGAAGCGTAAAAAGAAGAAAAGCCGAAGCACCAGTTCAAGCAGCCGGAAGACAAAAGTACTTGACTCCAACTACGGAGAAAAGATCAAGCAGGCCCGTGAAAAAGAGAAACTTTCAATCAGCGAAGTCGCTGACAGCCTGAACGAAAAAGAGTCCGTGATCAAGAAAATCGAGAGCCAGGATCTGAAGCCAGAAAAATCTCTGGCCTCAAAGATCGGAAAGAAATTCGGCATCGATCTGTATGTCAATCCCGAAGTATCCGACGTCGATCAGGACTCCGGAGACGACAGAAGCGCCACACTGGGCGATGTAGCAGACGTCAAAGAATAAATTTTCAGGCCTCGAGAAAGGCCTCTCAACTTTTTTACTTCAGTTACTGTGTTTTCCGTTACATACGGCTCTGAGGCCGTGTATAACGGATTTTTCTCCGAGACTGCAGAGATCTACTTCAGGAGTTGAGTTAACAGATCTTTCCTCAACTCTTTCTTCAAGAGGCTCTACTACTGTTTCGGGATGGTTCAGTGCTACTGCTCCGCCCAGAACTATTTTATCGGGATCGTAGAGCGTTGCAACGTTTGATAATCCCTGTATATTGGCTTCCTGCATCTGTGAGATGACTTTCTGGGCCTGGCTGTCTCCTCTGTTGTACTGTTCGAATATTTCGACTGCGTTATCGTATTTCAGGTCAAAAAGCTGATCTGCCATCTTTGGAAGATTTTCACCTGAAGCATAGGCCTCCCAGTGCCCCTGGCCTCCGCATCCGCATTCCAGTTCTGTGCTTATCTCCATATGCCCTACTTCTGCAAAATTTCCGTCTTTTCCTTCAATTAACTGTCCCTGAATGATCGCTCCTGCCCCTATGCCAGATGAAATAGTTACATAGACAAGATTATCTGTTTTATGCCCTCCATAGTGGTACTCTCCAAGTACCGCTGATGTACAGTCGTTTATTATCGTTATTTCGCCCAGGCCTGCCAGTGCTTTTTCCAGATTGATTTTTTCGAGGCCCTGCTTGTCTGAAACGTTTGGAGGATAGAAAACCATTTTCTCCCTGTCGATAGGGCCTGCTGCTGCGACAGCCACCTGTTCTATGTCTTCCTGCTGGATGTGTGACGGCTTTAAGGCCTCATCTATCATTTCACGGACATTTTCGACGAATTCGCCGGTGCTGTACTTTGCTACAGATTCAAAATCTCCGTTTCCTACTCCTACTATCGTATTTGTTCCTCCTATATCTATGCACAGAAAGGCCATAATACATTGTATTACACGGCATTGTTTTTGAACATTTTCCTATATCCCTGCCAGCATCCTCAGTAAAACTCTGATTCCTGTGGCGAGGCCTACAACGGCAAGAACAAGTACGGCTAGGGCCTGGAACTCTTCCTCTTCCACATCGAGAAGAGCATATATTACGAGGGCTGCAAGAAGCGTCTTGGCGATCAGAATACCCGAAACACCGAATATGGATGTGAAGGCCTGTGTAAGTAGCTGTTTCTGTTCGTATCCCTGTGTAACTGCCAGCATGCTAGAAGCGCCGCCGAAAAGCTGACTGAATACAATAAGATGATATCCAGGGTTGTCAAGTTCTGTATCAGCCACCAAGAATCTGTATACTGCTGTAACGATTATCGGGATTGCGAAAGCTGTCAGAAGCAGATCTATACGGAAGTCTATGCCGCTGAAAAAGTTGAGTGTGAAGATTACAGCCGGGAGAAGTATCGCTGAACCTGTGTAAAGCATCAGCTGATTTTCAGTCAGATTTTTCAGGCCTTCAAGCTTCCTTGCAGAAGCCAGTGTCGCCGTGTAGAGGCCCAGTATAGCAAAGTGTAGTATAGGAGTTATGAGTATTATAGAGAGCGGATAATCTATGACTCCTGTGTCTTCAACGAATCTCATGAGGCCTCCAAGAAGTATGAATGGAAGCGAGTAAAGCACTTTTTCCATCGTGAATTCGACGTTGTACCTCCTGAAGCCTCTGTAGACTCCGTATATTATCGCTGTGGCAACTAGAGCGTACAGAACCGTGTTTACAGAGTTATATCCTGTGGCTGCTGTTGCTCCGTTCCACGTGAGCGATTCAACGTTCTGAGCGTCAGCTACTATCGGACCTGCTACATATTTCCAGAGAAATCCTGTGATGCTCATCTGTTTTTCGAGGCCTCTGATTAGGGATTTTCTGCTGAAGCATTTTTACTGTTTCCATCCGGTCGCATCATCTACATTTTTATTCAGGTCTGCCCCATATTTTCTACAGGTGACTTTGGCAAATGGTTAACATCCCGTTTCTCGGCAGTTCGGATAAAGATAAAGAGAATGATTTCAGCAACATAGCGGGGAAGGCAAATCTCGATAGATCGCAGCCCGGAGACGGAGACAGGGATATCGCCGAGATGCACAAGTCACGCTCCAAAAAAGCTTTTGAACAGGACGAAAAGTTCTCGGGCTCCAGCAGCGAATGGAGAAAGGCAACAGAAGTAGAAAAAGGAAACGAATTCGGATCACAGGAAAGCCAGGATGCCGGAGGAACTCAGAGAGGCCTCAGCGAAGATGATCTAGGCCTTGATTCAGGAGAGTCCGGAGAAAATCCTGAAGAAGGCGAAAATATATCGGACAACAGTTTTTCAGGACAGACAGATACTGAATCCAGGCAAACTCCGGATTTTGGCGACGCTAAAGCAAAGAAAGGGCGTCTGATAGAGACAGGGGAAGCTTCTAATGATAATGATGTCGAAAGATCTGGAGATGAGCTTTCAGACAGTCTTGAAGAGAATATAAGATCTATTAAAGGAGAGATAGATGAAGTGGAGCAGGAAAGAGATACTGAAGAAGAATCTGAAGATGAAGAGCTCGAGGATGAGAGTCTGGATGAGGCAGTGGAAAGATTCGAGGAGATAGCAGATAAACTCGACTTTGATGCAGAGGATCTGGGCCTTGATATGGATGAAGAGGATTTTGAGGAATTCAAAGAAGATATACAGGACGATATTGAAGATCTGGACGGTAGATTGAGCGAGATAGAGAGTAGCCAGCTTGATCTTGCCGAGGAAGCAGATAACAGGCTTGAGGAAGTTGAGCAAAAAGTTGAAGATCTTGAGTCACGTATAGAAACCGACAGCAGTGAGGAAGGAATCAAGGTAGAAGGAATAGACACGGCCGAGAGACTTGAGGAACTGGAGAGCGAGATCTCAGAAATCAAATCCCAGATCTCAAGTTCTGAGGATGAAGAGGCCTCTATAAGCGCCAGTGAAGAAATCCACAGGAAAGCTCTTGATAATGAAGTCAAGGAACTGCGTAAAGATGTGAAAGAACTTTCTGAGGCCGTAGTTACTATCTCACAGAAAGTTTATCAGGAGTAGATCTCCAGAAAAATTTTCTACATATCTTCTTCCGTAATTATCTTTACTTCTGAAGAGTTCACTGTAGCCGTCTTGTCTCTTCCGATGACGTACTGGGCTTCAAGCTGTTCGGCAAGATTCACTAGATCGCTGTCGACTGTATCATCTGCCAGTACTGCGTAGGCCTGTTCTGCATCGACTCCATCCTTCTTATCAACAGGCATCCTGTCCGTAACTTCATAATCTTCATCTACGACGTTGAGTGCTCTTGTAGCGACAAGCTCATTCATAATCTCGTTGAAGGCCTCTAGATCTTCTTCTGCAACTTGTTCCTCATCTGATTCTGTCTCTTCTACGTACTGGGAGTCTTCTTTATCTCTTAGGGCCTCGAAGGTCTGTCTTTCATCAAGTTCTTCAACTTCTTTTCCCTCAGGAGCTCTGACAACATAGTCCACTTCCATCCGGTCTCTGAGTTCTTCAAGGATCAGATCTCCTCCTCTGTCGCCGTCGAGGAAAGCTGTTACTTCCTTATCTTCCGTTACTTCTGGTATCTTATCCGGAACTGATGTGCCGCCGAGGGCGAGTGCGTTCTTGACTCCGTGTTTGACGAGATTTTTGACGTCGGCCTGGCCTTCTACCAGTATAACTTCATCCGAGAAGTAGATATCCGGGCCTGCCGGGAAGCCTCTGAAGTTAACTATTTCGGATTCACGGACTTCGTGCTTGACTTCCTCTTTTATCTTGTTCATATCCGGATTCTCGCTGCGGATATCCTTCAGTATCTGCTTCGATCTCTTGATTATGTAATCCCGCTTTGAAGAACGTACATCGGAAACTTCTTCTACACGTATATCTGCCCGTGTAGGCCCGATCTTTTCGATAGTCTCAAGAGAGGCCGCTAGAATAGATGTATCAGTGGCATCAAGAGAAGTTGCGATCTCGATAGTTCCCTCCGTCGATCCAGAGTTCTTTTTCAGGTCAACTTCTATACGTCCTACCTTCCCTTTGTTTCTCAGTTCTCTGAGATCAAGGTCTTCCCCCAGTAGGCCTTCAGTCTGGCCGAATACCGCTCCTACAACGTCTGATTTTTCAATTATGCCGCTGGAGTTCAGCTTTGCCTTTATCATGTAGTTCGCGGAGTTCTGTGATACTTTTCCCATTCTTATTTATTCACCTTGAAGCTTTTGTCTGAAACTTTCCTCTTTGATCTGGAACTTGATCTTCTTCCTTCTGGATCTGTGGCCTGAAACTATAGCGGCCTCTTCACCGGTCCTTTCATGGATAAGCTGCAAGAGTTGACTGTTCGCCCTGCCGTTCTCAGCAGGCTCAGTCAAGTCGATCTGCACTATCGCCGAAGACGTGTCTACACTGATTTCTTCTGAATCAGGCCTGACTTTTACGTAGATCTCTGTCATCTGTAGATGGCCTCTGTAGTATTTGGCTGCCCTTTAACACAGAGCAATCATAGAGGCTACCGGTGAAGGGCCTCATTCATGCCTGCTGACTTGAGGGCAGCCTGGTACTGTAACTGTAGGGCGAAAGTTAAAACGGTGGCCTCTAGTCGAAGAAAGTTTCCTCATCGATAGGTTCGAAGCTTTCACGCCTTGTACGTGTCTGTACAGGCTCCTCTCCGTGGTACTTCCTGATGTAGTCGTAGTACTCTATCATTCTTTCCCGGGCGTATTCGATATCGTACTCCAGCATTTCCTCGCCGATATACTTGATGAAGTAATGGCGGAAAAGCTTGTTCAAAGGATGTGCAAGAATCCGGGGCAGAAAGCTTATGCCTCCCGGTAAATCATACTCAACATAGAGTTCTACGCTGTAATCCACCATGGCAAAGTCGTTCTCACCGCTGGGTGGACTCTTAGTACTTATGTTCGTCTCCAGAGTAAGCTCTCCTCTCCCGCTTGGAAGACCGTCATAGGCCTCCATCACAGAGGCAAATTCGCCGGTATCGACGTTTTGTTCGTAGTATTTCTCGAATGGCTTGGAGATGTTCATGTTGTTGTTGAATATGTACTTGTGATCAGCGTAGATGGTAGGGACGTTCGGGCTCTCGTACCATTCAGTTGCGTTTTCAATCAGGAATTTGTCTCCTGAGAAAATCTCTTCGTGATGCCAGATATCATCAATCTCGTGGAAATGATGCTCTTCCCAATCAGATGTAGTAGTTCCCGGGAAATGGAACCAGCAGGCCATCTTGCCCAGAAAACCTGGCTCATCGCTGTCATCACCGCTGCCAAAATTCATTATCTTTTTCAGGAAATCAGTATCAGCTGAATCATCATCGGACATAAATCATCATCTCCACGGCGGTGTGAACTCCGAGGCCCCTGTCTTGGCAATCCCCGGCTCCACACCGAATTTTTCACGCATCAAGTTGTGAAGATGGATAATCGTCTCATCTCCTTCCTCCTCGTACTTCTCGATCTCCTTTGAGTAAAACTTGTTGTACCAGATGCCTACCATGATTTTGTAAAGCTTTGACCGCTGGAAAGCAGTTTTCTCCTCGGCCTGAAGGCCTGAATTATCGATGCGGGACTGAGGATACTCCATCTTCTTTTTTGGGATTACCGGCATCGAATTAGCTCCCGGATAAACAGTTACAACTTCCCCGCTTGTCTGAACACGGGCCTTGAGGATATCGTCAGGCCTGTCCATCTTGTAAATATCTTTAGGTGCTTTTGCCTTCCACGAAAGACGCCAGTGAATCACTGTGTGCGTTGATTTTTCCTTGAAAGCGTGCAGACGCAGCCTGTCCTTCGGCTTTGAAACATTGAACTCGTTTTTCCCTTTTTCGATCCTGTCGACATCGAACTCGTTTACAAGTATATCTCTGAGGCCTCTGTAAATTCTTACAGGATCTTCCTTGACAAAGAAGTGGTCGCTTCTCTTCTGAAGCGGTTCCTCGAACTTAACCATTGAAATCCTCCTCCAGGTTCTCTCTTACAAGTCTGAGAATGTGATCCAGGTCGTGTTCTACAGCTTCCTCGTATCCTCCACGTGTTTCACCGTAGATGAACTTGTCAAAAAGTGAACGGTATGCGTAGTACCACAGGCTCTGCTGGTAGTTTTTCTCAGTCGGATACTCTGTCTCCAGCTTTCCTTTCATCTGTATCTCTGCTTTTCCTGTCTCTTTATCTATCGACAGATAAAGTTCTATAATCTCCTCTGTGAACTTGTCCTGGCCCTCTATAAGCATAACTTTTGTCCGGATTCGGCCTTCATCGACGTCGTTGAAGTACTTCTCCTCGAAGACTTCATCGAACGAAAGCCTGTTCTCCAGTAGATCCCTGATCTCGGAGTAGGCCCTGCCAGGATTCTCGACTACTATCTCCTGTCTTCGGCGGGCAATCTCCTCGATTATCTCCATGTATATGGACTTGTCAAAAGTTCTGTAAAAAACTATCTATCATGAATACAGGAGAAATTAAAAATCAAAAAAGAAATGGTGTGTAGCTGGAAGCTTTAACGGCATTCCTCACAGAGCCATCTTCCGTTAACCTGCTGAAGCTCCTCGGAGTAGTTCTCACACTCCTCACAGACTCCAGAACGCGAAATACTTCTTGCAGAGGCCTCTGCCTCCATCTCGATGTCTTCGCTCATGATCTCTGCGAATCCAGGCCATGCACGGAGGATGTCGGACTGTGTTACGATTCCTACCAGCATATCTCCACGTACAACCGGCACTCTGGAGACTTTGTTCTGATTCATCGCCATTGCCACGTCGTCAAGTAGTTCATCCTCTTCTGCGACGATCAGATCTGTGCTCATTATATCTTCTACAGTTGTATCTCTTGGATCGCGGCCTTCAGCGACTACCTGATACACTATATCCCTGCAGACGACTACGCCAACGGCCTCTTCGTTATCTACTACTACGAGGCCTCTGATATTTTCCTCTTCAAGTGTTCTGGAGGCTGATACAATGTTTTCGTCTTTATCTACTGCTATAACTCCCTCAGTCATGACTTCCTTTAGTTCAACCTGTTGTTCCATACCAGAGAATTACAGTTCTAATCCTAAATAAGCTATGCCCAAGGCCTTCCAAAAGTTTATACAGGATACTGTTGAACTGGTATACAGATGAGTGAAAGAGTCTGGGACTGTGAAAAATTTCTCAAGGGTGAGATAAGTGATTATCCTTTCAGTTACGATAAAGCAGTGATTTACAGAGGGTGCAGCGAGCAGATATTTTTCAATAAAGAGTATACAGCAGATAGAAGACATGAACAGATCAGTGTCCTGAAAAAAGGATATATCACCGCTGAAAACGGGTACAGAGATCAGTACACAAAGGACGAGGTGAATTCTGGCGATCATGCTATAGCAGAGCCTGGTGTATTCTGTGGATACTATGAGACGGCGGAAAGTTACGCACGCGATGTAATACTGAAGATTGAGGTGCCTGTAGAGCATCTGGAAGTAGTTGCAATGCCTGAAGAAGAGATCAGGAATCCTTCGGGGAAGCCGAAGACGTATGCAGTAAAAAGCAATAAAGGCCTGGAAAAAATCTACGGCTCTCCGGATGATTTGCGTTTTATTTCCCGTAAAAGCATGGAAGTGAATGATGGCGGCAGTAGGATCGATTATGTGATGTTTAAAGTGGATAGAGAAGTGCCTCTTGGAACAAGAAGGAAGCCTGAAGATCTGCAGCAAAACTGGATCAAGGGCGTATACGACACTAATTTCTCTAAAAGCCCTATCTTCGAGCCTCTGGACAGATACATCAGGCATATGAAAGCCGAAAACCCTGAAAAGATGCCTGAAGGAATCGTGCCGAATGACCTGAGGAAAAAGATAGAGAAAGAGTTGCGAGACCTAGACAAGACTCGAGAGAAACTTGATAATCTACGTAAAATAGGCCTGAAAGCTTCAAGGAAGCTGAAACACTCCAGAGATGTGAACAGCGAGGCCTCAAGAAAGATGCTTGTAGAAGACGCTTATCCTGTAGCTGAAAAGTACAGGGAAAGGCTGGAAGAATTCAGAGAGTTTATGCAGGAGCGTTATGGCGTCAAAATCGATTTTTCATCTCCTGGAAGAGAAGTTTACAGGCCTGAGAAAGTAGAAGAGTTCTTCAGAGATCTAGAGGAGGAGCTGAATGAAATGGAGAGAACAGAATCCGGCCACAAGTCAAAGCTCGACGACAGAGATTACAGCATAGATGATTATAGACAGGAAAGTGAGATAGAGGAGAGAATGAATAGAGAAGTAGTTGATAAGGCCTCCCGTATTCCACGCATCTCAGAGGCCTTTGAAAGAGATTCAGCCCGTAAACTGCTTGAGGCCTGACTGCCTGTTTGATTTGCCGAAAAGACTCTGGATCGTCCTGTTCAAGATCTGTACTTCCTGTCTCTTGTACGGCGAGATCTCATAACTGTCGATGATGTCTTTTGAAGGCTGCATGTACTTCTTTATCGTTCCTTCTGAAATGGTCAGAAGAACTTTGCCTGCTCCTGTCTTATCAGGGTTTGCAGCGCATTCTGGGCATTCTGCAGTCTCTTTCCCTGATGGTGCTATTGTCTGATTTGTCATCGGTACACGCCGGAACTTGGCGTTACAGTCTACGCAGCGCATCTTCTGAGACGAAAAGCTTCTGAGATTTCCCTTGATATCCGGTATGAAGTGTTTATCAAGCAGAAGCTCTGCTACAGCATCTTCATCCACAGCCTTGGTCTTTTCGCCTAGGCCTAGCTGTGCAGATGTTTTCTCACTCATCTCATCAAGCGTGACATACTCCGACTGGTTAGGCCCGTTCTCAACATCCTCTGACTCATGAGTATATCCATGTCGGAACGGTTCATCGCTGTGAACTATATCTTCACCGATCTCTATCTCCGTGTCCATCTCCCACGGCTTCTTGTACTCCATTGTTTCCTCGTAGAAACTCAATGGATATTCGTCGACCGTCTCAGTAGCCCAGGCCTCATCGTCAACCTCGTCTGCATTCAGTACTGTTGAAAGGATCAGTGGAGCATCCATAGTCCTTGCTCCTGTCATATCAGGAAGGAACTGTCGTGAAAAATTAAGTAGCCCATCCATCATAAGCATGATTGCATCTTCGTCACCGTCAGCGTTTCTTCTCTTTGCTGCATGCCAGTAAGGATGTGCATAGATTCCCTTCGCATTTGTAAAGCCGATTATACGGCCTACAGTCCCTCCTGATGTATGAGGTGCCAGGCCTACAACAAGCTCTCCGACAAGATCTTCTTTATCCTCTATATCATAGAAAGAATCCAGTCCATATAGTTGCTCCAGCAAATCATCCACGTAGTCCGCTACACGCATCATGTAGTCTGCTGCGGAAAGAGTATTTTCTGAATCCGGTATTACGATGTCCTGTGGTTTCAGCTCCAGAACCTGATCCTCATCTTCAAGAGGTTCTCCATCTTTGTCGTGTGTATAGCCGATCTCTTTCAGTCTTTCAACCGAGACACTGATTTCTTTAGGCTTGAAATGTGTCATAGGAATGTCAGTGGCATCGTATCTTACCGTGGCATCTTTATTGACATATAAATCGTATTTCTGCCGCAAGAGGCCTTTCTCTATAGGCTCAACGTGCTTATGCTTGGATGTCATACCTCTGAAAGATTTCAGTAGCTCTGGAGGCTCAGGCATATCCACGTTCTGCAGCGCATCATTCATCATCGATTCTACATCGATATCCGTGGTCTTGTATCTCTGTACCCTTTCATTACCGCATGAACCACATTTTTCCGTGGCCTCCTTGAACTCTTCGTCACAGCTGGTGCAGAACCAGCGTGGCTCGGCAGGAACATCACAGCTTCTGCAGAACGAGTAATGTGTTATCTCACCGCATTCAGGGCATCTGTTGTGTACTATCTGTTCGTTGACTGTTTCATGCCTGTAAGATTCTGACAGATTTCTCATCCTGCCTCCTTCATCTTTGCCGCAGGGGAATAGAAGCTGTGGCTTGCCATTAAGCGTTCTCTTCTGGGCCTTTTCAGGCCGTCCCATGCGCGCTCCGATGTAGTGCGGTGCCTGATCCCTGACCTCTATCCCTGAAACCTTCTCTATAAACTCAGGTATTTCTTTAGAGGCCTCTATCGAATCTACTTTTTCGCTGTGATTGTTCTCCAAGTCAAGCAGCTCCTTAATCGTCTTCAGCTGCTCTTCCTTTATTCTGGCCTCTCCATCTTCGATCCTGTACTCTGCAAGTATATCTTCAAGCGCTTTCTTCGCCTTTGGGCTTTCCACTTTTCCGTCTCTGAGATCGCTGTAAAGGGCCTTGAATTTCTTCGGAGATGTTTCTCTCCAGTGATGCGTCCATTTCGGATGCAGCGGTATATCCAGTACCTCTGAGATCTTGAAGGCCTCTTCTGGCGTTGGATCTCTGTCTGTAAAGTCGCGGCCCAGTTTGACGTCCTGTTCTTCAAGCTCTTTCTCAAGCTCTTTCTCCCACCACTCTGACACGTACGGTGATGGAATCAGTTTTTTACCGTTCTCTATGAACTCTCCGAAAGCTACAAGCATATCGCCGAGGAAAAGAATCTCATCTACATCGTCTTCGATCTCCTTGGCTTCTTCACGAGTATCGACTTTTCTTACTTCGCCGCTCTCAAGACGAACTACTGGCGGATGAATAGAGTCGCAGGGAGTTCCAACAGTTCCCTTCATGGGATACTCCGTCTTCAACTGCGTACCTGTAGAGATGAATCTCTCTGTTATTTCCATCGTTGCAGGATGGAATGAGACTGCTGCAAGGCCGTTAGTCCTCGAGTGACCGTATCTAAGCCTGAATCCTCCTTTTCTCCCCGGATGTGCAAATACAGGCCTTCCTGCGGTAAGAGATCCAAGATACTTGTCGCTAGGTGTATGCTTCGCTTTGTCCTCGTCTTCCTCTGAGTCCTCATCTCCTCCATCAGAGTGGATATCTTTCTGGAGCTGAAGGTACTCTTCCACCCATTCCCAGTGCTCCAGTCCGAAGTCCTCACCCCATTTCTCGATCCTCTTCTTGATCTTTGAGGCCTTCAACGGCAGACCGTCAAGATAAACGAGGCACATTCCTCCACGGATCTGATTGGTATCAACCCTATCCAGATCCTTGTAGTTGGAAACCTCCAGGGACTCTGTAGGAGATCCCGTGACCTCGACAGGAACATTGCTTGCGATCATCTCTGTCTCCTCGCGCGTTGGATTGTACTGCTTGGCCGTCACACGGTTGTAGTAGTCTTCAACCTCCGCACCATACCTCTTCACCACAGTTTCCGACGGATCGAACGGATCCAGGTCAACACCTTTACGAACGTAATCAGCAAGCAGCACACTCATAGCAGATGCTGTTCCTCCAGCGGATCTGATAGGCCCTGAGTAGTACATCGCGATGTACTGGGAGCCATCATTATTTTCACGTATCTTGATATCTCCAATACCTTCCAGAGGAGCTGTAGTAATCCCTCCTGTCATGTAAGATACTCCTACACGGATACCTGCATTACAGGCCTTTTCAAGTTCATCGAACTCATGGAAATCACCCTGAGCGATCTCTCTGGCAATAGAGAAAGCCACACGCTCATCGTTTTTCCCGTACTCATCTTCAAGCTCTCTGATTCTCTCAGGCACACCCTGATCCTCAAGCTGCGGAAACATAGCCGCAATAACAAGACTTGAGGCCTTTTCAGGAAGATCTCTGGCAACTGGAATATCAACACGTTGCTCAGGATCCTTTGACTGATCTCTAGCTTTTTCTGCCACATCGTATGCTTCTTCGGTCTTATCTTCTATTCTTTCAAAGTATTCTTCAGTTTTCATAATTTCTCTGCCTCCTTCAAAGCCCAGTCAACAGCTTTATCCGGATTAGCCATCCACCACTGCCTCTTCCCGGCATCAGCAGCCTTGACTGCTCCTTTATCATTATCTCCGTTTCCGAAATGCGCCACATCTGTATCCTGATCCTGCAGGCCTTCAACAACTTCGTGCTTTCCGTTCTGAGCCTCCGGATTCACCCACACTCTGTCAAAAAGCCCGGAATCAGTGAAATTATAGTCTTTCCACCTGTAGACACCGTCAAGCTCAAGCTCATCGGCGTAAGGCATTGTAACGGCCGGTGGCGCAGATGAGACAGCTACCGTAGTATATCCCATTTCATCGAGCTCGTCCGTGAACCTCTGTGCGGCCGGCATGAGCTCTGTATCCTGTAAAATTTCCTGTACGGTATTGGCGTATGTCTCTATATCTGCGTCTTCAAGGCCTCTCAACAGTTCTGTCTGCTTTCTGGCGTGTTCACTGTGATCGTTTATCTCTCCGTTTCCGGCCTGGAACTCTACATACAGATCCATTTCCTCCTGTTCTGCAAGGCCTAGCGCCACGTTCAGTCGGGCGTGTGTCGAAGGTGAGTCCTGAGGCCTTGAGAGAAGTGTTCCTCCCATATCGATGGTGGCGACTTTTTCGTAGTCGCTCATCTGCCGGTATGATTCCACTAACTCCGTCACTAGAACTGTTTCACCTCGGTGTTCCTGTTCTTGTAGTTTATTATCGTGACTTTCCCGGGATCCGGTTCGTGGCCGACACGTTTCTGGAAGTCGGTCTGGGCCTGGAAAGTGCTTGCTGCGATGACGTTAACTCCTTTGTAACTGTAGTTAGAGTGGGAGTGGAGGTGTCCTGCGACGAAGACATCCGGTTTCTGATCTATCACAAGGTGATCCTCCTGTTCCGGTGAAAGAAGATTGGAGCCATATGTTGGCGCCAAGTGTCTCCTCTTCAAAAGATCGACCATGACCCTGTAAGGCTCCTCGTAGGCGTTTTCACGCAGCTCCTTGATCGCGTCGATCTGATCGTCGAAGCTGTAACCGTGGTACATCAAGTTCTTGATGCCTTTACTCCTGATTCCGTGAAGCCTGACGGTCTGTGGATTGTTCACCAGATGGAAGTTGTTGAAATCAGTCACCCTGTCAAACACACTTTTATCGATCTTCGGCTGAGGCTCCGCCAGACGTGTGATATCGTGGTTCCCTGGACCGACTATAACCTGTATATCCTCCGGGATCTTTTCCACCCAGTCCTCGAACCTGTTGTACTGCTTGTAGATATCAGGAACTTCAAGCTCGTCCTCCTGACCGGGATAAACTCCTACACCTTCGACGACATCCCCAGGCATGACCAGATAACCGATCTTGGAGGCCTCTGAAGTACCAAGCCACTTCGCGAAACGATCCAGTCTGTCGTGAAGAGTATCCTCCGAGCCGATATGCAGATCGGAGATATAGGCCGCCTTCACCTCATCCTTCGTAGTCTTGACGCCGTCAGGAATCGGAAGATCCGCCCTCACAACAGAGTTAGCATAGATTATATCGCCTCCCATACTGCCGTGTACACCGATCATCTCATCCTGGACGATCTTGTCGCCCTCTCTTTCGTCAACAAGGGCCTTGAAAGTACCTGTCTTGTCCTCAAGCGTAACTATGTACTTCCCGGAGTTAGTGGAGTACTTATCCTTGACTAGGCCTACTGTAGCAGCCTCATCACCTTCACTTCTTCTCTCAAGCCTCTGAATAGCTGTTGCCGACCTCAACTCGCTTCTTCTCATCAGAAGCCTCTTCATCTTGTCGTAACGATCATTGTAGTATCCCAGGAACTCCGGGACATCTTTCTCAGACTGGGAGACCTCGTAATCATCCATTATCTCGACTTTTGTATCAAGCTCATCCCTTCTTCTATCATCCCTTATCTGTACAGTCTTCCCGCCCTGGAAGTGCGATGATCTCCTGCCGTAGATGCTTTCATCGACATCCTCGGAGGCCTCTGAATCGCCTTCATCCTTTACTATCTCCTGGGCCTCTGCTTCCTCAGCATCCTGTGAATTATGCTCTTCTACTTCCTCGTCATCTGCGTTTTCAGAATCATCTTTCTCCTTTACAGAAGATCTATCTTCTTCGTCTTCAGAGATATTGTCTTCCAGCTCCTTCATCGGCTGTGGACCATCCTCCTCATCTGAAGGCTTATCTTCTTCCACTATAGGTGTCCTGGAGGCCTCTGAAGATTTTTCTATAGAATTTTCAGTATCTGTTTCTGTCTCTACTCTGCTGGATCCTGAAGAGGATACCATAACTTTCTGAGAAGTTTTCTGACGTACATTTTCCAGCATCTGGCCTGAGACATACATTGGAGTGGCTTCAAGCTGATCTATGCGTTCTACATCATCCATAGTCAGCTTTTCAGCTGCTTCCTTACCCACCATGCATCCTTGCTTTGTCAGTTTCTTTACTGCTTCTTCGTTCACCTTGATACCCCCTTATTATCGCTGCTCTTTCCTTTATTCACTGTTGAAATCCAACCCCCTGTTGAAACAAAAACTACAGATAGAACTTGTCTTCAACAAGCTGTTCTATCTGCTCCCTGATATTTTGAGATAAGTCAACACTTATCTGTCTGGTACGGCCGTAACGACCCTTGCTTATGACCTTGGCGTTGATAACACCAAGCATATCCAGCTCACTGATAAGGCCTGAAACCCTTCTCTGAGTAAGCTCTGATACATCCAGATCGCTGCACAGTTCTTTGTAACGCGAATAGACATCTCCTGTAGCGATCTCCTCCTCAGTATCCTCGATCATATCAAGAATAGTGTAAAGCACGATCTTCGACTGCTTTGGCTGCTGTTTCACAGTCTCGACAACACGATCACGCTCGATCTTGTCCTGAGCCATATCCACATGCTCCTTGGCCACAAGCTCTTTCTCACTTCTCTCAGCCAGTTCTCCTGCAACACGCAGAAGATCCAGAGCTCTACGGGCATCCCCGTGCTCGTGAGCCGCCAATGCCGAACACTTCGAGATAACACCATCCTTCAAGGCCTCCTCCACAAAGGCCTCATCTGTTCTAGCCTTCAATATCTCTCTGAGCTCCAGAGCATTGTACGGCGGGAAGATAATCTCCTCCTCTGAAAGCGAGGACTTGACACGCGAATCCATATACTCTGTAAAGTTCAGATCGTTCGAAATTCCAAGTATAGAAACTTTTGTATCCTCTAGATCATCGTTGATCCTTGTAAGATTGTAAAGGAACTCGTCTCCGACTTTCTTGACAAGCGCATCTATCTCATCCAGTGCGATGATGACAACGCCTGTCATATCCTGCAGGGCCTCGAAGAAACGGTTGTATATCTCTTCTGTGGCAAGGCCTGTGCTCGGAACGTCTTCTCCCAGCTGTTCAGCAAGCTTTGCCAGTAAGCGGTACTCTGTATCGGCGACTTTCTTCATCTTGCAGTTAATATACAGTATATTCAGATCTACCTGTTCGTTGGTGGCTACGGTCTTCAACTCTTCTGTAACATGTTTTACGATAAGCGATTTCCCTGTTCCTACAGAACCGTACAGAAAAACATTACTTGGATCGTTACCCTTCAGTGCCGGAGCCAGGATCGAAGCCAGATCATCGATCTGTTGATCCCTGTGCAGTATCTCATCCGGCTTGTAGTGCGGAGTAAGAGCATCCTTGTTTTTGAAGACTGAATCCTGTTCCAGGTAGTTCGAAAACATCGACTTCAGATCCCCCTGAGCCATAAACTACAGCACCCCCCGAAACAGAAACGAACCAGACAGCTCCCCGCTGACCGATTCAAACCTGGAATTATTTTTAGTCGAAGACATCTGTAAACTTCTACTCGAAACCAAGGTTTATAATCCTTTTTCACCTGAAATCAAGGTCCGGTACACCCCCACCCCCTTATTTCGAGTGGAAATAGTCCGAGAGTCCAAAGACAAAGATATAACACTGTTATTATAATATAATATTGTAATAATAGTATACTACTGTTATAATCAGAATTTCCCGCTCAGAAACTCTGTTCCACGTGAAATCAGGGGGTGGTAGGTCAAAACCACCACTCCAGATC